>NZ_JBICUS010000001.1:268278-761070 GCF_043198455.1 Spirillospora sp. NPDC048824 | reverse complement strand
TCACGTAGAAAGTGCTCCTTGAACTGGACTGATACGGACTTCGACACTCCACATCATCCCAGTTCAGGAGCATTTTTCTGTTTAGGCGCGCCACTCAACAGCCAGGCTTCGTGAAAGACCAGGGCTGGGTTCGACCTGCTGCTCGATGCCGGGAGGCTCCTGCCGCTGCTTGGGGTAGGGCGGCGTGGGCTCCGAGAGGGCCTGCGAATCCGTGGCTGGTTCTTTCCGGTCGTGCTCCACGTACGACAACCTCCTGGAATCTGCGGCGAAACTTGGCCCACTCGCTGGCTGGGACCAGGTTTCCCCTATGGCCTCGCACCAAACAGGCCGCGATTCACACGTCGTGGCAAATGTCGCCCTCCAGGTTGTTAACCGCTTACGAGGACTTGTGGGGCGGTGACCTTGATGCGGGTGCGGAGCCATTTTCCGCGTGTTTCAGCGGTCTCGCGGCATGTGCTGGCGAGGTTGAGAAGGTCGCGGTCGCGGGCGGCTTGAGCGGCCTGGACGAGGATCACCCAGGCGATCTCTGCTTCTTGCGCGCCGAGGTAGAGGTTGCGCAGGTCGCGGAGCAGCAGCATGCCGACCGGCTCGGAGCGGTCGGCCATCCGGGCGCTGGCTTTCCGGATGGGGTCCAGGAGCCCGGGGGGTCCGGCGACCTTCTGGCCGGAGGCTCCGTACCGGTCGGCGAACGGGGCGAGGCTCTCGACATGCTCGGCGCACTGCTGGGCGAGGGTGAGGCCGAGGTGGTAGAGGTCGTGCTCGACCGCGTGCCTGTCTGCGAGGCTGCGCAGCTCTTTGGCGAGATCGGCCTCGGCGTCCTGGACCTGCTCGATCGCCTTGTCGAGCTTCATGACACGCCGTCCTTGAAGGTCTCGGTGACGCCGTGGCCGCCGGTGGTCGCCGGGCCTGCTCCGGGTGGTGGCTCGGCTCCCGCGGTAGTCGGCGCGGGGGATGGCTCACCACCGCCATCTGCGATCTTCTCGACCCGTACGGCGGCCGTTTTGAACACCGGCTGTTTGGAGACCGGGTCCCAGTCGGTGATCGTCAGGTCGTTCGCTGCGCGCGGCCGTCCATCGGGCTCGGCGGCTTGGTCGCGGTCCCAGTGACCGTAGTGGAACGGGAGGAAGACGACGCCGTCGCGGATCCCGCTGACGCGCGCCCTGGCCTCGACCTGGCCCCGGGGTGACCGGATCCGTACCAGGTCGCCTTCGGCGATGTCGAGTCTCTGGGCGTCCGCCGGTGAGATCTCGGTCCACACGTCGGGAGCGGCGGCATCGAGTTGGCGGGCCCGCCCGGTCTTGGTGCGGGTGTGCCAGTGGTAGACCGAGCGTCCGGTGTTCAGCAGGAACGGGTACTCGTCGCCGGGCGGCTCATGCGGCGGTAGGTAATGCGCTGTCTTGAGGACGGCACGGCCGGCCGTCGTCATCGCCGCGTGGTCTTTGTACTCGTAGGCGGCGCCGGTGAGCATGGCGTGGCCGTAGTCTTCACAGAAGTCGCTACTGGTGTTGAACTGGTGGTCGGTGTAGAGGCGTTCGGTGCCTTCGGGAGCTTTGTCGTTGCACGGCCAAGGGATGCCGCTGCCGCCGCGGAGTTTGTCGTAGGACAGACCTGTGTAGTCGCAGGGACGGCCACGGGTCATCTCCTTGAACGCATCGAAGCATTCTTCGGGTGTGCGCCACTTCAGCAACGGTGCGCCGTCCTTGTCGGTCAACTCCAGGCGGCGCGCGTAGTCCAGGAAGACCTCCATGTCCGCGCGGGCCTCGCCTGGCGGCTGGACGGCCTTGTCCGACAGATGCACCGTCCGGTCGTGGTTGGTGTAGGTGCCGGTCTTCTCCCCCCACATCGCGGCGGGCAGGACGACATCGGCGAACTCGGCCGTCTCGGTCAAGAACGCGTCGCTGACCACGACGAACAGCCGTTCCTGCTTCAGGATCGAGCGGATCCGGTGCAGCTCCGGCAAGGAGACAGCCGGATTGGTTCCGACGATCCACAGGAAGCGGATCGAACCCTCTTCGGCATACCGGAACATCTGCATGACGTGCGTGGGCGGCGCCCAGCTCGGGATCTGGATGTCGTCGACGTTCCAGATCCGGGCGAGTTCCTGGACGTGCTCGGGATTCTGCCAATTGCGCATCCCGGCCAGATCGCCGTTGGCGCCGGTCTCCCGGGTGTTCTGCGCGGTCGGCTGACCGTTCATCTGGAAGACCGTGCAGCCGGGCCTGCCGATCATCCCGCGCAGCAGGTTGACGTTGTTGACCTGGCAGGCGGACGCGGTCGCCTGGTGCGACTGGTACACGCCCTGCAAACACGTGGAGACCAGACGCCGACCGGTGCCGATGACCCGGGCCGCTTCCCGGATGTCGTCTGCGGGGACACCGCATATCTCGGCGGCACGCTCGGGCGGATACTGCTTCACGACCCCTTCGAGCCCGCTGATACCGGTCGTGTGGTTCTCGATGAAGTCCCGGTCGACCCAGCCGTTGGCCAGCAGTTCGTGCTGGATCCCGTTCAGCAGCGCCAGGTTCGTGCCGCTGCGGATCGGCAGGTGGACATCCGCCTCTTGGGCGACCTTCGTCCGGCGCGGATCGACCACCACCAGCCGCGGCCGGTCGGGGCCCTGGAGCCGGTCGAGGATCCGGGTCCACAGGACGGTGTGCGTCTCGGCGATGTTGTGGCCGATGGCGAAGATCGTGTCGCATTCGTCGAAGTCGGCCATCGAGCCGGGATCGCCGTCGGTGCCGAAGGTCTCCTTCAATGCGAAATCGGCGGTTGCCGTGCACAGCCGTGTGTTCCCGTCCAGGTGCGGTGTCCCGATACCCGCCCGGACGATCAGCGAAAGCGTGTAGTAGTCCTCCAGGAACAGCTGCCCGGAGTTGTAGAACCCCATCCCGAGCGGACCTCGCTCGTCCAGGACCTCCCGCGTGCGGTCGACGACCAGGCCCATCGCCTCGTCCCAGCTCGCCGGACGCAACTCTCCGTCCCGCCGCACCAGCGGGTGCGTCAGCCGGTCTGGTGAGCTACCGGCCTGCCACCCGAACAGGCCCTTGGGCCCGAGCCGGCCGTGGTTGGCACGGTCCGTGCCGCGTCCCCGCACACCGACCATACGGCCCCCGTGAACACCGATGTCCATGCCGCAACCGTTCGAGCACAGCACACAGGCCGACTGGACCCACTCGACCTCGTCCTCGGAAACCCCCTCTTCGAGGTACTGGTCAACGCGGACGGGCCACGGCTCCCCCGCGCCATACGGCGTCCGCGCCCCCCAGATCTCGGCGACCCTGTCGGCCATTCCTGCTCTCCTCCGAGTCGATCCCGAACACCGAGCCCGGTGAGGACGTCACGCCCCGGGCAGCCACACATCGGAGGCGCAACTTCCCCGCTGCACGCCGGTCAAACGGCCGGTACCACTTCCCTCCCGAGCACATCGCGAAGTCGAGAGACGGCACGTGCCCAACCCTGCAGCCTCCGCCCACACCAACGCCGGTCCACTACCGGCAGCGAACAAGCCCGTCCCAAGGCCGCGAGCCCGTCGGTGACCAGCATGGGGATCTCAATGTCCTACGTGGGCTTGGCGGTTTCCCCCGCCGGACGACCGGTTGCTCCACTGGAGTCAGTCGGAGGGCGCCCCGGCCGGTTATGTGGTTGCAGCCGCACGGAGCAGGCGAGGGACGAGATCAGCGGCCAGGGGCAGGACTGAACTCTTCTGGCCCGGGAACCACTGGCCCTACGCGTGCCGGGCATCCGCAACCGCCAATCCGCTGAAGAGCCGATCCGCTGAAGGACAGAGATGCTCTGGCAGCCGCGATGGAGTTCACCAAGAGGAGAAGACGATGAAGACCCAAGACGCGACCGCGATCATCGACGACTGGCCCGAGGATTCGCGGGAAGCGGCACAGATCGTCCTCGACACCTACGGTGAGCCGGACGAAGCGGCCGAATCATTGCTTATCTGGCACCAGCCCGGCCCATGGAAGCGGGTGGAGGCGTCCCGGACCTTCCATGAGCACCAGTTCCCCGTACCCCACATCGACTCGGTGCTGTCGGTTCTCGACTACCGGGTTCCACCAGAGAAGTTCACCGCAATCGCCGAGTTCGACGGCAGCGTGATCGCCGAGCGTACGGCGGGGGAACTGTCCGCCCGCTGCCATGACGAACAGGCCAACTTCCTGGCGCTAAACCTGGTGCACGACATCGTGACCGGCGACAAGACCGTCGAGGAGGCCCGCCGCTACTACGCCAAGGAGTTCCTCGACGTCCGCCGCGGCCAGCCCACGCCCTACATGGACGGCCTACGCTTCACCCCGAGCACCGAACCCACCACTGACGCCGACGAGCGAATGCTGTCGGACCAGGACCTCGAGCAGGCCGCCGCGGAAGGGCAGTAGGCAGCACAACAGGCCTAGATCAGCTCCGGGCCCGGTGGGGACGTGCTCATCGCCGAAGCACCCGAGGCACGCGACGGCCTGCGGTCAGGATGATCTCCCGTCGTGACCATCCGGTTTCTCGTCGGTGGCTGAACGGCCACGCAGACCGTGCGGCACCTTCGGACAGCTCTCTGCGCCGAGCCCATGCGCGGCCGGCTGACCACCGACGGGTCCGAGCTCAACGGGATCGGTGGCCTGGTCGCTGTCGGTCTGCCCATGGAATGAGATGTAACGCAAGGTCCTCTCCTACGTCTGGCGCACCTCCACGCCGACCGGAGCAATGACGCCGCGGCCAGCGGCTCGTTGGCCAGTGCCCGCGATCTCACCGAACATTCGCGATCTCAACGCGCCGTTCAGAAAGGGTTGCGTGGCAGGTACACCACCTCGGCCTCTTCGGGAAACGTCTGTCACTTGGCGAGTGTCCCTAGTCGCTTCGGCAGGTGCCGCCGGGCCCAAAGGCGGTAGACGTGGTGGGTTTGCCGCTGCCGCGGCCGGGGAGCGTCCGGCACGATGACCAATCCCGCATCTCGACCTTCGGTCACCGTGAACCAGGTGGCCGCCGGAGATGTGCTGGTCGGCGACCTGCTGGGGCTGCCCGGGCACCCCTCCCCGACGGTGCTCGTGCGGCACATCGGTCCCATCAGCGAACCGATCACTGTCCATCACCGCGGGACCGCACTCAGGATCATCCCGGTCATGCTGACCTGGGAAATTGCCGGTTTGGAGCGGAGGGAAGGCGAGGGGGAGCCGGTGGTGGGACGGGTCTGGTTGACCATGCAGACCCGTGTCACCCGCCTAGCTGCGCCCTACGCCGGACACGGCGACTCTTAATTCCGCTGAGTGGCGGGGCTACTGTTCCCGGGGATGCTCGTTCTCGTCAGCGCCTTCACGGATGTCATCGGCTACAAGGTCCTTGAAGGGGCGAAGCTTGTCGTAAAGGCGCTTTGGCGGTACGGCCTTGTCCGCCTCGGGCTTGCCCAGGAGCCAGGTCGCGGCCTCGACGGCGGTGTCCCAGCCGACCTCGTCCGGGTTCTTTTCGTGATGGTGCTCGGCGTGCTCCTCGGCGGCTTCGGAAGCGGCCGGCGCGATCCTGTCGAGATAGACGTTGTGGAAGCCGCCGCGGTCTTCTTCGTGGTAGCTGATCTGGGCGCGATGGCCCTCGTACCTGTGGGCCTCCCGTCCTATCTGCGGGCGGAAGGTCGTGTACTCCGCACCATCGTCGTCCCGGACGACGTACCGGGTGTTGCCCGAGCGGCTCCGCACCTCCTCGACCTCTTTGACAAGAATTTCGGCTTTCATATACGCCGCCTACCCGAGCCGTTGAAGGCCATTCGCGCTTCTGAGGCTTGTCGACTACGGCCGGCACTCCCTGCTGGATGGCGACGTGGCGGGTGAACAGACATCGACCAGACGGGCATCACAGTGCTCTCCGCATCACCCGGCCGGGCCGCCGGTGTGGTCAGCCCTTGTCGCGGGCGTCGCGGATCATGTCGCGGACGCGGTCCATCATCGCGGCGGGCGGGCCGGCGAGCAGATTCTTGGTGGCGCTCTCGGTCCCGGGATGAGGGTGGGTGGGGGCGGTCGCCTCGGCGGCGCGGACGGCGGCGGCGAAGCCCTTGAGCTGAACCGGGCTGAACTGGCCGGCCAGCCGGTCGAACTCGTAGCGCTCCTCGGCGCGGGCGTGGGTCAGCACGTCGATGCGGAGCTTGTCGATCGACTTCAGGAACGCGGGGTCGTCGGTGTCCATGCCGTCCAGCTCGGACAGCAGTTCCTTGGCCTCGCGCTCTTCGGCCAGGCGGTCGTCCACGATCCCGTCGCCGCCGGGCAGTCTCCGGGCCACCGGGTGGACGATCTCCTCCTCGGCGGTCTCGTGCACGGCCAGCAGCCGGACCAGCGCCCGGAACGCCTCCTTGCGCTCCCGCCCTTCGGAGTGCATCACCTCGTCGAACAGGTCCCGGATCCGGCCGTGCTGCGCCTTCAGCAGGTCGACCAGGTCGGTCGTGGACGAGACGTCCGTCGTCTTGGTGCTCACAGGTTTCCCTCGCTTCGTCGATCGGTCCGCTACTGGTAGCGGTTCTGGCGCATGCTCGGGACGGGGTGCGGCCCCTCGGTCTCCAGCCGGTACTCCTCGCCGAACTTGTGCTGGTGGTCCTCCATGACCTGGTCGCTGGGCGGCCGCTCGGCGTTGATCTTGTCCTGGTACTCCTCGAACCGGCGGTGGGCCTCCTGGACGTAGCCGGTGCCCAGCGTCGTCCAGTCGATCTGGGTGGCCAGCAGCTCGCGGACGAGTTGCTTGTTCGGCTCGAAGGTGACCGGCTCGGGCAGCGACGGCGCCAGGACCTGTTCGGGGTCGCGGCCGTCGTGGCGGCGCATCAGGTCGCACGCGATGCGCAGGTGCTCCAGCTCCATGTTCAGGTGCAGTTCCCAGATGCCCTTGATGCGCGGGTCGGTCTCGGTCTGCATGAACGAGTAGTACAGGTAGCACTCGTTGTACTCGTGGTTGACCAGCCGTTCCCACCAGGTCTCCCCTGGGTCCACCAGCGACTCGTAGTGGGTGACGTGCTCCTCTTCGACCAGCCCGATCTCCTGGTAGAGCTGCCGGGCGATGGGCTCCATGTACATGGGGCCGACGTTCATGTAAAAGTTCATCGTCTGCTGCTCGGCCGCCATGATCGTCAGCGCGTGCAGCCTCGAGATCGGCGCGGCCGCCTCCCGATCGTAGGGCTCGCGGACGTTGTCGATCGGGTGGCGGTGATGCAGCCGCGTCGGCCGTCCCGGAATCGCCTCGGTGAGCTGATCGATGATCTTCTCGGCCTTGCGGTGCTCGATCATCTCGTACAGGTTGGCGTACCGGTACAGGTGGTCGAAGTCCTCCAGCAGCCCGAACTGGTAGGCCTGCTTGAGGTGGGGATCGGGCTCCTGCCGGGCGACCCAGCCGGTCAGGTCGACCGCGACCTGCTCGTAGGAGATCGTGGTCTCCAGCACCGACGCCTGGCCGGGCAGCAGCCAGTTGACGACCTTCTGCTGCTGCTGCTCGATGTTGCGGACCTGCGCGAGCTGCTGCTTGACCTCCAGATCCGGGCAGACCCGGTTGAAGTGGTGACTGAACATGATCGCCTCCACCTCGATGCCGTTCATCGCGATGATGCGGCACTTGGTGTAGGGATCGGAGGTGTCGGGATCGACGGGCGCGACGTCCAGCTGGCCCCAGTTACGCAGCTGGTCGTTCAGCGGGATACCGCGGTGTTCGAGCGGGTTGAACGCCACCAGGCTCACCCCTTCTGTGAGAGCGGATCGGCATGACGCTCGGGTGCGCCTACCCGGCACCACCCGTTCCGCACCTCCACAGCCGAACGACTTCAAGGTTTTGTCGCCTCCGTCCAACGGCTGAGGTCCGGCCTGCGAACCGGCCTCCCGCGACTCGTCGGCTACCCCTGGGGCACGGTGACCCTTCTGGTTCGAAGGCGGCGTGGGCCAGGCGACCTGGTTTGAAAGCCGGTCAATGGGAACCGGTGTTCGGTGCGATTCCCGGGGCTGCGAAGCCGTCTGAAACCTGTTGCCGGACGCCGATACCGGGGAGAGCGCCTCAAGCTGACGTTGAAGGCCGTCGTGGCGGCCTCCGTCGCATGGCTGGTGGCCAGATACCTTGTCGGTCACCCCCAGCCTTATTTCGCTCCACTGGCGGCGCTGCTCGGCGTGTATCCGACGGTGGCGTGGTCCCTCACAGAAAGCCTTGCCTACGGTGCCGGATTCGCCGTCGGTGCGGGCATCGCGATACCCGTCGGATTGTTGATCGGACCGAACACGTTCGGGATCGCCGTCGTCCTCTTCGTCGGGATGATGATCGCGGGCTGGCGCAGGCTCGGCGACCAGTCGCCGCAAGTCGCGTTCATCGCGCTGTTCGCGCTGCTGTTCGGGGGCCACCAGGTCGTCGATTATGTCTGGCCTCGTCTCGGCGATGTCGGGATCGGGCTTGCCATCGGACTGGCAGTGAACGTCTTGATCTTCCCCCCGCTGTACGTGCGGCGAGGCGAGTACGCCATCGCGGAAGCGCGGCACCCTGATCGACGCCATGGAGGCACTTGCCGAATACGTCGTCGAGCCCGACGAGTGGGGGCCGGTCTGGGATGAGCGCCAGTCGTGGCTGGTCACCGTCCAAGAGCAGGCACGGTATTCGGTCGAGCGAGGTAAGACGAGCCTGCGCGCCAATCCACGCGCGATGTGGTGGGGCTACCGGCTTCGCTGGCGCGAAGACTCGGATCAATGGTCTGCTCCCAGCCAGTTGAACAAGCTCGAACGCGATGTCGTACACACGCTCGATCGCCTGGACCTTTGCGTCTGGCTGCGGACGCGGACGAAGAACGCCTGCAGATCGACGTAGAGTTCCGGCGCGGCTACGCTGCCCTCCTCCGCAGGATCGCCGATCTCACGCGGATGCTCCCCGAGCCGCCGGACGAGGAGAAACTCGCCGAGGCCGAACGGATACAGGACGCGGTGGCGGGGCCCCGTCTCGGCCCGGGGGCGGATGTGTCCGGCCTCTGGGATCCGTACAGGAACTCTTGCGGCTCAGCCGCCAGCTGCTGGACCTGTTCCCCACTCACCAGCCCTGAGCCCGTTTTGTTCCGGTGCAGCCCGGCCATGCCCGCCGTCATCCGCACCGTGTGCCTCGGGCGCGAATCACCTGACACTTCGTCTACCGGCGACTTTGCAGTGACCCCTTTTCATCCTCGGGTGACCTCGTAGTTCTGTAGGACTGCGATTGCCTTGACGAGGTGGCCGGCCTTGCCAGGGCTGCAGCGGAGCTTGCGGAGCAGCTTCCATGACTTCAGTTGGGCGTTCGCGCGTTCACCGGGTCCGCGGAGCTTGGCGTGCGAGCGATTCGCCTGTTTCTGGGAGAGGGGCTTGTCCCGGCCCTTGTACGGGGTGATGACAACCTGGGCCTCGGCGCCTTGATATCCCTTGTCGGCCAGCGTGAGGACCCCGGCCTTGTCCAACTCGCGCAATATCCCCCACACGCGGGCGGCGGTCAGGTCGTGGGTGCGGCCGGGCAGCGCTCCCGAGGTCCACAGGATCGTCCCTTCGGGACCCGCGATGACCTGCACATTCATCCCATGGCAGCGGTGCTTGGCCGAGTAGTACGGCCGGTCGGCCCGCACCCGGTCGCACGCGATGAGCGTCCCGTCCAGTACCAGCAGGTGCAGCCCGTCCTTGGTCGCCTTTCGCAACGCCGCCGTCAGTTTCGGCGACCGCGCCGACAGCAGCGCCACCGCCTCCTCGACATACCGCCAGGCCGTGCTCGTCGACACCGCGAACCCGGCCCCGAGTTGGGCGAGGGGGTCCCCTTTGCGCAGGTGGACCATGACCAGCAGAGCCTGCTGCCCGGGGTTCAGTAGCCGCCAGGCCGACCCGATCGTCTTGCGGCGCCGCCGGATCAGCCCCGCCAGGTAGTTCAGCGTTGAACGCGACAAATCGACGGCGGCACGGTAAAACAGCATGCAGAGCCCCTGGTCCGGACGCGGTGGTTGTGGTGATCAACCCGTCTACCAGGGGTTTCTTTGCGTCATCGACCGAACGCCCACATCGCGATCATGCCGTGATCGGCGCTCGCCCAGACGGATGAAAAAGGGTCAGTCTTCGTTGTTTAGGCCCTCGGTTCTCGGCAATGTGTCGAAACACCTATAGGGGATTTCGTTCCCGTTGAACCGCAAGGCCGGTGTCTACGAAGAGGACGCCGCCGCACCCCCTGACGCTGCGCCGAAAGGTGCTTATATGCGTGTGCTCGGAATCAATGCGATCTTTCATGATCCGGCCACCGCGCCGTAGTCGCACTGACCGCGACCGAGGCGGTGCCGCCGGAGGCCGGGGTGCTGTCCACGCGCGTCGCCACGCTGGCGGACGCCGCGCGGACCCTGGCCGCCGACCCGCCGCGCGCCCGCCAGATGGGCAAGGAGGCGCGGGCCCACGCCGCCAAGCGGTACGGCCTGACCCGGTTCCTTCGCGACTGGCGGCGGACTCTCCAGGAGGTAACGCGATGAGGATAGCCATGATCTCCGAGCACGCCAGCCCGCTGGCCGCCAGGGGCGGCCCCGCGGACAAGGGGCTGGGCGGAGCCGACGGCGGCGGGCAGAACGTGTTCGTCGCGGAACTGGCCGCCGAGCTCGGCAGGCAGGGGCACTACGTCACCGTCTACACGCGGCGGGACGCGCCCGTCCCGTCCGGCCGGGTGCGGTTCGCCCCCGGCGTGAGCGTCGAGCGCGTCCCGGCGGGCCCGCCCGAGCGGATCGCCAAGGACGACCTGCTGCCGTGGATGCACGACTTCGGGCGCTACCTGGAGGAGCGCTGGGCCGCCGACCCGCCCGACGTCGCGCACGCCCACTTCTGGATGAGCGGCCTCGCGGCGATCCAGGCCGCGCAGCCGGCGGGGCCGCGGCGGGTGCCGGTGGTGCAGACCTACCACGCGCTCGGCACCGTCAAGCGCCGCCACCAGGGCGACAAGGACACCAGCCCCGCCTCCCGCGTCCGGCTGGAACGCGCGATCGGGCGGGCCGCCGACACGGTGATCGCGACCTGCTCGGACGAGATCGCCGAGCTGAGCGCGATGGGCGTCCCCCGCGACCACGTCCGGGTGGTGCCGTGCGGCGTCGACCTGAGCCTGTTCGCACCCGGCGGCGGCCCCGCCGGCCCGGCCGCGGGCCGGCACCGGCTCGTGGTGCTGTCGCGGCTCGTCGAGCGCAAGGGCGTCGACACCGCCATCCGGGCCCTGGCCCACCTCCCCGACGCCGAACTGGCCGTCGCGGGCGGGCCGCCGCACGGCGACCTGGACGGCGAGCCCGAGGTGCGCCGGCTCCGCCGGGTGGCGCGGGACGCGGGCGTCGCCGACCGCGTGGAGTTCCTCGGGCGGCTCGGCCGCGACGAGGTTCCCGCCCTGCTGCGGTCGGCGAGCCTGGTGCTCACCCTCCCCTGGTACGAGCCGTTCGGCATGGTGCCGCTGGAGGCGATGGCCTGCGGCGTGCCCGTGGTGGCCAGCGCCGTCGGCGGCCACCTCGACACGGTCGTGGACGGCGTCACCGGGACGCTCGGCCCCCCGCGCGACCCGGAGGCCGCCGCCGGGGCGGTCCGGGCGCTGCTGGACGACCCGGCCGGGCGTGCCGCGATGGGCGCGGCGGGCGGCGACCGGGCGCGCGGCCGGTACTCGTGGGCCCGCGTCGCGGAAGGCACCGCCGAGGTCTACCGGCACGCCGCCGCGCTGAGCGAGGTGGCGGCATGACGGCCCCGGCCGCGCACACCGGCACCGCGCGGACCAGGACCGCGACCGCGCAGGACCGGCGGCTGGAGGCCCTCGCCGAGGCCGCGCTGCGGTTCCGCGAGCACGTCCCCGCGATCGAGGAGTGGGGCCGCCACCTCGTCGGCGTGCTGCGCGGCGGCGGGCGGCTGCTGGCGTGCGGGAACGGCGGCAGCGCCGCCGAGGCGCAGCACCTGACCGCCGAGCTCGTCGGCCGGTTCGAGGACGAGCGGCGGCCGCTGTCGGCGATCCCGCTGCACGCCGACACCTCGTCGGTGACCGCGATCGGCAACGACTACGGCCCGGTCAACGTGTTCGCGCGGCAGGTGCAGGCGCACGGGCGGCCCGGCGACGTGCTGGTGTGCCTGTCGACCAGCGGCCGCAGCCCGAACGTGATCGCCGCGGCGCACCGCGCCCGGCAGCTCGGCATCACCGCGTGGGCCGTCACCGGGCCGGGGCCCAACGCCCTCGGCGGCGCGTGCGACGACGCGATCACCGTGCGGGCCTCCGCCACCGCGACCGTCCAGGAGATCCACCTCGCCGCGATCCACCTGCTGTGCGGCGTGGTCGACGAGGCCCTGGGGGTGAGACCATGACCGGCCCGCTGGTGGTCGCCGGCGACGTCCTGCTCGACATCGACATCGTCGGCAGCAGCAGCCGGCTCTGCCCGGACGCGCCCGTGCCCGTCGTCGAGCAGGCCGAGGAGCGGCCCCGCCCCGGCGGCGCGGACGCCAAGCTCAACCGCCCCGAGGACATGGCGGCGACCGTCGCGTTGGTGCTTTCCCAGACCCCCGGTGCGAGGTGCGGGAGATGGTCGTTTGCCCGTCACAGGAAAGGTCGTGGCCGTAGCGGTCCATGCGTCGGCAGACTGGGCGCTCCACCTCGGCGACCCGCTGACCGCCCCCTGCCTTACGGGCGCTGCGGCGCGGAATGCCCGACATGCGGATCACGCTCGCTGCACCGGCCCTCCTCAGCCCCACTCGCCCTCGATATCCGCACGGTCGATGACGTCCTGCCCACAGTCGGCCCGTGAGGCCCGCTTCCGCTCAGCGGGCCCTTGGACCTCGCGATCAACCTACTTGGAAAGAATAGGCTCAGGTCGTCCGGTCAGCGCGGCCTGCTCCCGATCCATGCGGCACGCTGGCGGAGCTACCTCGTCCCCCGGATCGCGCCGCACGGCTCAGGAGCTCATTCCGGCGCCCGCTTCATCGATGGCCTCGTCCAGTCGGGAGGCGAGTTCGACGTCCAGAGCGGTGACGGCTTCCACGGAGGCGGTGCGGACGGCAAGTTGGACGCCGTCGGCGCCGCGGCGTACTTCAGGTCCGCGGCCCATCTCCTCGCGGAGCAGGTCGATTCTGCGCAGCACCCGGTCGAGGTTGCCGGGTGGGAGTACGAGGGTCCGCCGTAGTTCGCCGGTATCGCCCGACCAGTCCGGGAGGGCACCCAGTGCGGCGTCCACCTCCTCGGGGGTAAGCGGCGCCTCCTGTCCGGCGGGGCCGGTGACACCGCCGCCCACCGCGGGAGGAGCGAACATCTCGCGGAGCTGTTCGGGCACGTCCAGCTCCGCGATCAGGTCGGGTTCCTGTTCGGCCAGCGCGGCGAGGACCGCCCGCACCCGAAGCCGCGCCTCGTCGGGCGGCCGATGCGCCAGCAGCGAGACGGCGCGGACGAAATCCGCCTCATCACCCTTGCGCACCTGCTCCTCGACGGGTAGGCGTCCCTTCAGCTGACCTGGCATCGCATCCATGAAGCGGTCCCGGTCGGGTTCATCGAGCGTGCGGGCCAGCACGGTCACGGTCGCCTCCGCGGCCGCTCGCGCAACCCCTGAGTCCAGCCCGGTCTTCTCCGAGACCTACTCCAGAAGATCCTGATACTTGACGGCCATACTCGGTCCCCCAACTCGGTAGGCCCTGGTCAGGTCCCTCAGCGATACCCGCCACCCCTGCTCCTACGCCCCAGCTCCCACTCGGCGACTTCGACCTGAAAGCAGTCCCAAGGCTCACGCCAGGAGATCCGGACCCAGGCATGTGCGCCGGGAGCACTGGCGCCGCCTCCGAAAGAGAGACGACTTTCAGGTCCGCTTCACCCGCGGGGCCACAAGAACTCGAAGCTTTGCCTGGTCAGTCGCTGCCGCGGCCGGACAAGCGGTCGCGGACCCGGTCGACGAGTCCGGCACCGGGAGCCAGCAGCTTGTTCAGCGGCGGCGTGTTCGGCGCCGAGGGGTGCGGGCGGGTCGGCGCCACACGCTTGGCGGACTGGACCTTGTCGCCCAGTTCCAGCAGCTGGTCGGCATCGGCGTGCTCGGCGAGCTTGGGAAACAGATTCCCTTCCTCGTCCTCGACGTGGGCGGACACGTCCTCGATGAGCCGGTTGACCAGCGTATTGAAGCTTTCGTGTGCGGCGTCGGCCTTTTCGAGCTCCTTGAGGATCCGCTCCACTTCGGCGTGCTCGGAGATCTCCCTGTCGGCGATCTGATCGCCGTCCGGCACGACTTTGCGGACCGCGGGATACAGGTAAGCCTCCTCGGCGATCGAGTGCCGGACCAGCTCGATGGTGACGTCATCGATGATTCGCCGCCGCTCGTCCGCGTCCGTCGCGGCCGACAGTTCGTCGAACATCTCCTCGACTTCACGGTGATCGTGCTTGAGAACCTCGATCACATCGCGCTTCTCGTCTCCCATGAGACCTCTCCCTCTGGTGTTCGCGCTCGGGCCGGGAGAACACCGCGTGCCGCGCCGTAGGGCCGGCAGGCGGCAATGACCTGCGGTGATCCACCGACACGGCACCTGGTACCCGAGCGAGCGAGCCCCACTCGCCTTCAGAAGACACGGATTCGTCGGTGAGCCAGGGGTACCAACGGGAAGGACGCAAGCACTACTGAGGGGGGATCATGGCGGACAACCCGTCGTTCATCGAGGTGCAGAAGTCCTTGGCCGGGATTGACTACCCGGCGTCCAAGGACGACCTCGTCAAATACGCGCAGCAGCACGGCGCCGAAGAGGGCATCGTGCAAGCGCTTCAGGCGATGCCCGACCGGGAATACGACGGGCCCAGCGGCGTCAGCAAGGAGATCACCAAAACCTCCTGACGCCCGACGTATCTCAAGCGGCCGGGGCCGGTTAGGTAGGCTCGACCGGCCCCGGGCACGGTCGCTGGACGGTCCCGTTACGGCGAGGAAGCCGCGGGTAGAGGCACCGGCATGGCTGATATCGGAGACAGCTTCAAGCCCGGAGAACGCGCACCGGAAAGCGGCTTCTACCAATGCGACTGCCCCAACTCCCACCGCTGGAGCACCGACGTGGCAGGCCACCCACTTCCACCGCTTCCACAAGGATGCAGCGGAAGCCAATGGACCCTGAAGGAACGCCGCCCCGTCGCATGACCATCACCGGCGGGCGACCACGTCCGCGAGGAGCCGAGGAGCCGCCGTGAACGCCGAGGGGGCCGACACAGCCGCGAAGGAGATTGACCAGCGGGATGCCACCCGGTCGTCGGCCTCAAGAACGAGGGCCTCGCCAGCGCACTAAGTGAGTGGCGGCCGTGGCCGGTCAGGTGGATGCGGGCCGAATCCACAGCCAGCCCGCACCCCGGACGGTCACCGTCAAGACGGGGCAACGCCTATGCCGTATCCGCTGATGGACCGAGTTCGTATCCGTCGAATGGCCTTCAGCAGATGATCGAGGCCTCGTCTTAGCCCGACACCGCCGTGCCGACGAGCGAGGCGCCGGCGCTGGGAGAAGCCGACCGGACCCCGTGAGCCGCTCTCCCGCAAGGGTATGCGGCTTCCCCGACTCCGACCACCCGCTCAAGGCGGGCCCGCGGGCGTGACGATACTGCGCTTGCCCACCCGACCCCCCGCCGTCCCGAACAGGCCGTCTCTTGCAAACCGGTGACTGCTTCTTGAGCTTCGTCGGTCCGGTACGCCGGGCACTGTATGCGGCCGGATCCACTACGGGACGGGCTCCCACGTCCCGCAGGCCAGTCCTCGTCTCAGCCCTCAACCAGCGCCTCGATCGTTAGATGCGCCGAATCTGGGGCATACGGTCCGTTTCGGCCCCGAAGAAGGACGACATGAACGCCGAGGCTCAGAGCCTCGGCCGGGCGCCTCGGCGCGCCGTCCGGCGAGCCGGGGACGAAACCCGAGACGAGGCACCAGATGCACAAGACCGACCCGGACGCGGACCGGGCCAGGAGGCGGTTCGAACGGGACGCGTTGCCCTACCTCGACCAACTCTACGCTGCGGCATTGCGGATGACACGCAACTCCGCGGACGCCGAGGACCTCGTCCAAGAGGCCTATGCCAAGGCCTACGCCTCGTTCCATCAGTTCAAGGAAGGAACCAACCTGCGGGCCTGGCTCTACCGCATCCTGACCAACACCTTCATCAACGAGTACCGCAAGAAGCAGCGGCGGCCCGCCGAGGCGACGGGCGAGACGATCGAGGACTGGCAGCAGGCGGAAGCGGCATCGCACAGTCCCGGCGGACTCAAATCGGCCGAGACCACCGCGCTCGAACACCTCCCCGACTCGGAGGTGAAACAAGCCCTCGGCGACCTGCCGGAGGAGTTCCGTATGCCCGTCTATCTCGCTGACGTGGAGGGGTTCTCCTACAAGGAGATCGCGAACATCATCGCGGTCCCCATCGGGACGGTCATGTCCCGGCTGCACCGGGGTCGCCGCCGGCTGCGCGCGCAATTGGAGGACTACGCCCGCCACCACGGCTTCGCCGCCTCCGCCTGATCCCCTTTCTGTCAGACCGCTGAGATGATCTTCTCCGGCCCACCGCTCTCGGGCGACAGCGGCCGGGCGTGCGCCGGGAGGGCGGTTACCCAAGTTCCGCCGCCCAGCCGCCCGCCGCCATATCGAGACAACCCACAAAAAAGACCTTCAGGTACGCCGGTGGCTGGCCACTCCGAGGAAGACCGCGGTCGGAGCTGTCAGCCTTCGCCGACCTGCACGGCCTTGGCGTACTGGGCAACACCTCTTTGAACTTCAAGGGCACAAGTTTCATCAACACGATGTCGGACCTGGTGGAGTTTAGCTAGACACACGGTCTCGACGGGATGGTCGTGGGCGACACCTGGTACGAACGGCGCCGCCTATCACCGCGTGGACCAGGCTGAGCCGCATCAGCCGACCGACCTGGTCGCTCTGTCGCCATCACCATGCGGCTTGCTCCTCGTATAGGTGAAGCGTGGAGTCACGCCCAGCCACCGCGCACGACGGCGCCCACACCGGCCTGGAACGGCTGGCCCGCCAAGGCACCGGGCGCCTGTTCGCGGCGATGGACTGGGCCGTCACTCCGGGACGCCCGCCCGCGCGCGGAGCGCGGCCGGGTCGAGCTCGGGTCTGCCTCCGGGACGGCCGACGGTGTCGGCGGCCGCCGCGACGGCGAGGCGGGCCGCGCGTTCCGGGTGGTCACCGCCGGCCAGAGACGCGATCAGCGCGGCGGTGAGGGCATCGCCGGCACCGGTCGTGTCGGCCACCGGCGTGTTCTCCAGCGGCAGGACCAGGTGACCGCCCCGCCAGACGAAGACGTTCCCCGACTCGATGGCCAGGGCCGCCAGCGACGGGCCGCGCCGGACGATGTCCGCCCCCAGGCGCACCGCCGCGTCGGCGTCGGTGAGGCGGTCCCCGGCCAGCATCTCTGCCTCCCGGGCGTCGGCGCGAACGAGATGGGCGGTGGCCAGCACCGCATCACGGTCCGCGCCCGACGGCGCCCCATCCAGCGCGACCCGCGCGTCTGCCGCGTGTTCCAGCGCCGCCTGCACCGCCTCCGGAGGTTGCTGCAGCTGGACGCTCACCCAGGCGGCCTCACGCAGGGGGTGTCCGGCCGCCGCGACGTCGGCGCCGGTGAGCAGGACGGGCTCCGGCAGGTCCTCCAGGTAGCGCCACCGGCCCGAACCGTCGACGACGTCCACGATCAGGCCAGTCTCCGCGTCCTCGCGCCGGACGACGTGCGACACGTCGATCCCGTCGCGCCGTGCTTGACCGAGCAGGCTCGCGCCGACGGCGTCGTCCCCGGCGACCCCGACCAGACCGGGCCGGACGCCCAGTTGCGCGAGAGCGACCGCCTGGTTCGCGCCCTTGCCGCCGAGCATCTCCCGGCGCCGCCGGACGTTCGCCGACTCCCCTGGGCCCGGGACATCATCGACGACAAGGACGAGGTCGCGGGCGATCTGCCCGACCACCGCGACGTCGATCATTGGCCCGGTCACGTGCCCGCCGACGGTGGGGCCTCGATCGTGAGGGCTTCGCAACGTCCGCCTTGAGCGGGCAGCGCGGTGTGGCCGGTCTTCTCCAGTCGCTGCTGCCCGTCCTGTATGTCCCGGAGGAGGACGTGCGCACGGGCGTCCCCGATCCAGTCCAGGACCGGATCGAGATCCTCCTCGTACTCCAGCGGGAGCGCCGCCCCACGGATGCCGTCGGCATCGCTCACCGCGATTCCTTCCGCTCCCCCTTCGGGCCCTCACCCCGCTCACTGGCACGCCGGGGTCTGCGCTTCTCGTCCATCTGGAGCTCGTCGTTCGCGCGCTCGCCGGCCTCGGAGTCGGCGGCGAACCCCTCGTTCTCCATCCGCTTGCGGATCTTCGCGCGCTTGATGTCGTACTTGTGACTTCCTGGGCGTGGCATGACGTCGCCCCCTTTCCCCTCGTCCTCCTCGCCTTCCCCGGATCCGGGAATCGATGCAGCCGGACGGGCCACCAGCATCAGCTTTCGTTCCCCGATCGTCTTTATCCCAGTCACCGCGATGCCTCCGATCGGCCGTCGTCCAGGTTGAACGAGCCGGTCGCCCGACCTCAGGCGCCAAGGTCTCTGGCCCTGTTGTCGAGGCGGTGCGCAATCGCATCGAGCCTGTCCTCGGAAACGGCGCCCCCGAAGAGTTCCGCCTCGATCTCGTGACGGCGGGCAATCAATACTCCGGCGTTGGGGACGGCACTTCCAACAGAAACGATGACACACTCACCGTTAGTAAAGACCAGCGCAGCTTCAGGATCCGGGGACTTCGCCAACTCCCGGACAATCTCCCGGTCAACGAGTTTCATGAGCGCCCCCTCGATGTCACCCGTCTATCGACGGGTATCCCTTCCCTCCACACGCAGACATTCCCGAACGGCCGTCTGCCTAAAATTCAAACGCCAAGGGCAGCGGGCCTTCAGTGCGACCACTCCAAGCGGGGGCACGAGGCCGTAATGAATACTATTGCCCTGATGGCTAATGCCAGCGGCCGCATCGGTCACCTGGGGATTCCCGGCGGTGGCCACCGTAGTAACGCGCAGAAACCGCCGGGACCCCCGGTAGGAAACGGTGCTGATGTGCGATTCGGACTCAGTCCTCGCGGCGTCGCTTGGAGCCGGGGACGCCGTACCCGGGCTTGGGCTCGGGAGAACTCTCCTGCTGCTTGCCCTTGTGGATGTCCTCCAGCCGCTCGGCGTGATGGTGCGGCTCATGCTTGGGCCTGGTATGCGGCTGCTTGGACGCACCTGTGGTCACGTGCTCAGCACTCGGCGTCGAGCCGTCGGCCCGTGCCTCGCGAGCCTTCGCCCGCCGCTGAGCGTCGTTCCCCTCCATCTTCTTGCCTGGCATGTGTGCTCACCTCCATTCGTTGGACGCGGCCCAAAACGCCCCCTACCCATGAATCCCCAGGTCTATCGGTGCCCGCAGGCTGTTGGGATGGCGGCGCGACGGCTGTGGACGACCTCGATCTACGACCGGCTTGTGTGTGATCCAGCCCGCCGGGGGTAGGCCGCCGGACGTGTCTCAGGTCGGCCGCCTTGCCCATCGGGTGCCGCCGTGTGGGCTGGTCCTGGCCATCGATACACCGCGCAGGCATCGGACTGGCGCCGGGGAAGGAGGAGTGATCATGGCAGGCGACGGACGCGATGTGATCAAAATTCTTACCCACGAGCATCGTGAGGTCGAGGACATGTTCGATGAACTGTCGGCCGCGACCGAGCCGGCCGAGCGGCGGCGGATCACCGATGACGTCACCATCGAGCTGGTGCGGCATTCGGTCGCCGAGAAGATGTATCTGTATCCGGCGGTGCGCCGGTTCGTGCCCGGCGGCGAGGAGCTGGCCGATAAGGAGATCTCCGACCACGCCGAGGTCGAGCGAATCCTCAAGGAGCTCGAACAGGTCGACACCGAGCACCAGAGCTTCACCACGCTGGTGCGGCGGCTCATCGACGACGTCTCCGCGCATGTCCAGGACGAGGAGGGCAACCTGTTCCCCCGGCTGACCGACAAGGCCACCGGCGATGAGCTGCGGGTGCTCGGAGAGCAGGTGCAGTCCGCCAAGCGCATCGCACCCACCCGGCCACACCCGTCAGCGCCGAACACGCCGCCGCTGAACAAGCTGCTGGCGCCCGGCGCCGGCCTGGTGGATCGCGTCCGCGATCACCTGTCCGGACGCGGACGTGGCTGACGCCGCCGTCCACGACACCGCCGTCCACGACACCGCCTTGCGCGACACCGCCTTGCGCGACACCGCCTTGCGCGACACCGACCCCAACGACCTCACCGCAAGCAGCAGGACTCGGGACGACACCATGACCGCCACGCCCACCGACCAGGTGAACCACACGGCGGCCGCTCCGAGGGCGGAGTGGCCCGCCAACCGGTTCGAGGATGCAGACGCACCTACCCATACGCTGCTGGAGGAACTTCACCGCTTGGGGCCGGACGATCCCCGCCGAGAGCAGCTGCGCACGGAGATCATCACGCTCAACGCCACCTTCGTGCGGGGCATCGCGCGCCGCTATGCCGGCCGCGGCGAACCCTTGGAAGATCTGGAGCAGGTCGCGTTCATGGGGCTGGTCCAAGCCATCAACCGGTTCGACCCGACCCGGGGCATCCGTTTCTGGGGGTATGCCTACTCGGTCGTGCTCGGTGAGGTCCGCCGCCACTTCCGGGACAAAACCTGGGGGGTGCGGGTCCCGCGCCGCCTCCAGGAGTTGCGGCCGCTGCTGCAGCGCGCCATCGCCGCCCTCACCGCCGAACTCGGCCGCTCGCCCACCACCACCGAACTCGCCGACCGGATCGGCATCGACCAGGAAGAGACCGTCGAGGCGCTGCTGGCCGCCGAAGGCTACCGGCCGCTGTCGCTGGACGCACCGGCCGGTGGACCCGCCGACACCGACCCCGGCACGGTCGGTGAACACATGGGCACCGACGACCCAGACCTGGAAGACATCATCGACGAGCACGCACTGCGCCCCCTACTGGCCCGGCTGCCTGAACGCGAACGCACCATCGTGCTGCTGCGGTTCTACGGCAACCAGACCCAGACACAGATCGCCACCCAACTGGGCATCTCCCAGATGCACGTCTCCCGGCTCTTGGCCACCACCCTGCAACAACTCCGCCACGGCCTGCTGGCCGGACCGTGACGCCGGTCCGGGAGTTGGCACAAGGGACCGGACCGGCGGGCGGGCGCCCGGAGACAGACACAGGCAGCACAACCCGGGCTTGTCGTGCGAACCCCCGATCAACCTGTTGACTCCCTGAATTATGTGGTGCGTCCCGTGGTCGTCCGGGGTGATCAGGTTTACGGTGCGGGCATGGGTGATCTTCCTATTCCGTCACCGGAGATGGTGCACGCCGCGCGCGCCCATCTGACCCGCCGCTTCGGGAAGGGAGTCGATGCCCTGTTGTGGCAGGAACACGATCACCCGCTGCCGGACGTGGACGCCGTCGCCAAGACGATCGCCGCGATCCGCGCTGTGCACGCCGACGGGCAGCAACCACCGGACCCCACCGACCTGGGCGCGGCCCTCCTGGTGCTACAGGCCGCGCGACTGGACATGGACCGGCTGGAGGCCGATCTGCTCGCCGCCGTGCACGAGGCCGGTTTGAACTGGGCGCAGATCGCCGCGGTGCTGGAGCTTCCCGACGCTGCGGCAGCCCAGGAGCGGTTCGAGAAACTGCGGCCGCGACTGGATGCGCCGGTCGACCAGGTCGAGCCGCCCAAGCCCGGTGCCGATTCCCCGGCGCCCAGTCAGCCGCAGGACGATACCCCCGACTGATCAGCGATCACGAGGAAACCACGTCCGGTGCTGGGCCAGCCCGACGCAGCTCCGCTCCCTGCGAGGGTGACGGCGGTACTTCGGGCTGAGGCGAACGGGCGGGTTAGACGGGTTGCGGTCTTGTGGTTCTGGTGGGCCGCGAGCGGGCGGCCCTGCTGGTGGCACTGCCGGTTGCCGGGGTGCTTACGGTTGGTCTTGGTCGCCGAGTCAGACCGGATCAGGATCAGGCTCAGGCGCGGCGTCGGAAACAGCAGGTAATGCTGAGCAGATGCGCAGATGGCGGTCCAGTCCGACCCTGTCCAGCAACTCGGCCAGCCAGGCACGCGGACGCAGCAGCACCAGTTACCCGCCGTCGGCGGCGGCGCGTTTCCACAGCCGGACGAAGGCGTTGATCCCCGAGGAGTCACAAAAGTCCACCTGCGACACCTCCAGCGCGACATGCGGCGGTGTGTCCTGCGCGATCAGCACGCCGACCTGGTCGAGCAACGCCGGAGCGGTGGCCCGTCCGCAAGCCGCTATCTCCGCCGGCCGTTCGCGTGCTGTCCGCAGACTCCCACACGCGGTGTCCATCGGCCGCGGTCCGACTGGACCCCTCGCAAGCCCTACTTTGGGGCTGGAATCAACTTCGGGATCAAGACGCCTACACCGAACGCAGCCCGCCACCGCCAGAATCCGATCCTCCTCGCGGGCCAGTGCGACACGACTCGGCACAGTCCCCGAACGCGGCGATGTCCGGCGGGGGGGCACTCACCCTCCCAGGAGTCACCCAATGTGGTGGAGTATTCTCACTTAGTGATGTGTGACGTCGGTGCCCCGGACACCGGCCATGAACGGCGCGAGGCCGCCGAGCTGGCCGCCATCGCCCGCGACATCCTGGCCGCGCTGACCCGTCCGCCCGCCGGGGCCAGTCCCGCCGTCCTGGCCGTTGTATGGCGGCAGGCCGCGCCCGCCTGCCGTCGGCTGGCCCAACGTGAAGTGCTGCGCGACACTCTCGACGCCCCGGGGGCGGCCGACCGCCGCCGGCGACTGGCGGAGATGGCGGTCCGCCTGGCGGTCAACGCCGAATGGGCGGCGGTTGTCTGCGATGGCCACACCACCCCGATCACCTCCCTGCCCTTCGCCGCGGCCCGTGACTGGGCTCGCGCCCGTGACGCGCTGCGCCACACCACCCTGGGCATCCTGCTGCATCTCCCGATCAGCCACGGCATCACGACCTGAACGCCTCTACCCGCGCGGTCATGATCAGGTTTATGGTGCGGGCCATGAACGATCTTCCTGTTTCTCGCCGGAGGCGGTGCAGGCCGCGCGGGCACACCTAGAACCGTTGGGTGGGGCCTACTGGGCAATGTCAGGCGCGTGACGTGGGTCTGCGGTGTCAGCCATATCCGTCCCGTTAGCACCGGTGTTGCGGTTGTCGGGTGTGGCGCCGGGTGAGGGGAGCCGCAGGGCCAGCAGTGCGACGTCGTCGGTGGACTCGGCGGCCATGCTGTCCAGGAGTTGATCGCACAGATTCTCCAGGGGATGGCGGGCCAGTGCGGTGGCGTGCTGGCGCAGCCGGGTCAGGCCTTGGTACAGGGGTTCGCTACGGCGTTCGATGAGCCCGTCGGTGTAGAGCAGGATGGTGCTGCCTGCGGGCAGTGCGCGGGTGGTGCTGACTCGTGGGCCGGCGTCGACGCCGAGGAGGGGACCGAGGGCGTCGTCGAGGTAGGAGGTATCGCCCTCGGGTGTGATCAGGAGCGGTGGAGGGTGGCCGGCAAGTGCCCAGTGCATTTCCCAGGGGCCGCCCTGTGGGCCGCTGATCAGGGCGTATACGCAGGTGGCGGTGATTTCGTCGTACAGAGCGTTGATCGCGGCGTCCAGGCGTCGGAGGATGTGGCCGGGTGGTTCCTGGCGGTCGCAGGCGATTCCGCGCAGCATGTTCCGCAAGTGGCTCATGGTGACGGCAGCACGGAGGTCGTGGCCGGTGACGTCTCCAATGATGAGGGTGGTGTCGCCTTGGGGCAGTAGGAAGCTGTCGTACCAGTCGCCGCCGACCTCGGCGGTGGTCGCTGCGGGGGCGTAGCGGGCGGCGATCTGCAGGTCGCCGGCGTCCGGCAGGTCGGGTAGCAGGGACAGCTGCAGGCGTTCGGCGATCCGCTGGGTCTCGTGGTGCAGGCGGGCGTTGTCGAGCGCCAGCCCGATGCGGTGCGCCAGATCCTCCACTAGCGCGAGGTCTTCCTCGGCCAGGGGCGGGCGATCTGCTGTGCGGACCACGGTCAACGCGCCCAGGACCTGCCAGCGTGTCCGCAGAGGTGCAACGATCATGCTGTCCACGCCGAGCTGGCTGAACAGCTTGAGGTTGTGGGCGTGGAAAGGGTCGGTGGACTGGCCGGGAGTGAGGAGGTCGGCAGCCGACAGCAGCATCGCCCCGGCACCGCTCAGCACCCGCGACAATGGCCCGACCGTGGACTCGGGCAGCGTCGGCAAAGGGCCGAGCAGACCCGCCAGCGGCGCCTCTCGGTCCATGTGGGTAATGCAGACCCGTTCCACGGTTCCGGTCTGATTCACCAGGTCCGCCACGCACCAATCCGCCAGTTGAGGCACCAGGATCCGGCACACTCGCCGAAGCCCCTCCACCGCATCAAGTGTGCCGACCAGCGCAGTGGCCGTATCGTTCAGCAGCGTCAACCGGTCCAGCGCCCGCTGCAACGCCGCATCCACGTCATAGTCATCCATGGACTGATCCCTGCCCGAGGATCTCTTCACACCCTCGGTTTGACACCGCCAGGGACCGCCGCATCATCTGCGCGTGGAAAGGGTGTGGTTGCGAAGTATCGCTTTGGCACGAGCATGTGTTCGCGTTCGGGTAGAGCGGCCAGCCGGGGCCGCAGCGCCTGGCCGTCCCCATGTGTGGTCGCATGCCGATGGCTTTTCGCCGGGGGAGCCGCTCGGGACATCGGCCATCGCCCGGGTAGAGGGCGGCCATGGACATTAACCATCCGCGGGCGCCCGACCGGATAGAGGTGACGTACCGGAACCTTCCGTGCGGGCGGATGCGGGCGCGAACGGTGGGGCAACCGGTGCCCGGCGTGCCGGAGGTCGTCCTGGTTCAGGGGATGGCGGTGTCGGACTACCTCATGCCCGCGCTGGCATGCCTGGGCGAATGGACGCGTGCGCACCTGGTGGACCTCCCCGGCCTGGCCGGCAGCGGCGATCCCCCGCACGAGCTGGACGTTGCGCAGTACGGCACGTCCGTGGCGCAGTGGCTGGACGCCGCCGATCTCGGGCCGGTGATTCTGGCCGGGCACAGCAGCGGGACGCAGGTCGCCGCGCACACCGCCGCGCAACGACCGAACGCGGCGGCCGCGCTTGTGCTGGCCAGCCCGACGGTCGACCCGATCGGGCGGTCGCTGGCGCGGCTGCTGCTGCGGTGGCGGGCGGACGCCCGGCATGAACCCGGCGATCTCAGCCATTCGCACCGGCCGGAATGGCTGCGCGCGGGCCCGCGTAGGCTGCTGCACATCGTCCGGGCCCATCTCGACGATCACCTTGAGGACGTCCTGGCCGAGATGCCCGTCCCGGTGCTCGTCCTACGGGGCCGTGAGGACCGGCTCCTCACCGCTGGGTGGGCGCGTGACCTGGCCCGGACGGCGCCCGACGGAAGATACGTTGAGGTACCCGGAGCGCACACCTTCGTGTGGCCCCACCCCGACGCGTGGTCGGAACCCATCAGGCGGCTGCTCGCATGACCACCGGGGGGCATGAAGTCCCCCGCCGGTGGTAGGGGACGGGGATGCCCTCTCCTGCACGCCAGGTCGCCGAGTTCGACTCGGCCACCGCGATGCTCCGCGTCCTGGCGCGGTGCTTGGACGGCCGCGACGCGCCCCTGCTCGGGATCATGCCCGGCTACCTCCAAGCGCCGATGTCGGCTCTGCTGCGCGCCGCCATCCGGTTACCGAGCCGGGTGACCGAGAAGGCGTACGCGATGTCGGGCTGGGCTGAGGCGCTGTCCCCGGGCCGCACCGGTGACATCCGTTCAGAGGCCCTGGCCGAGTGGATCGTGTCGCATTACCCGCGCCGCCGGTACCCCGCCGTGTTCATCGGCTCCTCCGACGGCGCACTGGTCCACCTCGCCGCCGCCCTGGGCGTCCCATGGCTTCCGCAGACCGTCCTGGTCCCGGTGCGGCGCCGCGGCGGCCACCCCGACGACTCGTGCGCGGGGCTGCGGCTCTCGGAGCCGGCCGGCCACGCCCTTGTCAAAGCCAACCCCGATCTTGTCCTGCACCACATGCACGACGCCAACCAGGACAGGCTCATGATCGCCGGAATGTCCTACTTCCGCGTCAAGTGGCGCCGCCTGCCCGCCGCCTACCGCGGCTTCCTGCGCGACTGCCTTGCCCCCGGCGGGACCATCATCGTCACCGACTGCGGGCTGCGCTGGCCCACAACCCGTATCGGCGAGCGCTATGTCTTCCAGCACGGCGCCTACGGCGGCATCACCGCCGAGGAGTTCCACGAAGGCAGCCCCCGCGTCACCGACTTCCTCGCCCGCAACGGCTCACCACACCGCACCTGGCACGCTCCCGCCCCGGACGGCGACAGCCCCGAAGCCGAATGGGGCTTCGACCCGTCCCTGCTGGCCGACCTGTCGGACTTCCCGGTCCACCGGCTGCGGTTCCCCGCGCCGCAGGCCCTCAGCCCGGCCGTCGCCGACCTGTACCGCGCCTGGTACCGGCAGCGCGGCATCCCCGACACCCGCATGTTCGCGTCGTGCTTCCTGCTCCTGGAGCCGTGGTGGACGCTGCGCACCGGCTCGGTCCCGTACTGGCTGACGTTCAACACCGAACCGGCGCGCCGGAACCTGCTCGAATACCTCGACGGCACCGACCCCTACGACGAGATCCGCATGACCCTGTTCTCCAACGGCGTACCCGCCCTGGGCCAGGCGCCGATCCAGGCCTGGCGCGAGGTCCTCACGCGAGCCCACGCCACCGGTACGTTCACCGGAGTGGACCCCGCCGCCTACCCCAGGGACTTCGCGGCGTTCGCCCGCATGCACCAGTCCCTCGCACGGGTGCGCCCCGTCTACCCCATGCCCGACCCGCTCGATCTCGATTTCGCCCTCGACTTCCTCACGCACCACTCGTAACCCACCCCGCCGTCCGTCAACCCTCCGCCCACGGCCCCACCCGATCACCGTGAACGGCCACCGGCCGTAGAGCCGGCAAGGCGACCCGGCGCCGCCGACTCCGGTATGTTCCGCTCGGCGACCAGCCCGGTCTCCTCTTCGGCACAGTGCAGGAAAGAACTGCTTGCGCGCGAAGCCCGACCTCCCCATGTGGCGGCGGTCAGCAGCGACAAGATGCGGACCAGTTCCCGCTCGTCACAGCCACAAAGAGCAACCACAAAGAAACAAGCCGGGCTGCTGGCTGCGGCCGCGCCCTTTTGACCCACGACAGTTCACCGCCGGTGAACCGGGCGCCATCCCTCCGCACGCGCGTCCGCAGGGAAAAGGCCCAGCCATTCGAAGGGAATTCGCGCCAGACCAGTACAACCGCACTCCCCCCGATACCCGAGCCCCAAAAACGAATGCCTACAAGTGCCTGGTTTGGGCATCAGCACCGTGGAGAACCGGCCGACTCCTCACACAGGCGGAACCCGTGCCGGTGCACTTCCACGAAGCCGAAGGAGGGCACGATGAACGAGGCAACCGGGCCGCTGGCCCTGGTCACCGGTGCGTCCAGCGGGATCGGCCGCGAGCTGGCGGCGGAGTTCGCCCGGCACGGCTTCCACGTGATCATGGCGGCCGAGAACGAAGAGATCGCGACCGCCGCGCGGGAGGTCGGCGAGCACGCCGAGGGCGGCACCACGCCGGTCCGGGTTGACCTGGCCCACCACGAGGGCGTCGAGGAGCTGTACACGGCGGTGGTGGCCACTGGACGGCCGCTGGACGCCGCGGCGATCAACGCCGGCGTCGGCGTCGGCGGTGACTTCGCCCGCCACAACGACCTGGCCGACGAGCTCAACCTCATCGACCTCAACGTCCGGTCCTCGGTGCACCTGGCCAAGCTCGTCCTGGAAGAGATGGTCCACCGAGGCCAGGGACGGCTGCTGTTCACCTCCTCGATCGCCGCCACCACGCCCGGCCCGTACCAGGCGACCTACGCGGCATCCAAGGCCTTCCTGTACTCCTTCGCCGAAGCGCTGCGCCACGAACTGAGCGACACCGGCGTGACCGTCACCGCCGCCCTACCAGGCCCCACCGACACCGCCTTCTTCGAACGGGCGGGCGTGCTGGACACCAAGCTCGGCCAGATGCCCAAGAGCGATCCCGCGGACGTCGCACGCGAGAGCTACCAAGCCCTCATGGCGGGCAAGGATCACGTCATCACCGGCTCGACGAAGAACAAGGCACAGGTGGCGGCGGCCAAGGGCATGCCGGAAACGGCAAAGGCCAAGATGCACGCCAGGGTCTCCGAGCCTGGCTCAGGCAACGCCTGAACCTCATTCGGTCCACAGACCATCTTACATGCACACCAACGACCAATCCTGCATATCGGTACACTGCCCAATCAATATAGGATTGATAATGGCGGGTAACCCCATAATTCATTGATGTTCCGAAGTGCCTTGTCGGAGCGGAAGCCGTGAATCCCGTGACGGGCAGCACTTCCGGAAAAGTGCCAAGACCTGCGATGGACAGATGCGTTCCAGGGCCGGATCTTCCCCGTCGCGGCCGGGCTTGCCTGCCCGAGCGATTACTCGGCTCGGTGCCGGGTAGCGGCACCTGTTGCCGGGGCTGATCTTGGCTCCGCCGCACGTGCGCTTGGAAAGGGAGAGATCATGGCCGCCACTACCGACCGCACCGGCACCAACGCCGGACCGGCCAGTCTCCAGTTGCCGGGGATCGTGCTAGGGGTCGGTCTCGGCGGCTTCGTCGACGGAATCCTGCTGCATCAACTCCTGCAGTGGCATCACATGCTCACCAGCACCAACACCGACAACATCGGCGTGAAGTACTACAACCCCCACACCGTCTCCGGACTGGAGATGAACACGGTATGGGACGGGCTGTTCCACGTGGTGTGCTGGCTGGCGGTGCTGACCGGCCTGGCCATCCTGTACTCGCGGGTGACCCACCGGCGCCGCCGAGTCTGGACCTCCCAGGTCCTGTGGGGATGGGTACTGGCCGGCTGGGGCCTGTTCAACCTCGTCGAAGGCATCATCGACCACCACATCCTTGGCATCCACCACGTGCATGGCGGCCCCCACCAGATCTGGTGGGACATCGGCTTCCTCCTGCTGGGCGCGGTCCTGGTGGCCGTCGGATGGCTGGTGCAGCGCACCGGGACGCCGTTCGACCCCGACCCCCCTGACACCGCCACCCGCCCACAGAGCGTGTGATGCACGATCACCCGCCACCCGCTCACCGGATGCCCGCACACAACGGCGGGGGGTGGGACACCGTACTCGCGGTGACCGGCGTGGTCGCTCTCGCGGTCGTCTACCTGCTGCTGGCACACCGCGGAACCGACCGGGCGGCCCGGCCCAGGGACCGGTGGCGCACGGCGATGTTCCTGACCGGATGCACCCTGCTGGCGGCGGCGCTGCTACCGCCGATCGCGCCATTCGCACACCACGACTTCTGCGGCCACATGCTCCAGCACATGCTTCTGGGAATGTACGCACCGCTGGCCCTCGTCCTGGGCGCCCCGATCACCGTGCTACTGCGCGCACTGCCGACCCAGCGGGCCCGGAACCTGACCGGCGTGCTGCGCAGCAGGCCGATGGCAGTGCTAGCCCACCCGATCACCGCACTGACGCTGAGCACCGGCAGCCTGGCCGTGCTGTACTTCACCCCGCTGTACGACGCCACGACCACCCGGCCAGCCCTGCACTGGCTGCTGCACGCGCACTTCGTGCTCTCCGGATGCCTGTTCGCCTGGGTCATCGCCGGACCCGACCCCGCACCATCGCGTCCCGGTGTCAAAGCACGGCTGCTCGTCCTCGGCGCGGCCATCGCCTTGCACGCCGCCATCGCCCAGCTGATGTATGGCGGGTTCTTCACCGACGTACACGCACCTATCGCCCAGGTCCGCGGCGGCGCGGAGATCATGTACTACGGCGGCGACATCGCCGAACTCCTGCTCGCCGCCGCCCTCGTCGCCAGCTGGCGCCCCGGCCGCCGCAACACTGCCAGTCGACCGCGCCCACAGCGCGCCCCCGGCGCCACTGCTCGATAACCCGCGATCGGAACATATCGACATCGCGGAACAGAACGCTACGCAACGCTGCCGTGCTCGGAGCCTGGTCGCGGTCCTCCAAGCTAGCGCCCTGACGCTGCAGTGGCCGATAGGCGGCGTGAGGCGTTATGAGCGAAGGGGCGATGGGTACCGCGGTGCTAGAAGGGGGTCGGGGGCGATGCCAGTGCCCGGCCCGCCCCGGTGGGCGTTGTTGCCGTGCGTTCTGGTTCCCCTATCTCTTGGTCGGGCCAGCTGCCCTAGCGGTGCCCGCCATGCTCCCTTGGTGCCCGTGCGTAGGCGCCGCAAGGTTTGGAGCAGGAGCCGGGAGACGTGCATCGGTGCGAATCGGGGGACTGTAGGCGTCGAAGACCTCGTCGGGGGTCGCGGGCAGATCGCAGGTTCGGTCAGATGATGGCCTGCGCTTGGCCAGTGTCGACTGGAGTCTTCGCCAGTGCCGACTGGGCTCGGACAGCTGGGGCATTCGTGAGGCCGTGACCTGGCGCCGTCCACGAGCAGCCGGCCGGAGTAGCTGATCAGCGGCCTTAGCAAGGCGCGCAAGGAATACCGCCGTTCGGGTCCGTTTCATACCGGTATGCCAAAGTGGGCGGGGGGCGAGCGTTGTCCCGGGTGGAGGTTGGGAGGGATTTCTCAACTCTGTTGTGGGCCGTGGCTGGTCCACAGCACTGTGGCCATTAGTTCGTCCAGTTCGGCCGGGTCGGTGGGCGCCGGATGGGGTTGATCCAGCAGGGCGGTCAGGCGGGCGACGTCGGGGTCGCGGGTGTTGGCCTTCAGCCAGCCGGCGCAGTCGGCCACCGCCGCCAGCAGCCGCTGCAGTGTCGGCGGTCCGATCCGGTCGGCTTGCCCGGGTCAGGTGGGTCAGCTGGTCTGGCGGCCGTCGACGACCAGGGCGGTGTCGGTGGTGAACGCGGCGTCTTGGGAGCACAGCCACAGCACTCCGGAGGCGATCTCCTCGGGGGTGCCGAGGCGGCCGATGGGTTCGTCGGCGATGAGTCCTTCGCGGCCGCCGGGGCGGGTGGCGCCGAGGTGACACCGGTCGGCTCGATGTGCCTATGGGTTTCCTACAGGATCGAGGCGGCCGGTTGCTCCGGCCTGTTTGACCAGGCGTCCCCAACCTTCGCGGCGCCCGAAACGCTCCGCGATCGTCTTTGGGTGTAGCTCTTGCTGAGTGAGTGTCTGACCTGGGTGTTTGTGGTTGCGGCTGGTTGATCGTGTGTTCGCCTTTTACCGTGGGTGCAGGCGTGGTGAGGCGGTGCGGCGATGGGTTCGTTGCTGGATGAGCTGGCGCGGCGTGAGGCCGGGGTCCGGCAGCGGATCGAGGAGCTCCGTGAGGAGATCGCCGGGTTGGAGTCACGGCTGGAGGCCGAGGAAGACCGATTGTCGCGGCTGGTGATCACGCGGGAGACGGTGGAGGAGATCCTGGGCGGGGCCGCGCCGGTGGCGGTGGCCGCGGGTGAGGAGGGCGAGGCCGTCGAGCCGGTCGAGCCGGTGGACGCGGCGTCGTTGGTGCGTGGTGTGGTGACGGTGCCGCCGTGGCGGCCGGGCATGTCGGTTCGGGTGTTGCCGCAGGCGTACCGGGATGCGGTGGAGATCATGGCCGATGCCGGCGGGGCGATGCGGGCCGGGCAGATCCTGGTGGCGATGGGACTGGCGGACGGTGCGGCCAAGCGGGAGGGGCTGCGGTCCAAGCTCAAGCGGCTGGTCGAGCGGGGATGGGCGGCCGAGGACGGTCCGGGGCTGTTCACGGTGACCGCACCGGTGGCCGGTGATCTGGCCGATGGGACCGGTCGAGGGGCCGGTGGCGGCATCGCCTCCTGACCGGGCGGGTGATTGCGGCGGGCTCTTCTCCCGGTCAGGTTCGAAGGTGCCAACCCTTTGACCGTTCCGCGCCGGGAAGAAGAGCCCTGTGATGGCACCGTACGACACGGCCGTCACCGCTGACTGCTTTGCGCAGCCGCGGAACACCTTCAACTGTCTGATCGGACAGCTCACCGATCCGGCGGCCGGGAAGCTCACGCATGACCACCTGGAGGAACTGCTGGTGGAGCAGGGCCGTGAACTGCAACGGCAACTACTGCAGGCGCACCTTGACCTACGGGCGCAGCGCGAGCGGCAGGCGGTGTCGCACGCTCGCGCAGACGGGGCGGGCGTGGTCGGTGCCGACGGCGTGATGCGGCGCCGGATGGAGCCGGGGCATCACCGGCTGCTGGCCACCGTGTTCGGGACGGTGACCGTCACCCGGTGCGCCTGGCGCGCCCCCGGCACCGCCAACCTGTATCCGGCTGACGCGGCACTGTCGCTGCCCGGCCGGCGGCACTCGGCCGGGCTGGCCCGCCTGGCCGTGGCCGAGGCGGTCCGCGGCTCCTACGACACCGCCCACACCACGATCACCGCCCGCTGCGGGCCGGTGATCGGCAAACGGCAGATCGAGGACCTGATCGTCGCCTGTGCCCAGGACATCGACGCGTTCTACGATCAGCAGACCCCGGTGCCGCGCACCCGCGGGGACCTGCTGGTGCTCAGCTTGGACGGCAAGGGCATCGCGATGCGCCCCGACGCGCTGCGCCCGGCCACGCGCAAGGCCGCCGCCCGCACCAAACGGGCGTTCCGGACCCGGCTGGCCGGAGGAGAGAAATCGGCGCGCAAGCGGATGGCCACGCTGGGGGTGGTCTACGACGCCGAGCCCGCACCCCGCCGCCCACACGACGTGATCGCCGTCCCCGGTGGGCGGCACGGAACCCGCCCGCCCCGGCCGGGACCATCCGCCGAACGCAAGTGGATGTGCGGTTCGGTGGCCGACGACCCCGACACCGTGATCGGCAAGGTCTTCGACCACGCCCAAGCCCGCGACCCCGCCGGCGCCCGGCCCTGGGTCGTCATGGTCGACGGCGCCCGCCACCAACTCGACCTCATCAACGCCCAGGCCGCCCGCCGCGGCATCACCATCCACATCATGATCGACTTCGTGCACGTCCTGGAACGGTTGTGGACGGCCGCCTGGAGCGTGCACGCCCCCGCCGACCCCGCCGCCGAGGACCGCGTCGCCACCTGGGCGCTCGCGCTCCTGGCCGGGCGGACCCACCAGGTCATCACCGACCTGGAACACCACGCCGACACCCTGCCCGGCCACCGGCGCAACGGCATCGACACCACCATCGGCTACCTGGCCAACAACGCCGACCACCTCCGCTACGACCACGCCCTCGCCAACGGGTGGCCCATCGCCACCGGCGTGATCGAAGGAGCCTGCCGCCACCTGATCGCCGACAGATTCAACCTCGCAGGAGCACGATGGGGCCTGCCCGGAGCCGAAGCGATACTCAAACTACGAGCCCTGAACACCAACCAGGACCTTGACCACTACTGGGCCTATCACCTACGCCGCGAACACGAACGCACCCACGACCAGCACGAATACACACTCACCGCCTGACCGACACGCTCACTCAAAAAGAGCTACACCCATCGTCTTTCCCGAGGGAAGGTCACCCGCCGCTGTGCGGTTGGCCAGCGCCCACTGCCATGCCTGGCGTTGCAGCCCCGAGACCGGCCGGCCGTGTCGCGGATGAGCCCGTGTCGCTTCTCCGGAATCCTCACCCGCTGCGACCTCGTCTGCGTTCCGTGTGAGGTTCGCAGCGCTGCTCGTCTGAGCGTCGTAGAAGTCATCCGGCGGATTCGATTGGTCCGTATGAGCTTCGTATGAAGCAACCTCTTCCTTCGTCAGGTTCGTATGAGGGCCCATATGAGTCCCATATGAGGCATCCAACTTCTCTTCCGCTTGCCGTGGGGACTCGTATGAGGCGGCCAGGACCTTCCGCTGCGAACCGTTCCTGTGCGAACCGTTCCGGACCTGGCGCATCAAGAGCTCATACGCTCCGATCAGAGCGCAACTCGGCCAGGCGGCAATCAGCCGCCCGACCACAGAAGGCTCGGCGACAGCGACGTTGGCCGCCAGGCTCGCGGCGCTGCCCAGCACCACCAGCGTCCACGGCAACAGCCCACTGCGGCGGCCCTGCCGCGAATCGACCAGCAGCGACATCGAGGCCACCACGATCATCCCGTCCACACTGACCGGCAGCAGCGCCGCCGTCCAGGAGGTCTCCCCGTACTGCAGCACAAGCTGATACATGTGCTTATAGGAGATCACCGCAGCGATACCGGCCAGCACGATGACACTGACCGTGGAGGCTGACCGGATCACCTGATCTGCAGGGGAAGTCTTTGCGCTCCCGCCATGACCGCTCAGCCCTCCGGCTCTTCGACCAGGGCGGAAAAATCGAGAGGGACGTAGCCGAGTGGTAGAACAATGGTGGGAAATTGGTTCGACTCCGGCCCCGGACACAATCCGCCTGTTGTGCAGGCTTCAGTCCCCTCACGAGACAGTGACCGGTGTTCACCCCCACCGCACGCTCCGGGCGGCCGAGCGCGGGGCATGCCACGGCCCAAGCAGCGCTGCCCCTACCCGGGTCCGACTCGTGATGGGGCCGCCTTGCACCACGGCCGACGGTCCGGACGGTGTACCACAACGACCCGTACAAGGATTCGGGCGGAATTCACAAAAGAGAGACCCGTGATAAAGATCGAACCCGCCAAGGTCCGCGGCGCCATCATCGGCGGTATCTACGCAGCCTGCCTGGTCGGCGTACCCACGTCCTGGTGGCTTCACCTCACCGGCGCGGATCATGCAGGCACGTTCCTCAAAGCCGTCGTGGTCTGCGCAGTCTTCGGCGCGATCAGCGGACGCGGCGCCGGCGCGCGGCCTCCGTTGCTGGGGCTCCGCGAACTGATCAAGTTCAGCATCGACATCGGTGTCGTGAACTATGCCGCGACCTTCGGGCTGCTGCTACTGGCGGCGACCCCGCTGACCGACGCGCTCGTCCTCAGCTTCAGTAGCGCCGCCTCCGTGGTCATCGGTTTCACCGCCGACCACTGGTCTCGGCGCCGGTTACCTCGCTGCACCGCCCGTCAGGGGCGGCCAGCACCGACCTGCGGGGGTCTCGGCGACAACGTCGAGGCCCCCGACCCTTTAGTAGCGCCGAGCCGCCCGGCAAGACCTGCCTGCTTGACCAAGCGCCCCCAACGTTCGCTTCGCGAAAACTGACGTGCGATCACCTTCCCAGGCGGAAGGTCTCCTTCCGTCGTCCGATTGGCCATTGCCCAAAGCCACGCGCGCTGTTGAAGATCAAGATTTTCCCTATCGCGGGTGCGTTGCGTCGACTGCCTTGCCTGTGCGCTGTCGCCCGCATCAACGGGATGAAGCCCCTCTGAAGAACGTATGAGTTCGAAAGCGCGCACCCTACGAACTTCCTCTGAGTTCTCACCTGGGCCTATGTGATCCGTCATAGAGGCAGTCGAGGATGCCGTAGCGACGCGTGGCGCTTTGTGAGATCTCCCAGCCAACCTGTGAGTTGCCTCGGAGCCAGCGTGAACGTTGTCTGAGGCTGCGGTGCCGGACTCGGCGTCCGGTCCAGCACCGTGACGGACCTGGCGCATCAACAGCTCGTAGGACCCGATCAATGCCGCCGATGGCCAAGCCGCGATCAGCCTTCCCACCATCGAGGGCTCGGCCACGGCCACGTTGGCGGCCAGGCTGGCGGCGCTTCCGGTCACCAGCAGTGCCCACGGAAGAAGGCCACTGCGCCGCCCCTGTCGGGAGTCAGCCAGCAAAGTCATGGAAGAGACCGCGATCATCCCGTCCACCGACACCGGCAGGAGTGCCGCTGTCCAAGAGGTCTCGCCGTACTGGCGGACCAGCATGTACATGTGTTTGTACGACAGCACTGCCGCGATCCCGGCCAGCACGATGACGCTGATGGTCGTCGTCCACCGGATCGCCCGATCGCTCCAACCCTCAGTCACTGCCGTTCCCCCTCCCCCGCGGCTTACCAGGTAGGGAGAACCGCTCTTCCACGATAAGAAGCCTGGTCGAGCTTGTTCCCATGTTCTGCGTGCCCTGCAGGGGGCACCTCAGATGATCTCGGAAAACCCCGGTTGACCAGGCGCTTCGCCAGGCACCGGGGTTTGTTGCGTATGCAGCCATGTGCCAGCGGAAGCCGCCGATTGTCACGGTTCCCGGAACATACGCGGAACGCGGTTGAGGCCATCTGCCCAGGTCACCCCCAGCAAAAGAGCCCCGGTGCGGAACCGGGGCTCTAGGTTAGCGGCGCAGCGCCGCATCCATCCGTTCGAACCAGTGTCGTTCTTGGCGTGCTTTCCGGAGTAGTAGGGGCGGTCGGCCCGGACCCGGTCGGTGTGGATGAGCGTCCCGTCCAGCACCAGATGGGTCAGCCCGTCCCTGCTCGCCTTCCGCAGCGCCTTCGCGAGCTTGGGTGAGCGGGCCGACAGCAGCATGACGGTCTGGTTCAGGCGACGTGATTGTGGTGATCAACCCGTCTACCAGGGGTCTCTCTGTGTCAGGCTCCCAACCGACGCATCGCGATCATGCTGTGACCAGCGGACTGCCGCCACAGGGATGAAATGGGCTCACTACTGTCGTTCGTGACCACCAATCCCGCCCGAGCCGCCGGATTGGAATCGCGAAAGGGACACATCGGCATCGGAGCCGACGCTGAGCCGACGCAGACCTCGTCGTCATCGATCCCGACATGAGAATCGAGCACGTGATCGCGTGGCAGGCATCTGGTCGACCACGGCCGCCCGACCATCACGTCCCTTTTCGAACAGGGCGCCGGATGACCGCCACCACGTGGCCGAAGTAGCTGTTCAGCTCTCGGGCGATGCCCAGCGGGGTATCCGCGGTGGGCGCTTCCCACAGCGCAGGCGGGTCGTCGAGCCGTGTGTTCACGTCGGCCCCGGCGGCCACGAGCAGTTCGATGGCGCCGGGTGTCATCGGCTGCCCGTGGTGTCGCCCCGATTGCGTGTCCGCCTGAGAGAGCGCGACCCGCTGGAGTGGAATCCGGCGGTCACGGGTTCGGTGCGGTTCGAGACCTACGCCCGGGTGCTCAACGAGGCCGTCACCGGGATGATCCACTCGGCTCTCGGAGCCGGCGCCATGCGGGAGATCGCCTACGACATCGCTCTGGGCGACCTCGGAACCGTGGCGGTCGCGGGTCTGCGCGCCGCGACCACCGGCCTTCCGGGCCTGACCGCCACCCCCGGCCGGACCGGGGTGTGCCGGGAACGGCCGACCGCCCGGCCGGCGGGTGCCGCGAATCGATGACGCCCGCCCCGCGCCGGCGCCCCCTCAGCCTCGCCGGGCCCGGCGAGGCTGAGGCGCAAGGCCGAGGCGCAGCTGCGGCAACTCGTCGGTGACCGCATCGAACGAGAGGGACGGCGGCGAGATGCCGCTGCGCGGGGGGACGGGTTCGGTGAGCTTGCGGGTGACGGCCGTCAGCAGCAGGCGGGTGCCGTGCCGCGTCTTGTACAGTTCGTCGCCCGGCCCGACGAGAATGGCGAATCCGCCGGTGGTCTGATAAGTCGACACCTCGTCGTTGAGGATCTTGTCGAGACGGTCGGCGAGGAATCGCAGCACCATCGTGGCCCGCTCGCCGTCGAGCGTCGCGAGTTCCCCCACGTGGACGGTCACCATTGCCCAGTAGCCCTCCCGCCCCGACGCCAGGACGCGGTGCAGGGCGCGCTCGTCCGGCAACCCGATGCGCCGGTCGCGAGGGATCCCGCGGACGGTCCTGATGGGAACGACGCTGTCCAGCAGGGCGCTCCCGGCCCTTCGGAGTTCCAGCATGAGACTCTCCAAAGTGTGCTGTCGCAGGTCGGACGCTCACTCCCCCGCCATGCCTTCGACGCCGGGCGGCTTCCCGCGACGGTGATGTCGTGGGGACCGTCCGGCTGACACACCATCTGTCAACACCGGGTCACCGAACCTCCGAGGCCGATCGAGGTCCGGCTGCCGGCCGCGCCGGTGCTGTCAGGTCCAGTGGCGTCAGATGTCGAGCTGTCCGATTCGATGCCGGACGAACTCAGTGGTGGTGCTGGTGCACGACCGCGTGTCCCTTGCCACGGGACATCATCCAGCGGTTGACCGGGGTCGTGAGCAGGAACGCCACGAGGAGCGCGAAGGCCAGCGCGCCCCAGAACAGCGGGCTTGCCAGGCCGGTGTGCATGGCCCCGGGGACGGCGAGCATGACCCCGTTGTCCAGCACCTCCATGACCGCGATCGATATCGTGTCGGCCGCCAGGGCGACCCTGAACGCCGCGCCCAAGGGCAGGCCCGCCTTGAGGACGCCGCGCATGGTCAACGCGTACCCGAAGACGAACGCCAGGAAGACCGCCAGGACGATGGTGGGCAGGTTCGGCCAGCCGAGCGCCGTACCGATCACCATGCCGAGCACCTCACCGATCGCGCACCCGGTCAGGCAATGCAGGGTGGCCTGAGCCGCCATGCCCCAGCTCACGCCGCCGCCGGTTCCGTGGTGCTCGTGACCTGCACGCTCATGATGGTGGGCGCCGTGTTCGGAACCCGTCGCGGACGGCGGTGGAACATGCCGGTCATGCGTGCTCATCCGGAATCTCTCCCATTTCGGCTGACGGCCGGGTGATCGGTGTATCGGGGTGGGCGTCGTCGCCCGTCCGCGTCGGGTGTCGACGCGGACGGGTCCGGTGTTCAGCCGCGGTAGGTCTCCAGGAGCCGGAGCCAGACCTCGCTGAGGGTGGGGAACGACGGGACGGCGTGCCACAGCCGGGAGATGGGGACCTCGGCGGTGATGGCGATCGTGGCCGAGTGGAGCAGTTCGGCGACGCCCGCCCCGACGAAGGTGGCGCCGAGGAGCGTCTCGCGGGCCAGGTCCACCACGGCCCGGGCGCGGCCCCGGTAGCCGTCGGCGTGCAGGGCGGCACCGGCCAGACCGCCGAGGTCGTAGTCGACCGCCCGTACCCGGCGCCCGTCGCGGGCCGCCTCCTCCAGGGTGAGGCCGACGGACACGGCTTCGGGGTCGGTGAAGACGACCTGCGGTACGGCCCGCTCGTCCGCGGTGGCCACGCTGCGCCCCCAGTCGGCGGTGTCCAGCGGACGGCCGGCGGCGCGGTCGGCGATCACCTCGCCGAAGACGCGTCCCTGGTACTTGCCCTGATGGGTGAGCAGCGCACGACCGTTGACGTCCCCGGCCGCGTACAGCCACCCGTCCGGGACACCGGCCGCCAGGCCGGTGGAGTCCACCTCGACCGGCCGGCCCGGTTCCAGGCCGACCGTGTCGAGCCCGAGGTCGGAGGTGGCCGGCACCCGGCCGGTGGCGAACAGCACCTCATCGGCGGTCACCGTCTCGCCGCCCTCCAGCGTGAGCGTCAGCGATCCGACGCGGCGCACCGCGGTGACCGACGCGCCGAACCGCACGTCCACCCCCGACGCCCGCAGGCTCTCGGCCACCAGTTCCCCGGCGAACGGCTCCATCCGGGGCAGCAGCCGTGATCCGCGCACCAGATGCACCACTTCGCTGCCGAGCGCCCGCCAGGCCGTGGCCATCTCACACGCCACCACGCCGCCGCCGACCACGGCCAGCCGCGGCGGCACCCGCGGGGACGCGGTCGCCTCACGGCTCGTCCAGGGACGGGCCTCGGCCAGTCCCGGCAGATCGGGCAGTGCCGCACGGGTGCCCGTGCACACCGCGACGGCGTGCCGGGCGGTCAGCACCCGCTGCCCGCCCTCGGGAGTGCGCACCACGACGCGCTTGGGTCCGTCCAGCCGGCCGTACCCGCGTACCAGGACCAGTCCCGCGCTCTCCACCCAGCCGGCCTGGCCGTCGTCCTTCCAGTGCGCGGCGAACCCGTCCCGGCTCCTGAGGACCGCCGCCGCGTCCAGCCGTCCGCCGACCGCCTCGCGGGCGCCGGGCAGACGCCGCGCGTCCGCCAGCGCGGCGGCCGGGCGCAGCAGCGCCTTGCTGGGCATGCACGCCCAGTACGAGCATTCCCCGCCGACCAGATCGGCCTCCACGACCGCGACGCTCAGCCCACCGGCGTGCGCCCGTTCCGCCAGGTTCTCCCCCGTCGATCCGGCCCCCACCACCACGACATCGAACTCGTCCACAACGCCTGCCTCTCGTTCAACGCGACCTGCTGGTCGTGCATCTTCCTTGGAGTCCGTGCACCGGGCGTCCGGTCACCGTCATCGCCGCCGGCCCCGACCACGCCGCCCGGTCGCCGGGACGGCGGGTGCGGCCGGTGCCGGGGGGCGGTCAGTGGCGGACGACCGGCCAGTCGATGTCGGTGCCGGCGGCCTTGTTGAAGTAGTTGGTGAAGACGTTGAGCGCGACGTGGCCCACGACTTCGGCGATCTCTTCGTCGGACAGTCCCGCCTGGCGGGCCTGCTTGACGTCGGTGTCCTCGATGCCGCCGCGGGTGCGCAGCACGGTGGCGGCGAAGGCCAGCACGGCCTCGGCCTTGGGGTCGCCGGCGCGGCCGCCGCGGGCCGCTTCGGCCTCGTCCTGGCTCAGCCCGGCCAGCTTGGTGCCGATGTAGGTGTGCGCGGAAAGGCAGTAGTCGCAGCCGTTCTGCTGGGCGACCAGCAGCGCGATCCGCTCGCGCACCGCGGCCGGCAGCACGCCGCCCGACAGCGCGCCGGAGAACTCCAGGTAGGACTTCAGCACCGCGGGGCTGTTGGCCATCGCCTTGGTCATGTTCGGGGTGACGCCCAGCGCCTTCTGCACACCGGCCAGCAGCTCGGCGGCCTGGGCGCCCGCGGTCTCCGGCTGGATCAGGGGAAGTCGGGACATGGTCAGGTCCTTTCAAGCGGGGGATCGGGAACCGGTGAGCACCGGTGATCTCAAGCTAGAACCGACACAACTCCCGACACAGGGACCGAATACGCCACCGACAGGACCAAACCCGCCATCGCCTCTCGCGCCGCGGACAGCCGGGCAGCCTGGACGGGCGTGCCTTACGCGGACCGGCCCTCGCGACACCGGCGATGGCCGGGTCACGGCCGTCACCAAACCGCTTACGTACACGCTCGTACATGCCGAGCACGGCGGCGATTTGAGGGGATGAGTGGTCGCGGCCGGTTCGGCCGGCAGGCGCTGGCCGGGTCCTTCGGTCAAGTGCGGTGGAGATAGCCCCCAGCACCCTGCGTGGATCAGACACGCCAAGGAATGCCATGTAACTTCGCGCTCCGTGATCGTCCCTTGCCATGCCTCCTACCTCGAAGGCGCCGTACCTCTCAATGAGGGCGACGAAATCCGCAGGCAGGGCAGTGCCCAGCTCGATGAAACACGGCGAGCCGTCGATGCTGGTCGATTCATCGGCCGCTGGTCTTCCGTGCGGGCGGTCACCGGGTCGGCGCGGTCGAACCACTCGGGGCGGATCGCAGTCCGCCCCTGTGCTCGGACGGGCCCGTTCTTGCGGTGGTGGCCGGTGAGGAACCCGAACGCGAGCGGACTCCAGGTCAGCACGCCCATGCTCTCCCGCTCCGCAACCGGGAGGACGTCGCGTTCGGCGCCGCGGGCGAGCAGGTTGTAGGGCGGCTGTTCGGTGCGGAACCGCATCAGCCCTCGCTGCTCGGCCACCCGGTGGGACTCGACGATCTCGAAGGCCGGGTACGTCGAGCATCCGAAGGTACGGATCTTACCCGCGCGGATCCGCTCCGGCGTCCTCGCGGGCGACTGCTCGCCCTAACGCGTCCCGGCGCGGGTCAGGCGGGGTCGAGCCGGTAGAAGCGCCACAGGTCGTGGTCGATGGGCAGCTCGGTGCAGCTTCCGTAGCCCGCCTCCTCGGCATACCCGCGCACGACGTGGGGCCGCAGCACGGTGCCGGCCTCCACGGCGGTGCCCTCGGCCCGTGTGACGGGCAGGCAGTGCAGGACGCTGACCGCGTAGTTCAGCCGTTCCACCAGGTCGCCCGGGGCGGTGAAGTGCTCGGCCACCTTCTCGTCGCCGATCAGGACCGCTCCGCCGGGGGCGAGCCTGTCCCGCGCCGCCCGCAGCACCGCCACCGGATCGGCCATGTCGTGCAGCGCCTCGAACACGCACACCATGTCGTAGCGTCCGCCGGCTCCGGGGTCGGCGGCGTCCCCGAGCGCGAACGTCACCCGGCCGTCCAGCCCGCGCCCGGCGGCGTTCCCCGACGCCTCCGCGACCGATGCCTCGTCGAGGTCGATGCCGTGCACGCTGGCGGACGGGAACGTCTCGGCGAGCGTGATGGCCGACCAGCCGGTGCCGCAGCCCAGGTCGAGAACCTTTCCCGGGCCGCCGGACAGCCGCGCCGCGATGTCCGGCATCGCCGCGACCCAGTCCGCCAGGCCCGCGCGGAACATGGGCCGGTTGAGCCCGCCGATGCCGTGCCTGGTCCCCGCCCCGTAGGCGGCGTACGGGATGCCGCCGCCGGACTCGAACGCCCCCGCCACCTCCGGCAGCACCTCGGCGATGGACGCCACCATCCCGGGCAGCGTCCCCACGAAGAACGGGCTGTCGGCTTCCAGCAGCGCCTCGCCGGCGTCCGCGGGCAGCGCGAAGGCGCGTCCGTACGGATCATGGTCGTCGGCAGCCACGGTGAGCATGCCGCTCACGCCCTGCTGTTCGAGCCATTCGCGCGCGTAGCGCGGGTGGACGCCGGTGGCCTTGGCCAGGGCGCGGGCGTCGGCAGGGCCCTCTGCCAGCGCCTGGTACAGCCCCAGGCGGACGCCCAGCGCGACGTTGAGCATCTCGATGGTGGTCACCGCGTCCGCCATCAATCGCTCGGTGATTTCCTCGGTCGCCATTCTTCCTCCCCGTGTCGGTGGATCCCCCGCATCCTCCGGGTGGCGCCTCACCGCAGGCTCACACCGCGCCCACACCGGTCTTACCCAGGCCTTACCCCGGTCGGGACCGCCCGATCGCGGACACGAGCCGGGTGGGTGTCGATTTGGGGGCGGGGCGTTCGTGTAGGGGGTGAGACGTCGAAAAAGGGAGTGTGATCACGATGGGTGAGGTCCGGACGCTGGTCGGCGGGCGGGGGCTGGTGGAGTCGCCGCGCTGGCACGGGGACCGGTTGTACTTCTCGGACTGGTCCGCGGGCGAGGTCGTCGCCGTGGGCCTGGACGGCGGCAGCGAGGTGGTCGCGCGGGTGGAGTCGCTGCCGCTGTGCACCGCCTGGCTTCCGGACGGGCGGATGGTGATCGTCTCGTCCGCCGACGGGCGGCTGCTGCGGCGGGAGCCCGGCGGGGCCCTGGCCGTGCACGCGGAGCTGGGCGAGCCGGGGTGGAACGACATCGTGGTGGACGGCCGCGGCAACGCCTACGTCAACCGGATCGGGTTCGACGCGATGGCGGGGGACGAGGTCAAGCCGGGTTTCGTCTTCCTGGCGGCCGCCGACGGGTCCGTGCGGGAGGTGGCCGGCGACATCGGCTTCCCCAACGGGATGGCCGTCACGCCGGACAACTCCACGTTGATCGTCGCGGACTCCTACCGGAGCGCCCTGGTGGCCTTCGACGTCGGCGCCGACGGGGGGTTGTCGAACCGGCGCGTCTGGGCCGACCTGGGCGAGGGCGCCCCGGACGGCATCTGCCTCGACGCGGAGGGCGCCGTCTGGTACGCCGACGTGCCCCATCAGCGGTGTGTGCGCGTCGCGGAAGGCGGCACCGTCCTGGACGTGGTCGAGCTGGACCGCGGCGGGTTCGCCTGCGCGCTGGGCGGCCCGCAGGGCACGACGTTGTTCGTCGTGGCCGCCGAGTGGCGCGGCATGACCGAGGAGAACCCGGTGGCGCCGGGAAGCGGCCGGGTGCTCGCGACCGAGGTCGATGTTCCGGGTGCGGGCTGGCCGTGACCGTCAGCGGGTGAGGCCGGGGTGCGAGGCCCAGCCCCCTTCGAGGTTCTCGCGGGTGATGCGGGCGAGTTCTCTCCGGGCGAACGGCGTTCCTAAGTGGAGCGGACGGCCCTCAACGATTCCTTCAGCGAACTCACCGTGCTGAAGACGGCCGTGGGCTCGTAGCCGCAGTGGGCCATGCAGTTGGCGCAGCGGGGGTCGCGGCCCCGGCCGTAGGACTCCCAGTCGGTCTCGTCGAGGAGTTCCCGGTAGGTCTGGGCGTAGCCGTCCGACATCAGGTAGCAGGGACGCTGCCACCCGAACAGGGAGTACGACGGGATCGCCCAGGCCGTGCAGGGAAAATCGATCTTGCCTTCCAGGAAGTCCAGGAAAAGGGGCGAGTGGTTGAGCCGCCACCGTTTCCGGTTCCCTCCTGAGAAGGCCTTGGCGAACAGTTCCCGGGTTTCCTGGACGCCGAGGAAGTGCTCCTGGTCGGGTGCCTTGTCGTAGGCGTAGCCCGGAGAGATCATCATCTCGTCGACCTTGAGGTCGTCGTTGAGGTAGTTGAGGACCTCGATGACGGTCTGCGGGGTATCGGTGTTGAAGAACGTCGTGTTCGTCGTGACGCGGAAGCCGCGGCGCTGGCATTCGCGGACGGCCGCGACCGCGTCGTCGAAGACGCCCTCCTTGCAGACGGACTCGTCGTGGCGTTCCTGGAGCCCGTCGACGTGCACCGCCCACGCGAAGTAGGGCGACGGCGTGAACTTGTCGAGCTTCTTGGGGATGAGCAGCGCGTTCGTGCACAGGAAGACGAACTTCCTGCGCCTGACGAGTTCACCGACGATCTCGTCGATCTGTGGGTGCATGAGCGGTTCGCCGCCCGCGATGGACACCATGGGCGCGCCGCATTCCTCGATCGCGGCGACGGCCTGCTCGACGGGCATGCGCCTCTTCAGCACATCGGCGGGATGCTGGATCTTGCCGCAGCCGGCGCAGGACAGGTTGCAGGCGAACAGCGGTTCCAGTTCCACGATCAAAGGGAACTTCTTTTTGCCGCGCAGCTTGTTGCGGAGAATGTAGGTCCCGATGCGAGCGCTCTGGCGTAGCGGCATGCTCATGGTGTCCCGACCTCCTTTGGCGAGATGGATTCCGTGGCCTCCACATAGCGGCCCAGGGCGCTGATCGGGAACACCAGCCGGTAGAGGTGGTAGTTGATGTAGAAGTCGCCGGGGAAACCGGTGCCGGTGAAGTGCTCCTCGTCCCAGTTCCCGTCCGGGCGCTGATGGTCGACGAGCCACCGGACGCCGCCGTCCACGGCCGCGGTGCGTTCACCCGCGGCGAGCAGCGCCAGCAGCGCCCACGCCGTCTGGGACGCCGTGGACGCCCCCCGGCCGATCCAGGACGGGTCGTCGTAGGAGCGCAGGTCCTCGCCCCAGCCGCCGTCGTCGTTCTGGTGCCGTTCCAGCCAGGCCACGGCGCGTCGGATCGCGGGCTTGTCCGGGCGGACGCCGGCGGCGATCAGCGCCGGCACCGCGCTTCCCGTCCCGTAGACGTGGTTGGCTCCCCAGCGCCCGAACCACGAACCGTCCGCCTCCTGGGCCTTCAGCAGCCACACCACGGCCCGTTTCACGACGGCCGTCTCCGCGAGGCCCTCCCCGGAGAGCGCTTCGACGACGTGTGCGGTGACGTCCGCGGACGGCGGGTCGATGACCGCGCCGAAATCGCAGAACGGCAGCTTGGTGCACAGCTCGCGGGTGTTGTCGGCATCGAAGGCGGCGAAGCCGCCGTCGCGGGAGGCCATGCCGGTCAGCCAGCGGACGGCGCGTTCGATCGGCGCCGCCGCGTCCGGGACGTCGGCCCTGCGGAGAGCGAGGATCGCCTCGGCCGTGTCGTCGGTGTCGGGGTAGCAGTCGTTGTCGAACTCGAAGGCCCAGCCGCCCGGCGGGACGCCGGGCCGCCGCACCGACCAGTCCCCCGGCCCCCTGACCTCCTCGCCGACGACCCAGGCGGCGGCCCGCACCATCGCGGGGTCGCCGCCGGGCAGGCCGGCGTCGCCGAGGGCGTTCATGGCCAGGACGGTGTCCCATACCGGCGACTGGCACGCCTCCATCCGCCGGCCCTTCTCGTCCCGGATCGTGAACCGGTCGAGCCCGGCGAGGCCGCGCTTCATGACCGGGTGGTCGAGGCCGTAGCCGAGCTCGTGCAGGGCCATCAGCGAGTACACCCACGGCGGCTGGATGCCGCCCCAGCAGCCGTCGGCCTCCTGGCGGGCGATGATCCAGTCGGCGGCACGGCGGAGCGCGGCGGTCCGCAGCGGGCGCACCGGCCGCTTCTCGTACACGTGCAGGACGCGGTCGAGCGTGTCGAACACCCGCCCCCAGCCCTTCGCCTCGTGCGCGGGGCGCACACCGCTGCGCAGCTCCGGCAGGTCGAACGGCAGGGCCCGGACGGGACGCAGTGACCCCAGAACCGTCAGCGGGACGATCGTCTGCCGCGCCCAGCAGGCCCAGTCGTAGACGTTCAGCGGCACCCGGCTCGGCAGGAACATCAGCTCGGGCGGCATGACGGGCAGGTCGTCCCACGACCACTGCCCGAACAGCGCCAGCCAGATCCGGGTGAACACGCGGCTTCCCTCGATGCCGCCCGCCTCCCGCACGTGCGCGGCGGCGCGCCGCATGTGCCCGGCGTCCACGGGGTCTCCGGCCAGCCGCAGCGCGACGTACGCCTCGATCGTCGTGGACAGGTCGGGCGGGCCGCCGTAGAAGTTCGCCCACGTCCCGCCGGGACTCTGCCGCGACCGGATCCAGCGTGCCGCCTCCCGGGTGTCGCCGTCGGAGCCGACGCCGAGGAACCGGCGGAGCAGCAGGTCCTCCGCGTCCATGGTCACGTTGGTCTCCAGCTCCGCCTTCCACCAGCCCTCCGGCGACTGGAGGCCGAGCAGGTGGTCGCGGGCCGCCGCGGCGGCGGCTGCGGCCGCGCCGGTGAGTCCGGGGACTTCGGTCGTGGTCATTCGCGCTCCTTCTCGCGTTCGCGTGCGTGCGGGGGGGCAGTGGTCCCGGGAGGTCGGCCGCTCACCTCGTCCGTGCTCGTGGACGTTCTCCGGTTCGTGCTCGGGTCGTTCAGGTGCCGGCGGACGAGGCGGGCCGCGCTGAGGCCGCTGCGCACGGCTCCCTCCATCGTGTCGGGCCAGCCCGTGTCGGTCCACGCGCCGGCGAGGAACAGCCACGGCAGCCGTGTCGCGGACGCGGGACGCAGCGCGCCGCTGCCGGGGCTCTGACGAAACGTGGCGTGCCGTTCCCGCGTCACGAAGAAGTCGGTGACGCGGGCGCGGCGGGCCGCCGGGAACAGCCGCTCCAGTGCGGGCAGGTAGACCTCCCGCAGTGCGGCGGCCGGGGTGTCGATCCAGCGGTCGGCCGCCGACACCGAGACCGCGAGGTACTGGCCGCCGGACGGGCCGTCCCCACCGGCCAGGCCGCTGACGCCGGTCCGGTCGAACACCCACTGGACGGGTGAGCCGACCGCCGCGGCGAACGCCTCCCGCATGACCGGCCGGTCATAGACGACGTGGACGTTGACGATGGGGCTGGAGCCGAGGCCCGCCCAGCCGTCCCGGTCCGGGCACGCCTCCGCGGGGACGAGCGCGGCCGCCGCCCGGTGGGGCACCGCGACGACGACGGCGTCCGCGCCGGCCGGCGAGCCGTTCACCACGAGCTTCGGCCCGGCCTCGATCGCCGACACCTTCGCCCCGAGTCGGATCCGGCCGCCGCCCCGCTCGATCTTCCACGCCGCGGTCGTCCCGTGCAGGTCGCCGAGCGGGACGGACGCGACGCCGATGTCGGCGGCGTCGGACCGTCCGAGCAGCGCCGTCTGGCACACCATCGCGGCGGGGCCGAGCGCGGCGTCGTCCAGGCCGGCGTTGAGCGCCGCCGTGACGAACAGCTCCCAGAGAGCCTCCCGGGCCCGGGGCCGCTGCCCGTGGCGGGCGAGCCAGCCGCCCATGCCGACCCCGTCGAGGGACGGGTCGCCCGGGTCGAGGCGGTCCAGCGCCAGCGACGCGCGGACGGCGCGCAGCCGGTCGGCCGGGGACAGCAGCGTGTAGCCGGCGAGCGCGGGCAGGAAGTGCAGCGGGCCGGGCGCCTTGGCGCGGCGGAGCCGTCCGCCCGGCCCGCCGGGGGTCAGGACGCGGACGTCGAAGCGGTCCTGGACGCGGACCCGGTCCAGCGCGTCCAGCCGCTCCAGCAGCCCCCGGTACGCCGAGCAGCACTTCAGGAAGATGTGCTGGCCGTTGTCGACGGTGAGGCGCCGCCCGGCCGACTCGCGTTCGAAGGAGTGCGCGGCGCCGCCGAGCCGGGGACGCGCCTCGTAGATCGTCGTCCGCAGGCCCGCCTCCTGGAGGGCCAGCGCCGCGGTGATCCCCGCGAGACCGCCGCCGACGACGGCGACATGGCCCGCTCCGGGTGCGTCGAGGCCCCCGGCGGCGCTCATCGGTGGATTCCCGACAGCGCCTTCGCGGACACGGCGGCCTTCTCCCACGCGGGCAGGGACGTGCGCGCGTCCAGCGCGGCGACGGGGTCGGCCGTGATGCGCCTCAGCAGGCGCCGGTAGATGCCCGCCATCGCACCGGTGCAGGCGGCGCTGCGGCGGTCGAGCATGGGCAGCAGCCTGAGCCCGGTGGCGTACCACTCCTGCGCACGGGACGCCTCGAACCGGACGAGGGACGCGAGCCGTTCCGGCGGATCGGTCCACCGGCCCGCCTCGTCCCGGTGCAGCGTGCACCCGAAGCGGGCCAGGTCCTTGGCGGGAAGGTAGACGCGGCCGTTCTCCCCGTCCTCCCGGACGTCGCGCAGGATGTTCGTCAGCTGCAGCGCGACGCCGAGCGCGTCGGCGCGCGGCACGGCCGTCCCGGGGGCGGAGGTCCCGAACACGCCGAGCGACAGGCGGCCGACGGTCCCGGCGACGCACCGGCAGTACCAGAGCAGGTCGTCGAAGGTGTCGAAGACGCCGCCGCGGACATCGGCCTCGCAGCCGTCGATCAGCTCCCCGAACGCGTCCAGCGGGATCGGATGGCGGCGTGCCGCGTCCGCCAGCGCCACCAGCACCGGATCGGACGGATGGGCGCCGGGGTCGGTGAGGTGCGCGCGCTCGTCCGCGAGCTTCGCGAGCCTGTCCGCGGCCGGCGCCCGATGGTCGTCGCCGATGTCGTCGATCCGGCGGGCGAAGGCGTAGACGGCGCTCAGCGCCCGCCGCTTCGGCGCGGGAAGCAGGCGGATCCCGTACGAGAAGTTGCGCGCCTGCGTGCGGACGACGTTCTCGCAGTGCCGGTAGGCACCGGCCGGCGCGGATTCGGCCAGGTCGTCGGCCATCTCGTCATCTCCTTCCCAGAGTCCGCGACCACTCGGCCAGCAGCCGCGCCTTCCTCGGCCGTGGCGGTGCCCCCAGGACGTCGTAGGCCCCGCGTTCCAGCGCCGACAGCGCCGCGAGTCCGCCCGCGACGTATCCGGCCACCGCGACCCGCGCGAAACCGCGGAGCCGCCCGGTGAGCACGGCGCCGTCGGCCAGCATCCGCCCGGCCCGTCCCGCCTGGAGGGCGAGCACGCCCCGCAGCCGGGTCGGGGTCACGGCGGCGCCCAGATCGCTCTCCTCGCATCCGAATCGGCGCAGGTCATCGCCCGGCAGGTAGATCCGCCCGTTCCGGTAGTCCTCCCCGGCGTCCTGGCAGTGCTCGATGATCTGCAGCGCGGTGCACACCCGGTCGGACAGTGCGAGCCGGTCCGGGGTGGCGGCGCCGAACACGTGCAGGACGATGTGCCCGACCGGATCGGCGGACAGCGCGCAGTAGCCGACCAGGTCGTCGAACGTGCCGTACCGTGAGACGGCCTGATCCTCGCGGTTGGCCCGCAGCAGCCGGCGGAACGGGTCGGCCGGGATCGCACGGGCGGCGACCGTCCCGGCCAGGTTGCGCATCGCCGGAAGCTCCGGCGCCTCCCCCGCGTAGATCCGGTCGAGGTCGCGTTCGACGAGGCTCAGCAGGGCGGCCCGCTCGCCGGGGGGCGCCTCGTCGCCGATGTCGTCGACGAGCCGGGCATAGCCGTACACGTTCAGCAGATGGGCGCGGTGCCGCGCCGGGAGCAGCCGCGTGGCGACCGGGAAGTTCTCCCGGGCCTGGAGCTCGTTCCGGGACCGGCGTTCCTCGGTCTCGTTCCACAGGCGGGTCTCGTTCCACAGACGCTCGCTGACGGACATGGTGTTCCTTCGAGGGCGGCGGCGTGGGGCGTCAACGATGCCCGGTAACCGGGTGGCCGACCGGCAAACATGGGCGTCGTCGCGAGCCCCTGTGGCCTACGTCCCCGAACCGCCGCGCCACCTCTCCCGAATATGCGTTATTTATGGGAACAGGCCGGAAGTGGTCAGCCGTGGATATGTGATCGTCGAACGGAACGGGACACTCCGTGCACGCGGAGAGTCAGTACGTGCCGAGGATCCCGGCGAGAATCCGCGGCGTGTGCTCGGGCGGGGCCGCCTCGGTCACCAGGGTGTTGAAGACGTGCCAGTGCCGCTCGATCTCAGCCCGCCGTACCGGGTAGACGGCGCTGTTGGCCCGCTCCAGGTAGACCATGTCGGGCAGGCCCTGCTGAGGGAACCGGACGAGGGTGAGCGGCCCGTCGCCGGCGACGCGCCCGCAGATCCCGAACGGCGCGATCTGGACGGTGACGTTCGGCCGCCGGCACAGCTCGACGATGTGCCGGATCTGGGCCCGCATCGTCTCCGGGTCGCCGATCGGACGCCACAGTGCCGCCTCGTCCAGCACGACCCACAGGTTGAGGGGACGCGGGCGGCGGCGCAGGACGCGCTGGCGCACCATCCGGAACTCGACCCGCCGCTCGACCTCCGGCTCGGGGCTGACGCGGCGGATCAGGGCACGCGCGTAGTCCTCGGTCTGCAGCAGGCCGGGGACGAACTGGGCCTCGAACGTGCGGACCAGTCTGGCCGCCTGCTCGGCGCTCAGGTAGGGCCGCACCCACGCCGGGACGATGTCGCCGTCAGCGGACCACCACGGACGCGCGGTGGTCCGCTCGGCGAGGGCCAGGAGCGTCGCGCGCTCGTCGCCGTCCGCGCCGTAGAGGGTGAGGAGGGCGGCGACGTCGGCGGGCCCGCACCCCGAGCGGCCCAGCTCCATCCGCCCGATCTTGGAGCTGGATCCGCGGATTTCCCGCGCCGCGTCCCTCCGGCTGATGCCGGCGGCCTCCCGCAGCGCGCGGAGCCGCCGGGCCAGGAGCATCCGGGGGACGAGCGGGTCCCCCTGGGCGTCTGTGGGCTGTCTTCTACCGGTGATCGTGACGGAGGCCAAGGGGACTCCTCATCGGGGGACAGGCGCGGACGAACGCCTCACTATACCTTTACGCATTGCGCCGGACACGGAACGGTGAGCGACGTGGTGGCTCCGCGTCAGGGTTTGCGCGCCACCGCGCAGAGGGTCGGGAGCTCCTCGCCCTCGACGCCGACCTCCGGGCGCCACGCCGCGCTGGTCACGAGCCCCGGCTCCTCGATCTCCAGGCCGTCGAAGTAGCCGCGGATGAACTCCGGGCTGCGCAGCCGGAACGGGATGGCGCCGGTCTCGTCGTAGGCGCGCTGCGCCGCGTTGAACGCCTCGTTGGTGTCGTTGGAGTCGTGCAGGATGAGGTAGCTGCCGGACGCGAGCGGCTCCATCAGCCCGCGGACGACGCCGATCGCCTCGTCCGGGTCGACGATGTGGCCCATGACGCCGATCAGCATCAACCCGACGGGCCGGGACAGATCGAGCAGCTCCGACGCCCTGGTCATGATCGTCTTCGGGTCGTGGAGGTCGCAGTCGATGTAGGCGGTGCGACCCTCACCGCTGCCGGTCAGCAGGGCGCGGGCGTGCGCGAGGACGAGAGGGTCGTTGTCGACGTAGACGACCTTCGCGTCGGGGGCGGCGCGCTGGGCCATCTCGTGGGTGTTGTCGAGGGTGGGCAGCCCGGTCCCGCAGTCCATGAACTGGCGGATGCCGCGCTCGGCGGCGAGGTACCGGATCGCGCGGTCCATGAAATAGCGGCCGGCGCGGGCGATCGGCACTATCCCCGGATACAGCGAGAAGTACTGGTCGCCGGCCACCCGGTCGATCTCGTAGTTGTCGGTGCCGCCGAGCCAGTAGTTCCATATCCGGGCCGACTGCGGAACGTCAGTATTGATCTTCGTCTCCGGCGCCTGTTCCGGGCCGTGGGGGGCATCCGTCATCGGGTCTGACGCTCCTTTCACCGGTACGGCTCTGTCACTCGCACGCGTCGCTTACACGCGTCCTTTACACGGGCGTCACGGACCAACCTAGACCCGCCGATCCGGGGCGGCCAGAAGAACGCGGAATTCGGGCCTGTCCGCATTCCCATTGGGGACATTCCCGTTCGGGGACACTAATGAATACGCGAAGCGGACGTGACGCCGATCCGACATTTACCGCTATTTCGCAACATTCGGCCGATTCGGGCGATCCAGCCGATTCGGGCGATTATTCGGCTCAGCGCGCCACCCAGACCGCTATCGCCAGCGCCACCCGGTCGTCGAACCGGAGCGGGTTGCGGCCCGTGAGCGCCTCGATCCGGGCGAGCCGGTGGCGGAGCGTGTTCGGATGCAGGTAGAGGGCGCGGGACGTGGCTCCGACCGCGCCCCCCATGTCGAGGAACATGCGGAGCGTCTCGGTGAGACGGGTTCCGTGCGCGGCGTCGTACTCGCTCAGCGGGCGGGCGATCTGGTCGACGAACGGGGCCAGCTGGTCCGGGGTGAGGCGGCCGAGGAGCGCCTGGAAGGTGGCCAGATCGGAGGCGTGGACGATGCCCCCGGTGCGGCGCGCGGCGTCCAGCGCGGCCATGCTCTCGGTCAGCGACACCGGCAGGAACTCCAGGGGGCCGGGGCTGCCGACGCCCGCCGGTTCCGACCACGCGTGCTCGTCGTTGGTGACCAGGATGGCCGTGTCGCCGTCCACGCCGAGGAGACCTGGAAGATCCCCCTCCATCGCGTCCATCGCAATCGCGAGAAGCGACTCGTGATCGAGCCCGGCCTCGTCGATCCGGGGGCGGAGCACCTCCGCGGACGCGAGCCCCTCCCGGACCATGCGCAGCAGCCGCCCGATCTCCTCCCGCTCGTGCCGCTCGTCGTGGGTGGACGCGAGCCGTTCGGCGAACCACTCGGTGAAGCTCAGGAACGGAACCTCGGGCGGGACCTCCACGAGCGGCAGGGCGAGGCGGTCGCAGGCCCGGCACAGGGCCTCCGGAGCGGCGGCCGTCACGTCGCCGACGCCGTAGCCGATCGCGCTGGCGCGGCTGGCCTTGGCGGACCCGGCGAACGTGACGCACGCCTCGTCGTCCCGCAGTGACGCGCCGACCGTCAGGACGATCTCGTTGCCGCGCAGGTAGGGGCCGGGATCGAGCAGCTCGGTGGAGTGGGCCCAGCGGATCGGCCGGTCCAGGCCGTCCTCTCCGGCGACCAGGCGCAGCCGGAAGCGCGGCACCTCAAGGAGCTGCCGGACGGTGAGGCGCAGCACCGCGGGATCGCTGGTCACAGCCTCAGCCTCTCACCTCGATCCTGCGGTGGCCCGTGATCATGACCGTGTTTTGGAGAAGGGCACGACAGCCCGGGCATCGCACGGTGCATTTGGCCAAGAAATCACCATGGCCCTTGTCACCAGGGGTTATGGCGGGTTTGCCTGATGTCTTCCCCACCTGTTCGCCCGGCTGTTCGGAGGTCACATGCGGGAGCGAGTCGCACTCGTCACCGGAGCGGCGAGCGGCATCGGCGCCGCGATGGTGCGCGAGCTGGCCGGGCGCGGCTGGACGACGGCCGGCCTGGACCTGGGCCCGGCCGACGACGCCCATCACTCGGTCGGCGTGGACGTGTCGGACCCGGCGCAGGTGACCGCCGCGGTCCGGCGGATCGAGCGCGAGCTGGGGCCGATCGAGACGGCGCTGTGCGCGGCCGGGCACTACGCGATCGTGCCGGTGCTCGACATCGCCTGGTCCGAGTGGCAGCGGATGCTCCGCGTGCACCTGGGCGGATTGGTCAACGTCTGCAGGGCCGTGACGCCGGGAATGACGGAACGCGGCCGGGGCAGCGTCGTCGCGGTCGCGTCGGAGCTGGCCATCGGCGGCGGGGACGCCGAGGCCCACTACTCGGCGGCCAAGGGCGCGGTGATCGGGTTCGTCCGGTCGCTGGCGGCCGAGCTGGCGCCGTCCGGCGTGCGGGTGAACGCGGTGGCGCCCGGCCCGACCGACACGCCGCTGCTGCCGTCCGACTCGCCCTGGCGCAGGCCCGCCTACCTGCAGACCCTCCCGGCGGGGCGGCTGACGACCGCCGAGGAGGTCGCGCTCGCCGCCGCCTACCTGGTCGAGGACGCGACGTTCTGCGCCGGCGAGATCCTGTCCCCCAACGCCGGGGCGGTGATCTAGATGACGGTCGCGCTCATCACCGGCGCCGGCGGCGGCCTCGGCACGGCCGTCGCGCGGCGGCTCGCGGCCGGCGGGCACCTCGTCGCCCTCAACGACCATCCCGACCGGGACGTGGCCGGTCTCGCCGCCGAGCTGGGCGGCGTGACGGCGCCGGCGGACGTGTCCGACCCCGAGGCCGTCGAGGCGATGGTCTCCGGCGTCGAGCGGCAGGCGGGCGAGCAGATCGCGGTCCTCGTCGCCGGGGCCGCCCGCCCGGCGATGGCGCCGTTCGGGGAGCACGACCTGGACGACTGGTGGCGGATCATCGACGTCAACCTCGGCGGGACGTTCGCGTGCGTGCGGTCCGTCCTGCCCGGGATGGTCGAGCGCGGCGGCGGCCGGATGGTGCTGATCTCGTCCGAGTGGGGGCTGATCGGGTTGCCGGGCGCGACCGCCTACTCCGCGTCCAAGGCCGGGATGATCGCGCTCACCAAGTCGCTGGGCCGCGAGCTGGGCCCGCTCGGCATCACGGTGAACGCCATCGCGCCGAGCGCGATCGACACCGCCCACCTGGAGGTGGACGCGAAGGCCGCCGGGGTGAGCGTCGACGAGATCCGCGCCCGGTACGCCGACCGGGTGCCGCTGGGCCGCATCGCCGCGCCCGAGGAGGTCGCCGAATCGGTCGCGTTCCTCGCCGACCCCCGGCTGCCGACGCTTCTCGGGCAGGTCCTGCACGTCAACGGCGGTACCACGATGGCCCGCGCGTGAACCGGCGCTCATTCACGGGTGCCGATGGCGCCGGCGATGTGAGACTTCACCCATCGAGCACACCGCCGACCAGTGCGCCTGGCTCTTCTACACCTCCGACTGGCATATCCAGATCCACCCCTCGATGGACGTGGGCATAGCCGCGCTCCGACCGGACCGTCGGACCGTCGCGATCCTCGCCGCCACCGACGCGGACTGAAAGGTTCGACGGACCGGCGATTTCGCCGATGTTCGCGGGGCGGGCGCCTGCCGACAATGGCGGCGTCCTGGAGCCGGCCCCCCGGCTCCACCCCCGTTCTGGAGCCGTTCCCCCCGGCTCCATCGCGAACAGGAGCGAATCGACGTGCTATCCACCCCCAGGCTCGCGGCGAAAATGGTGTTCGCCGCGGCGCTGACCGCGGGAGCCATCGCCGTCCCGCAGACCGCGCAGGCGGAGGACAATCCGTACGAGCGCGGTCCCGACCCGACGGAGTCGAGCGTCGAGTCCCCGCGCGGCCCGTTCTCGGTGTCGGATGACAGCGTCTCGTCGTGGTCGGTCACCGGCTTCGGCGGCGGGACGATCTACTACCCGACGACGACCTCCGAGGGCACGTTCGGCGCGGTCGCGATCGCGCCCGGGTTCACCGCGGACCAGTCCAGCATGTCGTGGTACGGGCCGCGGCTCGCCTCGCAGGGCTTCGTCGTCTTCACGATCGACACCAACACGCGCTTCGACCAGCCCGACAGCCGCGGCCGGCAGTTGCTGGCCGCGCTCGACTACCTCACCGAGCGCAGCAGCGTCCGGAACCGGATCGACTCCTCCCGCCTCGCGGTGATGGGGCACTCGATGGGCGGCGGCGGAACGCTGGAGGCGTCCCTCGACCGCCCGTCGCTCCAGGCGGCGATCCCGCTGACACCGTGGGACCTGAACAAGAACTTCCGCAACGACCAGGTCCCGACCCTGATCATCGGGGCCGAGAACGACTCGGTCGCGTCGGTGACCACGCACTCCGAGCCGTTCTACGAGAGCATCCCCGCGTCGTCGGAGAAGGCGTACCTGGAGCTGAACAACGCCAGCCACTTCGCGCCGAACACCTCGAACACGACGATCGCGAAGTTCAGCATCTCCTGGCTCAAGCGGTACGTGGACAACGACACCCGCTACGACCAGTTCCTCTGCCCCCCGCCGAGCCGCAGCAGCGACATCTCCGAGTACCGCGACACCTGCCCGAACTCCTAGCCGCCACCGCCGCCTAACGGCCGGGCCGCCCGTTGCCTCCCCGCACGGGCGGCCCTTCGCCGTCCTCGGGGCCGATGCCGTGCAGGCGCAGGGCGCTCAGCGCGAGAACGAGCTCGACCAGGTCGCGCGGGCGGGCCAGCGTCCGGCCGGTGAGCTGCTCGATCTTGCGGAGCCGGTTGAGGACGGTGTTGCGGTGGCAGAACAGCCGGTCCGCGGCGCGGGCGGCGGAGCCGTCGCAGGCCAGCCAGGTCCCGAGCGTCGTCAGCAGGACGTCGCGGAACGCGGGGTCGACGTCCGTGAGGCCGCCGAGCGCGACGTGCCCGAGCCGCCCGGCCAGGCGCGGCTGGGACAGCACGAGGGCGTCGGGGAGGCGGCGGTCCAGGCGGGCGATCTGGTTGCCGGGGCCGCGGCAGGTGCGCAGGGCCAGTTCGGCGAACCAGCGGGCGCCGCCCAGTTCGGCGAGGGAGCCGACGACGGGGCTGACGCCGGCGTGCGAGCGCGCGTAGGGGCGGACGGCGTCGACGAGGTCGTCGAGTTCGGCGGCGCCGAGCGCGACGAGCGCCACCTGGGCGTCGGTGCGCAGCCGCCAGATGAACCGCATCCCGGCCGTGTCGCCGGGGCGCCGTTCCGCGCCGTCCCCGAACCCGCTCTCCGCGCCGAGCATGACGACGGCGTAGCGGCCGGTCGCGGGCAGCCCGAGGACGGACGTGGCGGTGGACAGCAGCCCGCCGTCGGCGCCCTGGCCGTCGAGCAGCGCGTCCACGATCGCCTGGACGCGTTCCTCGCTGCGGCGGGCCAGCGCGAGTTCGGTGCGGTGGTAGGACGCGGCGGCGGCGCCGGACTGCTGGTCGATCGTGTCCCAGGTGCGGGTCGCCTGCCGGATCAGGGTCGGGACGTTCTCCGGGTCGTGCCGGTCGACGACCTCGACGACGGCCTCCCAGAACACCTTCCCGGCGAGCCGGTAGGACCGCAGCAGCTGGTCGAGCGGCTGTCCCTGGTGGGCGCGGCGCTGCCCGAGCCGCTGCGCCCATTCGAGGTCGGCGCGGCCGCGGCCGGGTTCGAGGATCGTCTCGAAGCCGTGCCCGAGCCCGGTGTGGCACATCTCCCACACATCGCGGGAGAACGACTCGTCGCGGTCGACGCCGTCGCCGGACAGGATCTCGGCGGTGAGCCGGTCGGCGAGGTCGGGCAGGCGGTCGGTGAGGCGCAGCACCGCCTTGCGCATGATCTCCCGGTCGGCCCGGTGGTCGGTGCCGCGGTCGGCGCCGCGGTCGGCGCCGCGGTCGGCGTTCATTCCGCCGGTCGTCCCGACCCGTCCTCCCATCATCGTGGGCCACCTCCAGCACAACGCGGGGGCCTCATCGTGCCATTTCGGGCACCTACCGGCCATCGTCCGGCGGCCAGACTGTGCCGGGGCACAATCGGGGCCCGCTCTGATTGCACCCCGTCCCCGAAACAGAACGGCGCTCTGGACCCGTCCGGGGGGTGCGTGCTGACCTATGGGCCCGCCCCCTTTTGAGGCCCCGTCCAATAGGTTTCATTGTAGAGGCTCGTTCTAGAGGTTTGTTCTAGTCGAGACCCCGGTCCGGTCGAGGTCCGCGCCTGGCCGAGCCCGCCCCCCGGCGAAGCTCCCAAGAGAGGCTCACACCAGGCGAGGCCTCGCACCGGCCAAGGTTCGTTCCCGCAGAGGAGGACCGGCATGGCACAGGCACACCCACCCCAACGGATCCACGGACGTGACCGCGAACTCGCCGCCATCGGCGAGACCCTCGACCGTGCCCGCGACGGGCACGGCGGCTCCCTGGCGATCGTCGCGGACGCGGGCATGGGGAAGACGACGCTGCTGGAGGCGGCGGCACGCCGGGCCGCGCCCGGCTTCCGGACGCTCGGCACCACCGGCGTCGCGCGCGAGACGACCGTCCCGTACGCGGGGCTGCACCGGCTGCTCCGGCCGCTGTCCGGCCTGATCGCGGAACTGCCGCCCGCGCACCGGGACGCGCTCGGCGCGGTCACCGGCGGCGACGCGCGGCACGGCACGCCGTTCGTCCTGTACGCCGCGGTGTGCGAGCTGCTGAGCCGGGCGGCCCGGGACCGGCCCGTGCTGTGCCTGGCCGACGACGCCCAGTGGCTCGACCGGGTGTCGCTGGAGGCGCTGGCCTTCGCGGCACGCCGCGTCCAGGACGAGCCGGTCGTGGTCCTGTTCGCCGCACGCGGCGACCGGCGGGACCCCGACGGCCTCGCCGGCATCCGGCGGCTGCGTCTCACGCCCCTCGACGAGGACGCCGGCCGCCAGGTGTTCCACGATGCGCTCGGGGACGCGATGGGCTGCGCGGTCCCGCACGGCTCGACCTGCGGTGACCTCGCCGAGGAGATCGTCGACCTCGCCTGCGGCACACCCCTGGCGATCCGCGAACTCGCCGCCGCGCTGACCCCCGGGCAGCTCTCCGGCACCGCGCCGCCGCCCCGCTCGCTCCCCGCGGGCAGCGTGCTGCGGGACCTGCACCGCCGCCGCTACCTCCGGCTTCCCAACGGCGCCCGGCGGCTCGTCCTCATGGCGGTGGCGGACGAATGGCTCAACGCCGCCACCGTCACACGGGCCACCCGCACGGACGGCGTGCTCGGCGGAGACCTCGGCCCGCGCGACCTCGACGCGGCCCGCGCGTCCGGGCTGCTGCGGTTCGAGGACGATGCGGTGACGGTGCGGAACCGGCTCGTCCGGTCCTCGCTGTGGGCCGACGCGTCCCGCGAGGAACGCCTCGACGCCCACGCGCTGCTCGCCGAGGTCCTCGTGCACGAATGGCAGCGGCCGTGGCGGCTGTGGCATCGCGCGGCCATGACCGGCGAGCCCGACGACCGCCTGGCGGGCGAGCTGGCGGCCGCGGCGCGGGCGTCGCAGCAGGCCGGCCGGTACGCCGACTCGTGGCGGGTCTGGCAGCGCGCCGCCGCCCTCACCGCCGACCACGCCGCCCGGACGGACCGGCTGCTGTCCGCCGCCGGCGACGCGTGGAGGAGCGGCCGGTCCCGGCGCGCCCGCTCACTGCTGCGGCAGGTCCGCCCGTTCACGTGCGCCGAGACCCGCGCCGCCCACGCCGGGCTGCTGCGCGGCGAGATCGAGGTGGCGACGGGATCCCCGGCGACGGCGGTCCCCATGCTCCGCGACGCGGCGGAACGGCTCGTCGGCGGCGACGCGGACGCCGCGGACGCCGCACTGACCGCGCTGATGTGGGCCGCCGAGGCCGCCGACGCGGCCGGCGACCACCGCGCCTACCTGGAGATCGCCGACCGTGCCGCGACGCTGCCCCGCGTCCCCCTCGGCGGCCATGCCGGGGCCGGGGTGCGCGGCGAGTTGATCCGCGCCCATCTCGCGGGCGTCGCCGCCACGATCCGCGGCCACTACGCGGAGGCGGTGGAACGGCACGGACGCGCCGTCCTGCTCGGCGCGGAGGTCACCGACCCGGCCGCGCAGGCGTGGGCGGCGCTCTCGGCGTTCACGCTCGGGGACGGGCCGTCCACCCGGACCCTCGCCGCCGGGGCCGTGGCATCCGCCCGGCGGGCCGGCAACGTGCCCATCGAGTCGTACGCGCTGGTGATCGCCGGACGCTGCGAGGCGCTCCTCGGGCACCCGCCGTCCCCCATCGCCGCCTGCCACGACGGGCTGCGCCTCGCCCGCGCGACCCGGCTGCACGCCCACGCGGCCGAACAACTCGCCACCCTCGCGCTCACCGCCGCGTTCAACGGCGCCGAGGACACCGCGCACGGGCACCTGGAACGGCTCACCGGCGCCGCCGACCGCCGCGGCCTCACCCGTGCCGCCGCGTTCGGCTCCTGGGCGCCCGCCTGCCTGGACCTCGCCGCGGACCGTCCCGCCGACGCGGCGGCCCGTCTCCGCCTGCCCGGCGGCGCCGGGCTCGCCCACCCGCCCGCACGGATGATGGCCGTCCCCCACCTGGTCGAGGCGCTCGTCCGCGACGGCCGGCGGGGGCATGCCGCCCGCGCGTTCGAGCACTACCGCCGCTGGACGGACGGCCTGAACGGGACGGCACGCGCCCCGGGCCGCACGGCGCTCGCGCGGCGCTGCCAGGCGCTCCTCGCCGACTGCGACACCGAAGCCGAGGAGCACTTCACCGAGGCGCTCCGCCTCCACGAGGCCGCCGACGCCGTGTTCGACCTGGCCCGGACAGAGCTGCTGTTCGGCCACCGGCTCCGGCGCGACCGCCGCCCCCGCGCCGCCCGCGAGCACCTGCGCGCCGCGCTGCGGATCTTCGAGCGCTACGACGCCGCCCCGTGGACCGGGCGGGCCCGCGCGGAGCTGCGCGCCGCCGGCGAGACCATCGCGCCGCCGCCCGTCCTCGAACCGGCCCCGGCGGCCGGCGCACGCGAGATCGGGGCGGACGGCGGCCCGGGCACCGCGACCGCGACGCGCACCGGCACCGGCACCGGCACGGCGAACGGCTTCGGGAAGCTGACCGCCCAGCAGGCCCACATCGCCCGGCTGGCCGCCGAAGGCGCCACCAACCGCGAGATCGCGGCTCGTCTGCTGCTCAGCCCGCGGACCATCGACCACCACCTCCGCAACGTCTTCACCCGCCTGGGGATCCGCTCGCGCGTCGAACTGGCCCGGCTGATCCGCTGACCGCCGGACCGGCCGACGCCACGGGTGGCCGGTCAGCGGACGGTCTCGTACTCCTCGGTCTCCTCCGCAGCGTCCCGCTTGCCCTTCTTGTTCTTCTTCCGGGCACGCTCCTCTTCGTCCATCGCTTCCTCGTGCGTCCGGACGACCTCGCTGTCGTGGATCTCGCCCCGCCAGCCCTCGACCTCGTCCTGGCGAGTGAGCGACTGCGTCATCACGTACCGGCGGAAATGCTTGAGCTCCAGCCGGACGCGGCGTCCCTGGGCACGCCAGAGGTTGCCGGTCCGCTCGAAGAAGCCCTGCGGGTGGTACTCCAGGACGAGCAGGACGCGGGTCAGGTTCGGGGACAGCTCGTGGAAGCTGACCGTCCCGTCCACGTGGCCCTTGGACCCCTTGGACCGCCACACGAGGTGCTCGTCCGGGACCTGCTCGACGATCGTGGACTCCCACGTCCGGCTCGACCAGAAGATCTTCGCCTTCCAGTTCAGCTTGTTCTCGTCGGCCTGGTCGACGCTGATGACCTTCTTCATGAAGGACGGGTAGTCCTGGAACTGCGTCCACTGGTCGTAGACGAGACGGCGCGGGGCACCGATGTCGGTGTGCTCGACGATGTTGGTGACCTTCACCTTCTTGCCGCCACCGCCCTTGCCGCCGCCCTTGCCTTCGTCCTCGCCCTCCTCGTCGTCCTTGCCGCCGCCCGGGATGGCGCCGCCGACGGTGTCCTTGAGACGTCCGAACACGCCATGGCCGTTCTTCTCACCGGCCTGCTCGTCGGACTCGTTCTTCGCCTCGCTCTTCTCCGAGGCGTTCTTCTGCCCGGACTTCTGCCCGGACTTCTGCCCGGGCTCTTCCGGGTTGGACGAGCCTTCCGCGCCCCGGCGGCCGCTGAGCGCCCGGCCCGCCGCGACGGCCGCGCCCGCACCGAGCAGGACGCCGCCGGCCGTGCCGATGGCCCGCCCGCCCGGCAGGCTCTTCACGATCCCGCCGCCGCCGGGGAGATTCTTGGTGATGTTGCTCAGGCCGGGCATCCGCTTGCGGCGCCCGCCCGGCAGTCGTTTGGCGATGTTCCCGACGGGCAGCCCGCCCAGCCGGCTTCCACGTTTCATCATGTGTTCCTCACTTGGGGGTTGTGACGGTCTCGCCGTCGCGGATCTCGCCGCGCCAGCCCTCGACCTCATCCGGACGGGTGAGCGACTGCGTCATCACGTGACGGCGAAAGTGCTTGAGTTCGAGGCGGGCACGGCGCCCCTGGGCGCGCCAGAGGTTGCCGGTCCGCTCGAAGAGGCCGACCGGGTGGTACTCCATGACGAGCAGGACGCGGGTCAGGTTCGGGGACAGCTCGTGGAAGCTGACCGTCCCGTCCACGTGGCCCTTGGACCCCTTGGACCGCCACACGATGTGCTCGTCCGGGACCTGCTCGACGATGGTCGACTCCCACGTCCGGCTGGACCAGAAGACCTTCGCCTTCCAGTTCAGCTTCTCGTCGGACTCCTGGTCGACACTCTCCACCTTCTTCATGAAGGACGGGTACTCCTGGAAGAGCGTCCACTGGTCGTAGACGAGACGGCGCGGGGCGCCCACGTCGGTCTGTTCGACGATGTTGGTCGGCCTCCCCCTTCGTCCACGCCCGAAGATGCGGGCGAGGGTCTCCTTCAGAGCCGTCCAGCCGAAGCTCAGCAACGCCCGCAACGGGGACTTGCCCTCGTGCAGCGCCCTGACCCCGGCCAGAGCGGCCTTGACGAGCGGACCACCCTGCTCGGCCTTGGCCGTGAGGTCCCGGACGGCGCTCTCCAGCCGCCGCTCAAGCCGCTGGACGATCCCGCCCACGACCCGGCGGCCCAGGCGCCGTACCGACAGCGCGGCCAGGGCTCCGCCCGCACCGACGGCCAGACCCGTCCGGAAGTTCATGTCGTATCCACCTCATCGTCCACTCACGTACGGCGCCGCATTACCCGGTCAAGCAGGGGCAAAACAGGCCGCAGGCCAGCGGGAGGCCGGTCGAGCCGCCGGGAGCCACCGCGACGACACCGCCGGCCGGGCGGGATAACGTCTTTCAGGCAGGTGAAGCCGGCCCATCGGCAAGGAGGGCAGGATGCCATTCCCGTTCTTCAAGCAGACAATGCGAATTCTTTCGGCATCGAGTGACACCAATGGCGTGCTCGGCGCCGTCGAAGTGGCGGGTCCGAGAGGGTCCGTGCCCCCTCTCCATGTGCATCGTCGCGAGGACGAAGCGTTCTATGTCCTTGAAGGTGACTACAGCGTCTTCGTCGGGGACGACGTGATCCCGGCGTCTCCGGGCACCTGGGTCTGGGGACCGCGAAACGTGCCGCACGGCTATCAGATCCATTCGGAGCACGGCCGCCATATGAGCCTCGTCATGCCGGGAGGCTTCGAGGCGTTCTTCGAGGAGGTCGCGGCGATCGCGACGCCGGACGCCGATCCCCAGAATGAGATCAGCAGACTTACCGAAATCGCCGCCCGGTACGGCGTCGAACTCCTCGGCCCCGCTCCGGCACCGGACTAGCAGGTCCGCGCGGTGGCCGGCGTGCGCGGCGCGGGTGGCCGGTCGCCCCTTCGTACGTGTTGGCTTACCGCATGGAGCACCCCTAGAGTCCGGTGGCCGGACTACCGGAAGGGGTGGCATGTCCGAGTCTCCGGGCGCGGCCGGCCAGAGTGACAAAGGGCTGCGCAGGACACGTGAGCGAACTCCATTGCAGCATGCGCTGATATGGGTGTGCCTCGCCGCGGTCTCGTACGGGCTCACGCTCACCGTGATCAGCGACACGTTCTTCTGGTTCGCGATCCCGGGATTGCTGGGTCTCCTCACCGCCGTGATGCTGGCCTTGCATGTGGTGTTGAACAGGTCGCCAGAGAACGATTCCAAGGATCTGGTGAAGCGCTATGCCGCGGTCCTGCTGGTCGCCGTCGTTATGGTGGCCGGGCCGATGGCGGTGGACGTCCGCTACCTCTATCCGTTCGTGGGGATAGGGATGATGACCTTCATCGTGGCGACGAAGACTCTGTTCGACCGGAGGCGCGCGGCCTGAACCGCGCCGGTGGGCGGCGGATTCAGCGGGTCCGGCTGAGTTGCATCGCTTCCCCGAGCCGGGCGAGTTTGTGCGGGTTGCTGACCGCGTAGATGCGGGTGATCCGTCCCCCTTCGATGACCAGGCTGACCGCGGTGTGGAGTTCACCTTCGAGATCGATCCGGAGTGCGGGGGCGCCGTTGAGCCACATGGCCCCGATGCGGGCGCCGGGGGCGAGCCTGGGGACGCCGGCGAGCAGCCTGGACACGCGCTTCGCGCCCCGCACCGGTCGCCGGACCGTTCGCACCAGCCCGCCGCCGTCGGCGACCAGCACCACGTCGGGGGCGAGGACGTCGAAGAGGCCTTGGAGATCACCGGTCTGGATCGCCGAGCGGAACCGCTCGACGGCGGCCTGCTGCTCGGCCCGGCTCACCTCCATGCGGGGGCGGCGGTCCGCCACGTGCTGCCGGGCCCGGCGAGCGATCTGCCGGACGGCGGCCGGGGTCTTCTCCAGCGCGGCGGCGATCTCGTCGTAGGGGGCCTGGAAGACCTCCCGCAGAACGAACACCGCCCGCTCCGCCGGGCCGAGCGTCTCCAGCACCATGAGCATCGCGATCGAGACGCTCTCGGCGAGTTCGACGTCCTCGGCCACATCGGGACTGGTCAGCAGCGGCTCGGGCAGCCACTCCCCGACGTAGTCCTCCCGCCGCCGCGCCAGCGTGCGGAGCCGGTCGAGTGCCTGCCGAGTCACGATCCGCACCATGTAGGCCCGCGGATCGCGGACCTCGGCCTGGTCGACGGCCGCCCAGCGCAGCCACGTCTCCTGGACGACGTCCTCGGCGTCCGCCGCGGACCCGAGCATCTCGTAGGCGACCGTGAACAGCAGGCTGCGGTGGGTGACGAAAGGGTCGTCGCTCATGCCGGAGAGGTCACGTCCCTCCTGTCGTCGGCGGCCTCGACATGGAGACGCCGCACGCCGCCGTTCTGTGACAGCCGAGCGTATTCGGTCGCGGGACTTCGGCAAAGGTCCGGCTCGAGCGGCCGGGTCGGGGCGCTAGGAGTTCGTCCACACGGCGGCCGGCCCCCGCGCCGAACTGGAGGTCCTCGGCGACCGTCCGGCCGCACGCACCGGGGACGCCGACCCCCTGAAGCGGCTGACCCACAGGAACTGCAGGTCGTGCGGCTCGCGGCGGCCGGGCTCAGCAACCGCGAGATCGGCGCGCAACTCTACCTGAGCCCCCGCACCGTCGGGCATCACCTCTACAACGCGTATCCGAAGATCGGTGTCACCCGCCGTATGGAACTGGCGCGCCTGCTATCGATCACATGACTTAACCGCACCGCGGCGCCGGTGCCGCGTGCCCCTTCCAGAGCCAACCCGGATACGCGCATTCCCGCTCTGACCAGTGACGTTCGACACCCGTTCCCCGACTGATGCGGGCTGTCGGGTGGGGGCATCTGGGTCGGGATGGAGAACGAGCAGGACGGCCGGGACCGGGCCGGTAGGCCGCGCGGCTCACATGCGGGCGTCGAAGCGCCTGCGAAGCGGCTCGTAATCGTGTTCGGGAAAAATCTCCGGAAGGATGGTGAGGTAGAGCTCCAAAGCGTCGACGACGCGAGGATGCTCACGCAGAATATTGACGTCGGCGAAAAGGTACTGCCACTCGTGGGCGCCTGCGGTGAGCAGTACCGAGTCGAGGTAGCCGGTGTAGTCGATGTCCAACGGATCGAGCCGGTGTTCACCCGCATCGTAATACCAGACCTTCGTGTCCGCGCCGAGAGACAGCGGGCGGCGTTCGGGTACGGAGATCAAGACGACCGATCCCGACCCGGCGTGCGGCTCGAAGTCGATGGTGTAGAGGTCTGCCAGTTTGGCGTACTCCTCGGGAGGCATCGTCCAGTCGTCGGGACGCCACCCGTTCACCGCCCATTCGGTGATGTTCTGAAGGCAGAACTCGCCGCCGCGCGTGCTGTCGGCTGTCAGCCGCCACACGACGTGCAGTTTCTTGGACGGGAAGTACAGGCGGCGGAAGACCCGGTCCAGGTGAAGGTCATACTTCTCGGCCAACGTTGCGAACACGAGGTCGGCCCCGATGCCGTCCAGCACGTCCTCGCCGGACTCCTGGTGTTGGACAGAGACGAGCGGGCTTGCCACCAACTGCTCAACGACGCGGACATAGCGTTCCTGGTGCGCCGCCCCCAGGCGCAAGGGGCCCGACGCTAGCGGCCCACGCGTTGGCAGGACTTCGACTGTTCACTTGGAGCCATCCTGTCGCGTGGCGTGCGTCGGTTGGTTGGCGCGCAGCTCGGCAACCTTCTGTCCAGCAACGCCTAGGACGGCGAAGCTCTTTTGCAGGCGCGTGCGGGCGGCTGCGGCTCAGGGTGTGATGATGAGTTTGCCGCGGGTGTGGGTGGTGCGGCTGGCGTCGAAGGCGTCACCCACCTGGTCCAGGGAGAACGTGTCGGCCACGTCCACCTTGAGGGTGCCGCGGTCGGCCAGGGCGGCCAGTTCGGCGAGCTTGGTTCCGTTCGGGCGGACCCAGATCCAGTGGCCGCCGTGCTTCTCCACCTCGTTGTCGGCGACGGAGACGTGGCGTCCATCCGGCTGCAGGACTGCAAGCGTCGTGTCGAGCTGGCCGCCGGCGAAGTCAGCCACCGCGGAGACGCCGCTGGGCGCCAACTCCCCGACGCGGTCGGCCAGCCCCTCGCCGTAGGTCACCGGCTCGGCGCCGAGTTCCCGCAGGTAGTCGTGGTTCTTCTCGGAGGCCGTGCCAATGACGCGGGCACCCCGCTCCCGTGCGAGCTGGACGGCGAGGCTCCCGGTGCCGCCGGACGCCGCATGGATGAGCAGCACGTCGTCAGGGCGGACCTCCAGGCGGTCCAGGGCTCGCTGCGCGGTCATCCCCGCGAGGGGCAGGCCGCCCGCCTGGTTCCAGTCGAGCGCGGCGGGCTTGCGCGCCACGTCGTCCGCCGAGACGGCGACGTACTCCGCGAACGTCCCCGCGCCGACGACGTCCTTGCGGGCGTAGGACATGACCTCGTCGCCCGGCGCGAACTCCGGCGTGTCGGGGCCGAGGCCGCGCACCACGCCGGCGACGTCCCAACCCGGGATGACGGGGAACACCGCCTCCATCATTCCGTCCAGGCCACCGGCCATCACCTTCCAGTCCACCGGGTTGACCCCGGCCGCGCGCACCTCGATCAGCACCTGGCCGGGGCCGACCTTGGGATCGGGCACGCCACCGACCGCCAGGCGCGAGTTGTCAGGGGAGAACGAGTCGTAAGTGACGGCACGCATGCCACCAGCCTGCCTCCGCGCCCACCTTCTAAACTCGCCGGGTATGTACGCGTAAGGAATTTCCTACACTTGACATGTAGGAGAAATCCTACATATCGTCGTGAGCATGAACATCACACATGTGCGGATGCTGACCGTGCCGGTCTCCGACCAGGACGCCGCCAAGACCTTCTACGCGGACACACTCGGGTTCGAGGTCATCTCGGACCAGTCCACGGGGCCGGTCCGCTGGCTTCAGCTCGCCCCCAAGGGCGCGGAGACGAACGTCGTCCTGGCGAACCACATGCCCGGCATGGCGCCGGGCGGGGTCCACGGGCTGATGCTGGAGACGTCCGACCTCGACGCCGACTGCGAACGGCTGCGGCGCGCCGGGGTGGACGTCGACGGGCCGCAGGATCTGCCGTGGGGACGCCAGGCCGCGTTCACCGACCCCGACGGCAACGGCATCGTCCTGGCCGAGGCCGAGGGCTGAGGGCCGAGGTGGCGAGGACCGGAGAGGCGAAGGCCGACATGGACGTCTTCGCGGCGCTGGCGAGCCCCGTCCGCCGGGAGCTCACCGCACTGCTGCTGGACGGGCCGCAGCCCGTGAACGACCTGGCATCCCATTTCGCGATGAGCCGCCCGAGCGTCTCCGAGCACCTGAAGGTGTTGCGGGACGCCGGGCTGGTCAGCGAGCGGCGCAGCGGCCGGCAGCGCATCTACCGGCTGGAGGCGGGCCCGCTGCGCGACCTGTCGGAGTGGCTCGGCCCCTACGAGCGGTTCTGGCGGGAGAGGCTGTCCGACCTGCGCGAACTGCTGGACGAGGAGGACGACCTGTGACGCCGGTCATGGAGAACCCGGGGAGCGGCATGAGCGACGAACGCGCGGCGATCGAGGTGGACGAGTTCCTGCCGCATCCGCCCGCCAAGGTGTGGCGGGCGCTCACCGAGCCGGACCTGCTGGCCCGCTGGCTCATGCCGAACGACTTCGAACCCGTGGCCGGGCACCGCTTCACGTTCGCGACGAGACCGATCGCCGGCATCGGCTTCGACGGGACGATCGCGTGCCGGGTCCTCGACATCGACGAGGAGCGGCTGCTGCGCATCAGCTGGGGCGGCGGCGGGCTCGACACGACCGTGACCTGGCGGCTCGTCCCCGAGGGGCGCGGTACCCGGTTGTTCATCGAGCACGCCGGGTTCGATCTGGACGACCCCGTGCACGCCTTCGCGTTCCGCGGCATGGGCAGCGGCTGGCGCACCCACGTCATGCGCTCCCTCCTGACCGCGCTCGACGGACTCCGGCCGCGACCGGTCAGCCGACGGGCTCCAGGGGCGGCGGGCCGGACTGGTCGCTGAACTGGGTGCGGTACAGGTCGGCGTAGCGGCCGCCGGCGGCCAGCAGTTCCTCGTGGGTTCCGCGTTCGGCGATGCGGCCCTCCTCCACGACGAGGATCAGGTCGGCGGCCCGGATGGTGCTGAGGCGGTGGGCGATGACGACGGCGGTGCGGCCGTCGAGGGCCTCCGCCAGGGCCTCCTGGACGGCGGCCTCGGAGGTCGAGTCGAGGTGGGCGGTGGCCTCGTCCAGGATGACGACGCGCTGCCGGGCCAGGAGGAGGCGGGCGATGGTGAGGCGCTGGCGTTCGCCGCCGGACAGCCGGTAGCCCCGTTCGCCGACGATGGTGTCGAGCCCGTCCGGGAGGCCCTGGATGAGGGTTTCGAGGCGGGCGCGGCGCAGGACGTCCCACAGGTCGTCCTCGGTGGCCTCGGGACGGGCGAGGAGGAGGTTCTCGCGGATGGACTCGTGGAACAGGTGCCCGTCCTGCGTGACCATGCCGAGCGTGTCGCGGATGCCCTGGAAGGACAGGTCGCGGACGTCGACGCCGCCGAGGCGGACCGTGCCGGAGTCGACGTCGTAGAGGCGCGGCAGGAGCTGCGCGATCGTCGACTTCCCGGCGCCGGACGAGCCGACCAGCGCGACCGTCTGGCCGGGTTCGGCGCGGAACGACACGTCGTGCAGGACCTCGACGCCGCCGCGGGTGTCGAGGGTGGCGACCTCTTCGAGGGAGGCCAGGGACACCTTGTCGGCGGACGGGTAGGCGAAGTGGACGCCGTCGAACTCGACGGCGACGGGGCCGTCCGGGACGGTGCCGGGCTCGGCCTTCTCGGCGACGAGCGGCTTCAGGTCGAGGACCTCGAAGACGCGCTCGAAGCTGACCAGGGCGCTCATCACCTCGACCCGCGCGCTGGCGAGGGCGGTCAGCGGCGCGTAGAGGCGGGTGAGCAGGAGGGCCAGGGCGACGACCGCGCCGGCGTCGAGGCTGCCGCGCAGGGAGAAGTAGCCGCCGAGGCCGTAGACGAGCGCGAGGGCCAGCGCGGACACCATGGTGAGGGCCGTGATGAAGACGTGCTGCACCATCGCGGTGCGGACGCCGATGTCGCGGACGCGGCGGGCGCGGGCGGCGAACTCGGCGGACTCGCGGGCGGGGCGGCCGAACAGCTTCACCAGCGTCGCGCCGGGTGCGGAGAAACGCTCGGTCATCTGCGTGCTCATCGCGGCGTCGTGTGCGGCGGCCTCGCGTTCGAGGCGCGCCAGGCGGGTGCCCATGCGGCGTGCCGGGAGGACGAAGACGGGGAGCAGGACCAGCGCGAGCAGCGTGATCTCCCACGAGATGCGGACCATCACGGCGAAGGTCAGCAGAACCGTCACCAGGTTGCTGACCACGCCGGAAAGGGTGTCGCTGAAGGCGCGCTGCGCCCCGATCACGTCGTTGTTGAGGCGGCTGACCAGGGCGCCGGTGCGGGTCCGGGTGAAGAACGCCACCGGCATGCGCTGGACGTGGTCGAAGACGGCGGTGCGCAGGTCGAGGATCAGCCCTTCGCCGATGCGGGCCGACAGCCACCGGTTCGCGAGGCCGAGGCCGCCCTCGGCGAGCGCGAGGAACGCGATCAGGATCGCGAGATTGACGACGGTGGACGTCGGGGAGTGCTCGACGATCGCGTCGACGACCTGGCCGGCCAGCACGGGGGTCGCGACGGCGAGGACCGCCATCACCACGCTGAGCAGGAGGAACAGCGCCAGCCGCCGGCGGTGCGGGCGCGCGAACCGGCCGATGCGGCGCAGCGTCGCCTTCGAGAAGGGCCTGCTGTCGCGCGCGTTCATCGCGTGGTGCAGCGACATCCACGCGGTGACTTCCATGTCCATGACGAATCCCGTTGATCGTTAGCCTGGAGGAGCAAGCATGCGACCTCAACGACGGTTGAGGTCAAATCGCCACCCGTGACCAGGGTCGCGCAGGGGTACGACATTTTCGAGGGAAGGGCGGCACGTGGACATCGGCAAGCTCCGGACCGACACCCCCGGCTGCGCAAGAGTGGCCCACCTCAACAACGCCGGCGCCGCGCTGCCGCCGCGTCCCGTGATCGACGCGGTGGCGGAGCACTTCACGCTGGAGAACACGATCGGCGGATACGAGGCGGCGGAACTGAACGCACCGGCCGTCGAACGCTTCTACGACGCGGTGGCAAGGCTGATCGGCGCGCGCGCGGACGAGATCGCCTACGTGGAGAACGCCACCCGGGCCTGGGACATGGCGTTCTACGCGATCCCCTTCGCCGAAGGCGACCGCATCCTCACCACGACGAGCGAGTACTCCAGCAACACCATCGCCTACCAGCAGGTGGCGGCGGCCAAAGGCGTGAGCGTGGAGGTCGTCCCGGACGAGGCCGACGGGACCCTCTCACTGGACGCGCTGGAAGCCGCACTGGCCGAGGGCGACGTCCGGCTGGTGTCGCTCAACCACATCCCCACGCACAACGGGCTCGTCAACCCGGCCGCCGACGTCGGGCGGCTGTGCCGGGAGCACGGCGTCCTGTACCTGCTGGACGCGTGCCAGTCGGTCGGCCAGCTCACCGTGGACGTCGGCGAGATCGGCTGCGACATGCTGTCGGCGACCGGCCGCAAGTTCCTGCGCGGCCCGCGCGGGACCGGGTTCCTGTACGTGCGGCGGCAGATCGTCCCGACCCTCGAACCCCCGTTTCTCGACCTGCACGCCGCCGCCTGGCAGGCCCCCGACGCCTTCGAGATGCGGGAGGACGCACGGCGCTTCGAAACATGGGAACGGTACGTGGCCGGGCAGATCGGGCTGGGCGTCGCCGCCGACTACGCGGCCGATCTGGGGATCACGGAGATCGAGGAGCACGTGACCGGGCTCGCGTCCGTGCTGCGCCGGAAACTGGCCGCCCGGCCTGCGACGACGGTCCTCGACAAGGGCGAACGGCCGTCCGGCATCGTCACGTTCACCGTGGACGGCCACGACCCCACCGCCATCAAAGCGGCCGCAAGGGATCGCGGTGTCAACGTCAGCGTCGCGATCCCCCGCGCACACGGATACGACCCGGACACCGTTCCGGCCGCCGTGCGGGCCTCCGTGCACTACTACAACACCGAAGACGAACTGGACCTGCTTCTGTCCGTCCTCCCCTGACCGGGGCGGGCGGGCTCAGGCGTTCGGGCGGGCGGAGCTGATGTCGGCGAGCGCCGATACCTCGTCCCTCTCCATCGCCAGGTCGCCGATCGACACGATGCCGACCGGGCGGCCGTCCTCGATGACCGGGAGCCTCCGCACCGCCCGCTCCCGCATGACCTGCGCGGCCTTGTCCAGCGGGTCGTCCGGCCCGACGGTCGCGGTCGCGGTGCTCGCGATGCCGCCGATGTTCAGCTGCGTCGGGTCACCGCCGGCGGCGAGCCCGCGAATCACCAGGTCGCGGTCGGTGACGAGCCCCAGGAGTTCGTCGCCGTCGGCCACCAGCACGGCACCGATGTCCTCATCGCGCATCGCTCGGGCCACGGTCACGATGTCGAGTTCCGGAGACACCGACGTCGGCGAACCGGTCATGATTTCGCGGATCTTCGTTGCCATACAACGCTCACTCCTTGAGCCTCGTGGGTCGTCGCCGGGGGCCCGGGATGACTCGGCCCTACCCGGCAGGGACGGGCTCACTCATCGCTCACTCCCGGAACGGCGCGAACAGCCGCTCGGCGGCCGCACGGTCCCACGCGAGCCGGTCACCACGGCGAGGAACTTCTCGAACCGCGCGGGATTCGTCCGCCGCTGCTCCTTGACCTCTCAAGCGAACCTTCTCGCTAAACTGCGCATCCTTCAATAAGCACGGGGTTTGCCGGGGAGACCGCTCCGTCTGCCGGAGGGAACCAGTCGAGAAGGGTCGGGCCATGGACGACGCCAAGGGGGAACCGGTGACGTCCGGCTCCGAGGACAAGCGCGAACCCGCGCGTACCGCCACCGCGGAGTTCCGCCTGCCCGCGAAGGTCTCCTTGACCAGACCGGACATCCCCATCCGCCGCTCCGCCAAGCCGAAGGGCGACTCGTCCGGGGGATCCGCCTCTCCCCCGACGGGCCCGTGGTACGTCAAGCTCCCGAAGCCCCCCGAGGACAGCGTCGCAGAGGACGCCGCCGAGCCCGGCGCGCCCAATCCCGACGCGGCCGATCCCGGCACGGCCGAGCCTGACGCCGCCGAGGACACCGCGGCCGGCGCCCCGCCCGCCGCCGAGGACGAATCACCACAAGCCGCCTCCCCGTCCAAGGCCCCGCCCAAGAAGGACGCGCCTCCGTCCGGTGGGACCGGCCCTACACGGGTTGAGCGCCTACCGGTCCTCTCCTCCCACGCCCCGCCACCACAAGCCCCACCACCCCAGACCGCGACTCCGCAAGCCTCACCACGTCAATCCGCACCACGTCAATCCTCACCGCCGCAGCCCGCGTCTCCGCAGCCCGCGTCTCCGCAGGCCGGGGCTTTGCAGGCTGTGCCGCAGGAGCAGGCTCCGGTCGTCCGGTCTTCGGGTCAATGGACCGTGCCGTGGGACGGGGCGGCTCCTCTCGCTCCCCCGGCTCCGCCTGCGGCGCCGGCCGCGGAGGAGACGGGGGCCAAGCGGGGGCGGCGGGGGCTCATCATCCTCGTGGCCGTGTTGGTGCTGGTCGCCGGGGTCGTCACGGGGCAGCTCGTCCGGCCGGTCCCCGACCCGGCCGTTGATCTGGCCATCACCTCCAGTCACGCGTTCTCGGGGCAGGCCCCGGCGCTGCCGTGGCCGTCCGGAGGGCAGTCGGTCGTCCACGTGGACGGGCTCGGGACGATGGGCTCGTCAGGGGGGTCGGCGCCGACGCCCACCGCGAGCGTCGCCAAGGTGATGACGGCGTACGTGTATCTGCGCGAACACCCGCTGAAGCCGGGTGAGGCGGGGCCGGTGATGACGGTGTCGCCGCAGGCGGCGGCGCAGATCCCGATGCGCAAGCAGCGCGGGGAGTCGATCCTCGGCGTGACCGCGAACCAGAGGCTGACACAGCGCAAGGCCCTGGAGGCCCTGCTGGTCATCTCGGCGAACGACGTGGCGCATGAGCTGGCGCGGTGGGACGCGGGGAGCGACCAGGCGTTCGCGGCGAAGATGAACGCCGCCGCGCAGTCGCTGGGTATGACCGGCACCCGCTACACCGATCCGAGCGGCTACGACTCCACTACGGTGAGCACGGCCGCGGACCAGGTGAAGCTGCTGCGGGCGGCGATGCGGATCCCGGCCTTCGTGGAGATCGTGAGCAAGCCAGCATATGTTCCGGACGACGGCGGAGCGACGCGGCAGGGCGGCAACTACCTGCTGGGTCAGTACGGCGTCATCGGCGGGAAGACGGGGTACACGGACGCGGCGGGCGGGAACTTCGTGTTCGCGGCGCGCAAGGACGTCCAGGGCGTGAGCACCGTGATCGTGGGCGCGGTGATGGGGCAGCAGTCCCCGTCGGCGGCGGGCGCCGTCGACGCGGCGCAGCAACTCGTCATCGCGGCCGAGAACGCGCTGGTCGCGGCGACCCTCGCGCCGAAGGGCGCGAAGGTCGCACACGTCGACGACGGGCTCGGCGGCATGACGCCGCTGCGCGCCGCGTCCCCGGTGACCGTCGTCGGCTGGCCCGGGCTGACCGTGCCGGTCGGCGTCGAGGGCGATCCCCCGCGCCAGGCGGGCACCGGTGAGCGGGTCGGCACCCTGACGGCGGGCGCGGCGAAGGTTCCGCTGGAGCCGGCGCGGACACTGGACGAGCCGTCGATCATCGAGCGGCTGATCCGCCTCGGCTGAACCGCCCGTGCCGGGAGTGGGCGTCAGGCGTATGGGACGTCAGGCGTAGAGGACGGACAGGAAGCGGATCAGCAGGGCCTCGCGGGTGGCGGGCGGCAGGGCGTCCAGGATGGCGTTGACCACGGCCATCTCGGGTTGGGCGGTCGCGGGTTCGCCGCCGGCCAGGTCCACGCCGACGGACGCGAGGAGCCCTGCGAAACCGGCGTCGTCGATGCTGTCGAGGTCGAGGCCGGCGAGGGCGTCGACCAGGTCGGACGGGACGTCGGGCGGTCCGGCGGCGCGGGCGGCCTTGGTGGCGTCGGCGAGGGCCGCCAGCAGCGGTTCGATGTCGCTGACGCCGGTCAGCGTGAAGTGCAGGTTCGGCGGGATGTCCTGGTAGGACAGCTGCGGCTGGAAGAACCAGCCGCGTGACCGGGCCTCGTCGGCGATGACGAACACGTCGAGGCCGGGGTCGGAGGACGCGACGGCGACGAGCGGGGCTACGGGCTCGCCGAGGACGCGCAGGCCGGGGATCTCGGCGACGCCGGCGATGAGGCGTTCGGCCGCCTTCATCGCGTTCTCCGCGAGTTCGCGGTAGCCCTGGGCGCCGACGGCGTTGAGGGTCGCCCACGCGGCGCCGAGCGGGCCGGCGCTCTTGCTGCTCTGGACGGTCGCGTTGATGATCGTGTAGCCGGGCCATTCGGCGGCGGCGAAGTAGGCGCGGCGGCGGAGCGACTCGTCCGCGAACAGGACGACGGAGGCGCCCTTCGGGGAGTAGCCGTACTTGTGCAGGTCGCAGGAGAGGGACGTCACGCCGGGCACGGACAGGTCGAACGGCGCGACGTCGCGTCCCCCGTCCCGCAGCCAGGGCAGGACCCAGCCGCCGACGCACGCGTCCACGTGGCAGGGGACGCCGGCGGACGCGGCGATCGACGCGATCTCCGGGATCGGGTCCATGACGCCGTGCGGGTACGAGGGGGCCGAGGCAACGACGAGGACGGCCCGCGGGGTGAGGGCGGCGGCCGTCGCGGCGGGGTCGGCGCGGAACGACGCGTCGACGGGGACGTGCACGACCTCCATGCCCAGGTAGTGCGCGGCCTTGTGGAACGCGGGGTGCCCCGTCGTGGGCAGCACGATCTGGGGTTTCCCGTCGACCGGGCGGGCGTCCCGGGCCGCCTTGACCGCCAGCATGATCGACTCGGTCCCGCCGCTGGTGAAAACGCCGGAGCCGCCGCCGAGCTTGTCCGCGACGACGGCGACGATCTGGCGTTCGAGGGCGACGATGCTGGGGAACGCGGTGGGGTCGAGGCAGTTGACCTCCAGCATCTCCAGGTAGGCGGTGGCGGCGAGGTCGTGCACGGCCTCGCGTCCGGTGTCGTAGACGTAGGCGGTGACCTGGCCGCCGCGCACGGGAAGGTCGGCGTCCCGCAGCCGGGCGAGTTCGGTGAGCAGTTCCCCGGCCGGGCGGCCGTTCTCGGGCAGGTGGTCAGACGGCATGGCGTTGCGGTTCCTCAATGCTTGTGTGGGCGGCGGCCAGCCGGCGGTACGCCAGCAGCAGGGGGATGCTCAGCAGCAGGAGCAGGGCCGGGACGAGCGTGAAACCGGCGGTCAGGCCGGTCAGTGCCGACCCCGGCTGGACGACGGGCGTGTCGAAGACATTCTGGGGGGACGACCTCCCAGCGACAGCATCACGATCGGACGATTTGAACGAGGAGACGGCGAGGATCAGCGCGAAGATGCCGGGACCGAGGGCCAGCGCGCCGGTTTCGGCGGCCGTCCAGAGGCCGGTGAAGGCACCGGACTGCGCGTGGCCCGTCCGCCCCGCGTCGGCGTGGACGGTTTCGGGCAGCAGCGCGAGCGGGAGCAGCTGGACGGCCGCGTAGCAGACGCCGATCAGGGCGCTCAGCGCGAGGACGCCGCCCACCGAGGTGATCACCGGGTACAGCGCGGCGGCCGCCCCCGCGAACAGCAGCAGCCCCGCCAGATAGCAGCCGACCTCCCCGTACCTGCGCGACAGCCGGTGCCACATCGGGACGGCGAAGGCGCTCGGGCCGACCATGCAGACGAACATCGCGGAGGTGAGCCCGTAGTCGTCCAGCCGGTAGGTCGCCACGTACGGCGCGCCCGCGAGCATGATCGCGACGGCGAGGGTGCTGGTGACGTAGGCGCCGAGCAGCATGAAGAACGGGCGGTTCCCGCGGGCGGTGCGCAGCGCGGCGACGAGCCCCAGCGGGCGGGGCCCGGGGCGGGACGGGATCCAGCGGTTCGCCAGCGTGCTCGCGATCATCGCGGCGCCCATGGCGAGCCCGACCACGGCCCCCATCAGCGCGTACCCGGCGCGTCCGCCTCCGCCCGCGTCCGCGAGGGCCGGGGCGAGCCCGCCGGCGACCAGGATGCCGAGGGTGAGGCAGACGACGCGCCAGGCCATCGCGCGGCCCCGCTCGGACGGCTGCGCGGAGATCTCGGCGGGCAGCGCCACGTAGGGCACCTGGAAGCAGGCGAAGGCGCTCGCGGCCAGCAGGAACATGATCCCGGCCCACGCGGCGGCGAACCCCGCGGATTCGACCGGCACGGCGAACATCGCGGCGAACAGCAGCGGCAGCGTCACGGCGCCGAGCAGCAGCAGGCGGGTGCGGCGGCCGGTCCGGACGGCCTCGCGGTCGCTGGCGGCGCCGACGATCGGGTTGAGCAGGACGTCCCACGCCTTGGGCACCACGAGGACGACGCCGGCGAGCGCGGCGGACACGCCGAGCACGTCGGTCAGGTAGAACAGGAGCAGCAGGCCGGGGACGGCGGAGAAGACGCCGGTGCCGACGGAGCCGATGCCGTAGCCGAGGAGGCGGCGCCGGGGCAGCGCAGTGGTCATCAGGCGTCCGGGCCGGTGGGCAGCCCGATCGCGTTGGAGACGAGGCGGCGGAGGTGGGCGCGGAACCGCGCCACTTCGCGGGGATCGTCCAGGCCGCGGCGGTGCCCGTCGGCGTCCATGACGCCGCCGGTACCGAATCCGTGGGTGCACCAGACGACCGTCCAGATGACGTACTCGACGTCGACGTCGTCGGGCACGACCTTGCGGGCGGCTGCGCCGACCAGGTCGAACTGCGGCCTGACGAACTGCGCCTCAAGGTCGATGAGGTCCCTGGCGTCCGACAGCCAGCGGTGCATCCACAGGGCGGGGATCTCCGGGTTCTCCACGCAGAAGTCGATGTAGCGGTCGAGGAGCTGCAGAATCCCGTCGGGCTCGGAGCCGATCTGCGCGATCGCGTCCTCCAGTGCCGCGCGTTCGGCCTGGTGGGCACGTTCCACGACGGCGAGGTACAGGTCCCGTTTCCCGCCGACGTGGTAGGCGACGGTGGCGACGTTGAGCCCGGCCGCCTCGGCGATCATGCGGGTGGAGGTGCCGTCGTAGCCGAGCGCGGCGAACAGCCGGGTGGCCGCGTCGAGGATGCGTTCCGGGGCTGCGTCGCTGCTGGTCATACGGCCAAGCTAGGCGGTGGCCCGCCCCCCGGTCAATCGATTGATTGAGACTGCTCGGGTGCGGTGAGCCAGACGGTCAGCGCCATCTCCATCTCCAGCCGCGTCTCCGGCGCGTGCAGCCGCCCTCCGAACAGCTCCTCCAGCTGGTGCAGCCGGTACCGGACGGTCTGCGGGTGGACGTGCAGGCGGTGCGCGACCTCCGTGGCGTTGAACCCGTTCTGCAGGCAGGCCAGCAGCGTGCGCATCAGCCGCTCGCGATGCCGCGGCCGGACCACCTTCAGCGGCGCGAGCCGCAGTTCGGCGACGGTCCGCACCAGTTCCTCGTCCTGGAACATGATGAGCGCCGGCATGTGGTCGGCGCAGCGGATGAGCCCGTCGGACGGCAGAACGCCGCGGCGCGCGAGCGGCAGCGCCTCCCGTGCCCAGCGCAGCGACTTGGCCGCGTCCTCGACGCGGACGGTGGGGCCCATCGCGGCGACCCAGTCGCGCAGCGCCGGATCCAGCATCCGGCCGCGTCCCGGCCCCTCCGGATCGGGGATGATCAGGCACGGTTCGCGGCGGTTGAGGTCGGCGAGCACGTCGGGCGGCAGCGACGGGTACGAGAAGGGCTGCTGCCTCCGCTCGTACAGGACGACCGCCGCGACCGTCCGGGGGACGCGCCACTGCGCGAGGCGCGCCAGGTCGGCGATGGCCTGCGTGGCGGCGGGCGGTTCGGCGAGCAGCAGGTCCAGGAGCCGGCGGCGGCGGTGCTCCAGCTCGCCGGCCTCCTGCTCGCGCGCCTTGGTGTAGCCGTCGGTGGCGGCGCGGGCGATCTCGTCCAGGAACGCGAAGATGGCTTCGGCGATGCTGGCGAGCGTGCGGCGGGAGATGTTGTAGTGCTCCGACTCGGCGGCGAGCCGGCGCCAGGCGACGCGGGCGCCGAGCCGCAAGGACGTCTGCAGGATGTCGAGGTTGCGGCCTTCGCGGGCCTCGGCCCAGCCGATCTCCCGGTAGACGGCGGCGACCGGCTCCCACGAGCTCTCCGGGTCCATGATGAGGTCGACGAACTGGCGCAGCGCGCCCTCGACGGCGAGGCGCACGAGCCGCGCGTACTCCTCGTCCTGCGGGCGGGAGTACTCGGGGATCCCGGCGAGGATCTCCCCGATCATCTCCTCGGCGAGGGCGTCCAGATGGGGCCGGAACAGGTCGGACAGCTCACTCGGAACACCGGCCCATGGCTTGAGTGGCGAGCGCTCCCCAAGCGTCGAGCGCTCCCCAAGCGTCGTGGTCACCGTCGGCACCTCCCCCGCCCCCTCGGTGTGCGGGGCTCTCCGGAAGCTACCGATGACGGATCGGGCGGGGCTGCACCCCCGTGTGAACAATGCTTGGGGATGCTTGTCACCTGGGTGACAATTCGTCCGCGACCCCCGCCGGGAACGCCGGGCGGCGGGAACGCCGGACGCCGCGGGAGGTCAGGCGCGGCGGGTGCCGGGCGCGGCGAACACGGCGACGGCGCCGAGGCCGAGGTAGACCAGGCCCGTCGCGTACCGCTGCCGCCGCCGGAAGACCGGACGAGCGCGCAGCCATGTCCCGATGGAGCCGGCGGCGAGGGCGTATCCGATGTCGCTGACCAGGCCGATCAGCGCGGTCGCGACGCCCATCACCAGGATCTGCAGCGGGACCGCGCCCGCGCCCTGGTCGACGAACTGGGGCAGGAACGCCAGGAAGAACAGCACGACCTTCGGGTTGAGGATGTTCACGAACATGCCGTCGAAGTAGACGCGGTGCAGCGGCTGCGGCACGGGTTCCGGCTCACCGATGTCGTCGCGGCTGCGCAGCGTCCGGTAGGCGAGGTAGACGAGGTAGGCGGCGCCCGCGTAGCGCAGGAGGCCGAATGCGGTCGCGGACGCGGCGACGACGGCCGACAGCCCGGCCGTCGCGGCGGCGACGTGGACCAGCGTGCCGGTCTCGACGCCGAGCGCGGACGCGATGCCGGCCCGGCGTCCCTCGCCGATGCTGCGCGTGGTGATGTACAGGTGGTTGGGGCCGGGGATGGCGACAAGCGTCAGCGCGGCCAGCAGGAACAGCAGCGGATTCGTCACAGGAGCACGCTAGGGAACGTGGTGGTCCATGCGACAGGTCCAATCAGGCCCACGGAAAGTGGACCATCAGGGGGCGGTGGCCGCGGCGAGCGCACCGGCCAGCACCAGGCGGCCGGCCGTGCGGACCATCGTGGCGACCTCCTCGGCCGGCCGGCGCAGCGACGCCAGGCTGATCAGCGCGGAGAGCAGGATGTGGCCGAGGACGACCTCGACGTCGTCCCGCTCGGGCACCGGGTCGCCGATCGCCGTCGAGAGCCGGTCCCGCAGGAACAGGAACAGGATGGTGCGGGGGTCGTCGACGCTGGAGTCGTCCGAGGTCACCGCCTGGATGATGGCCGAGGTCAGCGTCGGCTCCTCCGCCGCCACGTACACGATGCGCTCCAGCATCGCGGTGAGCCGCTCCAGCGGGGTGCCGCCGACCGCGAGCGCGTCGACGTCGTCCATGACCCGGTGCGCCCAGGCCGCCGCGACCTCGGTGAGCAGGTGGTCCTTGGTGGCGAAGTACCGGTAGACGGTCGCGCGGGCGACGCCGGCGCGGTCCGCGACGTCGTGCATGGTGACGGCCGCGTAGCCGCCTTCGAGCGCGAGCCCGCGCGCCGAGTCGATCAGCCGTTCCCGCCGCGCCTGCTGATCCTTGCTCAGCGTCCGCGTGACGGTGAACCGCATGTCGCCGCTCAAGACGTCCTGCCTTTCCGCGTCCCCCGCTGTGCCGTGGCCATTCCCCATTCTCCCGTACATCCGCCTCGAACGCGTACATCAGGGGCCTTTCGCCCTTCCGGGCCCTCGCCCTTCCGGGCAACTTCCCCTTGCCGACCCCCGTGACCCTCACGCCTCGCTAGCGGACGGCCGCGGGCGGCCGGTCGCGGTGCTGGCACAACGCTCAGCTCCGGCGGGCAACACGGCTCACCCTTGAGCAATCCGCTCAACTACGGTCACAGCATCTTGCACGACGCTCACCTATGGCGGCTCAATGAGTCCGATCGACGGTGAGAGGGGCCAGACCATGACCGGACGCACACGGGCACCGCGGTCCGCACTTCGTGACCGGCTCGAGCTGGAGCGGGGCCGGATCGCGATCGGCGGGGTGCACGCGCTCGTCCGGCTGCTGCTCGACCAGCGGCGCGCGGACGCGCGGCGCGGCTGGACGACGGCCGGGTTCGTGTCCGGGTACCGGGGATCGCCGCTCGGCGGCCTCGACCAGCAGCTCATGCGGGACGCGAAGCTGCTGGAGGGCCACGACATCCGGTTCGTGCCCGGCGTGAACGAGGAACTGGCGGCGACGGCGGTCTACGGGTCCCAGCTCGTGGAGCACCTGCCGGGGCCGCGGTACCAGGGGGTGTTCGGCCTCTGGTACGGCAAGGCGCCCGGCGTCGACCGTTCGCTGGACGCGTTCAAGCACGCGAACTGGCTCGGCACGTCCGAGCGCGGCGGGGTGCTGGCGGTGGTGGGCGACGACCCGTCCGCCAAGTCGTCCACGCTGCCGTCGGCGACGGAGGGCGCGCTCGCGGAGGCGTTCATGCCGGTGCTGGTCCCGGCGTCGGTCGGGGACGTGCTGCGGCTGGGCCGGCACGGATTCGAGATGTCCCGGTTCAGCGGCGCCTGGACCGGCTTCAAGGTCGTCACCGATGTCGCGGACTCGCACGAGGTCGTGGACGCCGCCCAGGTACCCGATCCGGTGCTGCCGGAGTTCGCGTGGCGGGGCCGCCCGTGGAAGCCGACGCGCAGGCCGGGCGTCGACCTGAAGGACACGACGTCCCTGGAGACCGAGGTCCTGCAAGGCCGGCTGCAGGCCGCGACGGCCTACGCCGCGGCGAACGGCCTCGACCGGATCGAGGGCGCCGCCGGCGACGCGTCCATCGGGCTGGTCGCCGCCGGGCGCACCTACCTTGAGCTGCGCGAGGCGCTCGACCGGCTCGGCCTGGACGACGCGGCCCTCGCCCGGCGGGGCGTGCGGCTGCTGCGGCTCGCCATGATCTATCCGCTGGACGGCGGCCGGCTGCGGGAGTTCGCGCGCGGGCTCCGCGAGATCGTCGTGGTCGAGGAGAAGCGCGCGTTCATCGAGACGCAGATCCGGGACGTCCTGTACGACCAGGCGGAACGTCCCCGGGTGTACGGCAAGAACGGGCCGGACGGCACCGGTCTCGTCCCGCCCGACGGGGGCCTGGACGCAGACCGCATCACCAGGGCCCTGGCCCGGCTCCTCGCCGACCGCGTCGGCGAGGAGCACCTGGACCTGCGCGACCCGGTGCTGCGTCCCCGCAAGCCCCGGATCGACCTGCTCGCCCCCGCCCGCACCCCCTACTTCTGCTCGGGCTGCCCGCACAACCGGTCGACGGTCGTCCCGGACGGGTCGGTCGCCGCGAGCGGCATCGGCTGCCACGTCATGACCGTGTTCACCGACCGCAGCATCGGCACGACCCAGATGGGCGGCGAGGGTGCGATGTGGGTCGGGGCGGCCCCGTTCAGCGACACCGCCCACATGTTCCAGAACCTCGGCGACGGGACGTTCTTCCACTCGGGGAGCCTCGCCGTCCGGCAGGCCGTCGCCGCCGGGACGAACATCACCTTCAAGCTCCTCTACAACGCGGCCGTCGCGATGACGGGCGGGCAGGCCGCCGACGGCGGCTCCGACCCGGCCGCGATCACCCGGATGCTGCACGCCGAGGGCGTCGCGGAGATCGTCGTGGTGGCGGACGATCCGTCCCGCTACCCGCGCGGGACGGACTGGGCGCCCGGCGTCCGGGTCCGCCACCGCGACGACCTCGACACCGTCCAGCGCGAGCTGCGCGAGGTGCCCGGCGTGACCGTGCTGCTGTACGACCAGGCGTGCGCGGCGGAGACGCGGCGCAAACGCAAGCGCGGGCTCCTCCCGGACCCCGAGAAGCGGGTGCTGATCAACGAGGCGGTCTGCGAAGGCTGCGGCGACTGCGGCGTGAAGTCGAACTGCCTGAGCGTGGAGCCGGTCGAGACGGAGTTCGGGCGCAAGACGCAGATCAACCAGACGTCCTGCAACAAGGACTACTCGTGCGTGGACGGCGACTGCCCGTCGTTCGTCACGGTGATCCCGGGCGGGCGGAAGGCGGCCGGCCCGTCGCTGCCGGAGATCGGTGCGCCGGCCGAGCCCGCCGCGCGGCCCGTGTCCGCGGACGTCCTGCTCGTCGGCATCGGCGGCACGGGAGTCGTGACCGTCAACCAGGTCCTCGCCACCGCCGCGCTGATCGACGGGCGGTACGCCCGCGCGCTCGACCAGACCGGGCTGAGCCAGAAGGCCGGCGCGGTCGTGTCGCACCTGCGGATCGGGGACGCCACCCGGGACCGTCCGGGCATGGTCGGCGCGGGCGGCGCCGACGCCTACCTCGTGTTCGACTCGCTGGCGGGCACGTCGGAGACGAACCTGCGCCGCTGCGCGCCGGGCCGCACCGCCGCGATCGTGTCGACCAGCGAGGTCCCGACCGGCCGGATGATCACGGATACGGCGGCGTCGCTGCCGCCCGGCGCCGCGCTCGTCCGGCAGATCGCCGACCGGACCGATGCCGGGCGCCTCGTCGCGTTCGACGCCCTGGCGCTGGCCGAACGCTGGTTCGGGAGCACGACCACGGCCAACTTCGTCGTGGTCGGCGCCGCGTACCAGTCGGGGCTGCTGCCGCTGTCGGCGGACGCGATCGAGGAGGCGCTGGCGCTGAACGGCGTGCAGGTGGAGGCGAACGTGCAGGCGTTCCGCGCGGGACGCCGCCTCGTCCTCGAACCGGGCTGGGCGGACGCGGCCGAGCCGGCCGCGCCGGCCGCGTCGCCGGCCTCGCCGGACAGGCCGCTGGACAGGACCGCGCGGGACGCGATGCGCCTCGTCGAGGGGTCGGGCGCGGACGGCGAGCTGGCCCGCGTCCTGCGGATCCGCGTCCCCGACCTGGCCGCGTACCAGAACCTCGCACTGGCCAGGCGGTACCTGGACACCGTCCTGGGCGTCGCCGCCGCCGAACACGCGGCGGGCGCCGCCGGGCAGCGGCTCGCGGTCGCCGTCGCACGCAACCTCTACAAGCTGACGGCGTACAAGGACGAGTACGAGGTGGCCCGCCTGCACCTCGACCCCGGCCTCACCCGGCGCGTCGAGGAGCAGTTCGGGCCGGGCTCCACCGTCCGGTACATGCTGCATCCGCCGATGCTGCGGGCGATGGGGCTCGACAAGAAGATCGCGCTCGGCCGGACGGCCCGCCCGGCGTTCCGCGTCCTGCGCGCGATGCGGCGGCTGCGCGGCACCCCGCTCGACCCGTTCGGCCCGGCGGCGCAGCGCCGCGCCGAACGCCGGCTGATCACCGGCTACCTGGCCGTCGTGCGGGAGCTGGCGGCCGGGCTGACCGCCGGGCCGGACGGCGCCGGGGAGCGGCTCGACGCCGCCGTCCGGATCGCGGAGCTGCCGGACATGATCCGCGGATACGAGGACGTCAAGACCGCGAACATCGCCCTCTACGAAGAGCGTCTGCGCGAGCTGCTGGCCGAGTGGCGTGCCGAGCGCTCCCCGGCCGGAGTCTGATCGAACCCCCGTCACCGGACGGCGCGTACCACCGGGCAAGCCAGGGACCACACCTGGCCAGGATGTGCGACGAGGGTTGGTTCGCGTGGAATCGGGCTTGCGGCTGACGGAACGCTACCGGCTGGTGGAGCGCCTCGACCACGGCGGTGCGATGGAGGTCTGGCGGGCGTGGGACGAGCTGCTCGGCCGTCCCGTCGCGGTGAAGCTGCCGGCGGTCGCGCACACCGATCTGCACCGCATGTTCCAGAAGGGCGTCAACCGCGCCGCCGGTCTCTCGCACGCCGCCCTGGAGACCGTCTTCGACAGCGACCAGACCCGCGACGCGTCCGGACGCCTCGTCTCGTACGTCGTCACCGAGTTCCTGGACGGCGAGCCCCTCGCGGAGCGGCTGCGCCTCGGCCCGCTCACCGCGTCCGAGACCATCGAGATCTGCGCCCAGGTCGCGGCGGCGCTGGAGGCCGCGCACGCGGCCGGCGTCACGCACTGCGACCTCGGACCCGGCAAGATCATGCTCGTCTGCGGCGAGGTGAAGGTCGCCGACACCGGCATCGGCGGGATCGTCCGCGGCGCCCGCGGCTCGCCCGGTCGCGGGAAGGCCGCCGACCCCGGCCGGGCCGCGGCCGACGAGACGAGGGCGGTCGACGTCCGCGCGCTCGGCGCCGTCATCTCCGCCTGCCTCCCCGCCGGGACGTCCGGGGAACTCGCCTCGCTCGCCGCGCGCTGCGCGGGCGCGACCGCCGGGTACGGCCCGACCGCGACGGAGATCGCCGACCTCCTCGCCCGCGACGACGAGCCGCCGAACGCGGTGTTCACGACGGTGCGGAGCCAGGCGCCGTCCCGCGACCACCGCACCAGGGCGTTGCGTCCGCCCCCGCACCCGCCCGCGCGCCCGCGCCGCCGGGGGGCGCGGCTGGCGGCGCTCGCCCTCGTGGTCGCCATCCCCGTCACGGGCGCCGCCGCGATCCTCGTCTCCGCGCCGCGCACCCCGGTCACCGTCCCGCCGCCGCCCGCGAGAGCGGACCGGACGGCGGCGCCGGCGCCCGAGCGCGGCCGCCGCGCGGCCGAGACCGGCGTGGCCGACGCGCTCGGACGGCTGCGCCCGATCGTGAGCCGCGGCTACACCTCGGGGGAGATCCGCTCCGACGTCGCCATCGACCTCAACAACGTGATCACCAACCTGGAGAACGATCTCACCGCCGACCGGGACGTCGACGTCGACCGGCGGATCGACCTGCTCCAGGCCAAGATCGTCACGCGCCGGCGGGAACGCGGCCTGTCCCCGGATCTCGCCGACGAACTGAACCGCATCCTGGCAACGATCCAGACATGACGGACGAACAAGACACCGGCGAGTGGCGGAGCGAAGAACTCCGCCCGGAGCAGCTCCGCCCGGAGCAGCTCCGTCCGGAACCACGCCGCCCGGAACGCGGATTCCACCTGCCATGGCTCGCGCTGATCGGCGTCGCCGCCACGATCGTCGCCGCGACCACCCTCGTCATCGGGATCGGCGACTCGCTGGGAGACGACCGCCCGGCCGGCCGCCTGCTCCCCCTCCAGGCGGCCTCGCCCCCGCCCTCGTCGGCGCCCCCGTCCGCGTCCCCGTCCGCGTCCCCGTCACCGGCGGATCCCGACCCTGAGGACTCCCCCGCCCAGACCCGCGAACCCGGCTCCCGCATCCACGAAGCGCTGCTCAGGCTCCGCTTCTCCGTGGACGAGGCGGTCGAGGAAGGCGACGTCCGCGACGACGTGGGCATCGACCTCGCCAACGTGATCGAGCGGATCCTCGACCGCCCCTGGTCCCCGCCCGAACGCCGCCGCGCCGACGTGGCCTACCTGCACCACAAGATCGACACCCGCACGCGGGAGGGCGGGATCTCCGGCCACCGCGCCGACGAGTTCCACCTGATCCTGGACCACGCCACGAACTAAGACCGCCCCCTGCGCGGCGCCCCGCCCCGACCCGGCCCGGACCCGGCTTGGTCCGGCCCGGTCAGACGCAGCCGTCGAACTGGGGGATCTCGATGATCGACAGGTCGAGGCCGGGGGTGCCGCCGAACCATTTGTCCATCAGCCTGGCGGCCGTCCCGTCCTGGTACATCTGGGTGATGGCACGGTTCAGCGCCTCGCACCCGTCGGGGTCGCCCTTGCGCAGCCCGATCCCGGTGTTCTGCTCGCTGATCCGGGCGTTCACCAGCCGGAACCCGTCGCCCGCACGCCGGATCAGCCCCGCCAGGATCACGTCGTTCGTGGTGATCGCGTCCACCGTGCCCGACTTGATCTTGGCCATGCACTCGTCGTAGTCCTTGGCGGGGACGAGCTTCGCGGTCATCCCGTGGATCGCGAGGAGCCGCCTGGTGGGGTCCGCGCCCTCCACGGCGCAGAACCTGCGTCCCTTCAGTTCCCGGACGCCGTCGATCCCGCGCTCGTCCGAGCGCACCAGCACGTCCTGGAAGGACATGTAGTACGGCCCCGCGAAGGCGATCTGCGTCTTGCGCTCCGGCGTGACCGACAGCGTGGCGAGCACCAGGTCGGCGCGTCCGGAGGTCAGCAGCGGTATCCGCTCCGCCGCCAGCGCCTGGACGAACCGCGCCTTCTTCCCGAGCCGGTCGGCCACATAGTTCGCCACGTCGATGTCGAACCCCTCGAACCGCCCGTCCGGCTGCCGGAGCCCGAGCCCCGGCAGGTCCGGGCGGACGCCGACCACCAGCGTCGACTTGTCGAGGATCGACTCCCGCTCACCCTGCCCGCACGCCCCGAGCAGCCCACCCGCCAGGACGACCGCCGCCAGCACCCGCGCTAAAGCCACGCCGAACCTCCAGAGCGTTCTCATCCCGGCGCGCGGGGCTGAGGTCCCGTCTCCAACGAGGCAACCTTAGAGCGCGGGCGCCCTGGCCGGACAGTGCGGCGGCGATCACTCCCAGGACGAGGATCCCCGCGATGACGGCCGCCGTCATCGCCAGGCACGGCCGCTATCGCCGGAGGCGCCGGCGGCTCATTGCGCGCGGGGCCCGAACTCGACGCAGCAGTAGCCGGAGTGCGGGGCGAGCGTCGCCTCGATGGACGACGCGCCGAGGCCGTCCACCATGCCGGCGAGGAAGGCGTGGTTGACGCCGCACACCAGGGCGGGATCGTCGCCCGCCATCGGGTGGAACGGGCAGTTGCGCAGCCGCAGGCGCGTGGGCGCCTCCCGGTCGGGTTCGAACCCGTGGCGTTCGAGGATCTCCGCCGCGCAGGTCAGCGCCCGCTCGGTACCGAGCCGGCCGCCCCGGACGGGACGGCTCTCCGCGGCCCCGAGGGCGCGGCCGCGTTCCGCTGCGGCCCGCAGCGCGGCGGCCTCCCCGCTCTCCCCCGCCTCCTGGCCCCGGACCGCGTCCAGCAGAATGCTCGCGAGCAGGCCGTGCTCGCGCGGCGGGATGCTGACCCGCACGTCGACGCCGGACGGCTCGTACACCTTGGGCGCCCGCCCGACCCGCCGGACCCCCGCCGGGCTGGCGTAGTGGGCGCGCAGCAGCCCCGCGTCGACGAGCTTGTCCAGGTGGAACGCGGCCAGCTTCCGGGAGATCCCGACGCTGGCGGCCGCCTCGTCCCGCGTCACGGGCGCCTTGGCCGAGCGGATGAACGCGTACATGCCGCGCCGCAGGTCGTCGCTCAGGATCGCAGCGGCCTCCAGCGCGGAGGAGTCTGAGGTCACCGGATCAGCCTAGCGCGCGATCACCATAACACCTAGAAATTTGGTCAAAACCGGGCGACACACTGGATTGAGCCGGGGCCATTGACGTATGTCTGCTATAACACCAATACATGTTGGTGAAATAGGAGGTCGTCATGGACGATCCGCAACACCGCGCCAAGCGGCCGGTGAGCACGCTCGCCGGGAGCTACGGCCACCCACTGCATCCGATCTTCGTGACGGTGCCGGTCGGGGCCTGGGTGGGCAGCCTCGTGTTCGACGTCGCGTCGCACCTGGTCGACGACCCGGCGTCCGCGGCCCAGGGCTCGCTGTGGCTCATCGGCCTGGGAATCGCCGGCGCGCTGGCCGCCGCCTCGGCCGGGTTCCTGGACCTGCTCGCCATCCAGCCCGGCACGCGGGCCTTCCGCACGGCGCTCGTCCACATGTCGCTGAACCTCGCCGTGACGTTCGCCTACGTGGCCGCGTTCGGCTGGCGCATGGGCGACGACACCGTCTCACCCGCCCAGATCGCGCTCTCGGCCGTGTCCTTCGCGGTACTGGGCGTGGCCGGGTTCCTCGGCGGGAAGCTCGCCTACCGCTACGGCGTACGCGTCGCCGACGAGAACACCCAGGCCGAGGGCTTCGCCGTGGACGAGCAGCCCCCGGCGAGCAGTCACGAAACCGAGCAGTCCTGAACACGGATCAGTCCTGAACACGGAGGAATCATGAGCGTCGCCGCACTCGTCACCTGGCTCGTCACCGCGCTGGGCGGCTTCTACATGCTGGGCACCTGGATCGCCCGCGGCGGGGCGAGGTCGGACGGCTCGTCCCGCCTTCCCGTCCCGGTGATCTTCGGACACTTCCTGCTGGCCGCCGCGGGCCTGGTCGTGTGGGTGATCTACCTGTTCGCCGACACCGCGGCCCTGGCCTGGACCGCCTTCGTCATTCTGCTGCCGGTCGCGCTGCTCGGCTTCGTCATGTTCGCCCGCTGGCTCGCCGTGACCCGCGCGCCCGCCGTCCGCACCGCCGCGGGCGCACCGGGCGCGGCGGCGGCCGACGTCCCGGCCGAGCGCGGCTTCCCCATCCCGGTCGTCCTCGGCCACGGTCTCCTCGCGGTCGTCACGCTGGTGCTCGTCCTCCTCACCGCCTTCCAGGCATAGCCGCCCGGCGGCCCGGCAGGAGATCGCCGCGTCGCCCTTGGCCGCGGGTTCTGCAGGTGCCCGAGGCCAAGGGCGACGCGATCAAACGGGACTTCCGGACGAACCGGACCTTGCGGTCCGGGTCAAGGCTTCGTCCGCAGCCCGGGTTCCCTGGTTATGAAGTACCGGCGACCACTTCCGTTTCTGTGTCGGGGACGGTGGGCGAGGACGGCTGCGGGCTGCGCGGGGTCATGCCAAGGGCGGCGATCGCGGCGATCACCATGAACCCGCCGACCATCAGCCAGGCGTTCACGAAGGCGTTGTGGGCGTCGGCGTAGCCGGCCGGGGTGCCGAGGACGGCGACGGCGAGGCTGACGCCGAGGACGGTGCCGATCTGCCGGCTCATGTTCACCACGGCGCTGCCGGTGGCGTAGCGGTGGGAGGGCAGGTCGACGGCGGCGGCCGAGAGGATCGTGGGCAGGGCGAGGCCGACGCCCGTGCCGCCGATGAGCCAGCCCGGCAGCAGCTCGGTGGTGTAGGCCGGTGCCGGGCCGAGGCTCATCGCGATCAGGACGACGCCGAACGCGCAGAGCATGCACCCGACGGCGGTGATCAGACCGACGGGGACCCGCGCGGCGGCCATCTTGCCGGCGACGATCGCCATGACCGGGACCATCAGCGGGCCGGGCGCGACGGCGAGCCCGGTCTTGATGGCCGAGTAGTCCCAGACCTGCTGCATCCACAGGACGCCGAGCAGGAGGTTGGCGGCGAACGCGACGCTGAACAGCAGGACCGTCGCGTTCGACCAGGAGAAGGTGCGCACGGCCAGCAGCGACGGCTCGATGACCGGGGCGGGGTGGCGCAGGGAGCGCAGCCAGAACCAGGCGAGGGCGAGGAGGGCGCCGCCCACCACGACGGTGGTCTGCTCGCCCGGCCACTCGTTGACCTTCACGAGGCCGAGGGCGAGGGCGGCGATCGCGAGGGTGAGGACCGTGGTGCCCGGCAGGTCGGGGATGCGGGCCGTGGCGCCCTCACGGGAGTCGGGGACGTACCGGAGCGCGAGGAGCGTCACGGCGATCCCGATCGGGATGTTGACCTCGAACACCCAGCGCCAGGACAGGTCGACGAGGACGCCGCCGACCGCCGGGCCGGCCGCGGCGGCGAGCGCGGCGGAGGCGGACCAGATCCGCACCGCGCCGCCCCGGCGGGCCGCCGGGTACACCGACAGCAGCAGCCCGAGGCTGGTGGGGATGAGCGCGGCGGCGCCGGCGGCCTGCAGGACGCGGAAGCCGACGAGCGACCAGAGGTCCGGCGCCATCGCGCAGGCCTGGGAGGCGACGGTGAAGACGACGAGGCCGGCGATGAGGGTCGGCTTGCGGCCGTAGCGGTCGGCGAGCCGGCCGAGCGGGACGAGCAGCGCCGCGAAGACGATCGCGTAGGCGTTGAGGACCCAGGACAGGTCGGCCATGGGATGACCGGCGAAGTCGTGTCCGATGTCGGTGAACGCGACGTTGACGATGAACAGGTCGAGGCCCGCCATGAAGGAGGCGACGGAGAGCACCGCGAGCACCGGCCGTGGGCGTACCTGACTTTGTTCTCCCATAGTCAGGGAGGCTAGCGAGCAGGCTGACTTTGGTCAAGCAAAGTCAGAAGGTTTATAGTGGACCCGTGACAATCGCACTTGAGGGGCATTTCGCCGACCGCGACGCCTGGTCAATGCAGAACTGCCCGGTCGCGAGGACGCTCGCCGCGCTCGGCCCGCCGTCGGCGGTGCTGGTGCTCAGCGAGGCCTACTTCGGGACCAACCGTTTCGGCGACTTCGTCCGCAACCTCGCCATGACCGAGTCCGCCGTGACCGCACGCCTGCGCCACCTCGTCAAGGCCGGCCTGCTCAGCCGCGAGCCCTACCAGGAGCCGGGGCAGCGCACGCGCTACGAGTACCACCTGACGAAGATGGGCCAGGACCTCGCGCCCACCCTCGTCGGGCTCATGGAATGGGGCGAGACGTACCTGCCGGGCGACGAGGGGCGCCAGGTCATGCTGACGCACGCCGGCTGCGGGGAGGCGGTCACGGCGCAGGTCAGATGCGCGGACGGCCACGACGTCGGGGTCGACGAGATCATCATGCGCCCGCCGATGCCCGGCGACGACCCGAACGCTGCCGGCCCGAACGCTGCCGACCCGAACGCTGCCGGCCCGAACGCTGCCGGCCCGAACGGCGGCGGCCCGGCCCGCGCCGGCCAGGCCACCGACCGCCCGTCCGGCTAGTTCTCCGGGGTCGGGGCCGGGGTCCGCCAGGACCGGGTGCTCGTGGACGGCGGGCCGCCGGCGAGCCGCAGCGCGTGCTCGACGAGCGCGACCAGCACCTGCTTCGCCGACACCGTCCGGCGCGCGTCGCACAGCAGGACGGGCACGTGCGGGTCGATGTCCAGCGCCATCCGGATCTCGGGCGGGTCGTAGCGGTCGGCGTCGTCGAAGCAGTTGACGGCGACGACGAACGGCGTGCCCTTCTGCTCGAAGTAGTCGATCGAGGCGAAACTCGCCATCAGCCGCCGCGTGTCGGCCAGCACGACCGCGCCGAGCGCCCCGCGCGACAGCTCGTTCCACATGAACCAGAACCGCTCCTGGCCCGGCGTCCCGAACAGGTAGATCGCGACGCCGTCGCGCAGCGTGATGCGGCCGAAGTCCATGGCCACGGTCGTGGTCGTCTTGGAGCCGAGGCCGTCGAGGTCGTCGACGCCGACGCTCGCGTCGGTCAGCGCCTCCTCTGTGCGCAGCGGGCGGATCTCGCTGACCGCGCCGACCATCGTCGTCTTCCCGACGCCGAACCCGCCGGCGACGAGGATCTTCAGAGCGACGCGCGGGCCGTCCGCCCGCTCGTCGTGGCCCTCGCCTGCATCCGTGGCGTCGGGCGGGGGGTCAGAGCGCGCGGAGTTCATCGAGCACCCTCCTGAGCAGGTTCGCGTCGGTGTGCGGCTGGACGTAGGTCTGCCCGGACGGCGTGGACCACCGCTGGACGTCCACGAGGCCCGAGTCGAGCAGGTCGCCGGCCAGGACCCGGATCACGCCGAGCGGCAGGTCCAGGTCCGAGGCCAGGTCGGCGAGGGCGTGCGGGCTCCGGCACAGCGCCAGCAGGCGGCGCTGGTGGCGCGACAACCGGGCCGGCTCGGCGGGCCGCCGGCCGGTCGCGACGAGGATCGCCACGATGTCCAGGGGCTCGCCGCGGGGCTGGGTGCGGCCGCGGGTGACCGCGTAGGGGCGGACGATCGGTCCGGCGGCGGCGTCCAGCCACCGTTCCCGGCCGGGTCCCCGCGGGTCGCCGGGCATGTCGGTCGGGTCCATCGCGGGTCACCTGGGTCCGGGCCCGGGCCCGGCCCGTCTGAGACCCGTGGACAGCTGCCGGCCGACGCGCTTGACCAGCATCGTCATCTCGTAGGCGACGAGGCCCGCGTTGGCGCCGACCTCGCTCAGCAGCGCCAGGCAGCTGTTGGCACCGGCGGGGACGACGAAGAACAGGCCGTCGTCCATCTCGATGAGCGCCTGCCGGACCTCGCCGGACTCCAGCTGCGGCTTGGCCCCGATCGCGAGACTGTGGAACCCGGCGGCGAGCGCCGCCAGGTACTCCGCGTCCTCGCGGCCGACGCCCCGGGACATGCCCATGACGAGCCCGTCCCGCGACAGGACGACGACCTTGCGGATCTGCGGTACCCGGTCCACGAGATCGTCGAGGAGAAAGTTCAGCTCGGCCGCGACTCCCTGCTGGGTCATGATCTTCCCTCCATGGCGTCCGCGGGTCCCTCGTCCTCGTCCCTGCCGCGGAGCCATCCCGCCTGCAGGGAGGCGAACAGGTCCCGGGACGCCTCCGCTGAACGTTCCTCCCAGGTTGCGACGGCGTCGTCCTGGGCCGATGGCGCGGCGAACGGCTGCTCGTCGCGGAGTTGCGGCGCCATGTTCCCGCCGCGCACGCGGCGCGGCAGCGGGGCGCGCCCGCCGGGCCCCGCCTGGGCCTGCGCCTCACCGAACGACGCGGGCGCCGCGTACCCGGGCCCGCCGCCCGGGTCCTGGCCGTACTGCCCTGGACCCGGCTGCCCGGAACCCGGCTGCCCGGAACCCGGGTGCCCGGGACCCGCCGCCTGGAACGGGCGCGTCGCGTCGAACGGGGGCGGCGCCTGCCCGTAGGGCGGCGTGCCGTACGCGGACGACGGCGGGGTCCCGTACGACGGCGGGGTCTCGTACCCGTCGTACGACGGCTGATCCTGGAAGGACGCCGGTGCGTTGAACCCCACCGTCGCGTCATGGCCCGGCGGGTCCTCGAAGGACGCCGGAGTCTCCGGTGTCGCCGCGTCGTAGTCCGGCGCGGACGCGTCATAGGCGGCCATGTCATAGGTCGGCACGGACGTGTCATAGGTCGTCGGCGCGGCCGTGTCATAGGTCGGCGCGGCCGTGTCGTAGGGCGTCGGTGCGTTGAGCATCGCCGTCGACGAGGGCGCCGTCGGGGTGGGCCACGACTTCACCGAGCCGTTCCCGGATGCGCCGTTCTCCTGGACGGGCCTCGGCCGGCCGACGGGAACATCGGCGCCGGCGGCGCCCTCATCGTCGTCGGGCTGGTCGGCGTCCACGATCAGCTGCCGCGGGATCAGCACGACGGCGCTGACGCCCCCGTACAGCGACGGCTGCAGCGCGACCCTGATGCCGTGCCGCCCGGCGAGCCGCGACACGACGAACAGGCCGAGCCGGTCGGTGACGGCCAGGTCGAACTCGGGGGGCCGCGACAGCCGCAGGTTGAGCGCGTCCAGTTCGGCCTGGTCGAGCCCGATGCCGCGGTCGATGATGTCGACGGCGAACCCGTTGGCGCCCATCTCGCCGCGGACCAGGACCTCGGTCGGCGCGGGCGAGAACACGGTCGCGTTCTCGATCAGCTCGGCGAGCAGGTGAATGATGTCGGCGACGGCCTCGCCGATCACGGCGGCCTGACCGGACATCACGACGACCTCGACGCGCGTGTAGTCCTCGACCTCCGCGATCGCGGCGCGCAGCACGTCCTCGACGTGCACGGGACGGCTCCAGCCGCGGCCCGGGGACGTCCCGGACAGGATGACCAGGCCCTCCGCGTGCCGGCGCATGCGGGTGGTGAGGTGGTCGAGGCGGAACAGGTCCTCCAGGGCCTTCGGGTCGGACGCGCCGCGCTCCATCTCGTCCAGCATGCGGAGCTGGCGGTGCAGCAGCGACTGGCTGCGCCACGCGACGTTGAGGAACACGCGGCTGATGCCCTGCCGCAGGTACGACTCCCGGACGGCGGTGTCGATCGCGGTGTGCTGCACCTTCGTGAACGCGTCGCCGACCCTGGCGACCTCCCGGCTCTTGCCGATGACGAGCGGCGGCGCCTCGGCGGCCACGTCCACCTCCTCGCCGCGTCTCAGCCGGGCCACGACGGCGGGCAGCCGGTCCTCCGCGAGGTTCAGCGCGGCGCGCTGCAGGCCGCGCAGCTCACGCGACAGGCTCCGGGCCGCCAGCAGCGACAGGAAGATCGACGCGACCACCGCGAGCAGCCCGAACCCGCCCGCGAGGACGAGCCGCATGATGATCTGCTCGCCGATCGGCTCGGCCAGCTCGTTGAGCGCCAGGCTCGCCTGGGTGACCTTCTGCGCCCAGGCCTGCGACAGCAGCTGCGTGGTGGCCTGCCACTGCGCCGCCTCGGGCGGCAGCCTGTTGTCGTCGGCGTTGACGATCGCGGTCTCGGCCGCGCGGAACCGCTTGTACTCGTCGGTCGCGGCGAGCTGCTGCAGCGGCCCGCGGATCTGGTCGTTCAGGTCGGCGAGGCCCGCCTCGAACAGCCGCCGCCCCTCGGCCGCCCACTGCACGAACGCGGTGTGCTCGGCCGGGGTGAGCCGCCCGTTGCGCGCCATCGCGGCGGTGACGAGGGAGTCCTCCCGCAGCATGGTGGCGCGGGCGTTGCCGATGCTGATCAGCGCGCGGCCCTGCGTGAGGATGGCGACGTCGTTGACCGTCACCAGGCCGTTGAAGACCGTGATGACCTCGTCGAGGACGGCGCTGTAGGCGTTGATGACCTCCAGCGGCTCGGCGGACCCGGAGTCGACCTGGGCGCGCAGCCGCGGCAGCGTGTCCAGGGCCCTGATCGCGACGGCGAGCCGCTGCTTGGTCTCGGGCTCGGCGGCGTCCCGCGCCTCGGGCGACAGCGCGGTCTTGCGGAAGGACGCCTCCACGGCGCTCACCCGTTTGCGCTGGCCGCCGAGCTTCTTCGCGGCCTCGGCGTCGCCGGTGCTGAGCGCGACGACGCTGAGGGAACGTTCCGCCTGGAGCTGGTTCACCAGGTAGATGCCCGGAAGGCCCATCTTCTCGTACGTCGTGGAGAAGTCGTACTTGTCGAACGCGTCGCCGAGCGTGATGTTCGCGGCGAACGCCCACAGGGCGATGAGGGACACCAGCGGAACCAGCAGCAGGGCCGTGATCCGCAGGCGGATGGGACGTCTCCGCCGGCCCTTGCGGGCGGGCGCGGCGTCGGGGGGTTTGCTGTTCGAGGCGGCCGCGTAGGGGTCCGCCGGCCGACCTTCGGCGACCATCAGATCACAACCTCATGCGGGGGACGGGCCGCGGTTGAGCGCCCGTGCTACTCGGTCTGGGTCTGGTCTTGCGCTCGTGCTGGTCGATGCCGCCTGCAAGGCCGCCGTGCAGGGCGGCCGCTCGGGCGCGGGTCAGGCCCGCGCTTCGTCCATGGCCGCGCGGGCCACCAGCCCGCGGAGCCGGCTGGTGATCATCGAGACGGCCTGTGCGTGCCCGCGCACGGCCTTCTCCCGCGTGGTGTACTGCCCGATGTCGGCGTGCATCGTGGTGTCGGAGACGATCGTCTGCCACAGCAGCGGCCGCCCGTTCGCCGCGAACCCGAGATCGATCACGGTGAACCAGGTCGAGACGACCACGACGACGGCGCCGACGCGGATGACGTCCTGCGCGAGCAGGCGTCCCCGCACGTCGAGCAGCAGGCGCTGGGCCTCCTCCGCCGTGGCGCGTCTCCCGTCCGAGCGGTAGTAGTCAACGGACATGGCGCGCCTCCCATCGCGGAACCGGGGTCTGCGAGGGGAAGGGTCAGTGTCCGGAGTGTTCGTCCCGCGGCCAGGCCCGTATCTCGCACCAGACCGACTTGCCGGACGGGGTGTGGTCGGTGCCGTGCCGTTCGGCCATGACCGCGACGAGGAACCAGCCCCGTCCCGTCTCCTCCATGAGGTCGACCGGGCGCTGCCGCGGGACGGCGGTGCTCGGATCGTGCACCTCGATGCGGAGCCCGGTGCCGGCGCGCAGCATCTTCAGGCACAGCGCGGAGCCGGGGATCGTGGCGTGCCGGACGGCGTTGGTGACCAGTTCGGAGACCAGGACCTCGGCGTCGTCGGCGACGTGCTCGATGCCGGAGGCGGTGCCGACGGACCGGCTGAAGCGCCGCGCCCGCGGTACCGACGCCCGCTCGGCGGGCAGTGTCAGCTCGCCCAGCAGGGTCGTGGCGGGCTCCTCGACGGCGGACGGCCCGTGCGGTGTGGTGCCGTCGTACGTGGACGTTTCGTACGTGGACGTTTCGTACGGGGACGGGTCGTGCGGGGACGGGGCCAGGGTGCTAGGGAGTTCGATGGTGTGGTTTTCGCCCGACATGATGGACGCCTCCTTGACTAAGGCGTGTTGTCCCGATCCAGCCCTGCCGGGGTGCGGGGCTGGGGAGGGCGCGGGGGGTTGGTGCCGGTGCCGCCGCCGTTCGGGCATGCGGCGGCACGGTGCCGGAGGGGATGCGGGCCGCCGGTGCGCGGTGCACTTCGGTCATGACGGCTCGCCCCCCTCGGCCTGGGTGCCCGCCCGGTCTCGCAGCAGCCGGGCGGTACTGGTGAACCATTCGTAGTTCTCCTGCTCGAAGCGCAGGCCGCGCAGGCACGTCAGATACGGGCCCACGGGGGTACCGGTCCGCAGGAACGTCTCCTCGTCCAGGTCGCCGCGCAGGTGCTTCAGGGTGTGCTCGAAGACCTCGACCTTGGCGGCGGAGGCCACCGCCCGGTCCTCGAGCTGCGCGATGACGGACTCGGCGGAGATGTGGTCCACGGCCTGCACCATGACGAGCAGGTTCTCTCGGATGATTCCTGGCTTGGCGGGGGACGTCGCGAACCGCTCGAGTTCGTCGACGCCGGCCGGCGTGACGGTGTACACCCGCTTGTTGGGGCGGTCGTGCTGGATGATCTGCCGTCCGCTGATCAGGCCTTCGGTCTCCAACCTCGACAGCTCCGAGTAGAGCTGCTGCGGTACGGCATGCCAGAAGTTGGAGACCGACAAATCGAAGATCTTGGCCAGCTGGTAGCCGCTGTACTCGCCATCGAGCAGCGCCGCCAGCACCGCGTGACGTAGCGCCATCGGCCTTCTCTCCCCGCCTTGACTCAGGGTTGTGCCGACGGTAGCAGACAACGACATGATTAGTCATGCTTTTGACTAGGATTGGTTAGGCGCAGCGCGGCGACGCCCGGTTCGAGGTCGCCGGCCAGCTCGGTGATCTCCCCGCTGAGGAACGCCTCCCGGGTCAGGCGGCGCTGCATCTTCCCGCTCGTGGTCCGCCGCACCGTGCCCCGCCCGGACAGGACGACGCTCAGCGCCGGCAGCTCGAACGCGCGGGCCACGCGGGACTTGATGAGGGACGCCAGCTCGTCCAGCGGTGTCCCGGCGGCGGCCCTGGTACTGACCTCCTGGACGATGACGACCTGTTCCCTGCCGTCCACATCCCCGCCCTCGCCGGGCGGGGTCTCCGTGACGAACGCAGCGCCGACGAGGGCGGCGGGGTGGGCCGCCTGCGCGGTCTCCTCGATGTCGTGGGCGTGGATGTTGCGCCCGTTGACGATGACGAGGTCCTTGATCCGCCCGGTGACGTACAGCTCGCCGTCGGCGAAGAAGCCGAGATCGCCCGTCCGGAGGTAGGGGCCCTCCCCGTCCGAGGTGCGGGCCTCGAAGCCCTCACGGGTCTCCTCCGGGTTGCGCCAGTAGCCGCGGGCGACGCTGCCGCCGCCGACCCAGATCTCGCCCACACGCCCCTCTGGCAGCCGTGCACGGGTCGCGGGATCGACGACGCGGACGTCGAGGGCGATCGGACGTCCGCTGCTCACCAGCCGCCGCACCCCACCCCCTCCTTCACGTTCACCGCCGCCCGGTTCGTCGCGCGGGACGGCGGTGTCGCGGGTGAGGGCCTCGGCGTCGAAGTCGCGGACGACCGGGCCGCCGCCGATGGGCGCGGCGGTGATGAGGAGGGTCGTCTCCGCCATCCCGTAGCACGGCATCCACATCTCGGGGCGGAACCCGATCGGCGCGAAACGCTCGGTCACCCTCTCCAGGGTCGCGGCCCGGACGGGCTCGGCGCCGTTCTTGACCACGCGCAGGGACGACAGGTCCAGCCCGTCCATCTGCCGGTCGGTGACGCGGCGCAGGGCCAGCTCGTACCCGAAGTTCGGCGCGACCGTGATCGTGCCCCGGTGGCGGGTGATCATCTCCAGCCACAGCACGGGACGTTTGATGAACGTGATCGGCGAGGTGAAGACGTAGCGGCAGCCGAGGTAGAGCGGCTGGAGGAACTGCCCGACCAGGCCCATGTCGTGGTAGTGGGGGACCCAGCCGACCCCGACGGTGTCGGGTGTCCCCTCGATCCGCCGTTTGATCTCCTCGCCGTTGCTCAGCAGGTTGCCGTGGGTGACCATCACGCCCTTCGGGGCGCTGGTGGACCCGGAGGTGTACTGCAGGAAGGCGAGGGTTCCTGGGCCGAACTCGGGGGCCGTCCAGCCGCTCGGGTCGCCGCCGCCATCGTCCTCGGCGCCCTCCCCGGCGCCCTCGGTGTCGAGGCAGTGGACGCGTCCCCTCAGGCCGGCGTCGTCCAGCCACCCGTCGAGCGTCCCGCGGTGGGCGGTGTCGGTGAGGATCAGTGCGATGTCGGCGTCCTCGATGATCCGGCGCGTGCGTCCGAACCGTCCCGCGTCCAGGTCGGGCAGCGGCGCCGGGACGGCGACGACGCGCGCGTACAGGCAGCCCACGAACGCCGTCAGGAACTCCAGACCCTCCGGATACAGCAGCAGGACGGCCCTGTCGCGCAGGCCGCGCGCTTCGAGCCGGCAGGCCAGCGCGCGGGCCTTGCGGTCGAGTTCGGCGAATCCGAGCACGTTCTCCTTGTACTTGCGGCCCGGTTCCTCACTGATGAAGGTGAACGTCCGGTCGTCGCCGTGCTCCCGGATGTTCTCCCGGACGAGCGACACGAAATCCCTGTGTGCGTGCACGCGTCATCACTCGTCCTCTGCCAGCGACAGCAGGGAGAACCAGCGACGCTCGTCGAAGCCGCGGAACATGGCCTCCTCCAGCGACGGGAGGAACTCCTCGGACAGGACGGTGTCGGGCTGTGCGCGCTGCAGCAGGCGCTGCAGGCACAGCACGAGCCACTGCCCTTCGCCGAACGCGCCGCCGAACTCGTGCCGGTTGTGCAGCCACGTGAGGCAGCACGAGATCATCGCGTGCAGCTCGCAGTACCGCTTGGCACGTGCCAGCGCCGCCACCGAACCGGTGTCGCCCTCGCTCGCCCGGATGCCCTCGTCCACCTTGGCGCGCAGGCCGCCGATGCTGGACAGCAGGTCCTTCAGCTCCGCCGCGACACCGGGCGCCGCATGCGCGTTCGCCGCCGACAGCAGCTCCTCGGAGATCTCCTCGAAACGCTGCCCGACCTCGTCGCGGCCCTCGTTGGTGAGCTGCAGCATCCGGCCGTCCGGCTCCCACGCGGGCGGCGTCCTCGTCCAGCAGAACAGGTCGGCGAGCAGTTCCTCCTCGCCTCCCGTCTCCTCCGGCGGCTCGATCAGATACGGGAGCTGCCCGGCGACGTTGGCGAGGTTGACGTGCGTCGTGCCCTCGAAGATGCTCGCGATCGCATGGTCGCGCTGAAGCTTCTGGAACACCCCGTGCGCGACGCCCTCGCGCAGATAGCCGCGCGCCGCCAGCACGGTCCCGATGCTCGCCACGACCTCCTCACCCAAGACGGGGACGAAGTACTTCACGATCGACGACCACAGGCTCAGGCGTCCCGGCGCGACCGTCAGGCAGCGCGCCACCGGGATCGCGACGCACTCGGCGATCAGCAGATCCAGGTGCGTCTTGACGAGATGGTCGCGGATCACGGGGATCTTGTAGATGTCCGACCCGTACAGGGTGCGCTGGTGCGCGTACTCCATCCCGATGCGCACCACGGCGTCCATCGTCCCGACCGACAGCGCCGCGATCGCCGTCCTGGTGATCTGCAGCGTCTTCAGCGTCTGGACGAGCCCGGACCCGCGCCGCCCGATCACCCGCTCCGCCGGGATCCGCGCGCCGACGAACGCGACGCCGCTCAGGTCGTGGCCGCGCAGGCCCACCGTCCGCACCAGCGGCAGCGCCGCCCACATGTCCGGTTCGAGTTCCTGCTTGTCGACCAGGATGAGCGAGAAGTCCCGCGCACCGGTCTTGGCGTAGGTGGTGACGAACCGTCCGCGCGTGGCGTTGCCGACCGGCCATTTCGTCCCGGTCAGCAGCAGCTCGTCCCCGCGGATCTCGGCCTCGGACTCCGACGCCATCACATCGCTGCCGTGATCGGCCTCCGAGACGCCGAAGCAGGCCAGGTCGCCGTTCAGGACACCGTCCGCCACGGTCCTGCGCTGCCATCCGTCGCCCCAGAGCCAGACCGGGTTCACCGCCAGCAGCCCCGACCCGTACATCACCGCGACGGTGACGCTGCGGCGCGAGATGCCGCGCGTGACGAAGAACAGCTCCTCCAGCGTCGTCAGCCGGCCGCCGAGGCCGGCGGGCACCAGGTACTTCGGGAAACCCCAGGCCCGGACGGCGTCGACCGCGCCGGGCGGCAGCTCGTCGCGCTCCTCGGCCTCGACGATCGCCTTGTAGGAGAACGGCCCGGCCTCGTCGTCCATCGGATCGCCGAGACAGCCGTCCAGATCGGCGGCGATCCGGTGCGCCGGCGACAACGCGGCACGTCCGGCACGCACGGCGGGCGCCGGCCGCGCGGAATGCGCCGGGCCCACGGGGTCTGCCGGACCTGCCGGGTCTGCCTGAGGCGCGGGGTCCGCCTGGGTCGCGGGTTCCGTCGTGTGTGCGGCGCCAGCGGGACGCGCGGCACCTGCGGGGCGTGCGGGGACCTTACTGTCCATCTCTCTTTCCACTCCCTATAGCTGGGCGGTGTCGGACGGGCCCCCCGGTCCCTCCGCTCCCTCCATCCGCCTCCCGACCACCCGCGCGAGCGTCATCGCGGCGGGCAGGGGGCGGACCATCACGGTCAGGCCGGTGACGAGGCCGGTGTCGCCGAACCTGAGCAGATCGAGCCCCTGGACGGCCTTGCCCATCACCCGCGCGTTGAAGATCAGCGCCTGGACGGGCGCGTCCTGCTCGGCGGTGCCGACGAGCTCGTCGGTGTAGTGGAAGTCCTCGAAGACCTCCAGCAGGACACCGAGCAGCGCGGCGACGGAGTCGCGGCCGCGGTACGGCTTCACCATCACCGGGCTGTGGAACTCGATGCCGGGATCGAGCGCGCTGGTGATCGCGGAGAGGTCGTGGGCCTCCACCGCCTTTCGGAACGTTCCGGGAACCGTCACCTGAGCTGTCCCTTCACTTGCCGTGGGTCGGGGTCAGTTCACCGTCCGGGGCGGGACGGTGTCGGCGGGGGGCGTGCTCTCGGCGGGGGCGGTCATGGGGGCGGCGGCTCGGGCGAGATCCTCGGCCCAGGCCCGGTAGCCGTCGGGGGACGGGTGGAAGCCGTCGGAGGCGAAGAGCCCGCGGTCGCGCGCCATCGCCTCGTCCATCGGAGCGTGGACCGCCCCGCCCGCCCGGGCCGCGTCGCGCATGATCCGGTCCATGGTGCGCGCCCGCGCGCCGAGGAACAGGCGCAGCGGCTGCGGGATCGCCGGGAACCGGTGGACGGGCGGCATTCCCGCGACGACCAGCGTCGCGTGCACGTACCTGCCCTGCAGGGCGGCGATGAGCCCGGCCATGTCGTCCGTCCACCGCCGCAGCGGACGCCGCCGGATCAGATCGTTGATCCCCACGGTGACGACCACGAGGTCCGGGCTCACGCCACCACCGTGGACGCCATCACCGCTGGCCGCACCACCGCTGGCCGCACCACCACTGGCCGCACCACCGGGGGGAGATCCGTTGCCGGGCGTGCCGTTCGCCGGTGGGACGAGCGCGGTCGCGACCCGGTGGGCCGTGGCGCCGTTCTCGCCGTTGACCGACCAGGCCACGCTTCTGCGCAAGCGCTCTCTCAGCGCCTCCGCCAGAAAGCCGGGCAGCGCCTGCGCATGCTGGGACGCCCCGACTCCCACGGCGGTGGACTCGCCGATCACCACGACCCGGTACGCCGGCCCGGCGCCGGGATCCGCGCCGGGCACGAAGCCGTACTCGTCCCCGGTCGCCGGGGCGAGCCGGGGCGTCCGGCGCACCGTCCGCCATGCCTGGACGGCCAGCACCGGCGCGAGCGGAATCAGCATCATCGACTGGGGGACGCGGGCGAAGGTGAATGGTCTCTTCATCTCTATCCCAGATGTGTGCGGTGGCCCCCGAGGCTCAGATGACCCGCTCGCCGAGCAGGCTTCGTGCGATGTGCGCGATCACCTCCGCCACATATGCGTGCCCTCTCGGGTTCAGGTGGATTCCGTCGGTACTCCACATCCCGGGGTCAGCGACTTTCGCCACCGTTTCACGTGCGGGAAACGGTATTCCGAACTCGCCGGTGGCGCGGGCGAGCTCCTCGTTGAAGTCGTGAATGCGCTGCACGGTCCGCTTCTTGCGGAACTGCGACATCGGGGCCACGTCGAGCAGCGGGGGCCGGGGCACCGGAATCGCCAGCGCGACCGCGCCGCGCTCGCGGGCCCAGCCGAACACCTCGTCCAGCCGGGCCGCCGCGTCCGCCCGCTCGAAGCCGCGCAGCGCGTCGTTCATGCCGCAGCCGAGCACGACGAGGCCCGGCCGCAGGTCCCGGACGGCGGGCAACTGCCGGGCGGCCACATCCTCGACGGTCGCCCCCGGGTCGGAGACATTGAGCATCTCCGCGCGGGAAACGCCCAGCTCATGGGCCAGCCGACCGGCCCAGCCGAGCCACCCGCCGGCCGGGTCCGGGTCGTTCTGCCCCTCGGCCACACTGTCGCCGAGGACCACCATGACGGGCCCGCCGTCCGGCCGGCCGCCCATCATGCGACGAGTTCGAGCAGGTAGTCGGTGAGCGCGGTCACCGTCTCCCGGCGCCGGGCCTCGGCCACGTCGACCTCGACCTGGAGGTGGTCCTCGATGTCGCTGATGATGCTGATGGCGTAGACGGAGTCGACGCCATAGCGGGCCAGTTCGACCCCTGGATCGATGTTTTCGGCGGGCCTGTCGAGGTAGAAGGCGATCCTGTCAAGAAGCCACGATTGCAACTCGCCGTGGGAAATTGTTTCCGATCTGGTCACCGCATTCCTCCTTATGTAAGAGGATCATCGAATCAATCGCGATAGCTATCGGAAGACGAGCAACACGCAAGATACAGGCAAATGGGAGACGTGTCTCAGGTCCGGATGTGAACGATCGGACACAACCATGTCTCTGTTTCGTAAATTAAGTCAGTGATACGGTAAAACGGCACCAGGTTACCAAACGGTAACCTCTTCCGTTAAGGGACCCACCCGCAGCCCGCCGGGAAACCCGCGGCACCGCAAGTCCCACCGGCCCCGTTCCTCCCCGCGGACCTCACGACGGCACGCGACCTGCACCGTTCCCCAGCAGGCCCGGTGCGGCCGGGCGGCGGCCGGCCACCGCACTCCGGCACGTTCCATGAGAATTTCGGTCAACCGCTCAGACCCACCCATGACGGGCAAGCCAGGTCCTTCTTCCCCTGTGGCGAGACCGACCTGTCTTCGGCGGAGTCAGTCCAGGTCAGAGGCACCGTCCAGCGGCACCGGCCCGTCCAGGAGGGAGACGACGGGATTGGGGTCGCGGGTCTGCGCGAGCCGGTCCAGCACCGCGTGCCCGCGCCGCGACCGCCACCGGTGCGCCGCGAGGCGGTGGAACCTGGCGAGCTGCGCCGCCGACGGACGCGGCACCCCCGACAGCGAGTAGCCGTGGTCGACCAGACGGGAGGCGAGGACGTGCTCGACGAGATCCGCCTCCCAGTCCTCAAGGCGCTCCCGCCACGCCCCCACATTGCGGGTGTTGGGCGCCTCATGCGTACGGAGGTGCCACTTGCGCGCGGACGGCACCGTCTCGCGGGCATGCCGGTACGCCTTCGTCATCGCCGGGTCGTACTCCTCGCCGAGGAACGCGCACAGCTTCACCAGCGCGTCCTCCGGCTCGGCGACGAGGTCCTCGTAGCGGAACTCGTAGAAGGTCTCCGGGCCGAGGCGCGCACTGAGCCGCTTGCCCGTGTCGACGGCCTCCCGCCAGGTCAGCGCGGCGGAGTACGTGTCGCCGTCGTACCAGGGCATCTTCTTCAGCGAGCTCACGGCGTCCCGTCCGTCCCGGACGAGGTGGATGAACTGCGCGTCCGGGAACATCCGCCGGAGCATCGGAATCCGGCGGAAGTAGCTCGGGCGCTTGTCGCCCCAGCGCGGCTTGCGGTGCTCGCGCGCGTACGCCCGGAAGATGATCGCCAGCGCGGACCCGAGCGTCGGGGGCCCGTGGACGATCTCCTCGATGATGTCCTCCGCGTCCAGCTTGAGGACATGGAACTTGGTGTCCTTGCCCTTGGCGATCCATTCGGCCAGCCTGCGCCGGTTCTCCTCCCGTTCCAGGTCACCGAAGGTGTGCCGTGCCTCGTAGGAGGTGTGCACGAACCTGGTCTCGGACGGGAACGCGATGCGCGGGTGCGAGTGCAGCATCTGCTGGAGCAGCGTCGTTCCCGAACGGGGGCAGCCGATGACGAAGATCGGCCGGCTGGTCTGCGAAGTCATGGCGCGCCAAAGTACGCCGGTTCTCTGAGCCGAACCCCAAAGCCACCTCAACGCAACCTGAAAGTTCGTCCAGACCTGACCCGGCCATGCTAGGCGTCCGTCCACCACCCGGTGCAACCCCCGCCCCTCGCTGAGCTGCGCGAACGGCAGGGCGAAAGGTGACGGCGGCGGGCCGATCCGGCGAAAGACTTCCCTTTAAGAGAGAAGTAAGCTAAAGTAACGACTGGTGTGCCGGGAAGCCTGGTCGGCGAGACAGGATATGTCTGCGATCAGGAGGGCTGATGAGTCCCCGGCACTTTTTCATTGCGCCGCCTTTGCCGGCGCCGCACGTTCCCACCCCGCCATACGGCCTGACCGCTATGGCCTGGGCGCACGACTTCCCAGATAGCTGAGCCGCATCCTCACCTCCCCTTAGCGGGCCTCTCTTCACGGGCCGGCGCGTATTCGGCGCGCCCGGCACGGTCCATGACGTCTCGATGCGGAAGCGTGCATTCAAATGAGTGAATTCGTCGATGTGGCGTTCGGTTTTCCGACCGCGCTTTTCAGCTTCTCTCTCCTGGTCGTCGCCGTTTACTGGGCACTCGTCCTGGTCGGCGGCCTGGGACTCGACCTCCTCGGCGCCGGCGCCGATGCCGATGCGGGGGCCGGCGCCGGCGCCGAGGACGGGGACGCCGGGGACGGGGGCGTGGCCGGCGGGCTCGCGCTCCTCGGGCTCGGCGGCGTCCCCGGCACGATCGTGCTCTCGCTGCTGATCGCGCTCGCCTGGTTCATCTCCCTGACGGGGGCGGCGCTGCTCGACGGCACCGTCCTGCGGGCGTTCGTCCTGGTCGCCGCGCTCGCGCTGGCCTGGCTCGGGACGCGGCTGGCGGTGCTGCCGCTGCGCCGCGTCTTCCAGAACCCGGCGGCGGCGTCGCTGCGCGACTTCGTCGGGCTGCCCTGCGTGATCCGCACCGGGCTGGTCGGGCCGGACTTCGGTCAGGCCGAGGTCACCGCCCCCGACGGCTCGTCCGCCATCGTCCAGGTCAGGCAGCCGGCCATGGACGTGGCCGTGGCGGGCGCGGCGCAGGGCGGCGGCCTCACCGCCGGCAGCACCGCACTGATCTTCGATTTCGATCCGGCCGGCCAGTTCTTCTGGGTCATGCCGCATGACGCGGCATTCGACCGCCCGGCCCTCTGATACCCCGCGCCCCGATCCCCCGCGCCCCGATCCCCCGCGACTCATTCCCCGCGACTCATCCCCCCGACGACAGGGATTCTTGATGGAAACCATCACCTTGGGAGCCGGTGTGCTCCTCGCGCTCACCCTGCTCATCATCCTCGGCCTGGTGCTGATGGTGAAGAAGTTGTTCCAGAAGGTCGACCAGGGCCGCGCGCTGATCATCTCCAAGTTCAAGAAGGTCGACGTCACCTTCACCGGCGCGATCGTGCTGCCGGTGCTGCACAAGGCCGAGATGATGGACATCTCGGTGAAGACGATCGACATCGAGCGGACCGGCCGGGAAGGGCTGATCTGCAAGGACAACATCCGCGCCGACATCCGCATCACGTTCTTCGTCCGCGTCAACAAGACCGCCGAGGACGTCGTGAAGGTGGCGCAGGCCATCGGCACCCAGCGCGCCAGCAGCCAGGAGACGCTGCAGGAACTGTTCGCGGCCAAGTTCTCCGAGGCGCTGAAGACCGTCGGCAAGCACCTCGACTTCGCCGATCTCTACATCCGGCGCAACGAGTTCCGCGACCACATCATCCGCGTCATCGGCACGGACCTGAACGGCTACAGCATCGAGGACGCGGCGATCGACTACCTGGAGCAGACGTCGCTGCTGTCCCTGGACAAGTCGAACATCCTGGACGCCCAGGGCATCCGGAAGATCACCGAGCTGACCGCGCTCGAGCACATCCGCACCAACGAGCACGCCCGCAACGAGGAGAAGGAGATCGCGCGCCAGGACGTGGAAGCGCGCGAGGCGATCCTGGAGCTGGAGCGCCGGCAGGCCGACGCCGAGCTGCGGCAGCAGCGTGAGGTCGAGACCGTCCGGGCCCGCGAGGAGGCGGAGACCGAGCGGGTCAAGGCGGAGGAGCGGCTGCGCGCGCAGGCAGCGCACATCCGCACCGACGAGCAGCTCGGCGTCCAGACCGAGAACAAGAACCGGGAGGTCTCGGTCGCCGCGAAGAACAAGGAGCGCGTCCTCGCGATCGAGAGCGAGCGCATCGAGAAGGACCGCCTCCTGGAGGTCATCGCCCGCGAGCGGGAGACGGAGCTGACCCGGATCGCCGCCGACAAGGAGGTCGAGGCGGAGAAGCGGGAGATCGCGAACGTCGTCCGGGAGCGGATCGCGGTGGAGCGGACCGTCGCCGAGCAGGAGGAGGGCATCAAGCGGCTGCGGACGGTCGAGGAGGCCGAGCGCGCCCGCCAGTCGGTCATCATCCACGCGGAGGCCGAGGCGCAGGAGAACCTGGTCAAGGACATCAAGGCCGCCGAGGCCGCGGAGGCCGCAGCCGAGCACCGCGCCCGCGAGGAGCTGACGATGGCGCAGGCCCGCCAGCAGGCCGCGGAGATGGACGCGCAGGCCAAGATCCGGCTGGCCGAGGGCCTGCGGGCCGAGGCCGCCGCGCCGGGGCTCGCCGAGGTCCAGGTGCGCCAGCAGGAGGCCGCCGCCATCGAGAAGGTCGGCCGCGCCGAGGCCGCCGTCGCACAGGAGAAGGCGCTGGTCGAGGCCGCCCGGATCCGCGAGAGCCTCAAGGCCGAGGCGGAGGGCCTGAACGAGAAGGCGGGCGCGATGGCGGCGCTGGACGAGGCGTCCCGCCAGCACGAGGAGTACCGGCTGCGGCTGGAGACGGAGAAGGACATCCGGCTCGCCGGGATCGACGTGCAGCGGCAGGTCGCCGAGGCGCAGGCGAGCGTCGTCGCGGCCGGGCTGGAGTCGGCCGACATCAGCATCGTCGGCGGCGACAGCGTCTTCTTCGACCGGCTCGTCGGGTCGATCGCGCTCGGCAAGAGCGTGGACGGCTTCGTCCGGAACTCCGAGGTCGCGCAGTCCATCGCCGGCCCCTGGCTGGACGGGTCGGGCAGCTTCACCGACGACATGTCCACGCTGCTCGGCTCCATCGACACCGGCGCCGTCCGCGACCTGACCCTCTCCGCGCTCCTGCTGCGCCTGATCAAGGCGGGCGGCCCCGACATCGCCCGTTTCCAGAACCTCCTGGACACCGCCCGCAACCTCGGCATCGCCGACGCCCCCCTGTCCGAGATCAACGGGTCCGCCCTGACCACCACCACCTGACCACCACCACCTGACCACCACCAGCTGATGCCGGACCGCGGCGGGCCGCGTCCCAGCGACCGGCTCGCCGCCCCACCCCCGGCCGGACCGCACCGGTCCCAGGGGGGAGGGCAGCGGTTTGTGCGAGGAGGACATGGGGCCCGGACGTTGGAGGACCCGGCGAATGCGCGTGAACGAAGGACAGATGGGAGAGATGGGTGAATGAGGATGTGAGGGAGGCCGCCGGGGCGGAGGCCGGGCGGGCGGAACTCGACCACGGGACGTACGAGGTGCTGCGTGCACGGCTCGCCGAACATGCCGGGGAGCTGGCGCGGCGGGCGGAGGCGCTGAACGTCCGTCGGCTGGAGGTCTTCGGCGGCACGGAGATGCGGCTGGCGGGCACCGAGCAGATCCGGACGGCGCACAACTGCGTCCCGCGGGACGTGGTCGCGCTCGGCGGCGTGATGCTGTTCGGCTACAACGTCTTCCTCGGGCTGAAGCCGGAGACGACCGTCGACGACGTGTTCTCCCTGCACCGCTTCACGCGGGACGGGGACGGCATCGCGTTCGTCCCGGCCGGTACGGACGCGGTGCCGGGGCTGCTGGACGACCCGCGGTTCCAGCGCGACTTCACCGACATGTACCGGTACTACCGTCAGGCGCGGCTGCTGCAGCTCCGCCTGGTGGACGGACGCCTGCTCGCGGTGTTCCAGACCGGCCCGCGGCTCTCCGACCTGCGCGTCCTGCGGTGGCGGACGGCCCCCGACGGGACCGTCGCCTATGAGGACAACCAGGGCGAACGCGACCACGAGTTCCCGGCGGCGCACGACGTCGACTGGATCGAGACCACCCGGGACGACCACGTCCTCGGACGGCACCCGCACATCTCGATCGAGGGCGAGGTGTTCGTCGAGACGATCGGCGGGACCCTCACCGTCAAGATCGAGGACAACACCGGCACCGGGACGGGCATCTACTCCGAGCCCGTGGACGAGCCGCTGCAGTCCCTCGCCGACGCCGACGTCCTGCACGCGCGGGTCGGGGCGCTGATCCTGCTGCGGATCCGCCCGTACAACGAGACGGCGTGGCGGCACCTGGTGTTCAACGTCCGCACCAAGGGGATCGTGCGGCTCGACGGCATCGCGCAGGCGTGCCGGAGGCTGCCGGACGACCACGGGATCATCTTTCCGGGCGGCTACTACCTGGACACCGACGCCGCGAAGACGTTCGACACCGACGTCACGGGCCTGGAGTACGAGCGCGTCATCCGCTCCCCCAACGGCGAGGACGTCCTCTACGTCTTCCACTCGCGCGAGGACGGCCGGTCGCTGCTGCTGCCGTACAACATGATCCGCAAGCAGGTCACCACACCCGTCACCTGCCACGGGTACTCGCTGTTCGAGGACGGAACGCTCGCCGTGATGCGGGCCTTCACCGACGAGCCCGCCCGCGTCCACCCGCTGCAGATCTGGCGGACCCCGTACGTCTCCGATGCGCACGCCGCCGCGCAGCCCGTCGGGACGGGGCCGCTGGAGCGCGTCGGGAACGCGGACCTCGTCCGCGGAATCTCCGAATGCCTCTCCGTCACCCGCATGGTGGACGAGATGTCGCCGTCGACCCGGGTGTTCGAGGCGCTGATCTCGGCGTGCACGCGGACGTCCGACCTGTACCACTGGCTCGCCGACGCCGACCTCGGGGACGTGGCCGCGCCGCTCGCGGACGTCCGCTCGACCGCCGGGCAGGTCCTGGACGAGTACGAGAAGGTCCGCACACTCACCGACCAGGCGGTTTCCGCTGTTTCCGAGGCGGCCGACGACATCGCCGCGCTGATCCGCCGCGCCCGGACGGAGTCGCCGGAGACCGCCGAGGGCTGGATCAGCCGGCTCGCCGAGTTCCGCCGCGCCCAAGGCCACCTGGAAACTCTGCGCGACCTCCGCTACGTCGACACCGCCCGGATCGACGAACTTTCCGAAACCGCCCAGACCGAACTCCGTGACGCGGGCCGGGGCGCCGTCGAGTTCCTCCAGGGCGAGGACGCGTTCACCGGCTACCACACCGAAGTGGAGCGCATCACCGAGTCGGCGCAGGCCATCGAGACCGCCGCCGACGCCGTGCCGCTCACCGATCTCCTCGACGCGCAGAACGAGGGCCTGGAAGTCGTCACCGAGGTCGTCGGCGACCTCGACATCACCGACGCCACCGCCCGCACGGCGATCCTGGAGCGTGTCGGCGAGGTCCTCGGCGGCCTCAACCGCGCCCGCGCCGTCCTCGGCAACCGGCGCCGCGACCTCCTCGGACGCGAGGGCCGCGCCGAGTTCGCCGCCGAACTCGGGCTGCTCGACCAGTCGATCGCCGGCGCCCTGGCGGGCGCCACCACGCCCGAGACCTGCGACGAGCAACTCGGCCGTCTCCTCCTCCGCCTGGAGACCCTCCAGGCCCGCTTCTCCGACCTGGACGAATTCCTCGCCGAGCTGGAAACGAAGCGCACCGAGGTCTACGAGGCGTTCTCGTCCCGCAAGCAGACCCTGCTGGACGAGCGCGCCCGCCGCACCGACCGCCTCACCGAGTCGGCCGACCGCATTCTTTCCGGCGTCCGCCGCCGCGCCGCCACGCTCGCCTCCCCGGACGAGGTCAACACCTACTTCGCCACCGACGCCATGGTGGCCCGGCTCCGCGGGATCGCCGACGAGCTGCGCGCCCTGGACGACGGGGTCCGGGCCGAGGAGCTCGAAGGCCGCGTCAAGTCCGCCCGCCAGGAGGCCGGCCGCGCCCTGCGCGACCGCCTCGACCTCTACGGCGACGACGGCGGGACGATCCGGCTCGGCCGGCACCGGTTCGCGGTCAACACCCGCCCGATCGAGCTGACGCTCGTCCCGCACCGCGACACGGTCGCCTTCGCGATCACCGGCACCGACTACCGGGCCCCCGTCCTCGACGACGCCTTCGCCGCGACCCGCCACCTGTGGAACCAGACCCTGGTCTCGGAAACTCCGGAAACCTACCGTGCCGAGTACCTGGCGACGTCGATCCTCACGGGCGCCGACTCCGGCGAACTGCACCGGGCCGCAGCGGACGGCCGCCTGCTCACCCTCGTCCGGGAAGCGGCCGCGGAACGCTACGACGAGGGCTACGAGCGAGGCGTCCACGACCACGACGCCGCCCGCATCCTGGAAACACTGCTGCACCTCCACACCGACGCCGGCCTGCTGCGCTACCCGTCCCCGGCCAGAGCCGCCTCCCAGCTCTTCTGGACACACGGCACCATCCCCGCAGAACGCACCGCCCTGGCCACCCGCGCCCGCTCCCTCATCCGAGCCCGCCAGGCCTTCGGCCACACCGATGCCCTGACCGCCCTCACCACCGAACTCGCCACGTCCATCACCGTCTTCACCAACCGCGCCGACCTGCCTCCAACGGACGGACGGCTCGCCGCGGAGTACCTGATCGAAGAACTCGCCACCGCCCCCGACGGCTTCGTCACCAGCCAGGGTGCCCGCGACCTGCTGAAGAACTTCGGCCAGAAGAACCACACCGAACTGGACAACGACCTGCGCGCCCTCGGCGACGACCTCGCCGCCCGCCACCAGCTCGCCGAAGCCTGGCTCACCTCGTTCGCCGACGACCCGTCCGACCTCCCCGAGGCGGTCGCGATGCAGCTCTGCGCATCTGCGCGCTACGACTCCCCCGCCGCGCTGACCGCCACCATCGGCGACCTGCTCGGCGACCACCCGCGCATAGCCGACCGCCACATCGACCTGCGCCTGGACGAGCTGCTGGCCCGGACGGCGATTTTCCGCACCGAACGCGTCCCGGCTTTCCGCGCCTACCAGAAACAGCGGAACGACCTCATCGCGACCGAGGAGAAGCGCCTCGGCATCCCCGCCCTCAAACCCCGCACGATGAGCGCGTTCGTCCGCAACCGCCTGGTCGACGAGGTGTACCTCCCCCTCATCGGCGACAACCTGGCCAAGCAGCTCGGCGCATCCGGCGACGGCAAGCGCACCGACCAGATGGGCATGCTGCTGCTCATCTCCCCACCCGGCTACGGCAAGACGACCCTCATGGAGTACGTCGCCGACCGCCTCGGCCTGGCCCTGGTCAAGGTGGACGGCCCCGCCCTGGGTCACGACGTCACGTCCCTCGACCCCGCCCAGGCCCCCAACGCCACCGCCCGCCAGGAGGTCGAGAAGATCAACTTCGCGCTCGACATGGGCAACAACGTCCTCCTCTACCTGGACGACATCCAGCACACCTCCCCCGAACTCCTGCAGAAGTTCCTCCCTCTCTGCGACGCCCAACGCCGCATAGAAGGAGTCAAGGACGGCGACCCACGTACCTACGACCTGCGCGGCAAACGCTTCGCCGTCTGCATGGCAGGCAACCCGTACACCGAGTCCGGGCAGCGTTTCCGCATCCCCGACATGCTCGCCAACCGCGCCGACGTGTGGAACCTGGGGGATGTCCTGTCCGGCAAGGACGAACTGTTCGCGCTCAGCTACATCGAGAACGCCCTGACCTCGAACCCCGTCCTCGCGCCCTTGACGAACCACGACCGTTCCGACGTCGAACTGCTCGTCCGCCTGGCCTCCGGCGACCAGACCGTCCGCCCCGACCGCCTGTCCCACCCGTACTCCCAGACCGAACTGGACGAGATCCTCTCCGTCCTGGAAAAGCTGCTCCACGTCCAGCAAGTGGTCCTGACGGTCAACCGCGCCTACATAGCGTCCGCGGCCCAGGACGACTCCGCCCGCACCGAACCCCCGTTCCGCCTCCAGGGCTCCTACCGCGACATGAACAAACTGACCGAACGCATCCTGCCGGTGATGAACGCAACCGAACTGGAAGCAGCCATAGACGACCACTACCGAGCCGAGTCCCAGACACTGACCTCGGACGCCGAAGCGAACATGCTCAAGCTCGCCGAACTCCGCGGCACCCTGACCCCCGCTCAGCAGACCCGCTGGACGGAGATCAAGGAGGCCCACCGACGAGCCCAAACCCTCGCCGGCAACCAGGACGACCCGTCCGTAGGCGCCCTCCTGCACCTGGCCGACAAACTGACAGCAATAGAGAAAGCCCTACGCCCCCACTGACCGACACACGGCGGACGCGCCGGGGACGCGTCCGCCACGGCACCCGATCGGTGGATGCCACCAACTGCGTCACGGTGCTCTCCCCGGTCTGGTTCCTCCCAGGCCGCCGCCACGGGGACGGAGCTGAAGGCGTCCAGCGCAAGGGAAGATGTTGACCAAGGCCTTCAGCGCGGTCCAGTTAAGCCGGACCGCTCAGCGCATCGAGCATGAGGAGCATCCGGTCGGCTTCGGCCTGTTCTGCCGGTTCTCCGACCTCGGCGGCGAGCCGGTAGGCGGCGCGTTCGCCCTCGACGTCCATTCCGCCGCGCAGCAGAAGCGCGAGGTTCAGGGCGGCTTTGCCGCTGAACATCGGCTGCCGCAGCTCCGCCGCGTCCCGATATGCCCGCTCGGCCCCGGCCCTGTCGCCGTTCTCCTCCAGCAGGGTCGCGAGGTTGAACAGCCCGCCCGCCGCAATCAGCGGGGCCCCGTCCGCGGCCGCAATGCGCAGTTCGGCGACGCCGCCTTCGACGTCGCCGAAACGCCGGGCGAGCATGGTCCCCAGGTTCACGGCCGCCATCGTTCCGGCCAGCTCCCCGGCATCTCGCGCCTGCCGGAGCAACGCCAGTGCACGGTCACGCTCACCGCGGTCAACAAGGATCATGGCAAGGTCGACCGCCGCCATGGATCCGAACCTCCGGTGACCGGACGCGACCGCCCGCTCCAAGACCTCCGTGGCCGCCCCGAGCTCACCGCGCATCGTCAGCGCGGATCCCAGGAAGGCGAGCCCTTCGGCGGCGATCGCCCCCGCCGGGGATCCGGCCGCATTCTCGAACGCCTCAATGGCGGCGTCAAGATCGTCCATCGAAGACCACAGCCTGCCCCGCGCGAGCGCCGCAAGACCGACGACCTCATCAAGGGTGGCGGGTGCCGTCCGTGGAGCGATGCCGTTCTCATCGAGCACCTGGATATTGCGCGCCGCCATCGCCGCCACGTCGCCCGCGGAGAACATCTGGTCCGCGTACCGGCTCATGACCTCCGCGTTCTCCGCGCCCCCCGGCTCACCGGCCGCCATGACGAGCGAGAAAAGAAAGATCCCACTCTCCGGATCCGGCCTCGGCATCCTCCCGATCCTTCGCCCCATCCCCGCCACCAATCCACTCACCCAGCCCTGCGGGACGAGGTCGCCATACTCTCGTGCTCTGGTTACTACGCCCCGGCGATACGATTCCGGTGCCGATCCGAAGGTAGATCATCCCATCGAATGGCAGCACGGCCAGGCCATCCTCTTCGTACCGGGTTCCCACTACCCGACGTCTCCCACCGGCTGCCGCTGCATCGAACGCCGGATGGTGCCGTTCCGCGATTCCGCCTCGACTCGGCCGGGTCGATGACGCGCATTCTGAGATGATCCCATGCCATGCGCGCCCCCTCCCCGAACATGATGTTCACTGCAGGAACCCGTTACCGATGGGACGACGGAACTCACTCGGTGATCGACGTTCAATCAGCCGGAGCGTTACGGCTCCCCACCGGTCACCTGATCGTCCAAGATCCGGGCTGGGGGGTCCAGCCTGAGGTGCAGCCCTTCATCGTGAAGGTCCCGCCGGGCCGCTATCCGGTGACTCTGTCGATCTCCCATTGGGAACGATCACCAGTTCCGCAGAGACCGTCCCCGATGCGGTTGGTGAACGCAGCAAGACTGAACATACGGGCCGAGTCGGCGGTTTCCTGGGAACTGGCCCTGCAGCCGGGGCAGGATGCGGAACTCCTCGAAGACGGCTCGTTCTTCGGGTTCTCAGTCGACTCTGGCGCCGGCTGCTTTCTTGACGCTTCGGCACGCGACCACCTCGAACTCGACCGCCCGGCAATGTCCAACGCCATTTATCGTACGATCCAGGTCGGCGGCATCGAGGTGCCCACCGACGATCCAGACCTGAACGTCATCGTGTTCCGGTGCGGTATGGGCGACGGGACCTACCCGACCTGGATCGGCCGCGCCAGAAATGGTGAGGTCGCCTGCTTCGTCGCTGACTTTGAACTGCTTCAGCACAGCCTGGGCACCCTATGACGTGGCCGATCGCACCGACGCGCCGACCCGGTAATCCGGGGGAGCCCGAGTAAAGCGAAGCCCCGGCGCACGGCCGGAGATTCTGCCTTCGAAGTCAGATGATCTTGAGGGTTTCGGGGAGGTGCCGGAGGTCGCCGGGGGTAGCGATCAGTTTGGGGCCGGTGTTGCGGCCGGCCTGGCGCCACACCGCACGGCTCAGACCAATCTCCTCCACCGCCCTACGGACCAGCAACTCCGGGGTCAGGGGTTTTCGAGCGTCTCGACGAAGCGGCGGAAATCCTTGCGGTTCACGAGAAGCTTGGGGCCACTGGGGTCTTTGCTGTCGCGAATCGCGATCAAACCGTTCACAGGCGCAAGTTCCACGCAGTTACCACCGTTCTCGGTGCTCCTGCTCGCCTTGCGCCAGGCAACGCCACTCAGGTCCATTTCTCCTCAATCACCTTTCTCATCAGGTCTCGGGACAGGCTGACCGGCAACGCGTTGCTCCTCAAGGTATCAAGTGTGCGCGCGACCCCTACAAGGTCCTGGAAGTCGTCGGTTGAAATTCCGCGTACGGCGGTTTCGAGGTAGGCCACCTCGCTTCGATCCTTCATCGTCGCCAGAACGAACGATCCCCCGTTCCCCGCAGGAGCGCCATCAACGTTCACGACGATCTGGATGGTCACGTTCGGTAGTTCACTCATGGCCAGCAACTGTTCGAGTTGCTGCCGCATGATCTCTCGCGAGCCCACATAGTGATGAAGGACGTTCTCGCTGAGCAACACGATGAAGGTGACTGGAGCGGGATCGTCCCGCTTGAGGATCTCCTGCCGGGCCAGACGAGCGAGCACGGCCTCGTCCGTGCCGAGGAGCGTGCGGGCGTATCCCTCGATCTGCAGAAGACCGGGGACCACGCTGTGCTCCCACGTCACCAGCACATCGGCCTCGGACTCCACCTCAGGCCAGTCGAACCACGTCGGGAAGCCCAGTTGGCCGTCACCGTTCAGGTCGTCGTAGAGGTTGAGGAGGACGCCACCCGCCTTGAGCTCCGGGTCCATGATCTCGACGAAGTCGCGTTTGCACCGCTTCTTCCCACTCTCGATCTGCGAGACGAAGGAGGCCGTTTTGCCGGTGCGCTGCGCGATGCGGGCCTGACTCAACCCGGCCCGCTCGCGGTGCCGGCGGAACTGTCGGCCGAAGGCGGCAAGCGCGGGGGATATCACTGCACGTCGTCGGGGGGATGCCATGCTCGCCACTCCTTAACGCATCGGAACCGGGGGTAACCCGCGCATGAAGATCATGAGCGAGATGGTGCGTCTTTCCGGAGGTTAACAGTGACTCTGTGTCGATGAGTGTCTTACTGAGAGATACGAGAAATCGACACGTCCAGAGGTCATACCGATGCCAACTGCAGCTCTCGCGCCGGAAACTCCGGCGCTCGTTCTCGAGCCGAGCGACCGGGCACCCGCAAAGGCGCGCCGCTACCTGACCGAGCGGTTCCGGGAACTGAAGATCGCCGACGACTACATCGGTCGGCTCGTGGTCACCGAACTGGTTACCAATGTCCACAAACACGTGGGGTTCGGCCACATCGTAATCCGGGTCTTCCCCGATGAGGAAGCCGATCTGGTCGTCATCGAGGTCCGGGACGAGGGCACGGGCCTGCCTGTCGTCGGGCCAGAAGATCATGACGCCATCGGTGGGCGCGGGCTGCTGCTGATGGCGCAGCTCGTCCACGACTGGGGCGTCCGCCCGCTCAACGAGGAGGGAAAGATCGTATGGGCTCGCTGCGCCCGCTGAACGTCCAGGCGCAACGCCACCTGCTCCGCTGGCGCACCCAACGAGGCCGCACCACCGCGATCCGCTACCTGGACCTGCTCGCCGTGGCCATCGCGTCCAGGGGCTACCGGTGCGTGAAGCTCTACCAGGCCGACGAGTTCCCCACCCGTCCGCCGCTGCTGTGGGTCTTCGCCTTCGGCCCCGACCACCACGTCCGCGTCGCGGTCAGTGTCCGCGCCGTGGCCGGCGGCACCTGGGCCTACCACGAGGCCGGACGCGGCGGACACGGCTACCTCTGCCCCTGCGGCGACACCAAATACGCGGCCGATCAAATCGATGCAGTCCTCAAACACCGCATGTTCCCCACCACCTGGTGAACACCGCCCCCGGCTCGGAAAGAGTTCCGCGATAACTGGGTGGCCGGGGTGAACGAGAGTCCTTTTCAACGTTCGCGACCGATTCTCGCTCAGGCTTTCGGCCATGTCGCGCCGGTCAGTGCCGAGTCGCAGAGTCGTCCATGGATCGCTCGCCCATGCGGGATGGACAGCGGAGTTCCGCTGGGCCGGTTCTGTAATGCGCAAGCACGGGAACTGGCTCTGCTAGGGGCCGGCGGTTTGGCGGCGTCCTCGGGTGGTGGTTCCGGCTCGTGGGGAGCCGTTTCTGTGTCGGTACCGGCGGGCGGGTGAGCGGGGACTGCACGGGACAGCGGGCTGTTCCCAGGGATTGGGGACGTCGGGTGCCGGTAGGGGGCGGCGTCGGTGGTTTCCGTCTTCCGGCGGGATCAGCCGGTAGGTGAATCGGCCGTCCCCGCCTCGGACTATGTGGATCTGGTCGGGGTTGGCCGCCTTGAACCGGTTGTGGAATCCGCAGGTCAGCGCGAGGTTGTCGATGTCGGTGGGTGCGTGGCCCAGGGCCCAGCCGTTGATGTGGTCGACCTCGCACAGCGTCCCGGGTACCTCGCAGGCCTGCACCGCGCACGTCGGGTAGAGCGCCTCGAGTACTCGGCGCTGCCCCGGGGTGGCGAACCGGACGGTGCGGCCGAGGTAGAGCGGGATGTGACCGCTCCCGAGGACGAGCGCTGACACTCCGGCCGCCAGGGCGATGCGGCGGGCCTGTTCCGGTGGGATCGGCGTTCCGTCGGCGAGGCGCGCCGGTGCTCGGCCACCTGTGAGAGTGTCCAGGTCGCAGATGACGGTGACCTTGGTGGCGCGGTGCCCGCCCGACAGGACGTGGGTCAGCGCGGCGGCGGTGCGTTCGGGCAGGTCGCGTGTGTCATCGGGTCCGGCGGGTTTGGCCAGGGGGCCGAGGGTGCCGTCCCAGAGGGCGGCGTCTTCGGCGTTGAGCCAGCCCTTGATGAAGCGACCGCCGTCCAGGGATCGGGTGGAATCGATCCAGGACCGCTCGTACCCGCGCCGGGAGTCGTCATCAGGGGTCTCGGAGTCGTCGCGTTCGGCGATCAGGTCGGTGATCCGGGTGCCGAACGCGGCGACCTTCCCGGCGGAGAACCCCTTCCCGGCCAGGTCGAGCAGGATCTCCTCGGCCGCCGCGCAGTCGGCGTCGTCCAGGCGGGCCACGGCGGTGGCGATGGTGGCGGCGTACCCGTAGGACAACTCCCCGGACGCCAGGCGTTCAGCGGTCTGAGGGAGGCGGTGACGTTCACGGGCCAGCGCGATGCGTTCCTTGGCGCGGGCCTCCCGCATCCCCAGCCGGGTCCGCAGCCAGCTCCGCACCGACGGTATCCCCACCGGCGCATCTCACCCGAGACGTCTACCCGCCCGATCATCCCGGCCAGGGCACTTTCTTGCAGGTCTGCCGTTCGGGCGAGGGTTTCAGCGTCGTGCATGCAGACAGCCGCCGACTCGGGAGGCTCCCGCCGGGCGAGTTCGGCCGCGATCGCAGCCGCCGCGTCCACCAGCTCACTGGTGGACATCGACGCCACATCGATCACCGACCTCGAACACATGACTCTATGTTATCGAACGGATACCAACGGTTCGGCCGTTTGAAGGTGACAATATTGAGACTTCCTGGATAGCGAATCACTCAGAAGCCGCCGATGGCTTTTCATCTCCATGGACGGGAGACCGGGCCGGCTTTGGCCGGTCGAATGTGCCTGTGCGGGTAAGGGTGGATCGAGCACCTCTTCCGGCATCTGATGTTCTCGACAAAATTGGCGAACCGGTGGAAATCGGCCCAAGGCGGGCGGCCCGCCGATCTCGGCGGCCTGGGCCGCGTGGGCACGTCTTGGTGTGATTTGGGTAACTGCCGTTCATGGAGGACGGGGGTGTCTCGTCTTTGTCGGTGAAGTCTATGAACGGAGACATCATGCGAATCTTCATCGCGGGGGCGTCCGGCGCGATCGGCGGGCACCTCGTCACTCAGCTCGTGGCGCGCGGGCATGAGGTGGTCGGGACGACACGCTCGGCCGCCAAGACGGACGCGTTGCGGGCGCTCGGTGCCGAACCGGTGGTCCTCGACGCCCTCGACCCCGACTCCGTGGCGGACGTGGTGGCCAGGGCCGAGCCCGAGGTGGTCGTCCATCAGCTCACCGCACTGGGCGGACCGGCGGACTTCCGGCACATGAAGCGGATGGCGGCCGCCACCAACCGGCTGCGCGTCGAAGGCACCGACCACCTGCTGGCCGCCGCGCGGGCCGTGGGCGTCCAGAAGTTCGTGGCGCAGAGCAACGCCATGTGGATGGAGCGGACGGGCGGGCCGGTCGCCGACGAGGACGGCCGGATCGAGCCGAACCCGCCCGCGGACGCCGAGGAGGGGGTGGCCGCGCTGCGCCACCTGGAGGAGGCGGTGACCGGCATCGGCTGGGCCGAGGGCATCGCGCTTCGCTACGGTGGCTTCTATGGCCCGGGGACCGGGATGAGCGCCGCGCCGGACGCCGTCATGGGCGTGCAGATCCGCAAGCGGAAGTTCCCGATCGTCGGCGGCGGGCGCGGAGTGTGGTCGCTGGTGCACATCGTCGATGCCGCATCGGCGACGGTCGCGGCCATCGAACGCGGCAAGTCCGGGATCTACCATGTCGCCGATGACGGCCCCGCGCCGGTGCACGAGTGGTTGCCGGAGCTGGCCCGCGCCCTCGGCGCCGGACCGCCGCGCCGCGTACCCGCCGGGCTCGTCCGCCTGCTGGCCGGTAAGGGACCGGTGGACCTGATGACGCGGGCTCGCGGGATCTCCAGCGAGAAGGCCAAACGCGAACTGGACTGGACGCTGCAGTACCCGACCTGGCGTACGGGCTTCATCGAGGGGATGGGATAGCGGGATGTCCTCCGCCGACCTGTACGGCGAACTGTACGGCGAACTGCGCCCGCGGGCCTTCGCCATCGCCTACCGGATGCTCGGCAGCGTCGGCGAGGCCGAGGACGTGGTGCAGGAGGCGTTCCTGCGCATGCACCAGACGCTGGAACGCGACGAGGAGATCTCCTCGCCGCGGGCCTACGTCGCCACGCTGGTCACCCGGCTGGCCATCGACCAGCTCCGCTCGGCGCGGGCCCGGCGGGAACGGTACGTCGGCGAGTGGCTGCCGGAACCGCTGGTCACCGACCCGTCACCGGCCGAGCAGGCCGAGACCGCCGACTCGCTGTCGCTGGCGTTCCTGGTGCTGCTGGAGAGCCTGTCACCGCGGCAGCGGGCCGCGTTCCTGCTGCGGGAGGTGTTCGAGTATCCGTACGGCGAGGTCGCCGAGTTCATCGGCACCGACGTGGACAGCACGCGGCACCTGGTCGCGCGGGCTCGCCGCCACGTCCGGGAGCGCCGCCCGCGCTACCACGCCTCCCGGCGGCAGCGGGACGAGCTGGCCCGGTCATTTCTCGACGCCGCCGGAAAGGGCGACCTGGAAAAGCTGGAGGCGCTGCTGGCGGACGACGTGGCGCTCCACGTCGACGGCGGCGGCAAGGTGCAGGCGATACCGCGGCCTGCCCATGGCCGGGAGCGCGTGGCACGGATCTTGTCGGGCGGGATGTCCGCGCTGGCGCGTCGTGGATTGCGCGTCCAGGTCGCCGCCATCAACGGCCAGCCCGGAATCATGGTGACCGACGCGCAGGAAGGGCTGGTCGGGGCCATGGGCCTCAGCATCGCCGACGGCCGTATCCAGACGATCCACTCCATCGCCAATCCAGACAAGCTGGTCCACGCAGTTCAGGTCGGCGACGCCGACGACCTGTTCGGGCCTCGGTGATTCAGGAATTCCTTTAGTGGCGGGGGCGGGATTCGAAACCCGCATCACCAGGCTTATGAGGCCTGCGTGCTCCCGTTGCACCACCCCGCATCGGTACGACCAATGGTAAGAGGGTGGTAAGAGGGGGGCCGGCCCTGTCGCCAATGGTTTTCGGGGCGCCGTCCACCGGGTGGGACGGGGTGGGACGGCGCCCCGTGACCGGTTCCCTGTGCCGGCGCCCAACGCCGGTTGGGCGGAGTTATCGGCAGAATCGCCGGTCGTGCTCCGGGGCTCTTGAAGCGGCCACCTCCTTTTGCGAGATTCCGGGCGATGCCCCTCGCCAAAGGAGGAATGTCGTGAAGAGGCTCGTCCGGAGAGTTCTCCTTCTTCTGTGCGCCCCGCTTCTGCTGACCGGTGTCCTGGCGGCTCCCGCGCACGCCGTCCCCGGCGGCACCGGTCCGTACCCGGCCGACTACGAGACCACCTGGCGGCTCTGGGACCACACCGTCTACCGGCCCGAGAACCTCCCGTCCGGGATCAGGCTGCCGATCGTCGCCTGGGGCAACGGCGCCTGCTCCGCCGACGGCACGATGTTCGAGAACTTCCTCAAGGAGCTGGCCTCGCACGGCTTCCTCGTCATCGCCAACGGCAGGCCCGGCGGGTTCGGCCGCACGGACGCGGACATGCTCACCGAGGCCATCGACTGGGCCATTGAAGAGAACGGCCGCGTCGGCGGCAAGTACCGGGGAAAGATCGACACCGGCAAGGTGGCGGTGATGGGGCAGTCCTGCGGCGGCCTGGAGGCCTACGAGGTCTCCGCCGACCCCCGGGTCACCGCCACCGGCATCTGGAACAGCGGCATGCTCAGTGATTCCGACAACTGGCAGCTCGCCCGGCTGCACGCCCCGATCGGCTACTTCGTCGGCGGCCCCAGCGACATCGCCTACGAGAACGCGATGGACGACTGGGACCGGCTCCCGGCCGGGCTGCCCGCCTTCATGGGCAACCTCGACGTCGGCCACATGGGCACCTACGGCGAGCCGAACGGCGGCGAGTTCGGACGCGTCGGCGCCGCCTGGCTGAAGTGGCAGCTCAAGGGCGACGCAGCCGCCGGGCGGCTCTTCGTCGGCCCGGACTGCGGGCTCTGCGACAGCGAATGGTCCGTGAGACAGAAGAACCTGGGCTGACGGACGCGGGCCGCCTCCGCCGTCACACCCGACGGCGGAGGCGATCCTCCTATGATCGCCTTCATGACCGGCAGAAACCGGGCCTCCGCTCCCCCCAGGCCGATCGCGCCGGGTGACGTCGTGGCCGCCTTCTCGATCGCTCTCGCCGAGTGGACGGCCGCACAGATCATCTGTGTCGACGCCGCCGATGAGGTGGCGGCCGTCCTCGAACTGGACTGGTCCGGTCCCGAACCCTCGTCCGTCGCCGATCTCGGTGACGTCTCACCGCTCAGGCTGACTCACCACTCCTGGAACGGGGTCCTGTCGTACTGCAATTACGAATGGGTCCTCCCGCGCAGCTACAAGGTCATCGGGGCCCTGCCGCCGTTGCACGACGAACCGTCGTGCAGCTACTCCACGGGCTGGCGGCTCGGCGACCAGCTCGCCCGGCAGCGACGCTGGGACGGCGGCGTCCGCGCGGATCCCGCCGACCCGCGAGCCGCGGACCACACCGGCGCCGAGATCAACGATCTGCTCGACGGGCCGGACGAACCGCACCCCGATATCCAGATCCTGGACGTCGAGGGCATCGAGTCGCTCGACTGTGAGCGGCTCGTCCGGCGGTTCCCGAACCTGAGGATTCTGACGTTGGGGGGCGACCTCGGGCTGCTGTCGGCGGCGGCCGCCCTCAACGGCCTGGAGTCGTTGCAGAGGATCGAGATCGTCGACCTGTTCGGGATGGGCCGGGACGACCGCCTGCTCCCCCGGAGCGTCCCCGCGCTGGAGGCGCTGATCCTCCACGGCGTTCCCGCCGAGTACGCCACCGCGATGCGCTCCACCTGGCGCCCGGAGATACCGAACGGCACCTACATCCAGATCAGCGGCGCCCGCAAGCCCGACTGGGTCGCGGAGAACCGGAACAACCCGCTGCGCGACTGGGACGGCCGCGGGCACATCAGCAGCGGCCGATTCAAGAAGGCCGTCGCGCACTACAAGTCGACGCGGCGGGCGGTCATGGAGGTGCTCTCCAGCGACCCCGGCCCCGACCCCGACGGCGACGGGCCGGCGCGGCTGGTCGAGATCGGGCGGCGGTACGGCGAGGCGTTCAACAGGCTGGACGGCCGCGCACCCTTCATCGAGACCGAGGAGCGCGAGGAACTGTTCGCCGCCCTCGACCGCATCGTGGACGAGGCCGAAGCCGCCCACGGCGCTGACCTGGCCTGGGCACGCGTGAGCCTCGAATCGGGAGTGGAGTCCGTCCGCGACTGGTAGCGGCCCTTTCAGAGGTACGAGACCTCAGAGGTACGAGACCTCAGAGGTACGAGGCCCATCGGGTGAACGCTTCGCCCCATCGGACGGCAATTCCCGGGTGTAAGGCAATCCAGAACGAGGAGGGCCATGACACCCGATCCAGACGATGCGGAGTTGATCGCCCTCTCGCTCGACGGTGACGAGAACGCCTTCGTCGAGGTCGTCCGGCGCCACGAGGCGGCGGTGGGGGCCTGGCCAGCCGGCGGGGAGATCGTGGAAACGCTGATCATCGACGCCGGCACGGGCCAGCCTGTCGCCGTCTCCAGCAAGGCTCCGGACCAGCCGCTCAGGACGATCTACTACCACGCGTCCCGGGTGACGCTCGCCGACATCAAAGCCGGCAGGTTCTGACCCCGTCCCCACCGGAGTGGGGGGGGGGGGGGGCCGGGGGGGCGGGGGGGGCGGGGGGGGGGGGGGGCGGGGCGCGGGGCGCGGGGGGGGGGGGGGGGGGGGGCGGGGGGGGGGGGGGGGGGGGGGGGGGCGGGGGGGGGGGGGGGGGGGGGGGGGGGGGGGGGGGGGGGGGGGGGGGGGGGGGGGGTACGCCCCGGGCGCGCCCCCCCCCCCCCCGGGGGGGGGGGGGCCCCCCCCCCCCCCCCGGCCCCGGGGGGCCCCCCCCCCCCGCGGGGGGGGGGCGCGCCCCCCCCCCCCCCCCCCCCCCCCCACTCCTGCGCGGGTCCGGAACAGCCGACGGTCGAGTGGTCATGTTCGCCGGACAGTGAAGGTGGAGCAGCCGGGGTCGCGGATGTCGCCCTGGAGCAGATCGGGGCTGGCGGTCGAGACCCGCGCGCTCATGGAGACCATCTCGTAGTTGCCCGGCCGGCTGATCCAGCGGTCGCCGCGCAGAGTCAGTGACCGGCCGATGACCGTCCCGCGCAGGGTGAAGGAGCCCGAGCGCGCTTCGGAGTTGCCCGGACCGGGGGAGAAGCGGAAGATGCCGGTGACCCTGCCGCTCGAACTCTGGACGAGCGTGAGGTTCAGTCGCATACCGCCCTGGTTGCAGGTGTAGGTGCCCCGCCAGCTGCCGGTCAGCGAGCTCCGCCGGACCTCCGGCGTCGGCAGGTCCCGCGTCGACAGTTCCGGGGGCGGGATGTCGTCGGTGGACTCCGCGGTCGGGTTGAAGTTCGCTATCGAACAGCCCGAGCCGAGCAGTCCCACCGCGGCGATGGCGGTCGCGACCACGGTGATCCTGGCGCGCCCATGCCTCTGACCGGCACTGAGCTGGCGATTTCTCACGATAGGAACCCTTTGTAGATGATTGATTCGGACACATGTGACGGTGGCCATCCGATTCGGGTTCCATCCGATTCGGGTTCCATCCATTCGGGTTCCATCCATTCGGGTTCCATCCATTCGGGTTCCATCCATTGCCGGTGACCGTGCCATCCGGCCCGAGGATGCCCGGAACGCGAGAGCCGGCAGAGGCGGGGCGGGGGGCGGAGAGTCGATCGGGTCGACGAAGTCCATCGAACCCGTCGATTAGCTGATGCAAATCCTGTTAGCATATGCGAACACGTTCCAGGGTCTCAACCTCTCAACCCTGTGACATGCAGCGTTCTAGAGATTCGCATATGCAATGGCCGTCGAGAGAGAGAACCCCCATGATCCCTTCCCGACTGATCACCCCCGGTGTGCTGAGCCTGGCGCTGGTGGCCCTGGCCGGCTGCTCGGGTTCCGATAAGGACGAGCCCGACGCCAAGGGCGGGCCGGCGAGCTCCACGGCGGCCGCGGGGCAGCCGGGCGGCGGCGGAACGCCCATCGGCGGCGCGAGCACCGGTGTCACGGTCAGCCTTCCGGCCGGATGGAAGCAGGTCGACCCCACACAGGACGCCTCCCCGGTGGTGCAGACGTCCTTCGGGTTGTCCGGCCCCCGCGGTGAGCTCATCAAGAAGCTGAAGGAGGAGCAGAAGAAACTCGGCGTGGTGTGGGGGATCGACTCGTCCGTCACGTCCGCCTACGCGCCGAACGTGGAGGCCGGATGCGACAGGGGCGGCATCATCGGCACCGAGCTGGAGACCCTGAAGGAGAAGGCGCGCAGACTCAACAAGGGCGCCAAGATCACCGATCTCACCGTCAGCGGGAGGCCCGGGTTCAAGATGACCAATACCAGCACCGACTACGACGGGGTCACGACCGACCAGATCGAGGTCACCGTCCCCGTCTCCGGCGAGCGTTACTGCTTCGTCCATCTGGCGGCCGGGAAGGGCGCCATGCCGCCCGCCGCCGAACAGATCCTTTCCTCGATCAGGCTGGCCTGAACGCGACCGGGCGGGCCGCAGCGGGTCAGCAGATGCGGGGCAGCGGGTCGCCCACCAGAAGGTCGGCTATGCGGGTGCCGCCGAAGGCGGTCTTCAGGAGGACGAGGCCGGGCGGGTCCTCGCGCACGCGGCCGATCACGGCGGCGTCCCGGCCCAGAGGGTGGCCCCGCAGGGCGGCCAGAGCGGTCTCCTCCGCCTCGGGCGCGACGACGACCACGGCGCGGCCCTCGCAGGCCACGTACATCGGGTCGATGCCGAGGAGTTCGCAGGCGCCCCGCACGGCGGGACGCACCGGGACGCTGGACTCGTCCACCACCACGGCCGTGCCGGAGTCCGACGCCAGTTCGTTGAGGACGGTCGCGACGCCGCCGCGGGTGGCGTCGCGCATGCGGCGGACGGCGCCGGGGCAGGCGTCGCGGACGTCGGCGAGCAGGCAGTTCAGCGGCGCGGTGTCGGACGTCAGGTCGGCCTCGATGTCGAGTTCGCCGCGCGCCAGCATGACCGTGACGCCGTGTTCGCCGATCGGGCCGGTGACGAGGACGGCGTCGCCGGGGCGGATGTCCGCCGGCGCCGAACGGGCCAGGCCCACGCCGGCGGTGTTGATGTAGCAGCCGTCGGCCTTTCCGCGCTGGACGACCTTGGTGTCGCCGGTGACGATGTCCACGCCGGCGGCCTCGGCGGCGAGGCGCATCGACTCGGTGATGCGGCGCAGGTCGGAGATCGGGAAGCCCTCTTCGAGGATGAACCCGGCCGAGAGGTGCAACGGGGTGGCGCCGGAGACCGCGAGGTCGTTGACGGTTCCGTTGACGGCCAGGTCGCCGATGTCGCCGCCGGGGAAGAACAGCGGCGAGACGACGTAGGAATCGGTGGTGAAGGCGAGGCGGGTGCCGTTCACGGCGAAGTGCGCCGAGTCGTCCAGCCGGTCGAGGAGCGGGTTGCCGAACGCCTCGCGGAAGACGGTCTCGATCAGGGTGTGGGTCGCCTTGCCGCCGGAGCCGTGCGCGAGCGTGATGGCGTCCTCGCGGAGGCGCGGCCTGGCATTGCGGGCGCGGTCGATGCGTTCGAGGACCTGCTCTTCGCGGATCGTCACGATGTCGCCTCCTTGACGCGGGTCGTGTCCTTGACGCCGGTCGTGTCCTTGACGCCGGTCGTGTCCTTGACGCCGGTCGTGTCCTTGACGCGGGGCGCCTCCTCGACGCGGGTGGCCTCCTTGACGCGCTCCCGGGTGAAGCGGCCGAAGTTGTAGTAGGCGGCGCATGCGCCTTCGGACGAGACCATGCAGGTGCCGATGGGCGTCTCCGGTGTGCAGGCAGTCCCGAAGACCTTGCACTCCCACGGTTTCAGGACGCCCTTCAGGACCTCGCCGCACTGGCACGCCTTGGGGTCGGCGACACGGCCGCCCGGGATGTCGAAGACGCGTTCGGCGTCGAAGGCCGCGTACTCGTCCTTCATGCGGAGCGCGGAGTGCGAGATGAAGCCGAGGCCGCGCCATTCGAAATAGGGGCGCAGCTCCATGGTCTGGCCGATGACCTGAAGCGCCTTGGCGTTTCCGTCCCACGGGACGACGCGGCCGTACTGGTTCTCGACCTCGCAGCGGCCCTCGGCGAGCTGGGTCAGCAGCATGTGCACCGACTGGAGGATGTCCAGCGGCTCGAATCCCGCGACGACCAGCGGTTTGCCGTGGTCGCCGGTGATGAACGAGTACGGGCGGCAGCCGATGACGGTGGAGACGTGGCCGGGGCCGATGAATCCGTCGAGCCGCAGGTCCGGCGAGTCGAGGATGGCCTTGATCGCCGGGAGGATCGTCACGTGGTTGTTGAAGACGGAGAAGTTCTCGACGCCCTGCGCCGCCGCGCGCAGCACGGTCATCGCGGTGGACGGGGCGGTGGTCTCGAACCCGATCCCCATGAAGACGACGCGGCGCGACGGGTTCCCCAGGGCGATCTTCAGCGCGTCCAGCGGCGAGTACACCATCCGGATGTCGGCGCCGGCGGCTTTCGCGTCGAAGAACGAGCCGTCGCCGCCGGGTATGCGCATCATGTCGCCGAACGACGTCATGATGACGTCCGGCTGGGACGCGATGTGGATGGCGTCGTCCACCCGGCCCATCGGGATCACGCACACCGGGCAGCCGGGGCCGTGCACGAGCGAGATGTTCTCCGGCAGGTAGTCCTCAAGGCCGTGCTTGTAGATGGTGTGGGTGTGGCCGCCGCACACTTCCATGAACTTGTAGTGCCGGCCGGGCTCGCACAGGGACGTGATCGAGGCGGCGAGCGCCCGCGCCTTGTCCGCGTCCCGGTACTCGTCGACGAAGCGCATCAGTCGATCCTCGATTCCCGCAGTGCGTCGATCTCGTCGTCGTAGGCGTCGCCGATGCCTTCGAGCATCCGCAGCGTGGCCTTCGCCTCCGCCTCGTCGATCTTGGACATGGCGAAGCCGACATGGATGAGGATCCAGTCGCCGGCGGCGAGCCGTTCCCCGTCGAGCAGGCCGATGTTGACGGCCCGCCGGACGCCGGTGACGTCGACCTTCGCCAGCGGACGGTCAGGCATGATCTCCACGATTTCGCCCGGTATCGCCAGGCACATCAGACGGCCTCCTCGGTGGGTTCGCGCTGTGTCGGCTCGTGTTGTGTCGGCTCGTGCTGCGCCGGCTCGCGCTGCGTCAGCTCGTGCTGCGTCAGCTCGTGCTGCGTCAGTTCCCATAGGGCGTGGTAGATGGTCGTCTGCGCCTCCTGGATGCGGTGGACGGAGGACGACGGCACGACGAACAGGTGGTGCAGCCCCGGTTCCTCGGCCATCTGGCCGCCGGTGTAGCCGGCGAGGCCGACCGTGACCATGCCGCGCCGTCCCGCCTCCCGCAGCGCGGCGATCAGGTTGTCGGAGTTCCCGCTGGTGGACAGCGCGAGCGCGATGTCTCCCGGACGTCCGAACGCGGCGAGCTGCCGGGCGAACACCACCTCGAACCCGATGTCGTTGGACAGCGCGGTGACCACGGCGACATCGGTCGTGAGCGCGAGCGCGGGCAGCGGCGTCCCGGAGTCACCCGGGTTGAGGAACAGGGCGGCGACGTCCTGCGCGTCGGTCGAGCTGCCGCCGTTCCCGAACGTGAACAGCCGCCCGCCGGCGCGGAACGCGTCCGCCATCCGGCCGGCGCAGGCCACGAGGTCCTCGCCGTACTCCTCCAGGACGGTCTCGCGCAGCCGGACGATGTCGTTCGCCTTGTCGGCGGTCGAGCGGCGGACGTCGTCCATGAGGGTGTCCAGCCCCGAACCGCCCGCGTACAGGAACGGGTAGAGCTGCTGCATGTCGGTCATGTCACGACCCCGATCGCTTCCTTGGCATGGACGAGGACGGTGTCACCGGGCGCGGCGTCCACCAGTGCCACGCTGACCTCTTCGACGCGCCCGTCCCCGGCGTCGACGTCGGCGAGGCCGCCGTCCCGGATTCGCAGGACCCGGACGGGGACGGCCTCGTCCGAGCACGTCACGCAGTGGTCGCCGGCGCAGTCCCGGCCTCCTGGCGGCGAGGTCAAGAGACCGCCTCCGGCGCGAGCACGTCCGGATGCTCCAGGAACACGTGAACCAGCTCCCAGAGCATGTGGTACGCCGTGACGTGCACTTCCTTGACGATGCGCGGATCGGCGGACGGCACCGTCACCACGTGGTCGGCCGTCCCGGCGAGCGCTCCCCCGTCGCCTCCGGCGAGCGCGACCGTGAGCATCCCGAGGTCCCGGGCGCTTTCCAGCCCGCGCAGGACGTTGCCGCACCGGCCGTCCGGCGAGATCCCGAAGGCCATGTCGTCGGCGCCGCCGAAGCAGCGGAGCTGGTGCGCGAAGATGTCGTCGAACCCGCTGCTCCGGCCGATGCCGGTGAGAGTCGCGACGTCGCCGGTGAGCGACAGCGCCGGCAGCGCCCGCTTCCCCACGATCACCGGGTGGACGAACTCGACCGCCACGTGCTGGGCGTCTGTGGCCGCGCCGCCGTTGCCGAACGTGAACAGCCGGCCGCCGCGGTGGAACCGCGCCGCCATCGCATGGCACGCCGCGGCGATCGCGCCGGCGTCGCCCGCGAGCGCCGCGCCGGGTTCGGCGCGGCGGCGGAAGACCTCCGTGACCGTGACGGTCATCGGTCGTCACCTCCGGGCGGCGGCGGGACGTACTTGACGCCGTGCTGCCTGAGCGACATGTCGACGGCGAGGTCCCAGCGGTCGGACAGTCCGCGCGACATCTCGTAGGCGTCGTCGCACATGGCCCTCGCCACCGCGGCGGTCTCCTCGTCGCCGGCGCGTTCGGCGACGCGCCGCAGCATCTCCCCCGCCGCGATCTGCAGGTGGACGGCGACGTAGGCGTCCCGCATGTGCTTGCCGGCGGTGTCGCGGCGGCTGCGGCCGAGCCCGGCCTCGACCACCGCCGCGAACAGCATCCCGGCGTCCCGGACGAGGGACGGCGCGGAGCGGTGCGCCCTCAGCCGCGCCTCGATCTCCCTGGTGTGCGCGCGCGACCGCTCGGCGTAGTGGCCGAGCGGCCGGCACATGTCGGGTTCGTCCGCCGCCGTGGTCAGCAGTTCGCTCAACGCCGCCTCCACGTGTTCCTGGAGCGCGTGCGCGTCCTTCAGATAGCCGATCAACTGCTTGTCGATCGTCGTCATAGGCGTCCGTTCACATCGTTTTGGCCCTCATGTACCGGCGCATCCCCGGCGTCTCCTTCACGAGCATGACGATCAGGCCCACCGCGAGCAGCGCGACCATCGTGCGGACCACTCCCGGGCCGATATGGATTCCCTTCCGCATTTCTCTCCCTCCTTTGCGGGTCTCTATGCGAGTTCCTTCGCCAGCAGTCCCTCGATCAGCCGGACGGCCTCGTCCACGGCCGCGGCGACCGGGGGGCTGAGCTCCATCTCCCATGTGGCGTCCGTCGTCTGCGACGACGGCTCGCACGCGACGAGCAGGATCCGGGCGGGCACCCATCCGTTGTCGCCGGCGAGGCGCAGCACCTTCGCGGGGTCGAGCCCGTGCGCGTCGACCGTGGCGCCGAAGTCGAAGCCGTCCGGGTCGCGGGTGTCCGGCTCGATGAGCGAGACGGTGCCGGGCGCGTGGCCGCGCGCCGACGCGTCGACCAGGACGACGGTCTCGTAGCCGTCGCCGAGCGCGTACATGAGGTCGATGCCGCGGATGCCGAAGTCGGTGACGTCCACGCCGGGCGGTACGGGCCGGGTCTTCAGCCGCCGGACGGCCTCGACGCCGAAGCCGTCGTCGCCGTGGAACACGTTGCCGATGCCCGCGACGAGCACCGTGCGGGACGGCCCGTCCACCGGCAGCGGTTCGACCTCGTCCAGGCCGACGAAGAAGCGGTGCCCGAGCTGGCCCCTGGCGCCGAGGTCCCGGCCGGGGTCGTCGTCGACCGCGACGACCAGGTGCAGGCCGCCCTCCATGTCCTCCTCGACGCGCTCGACGGTGGCGGTGCGGCCGACGAGGGCGAGGTCGAAGATGTCCGCGCCGCCGCGCGGGCGGAGCCGGACCCGGCTGCCCTGCGACATCTCCGTCCCGTCCACGACGGCTCTGGCGTCCCCCGTCACCAGACGTCCTTCCGCGGGTCGCGCATGGTGCCGTGCAGCGTGAGCAGTTCGTCGGACGAGAGGGCGCCGCAGCGTTCCAGGATCTGCGCCGCCCTCGGGTCGGTGGCCGCCATCTCCCGCCGCTCGTCGTCGCTGAGGCTGAGCACGCTGAGGATGAGCAGCCGGTCGATCTCGGTTCCGTCGAACATGTCCCCCGGGCTCTCCGGTGCGACCTGCGGCCAGTCGTAGAGGACGATCGGCGCGGCGAGGACGGTGTCGTGGCTTCCCGGCGGGCCCGCGAGCACCGGCCACAGCCCGTCGCTCGCGCATGCGGCGGCGGCCTCGGCCATCCGCGCGGGCGGGTCGGTCAGCGAGACGAACGCCGCGCCGCCGCCCGCCCGCGCCACCACGTGGGCGCACAGCATCCCCGCGTGGACGGCGCCGTCACGGTCTTCGGCGGAACCGGTGTTGACGACCTCGACCCTGAGCCGCACGGCGCCGTCCCCGGCCTCGGCGGCCGAGATCTCGATCGTCCCGTCCACCCGCTGCCACAGGCGCGTGAAACGGGCGGCGCCGCCGATCTCCTCGTCCTCGGCGCCCGCCGCGACCGCGACCGGGACCCGGACGGGAGAGCGGAGCAGGCGCGCCACGGAGACCCGGCCGCTGGTGATCTCGCGTTCACGGGCCTCCTGCCATGTCGTGAACGTCTCGTCCCCGTCGCGGATCTCGTCCACCGGGGCGTCGCCGTCCATGACCTGGCGGTGCACCGCGTGCAGGAACCGCAGCGTGAACTCGACGTCCGGGCCGGAGCCCGCCGTGTCCGTGGGGAACCCGGTGTCCGTGGGAAACCCCGTGTCCGTGAGGAACCCGGTTTCCAGGAGGAACTCGGCGCGGACCGTCGAATGGTCGCCGGTCCGTTCGGCGTACGGGCGCGGATAGACGCCGCCGATCGTCCACCTCTGCTGGTTCTTCAGCGCGGACCGCCGGTAGGGCCACAGCAGGTAGCCCTCGTAAAGGACGACGTCCGCGACCGCCCTCACGCAGTCCACTCCCTCTCCTCTCGCAGTTCCTCGTCCGCACGCAGCGCCTCGGCCCTGCGGAGAAGTTCGTCGACCGTGTCGTCGAAGGAGGAGTGGGCCCGCCGTGCCCGGTATGCGGCCAGGCGGCCGAAGCAGTCGTCGTCCAGGCGGAGCCAGCGGGCGGACCCGTAGTAGCGGTCCATCAGGTCCCGCCACGCCTGGACGGGAAGCCGCCCGGTGGCCTCGTGGTGCCACGGGATCTGCCCGGTGCGCAGCCTCCCGTCCTCGCCCGGGTAGAAGACGGTGCCGTTGAAGGTGAGGTCGAGCGGGACGTCGCCGCCGCGCAGCGCGTGCAGGTAGCGGTCGGCCGCGACCTGCATGTCGTGCCCGCACGCGAGCGCGAGCGTCACCTCCGCCTCGCCGCGGAACGTCGGGACGGTCGCGCCGACGCGTCCCCACGTCAGCCCGTGCAGCGACCTGTCCCACATGTCCGGCTCGCCGAACACGCCGGCGAGCCGCTCCCGCTCGACGTCGTCGTAGGCGCGGCGCGCGGCCGCGATCGTGACGGTCGTGGTGAGCAGGACGCACTGGACGGGTCCGCCGTCCAGCCGCCGCAGCCCGATCCGCAGGTTCAGCGTCGGCGTCGCCGCGAACGTCTCCGGTTCGATGCCGAGCAGGTCGAGGCCCAGTTCCGGTGCCCCGCTCATGCCGGCGACAGGTTGGGCATCGAGTCGAGGATCGGTCCCCGGGCGGACGCGTTGATCCCGGTGGAACGGCGCGCGGTCGAGGTGCCGTCCGGCAGGTGCCCGTCCTGTTTCTCGTAGTTGCCGATGCTGTTGCCCTCCGCGACGCCCTTGACGTGCGACGGCTTGTCGGGCCGGACGTCGGGTCTGCCGACCTTGATCATCGTTCTCCCCTCATCTCTTCGAAGAAGCCGCTGATGTGGTCCCAGACGGCGTCGCCGCCGCCGAAACCGGTCCAGTGCTCCCGCAGCAGGGCCGTCAGCCGGTAGCAGTCGTCGATCGGGAGGATCCAGTGCTCGGCGGCCCGCTGAGCCCGGTGACGGTTGGCGCGGTGTGGATGGGCGCGGTGTTGATGGGCGCGGTGTGGATGGGCGCGGTGGACGACGAGGGCCTCCACGTCCGCGCGCAGGTCCTCCAGGACGGGGTTGGCCTCCACCAGGCGCCGCCAGCTGTCGGGATGGACGGTGGCGTGCAGCGCGCCGGCCAGGCTCGGATAGCGGGCCGACACCTCTCCCAGCGCGGTCACGGAGAAGAACGCCAGGTCGACCGGAACGCCGAGGGCCGCCCACAGGGGCCCGTCCAGGTGGAAGCCTGTCAGTTCGCGCCGTCCGGCCGGGATGAGCCGGTAGTGCCGCCCGCCCGCCGACTGGTCGTCGAACAGGATGGCGCACGCTCCGCACGCGCACAGCAGCTCGTCCTTCTCCAGGTCGAGAAGGTGCCGGTGGGCGTCGTGCAGAGGCTCGGCGCACAGCTCGCATTTCTCCGCGGGCGCGGCCGGCCCGGCGGTCCCGGTGGCATCGGCGGTCCCGGCGGTCCCGGCGGTCTCGGCGTGCGCCGGTGAAGGCGAGGAGGGCGACCCGGCCAGCGCCGCCAGCCGCGGGGTGCACAGCCCGGATGTCATACGCGGCTCCGCAGCTGGTCCAGCGGGATGAGCACCGGTTCCGGCGCCGGCTCCTCGACGTCGACGCGCTCCAGCTCCGGCGCCGCGGCCCGCACCGCCCGTTCGACCGCGTCCATCACCGGGCGGGGCGCGGCGGCGCGGCCCTCCGTCGCGACGCTCAGCCGGACGGCCGGGCCCTCGATCCCCGCCAGCTCCACGGACGTGCGGTGCTTGGCCAGGAACCCCTCAAGCCCGCCGAGTGCCCGCCGCACCCGCGTTTCCGGGGTTTCCGGATGCAGGCCGTGCATGAGCAGCAGGTGGGATATCAGCTCGTCCCCGATCAGCGCGGGCGCCGCGTCCGCGGCGAGCCGCACGACCCGGTCGAGGGCCTCCCCGTACAGGTCCACCAGGGCCTGGACGGCCGGGGCCGCGGCGGGGTCGAGCCGTCCGAGCAGCCCCTCAAGGTGCCGGACGTGCTCGCGGACGCGCTCGTCGTCCCAGACCATCAGTCCTGCCCGTCCATCGGCCGCTCGGCGAACGCCGACTGCTCACCGAACATCGGCGAGTGGCGCTGCTCGATCGTCCGGCCGTTGCCCACGTACATGTGGACGCCGCACGGCAGGCACGGGTCGAAGCTGCGGACCGTCCGCATGATGTCGATGCCCTTGAAGTCGTCCGGGCCGTTCTCCTCGAAGATCGGCGTGCCCTGGACGGCGTCCTCGTACGGGCCGGGCACGCCGTTGGAGTCGCGCGGGCTGGCGTTCCACGGCGTCGGCGGGTACGGCTGGTAGTTCGCGATCTTGCCGTCGCGGATGACGAGGTGGTGCGACAGCACACCCCGGACGGCCTCGTGGAACCCGACGCCGATGGCCTCGTCCGGGACCTCGAAGTCGGAGAACACCTTCGTCCGCCCGGCCCGGACCTCGTCCAGCGCCTTCTCGGCGAAGTACAGCGCCATCGCCGCCGAGTAGGCGATGAAGTACGCGCGGGCCCGGTCGCGTTCGATGGTGTTGGCGTACTGCGGCGGCGTCCACTCCAGGTTGACCTCCGGCATGCCGGGCGTCTTCGGCAGGTCGATCTGGACGCTGTGCCCGGTCGAGCGCACGTACGGCGTGTCCACCTCGCCGGCCAGCGAAGTCGCCCACAGCCGGGCGAGCGGCCCGCCGCCGGTGTCGAGGGCGAGGTGGTCGCCGGACGACGGGTCCAGCCAGCGCGGGCTGACGACCCAGCTGTACTTCCCGCCGTCGAGGTCGCGTTTCTGCGGGTGCGGCAGCGTCGTCTGGTTCCACGGGTGCCGCTTGTCGATGGGGTTGCCGAGCGGGTCCTCCTTGACGAACGTCTCCTCGTTCGTCCAGTCGTCGTAGTACGAGCTGCCCAGCATGATCCGCATGCCGAGGTTGATGTCGACCAGGTCGGTCGTGACGAGCCGCCCGTCCACGACGATTCCCGGCGTGACGAACGCGGCCCGTCCCCACTCGGACATGTGCCGGTAGTCGTAGTCGACGACGTCCGGGTTCTGGAACGCGCCCCAGCAGCCGAGCAGCGTCCGCCGCCGTCCCACCTGGTCGTAGCCGGGCATCGCGTCGAGGAAGAAGTCGAAGATGTCGTCGTTCATCGCGACGGCCCGCTTGATGAAGTCGAGGCAGCGGGTCAGCCGGACGAGATAGTCGGTGAACACCTGCGGTGTCGCGACCGTGCCGACACCGCCCGGATACAGCGTGGACGGGTGGACGTGCCGGCCCTCCATCAGGCAGATCATCTCGCGGGTGATGCGGCTGAGCTGCAGGGCCTCCTTGTAGACCGACCCCTCGAACGGGTTGAACGCGGCCATCAGATCGGCGATCGTGCGGAAGCCGTGGACGGAACCGCGCGGCGCCTCGGTGTTCTTGGCCGTCGCCAGAAGGCCCGGGTTCGTCTCGGCGACCATCCGCTCGCAGAAGTCGACGAAGACCAGGTTGTCCTGGAAGATCGTGTGGTCGAACATGAACTCGGCGGCCTCGCCGAGGTTGATGATCCAGTCGGCGAGCGGCGGCGGCTTGACCCCGTACGCCATGTTCTGTGCGTAGACGGAGCAGGTCGCATGGTTGTCACCGCAGATGCCGCAGATGCGGCTGGTGATGAAGTGCGCGTCGCGCGGGTCCTTGCCCTTCATGAACACGCTGTAGCCGCGGAAGATGGACGAGGTGCTCTTGCACTCGGCCACCTCCCGGTTGGCGAAGTCAATCTTGGTGTAGATGCCGAGGTTGCCGACGATCCGGGTGATCGGGTCGAACGCGACCTCGACGAGACCCCCCTGGCCGGGGGACATGTCGCTTCTTGCCTGAGTGCCCTGCTTCATTCACGCGGCCTTTCGGTAGCGGGCTCGTCCGGCCTCAGTGGTGCGGCCAGCGGGGCTGGTAGCCGCTGGTCAGCCGTTCGCGGTTGTGGCGCCACTTGGGTTCCTTGTTCGCTCCCCTGTTGGTGATCGACCGCATCGTCCGGATGAACGGCCCGTACGTCCGCAGCAGCGTCGAGGACAGGCTCGCGCCGGGCGGCTCGTCCATGAACGGCATGAACTTGTCCGGGAAGCCGGGCATGGTGCAGCCGATGCAGATGCCGCCGACGTTCGGGCAGCCGCCGACGCCGTCCATCCAGCCGCGCTTGGTGACGTTGCAGTTCACCACCGGGCCCCAGCAGCCCACCTTCACCTGGCACTTCGGCGAGTTGTAGTCGCGCGCGAAGTCGGCCTGCTCGTAGTAGGCGGCCCGGTCGCAGCCCTCGTGGACGGTCTTGCCGAACAGCCACGTCGGACGGAGCTGCTCGTCCAGCGGGATCACCGGCGCCAGCCCGGCCGCCTGGTGCAGCACCCACAGCAGCGTCTCCATGAAGTTGTCCGGCTGGACGGGGCAGCCCGGCACGTTCACGATCGGCAGGCCGCCCGCGGAGCGGAAGTCCCAGCCGAGGTAGTCGGCGAGGCCCATGCACCCGGTCGGGTTGCCGGCCATCGCGTGGATGCCGCCGTAGGTCGCGCACGTCCCCGCGGCCACCACCGCCCACGCCTTCGGCGCGAGCCGGTCGATCCAGGTGTTCAGGGTGATCGGCTCACCGGTCTCGGGGTCGTTGCCCATCGACGTCCAGTAGCCGTCCCCGTTGATGTTCTCGTTCGGGATCGACCCCTCGACGACGAAGATGAACGGCTCCAGCTCGCCCCGCGCGGCCTGGTGGAAGGCCTCCATGAACTCGGCGCCGTTCTCGTAGGCGAGCACCTTGTTGTGCAGGTGGACCTTCGGCAGGCCCGGTATCGCTCCGAGGACCACGTCCTCGATGCTCGGCAGCGAGGCCGCGGTCACCGAGATCGTGTCCCCGTCGCAGCTCATCCCCTCGGACGTCCACAGAATGTGGATCTCCTCAGTCTGCGGCTGCGCCGGTGCGACGCTCACCATCGCTTCCTCCCCGACCGGTAGAGATCATTACCAATTCGGCCTGCCCTGCGGGAACGGCCCGAAACACCGGCCGAAAAGCCCCCCAAACAAGTGCATCGACTCGGTAAACACAGCGTTCGACCAGGGAAGATCGGGGCACCAGAAACGCGCGTGCGCAACCGAGACCGACAGGGGATGAGCGTGCACGAATTGGCGGTGACGGAGAGCGTCATAGCTGCGATTTCTACGCAATTGCCCGATTCGCGGGTGGCGGTCGTCCATCTCGAAATAGGGAGACTTTCCGGTGTCATGCCGGACGCCGTGCGATTCTGCTTCGAACTCGCGGGCGAGGGCACCTGCGTGGAGGGCGCGCGGCTCGACATCACCGAACCCGACGGGACGGGGAGCTGCGCGAGCTGCGGGACGTCCTTCCCCGCACACCACGCCCTCGCCGTGTGCCCGTGCGGCAGCGCCGACGTGACGATCAGCGGCGGCGCCGAACTGACGATCAAGGCGGTGGAGGTCACCGACGATGTGTGAGACCTGCGGATGCGACGCGGCCGGCGCCCCGCGCCTGACGACCCTGACGGCACCGGACCACGACCTGGGCCACGATCCCGCGCATGACCGCGCCCCCGCACACGACCACGGCCGCGACCACGACCACGGCCCCGCTCACGCCCACGTCGTGCCGCTGGGCCAGAGGGTCCTGGCGCACAACGACGACCTGGCCGGGCGGAACCGGGCGTGGCTCGCCGAACGCGGCGTCCTCGCGCTCAACATGATGAGCTCACCCGGCTCCGGCAAGACGACCCTGCTGGAGCGGACGGTCGCCGACCTGGGCACGTCCCGCCCGGTCTCGGTGATCGAAGGCGATCAGGAGACGCTGCTGGACGCGCGCCGCCTCGCCGCCGCGGGAGCACGCACCGTCCAGGTCAACACCGGTTCCGGCTGCCATCTCGACGCCGCGATGGTGGCCGGCGCCCTGTCCGCGCTGGAGCCGCCGGACGGCTCGACGGTGTTCATCGAGAACGTCGGCAACCTCGTCTGCCCCGCGCTGTTCGACCTCGGCGAGCGCGCCCGGGTCGTGCTGATGTCGGTCACCGAGGGCGCCGACAAGCCGCTGAAGTACCCGCACATGTTCCGCGGCGCGGACGTCCTGCTCCTCAACAAGATCGACCTGCTGCCGTACGTGGACTTCGACGTCGACGCCTGCCGGGACGCAGCCCGCCGCGTCCGCCCCGGCCTGCGCCTGCTCCCCGTCTCCGCCACCCGCGGCGACGGCCTCGACACCTGGTACGACTGGCTCGCCGACACCTGACTTCGCACGGCGAGGCGATGAGCGCCCCTTGACCTTGAGCGTGCTCCAGGTTCTAACGTCGAGAGGAACTACCAAGGGAGCACATCTTCATGGAGTACCGGAGACTCGGCCGGACGGGCGTTCGAGTCAGCACGCAGTGTCTCGGCGCCATGATGTTCGGGACGATCGGCAACGCCGACTACGACGAGTGCGAGCGCATCGTCCACCGGGCCCTGGACGCGGGCGTCAACTTCATCGACACCGCCGACATCTACTCGAACGGCAAGAGCGAAGAGATCGTGGGCCGCGCCATCAAGGGGCGGCGGGACGACATCGTCCTCGCCACCAAGTTCTTCAACCCGATGGGCGAGGACCGCAACCGGCGCGGCGGGTCGCGGCGCTGGATCGTCCGGGCGGTGGAGGACAGCCTCCGCCGGCTGGGGACCGACCACATCGACCTGTACCAGATGCACCGGCACGACTGGGCAACCGATCTGGACGAGACGCTCGGGGCGCTGGACGACCTCGTCCGCCAGGGCAAGGTCCTCTACCTCGGGTCGTCGTCGTTCCCGGCGGACTGGATCGTCGAGGCGCAGTGGGCCGCCGACCGGCGCAACACCGCGCGGTTCGTGTGCGAGCAGCCCCAGTACTCGATCTTCGCGCGTTCGATCGAGACGGACATGCTGCCCGCCGCCCGGCGGCACGGCATGGGCGTCATTCCGTGGAGCCCGCTGGCCGGGGGCTGGCTGACCGGCAAGTACCGGCGCGGCGAGCAGGCCCCCGACGGCTCCCGTTTCAGCCGCCGCGGCGGGCTCGACCAGAACCCGGACGCGCCCGCCCGCTTCGACGCCGCCGAGCGCCTGGAGAGGATCGCCGGCGACGCGGGCCTCTCGATGACCCATCTGGCGCTCGGGTTCGTCACCGAGCACCCGGCCATCACCTCGACCATCATCGGGCCGAAGACGATGGAGCAGCTTGACGACCTGCTCGCCGGCGCCGACGTCCGCCTTGACGGCGGCGTCCTCGACGCCATCGACGAGGTCGTCCCGCCGGGTACGGACATGCCGGGCATCGACCACATGTCCGGCAACCCGTCACTGAAGCCGCGGAACCGCCGCCGCTGACCGCCCTCACGCCGGCCGGCGGCGTGTTGTCGCCTGACCGATTCGTTGATCTGCGGCGGGCCGCCCTTGTACACGCTGCGACAAGGGCGGCACGCCGCAGTTCAGCGGAGCGCGCCGACCCGGTGGATCACCGGATGAGCGGGTCGCGGGGCAGGCCGAGGATGCGCTCACCGATCTGGTTGCGGGTGATCTCGGACGTCCCTCCGGCGATGGACATGCCGCGGGAGCCGAGCCGCATCAGCCCGGCGAACTGGCCGAGGCCGTCGGTGAACGCCGTGTCCGGGCCCGCGAACTCGGCGAGGAGGTCGGCCGTGGCGTGGCCGTGCTCGGCGAGGACGAGCTTGGTGATGTTGCCCTCGGGGCCGGGCTCGCCGCCGACGACGGCCCGTTCGGCGGACCGGAGGTTCAGCAGGCGGAGGGCCTGCTCCTCCGCCGCGTAGGCGCCGACGCGTTCGGCGGCGGCGGGGACGCGGTCGCCGCGCTCGGTGCAGAGCTTGAAGACGTCGGGCCGGGGCGGGCCGCCGACGCCTCCGCCGATGCTGACCCGCTCGTTGCCGAGCGTCGCGCGGGCCACCGACCAGCCCTGGTTCGGGGTGCCGACGACGTCGGCGTCGGGGACGAAGACGTCGGAGAAGAAGACCTCGTTGAAGTCGGAGTCGCCGGTGGTCTGGCGCAGCGGCCTGACCTCGACGCCGGGGTGCCTCATGTCGACGACGACCATGGTGACGCCGGCGTGCTTGGCGGCGTCCGGGTCGGTGCGGACGGTCGCGAAACCCCAGCGGCAGTAGTGCGCGCCGCTCGTCCAGACCTTCTGCCCGTTGACGAGCCAGCCGCCGTCCACCTTCACGGCCCGGGTCTTCACGGCGGCCGCGTCCGACCCGGCCTCCGGCTCGCTGAACAGCTGGCACCAGATCTCGTCGCCGGTGAGCGCGGGACGCACCCAGCGGTCGATCTGGTCCTGCGTGCCGTGCTGGATCAGGGTGAGGATCACCCAGCCGGTGATCCCGTACTGGGGGCGTTTGACGCCGGCGGCGCGGAACTCGTCCTCGATGACGAGCTGCAGCCCGGCGCTCGCCTCCACGCCCCACGGGCGCGGCCAGTGCGGCTGGACGTACCCGGTCTCGATGAGCTTGTGCCGCTGCTCGCCGGCCGGCAGCGCGGCGATCTCGCGGGCCAGTTCGCGGATCCGGCCGCGCTGCGCCTCGGCCTCGGGCGGCAGGTCCAGGGTCGCCTCCCGGACGACGCCCGCGGTCCGCAGCCGCGTCACGTCCCGCTCCGCGGCGTGCGGGTCGAACAGCGCCTCCAGCGTGGCGGCGCGGCGCAGCAGCAGGTGCGCGTCGTGCTCCCAGGTGAAGCCGATCCCGCCGTGCACCTGGATGTTCAGGCCGGCGTTGCCGGTGAACGCGGGGATCGCGAGCGCCGCCGCGACGGCCGCGGCCAGCTCGAACTGGTCGGACGGACCGGACGCCGCCCGCGCCGCGTCCCACACCGCGGCCGTGCCCATCTCGGCGGCGACGAGCATGTTCGCGCAGTGGTGCTTGACGGCCTGGAACGTCGCGATCGGACGTCCGAACTGCTGCCGCACCTTGGCGTACTCGGTCGAGGTCTCCACGCATTCGAGCGCACCGCCGACCGCCTCGGCGGACGCGAGGGTGCGGGCGATCGCGGTGGCGTGCGCCCTGGCGCCGGCGAGGACGGCTTCGGCGGGCACGCCGTCGAGCCGGACGCGGGCCGAGCGGCGGGACGGGTCGAGGTTGCCGGGCACCTCGACGGTGACGCCCGCCGCGTCCGCCCGCACGACGACCAGGTCGTCGCCGGCGGCGAGGACGAGCAGTTCCGCGAGGCCGCCGCCGAGCACCACCCCGGCGTCACCGGAGGCGGCGCCGTCCCGCACCGTCACGGAGCCGTCCACGCCGAGAGCCGCGGGTGTCGCGCCGGAGGCCAGGCCGGGCAGCAGCCGGGCGCGCAGCTCGCCGCCCCCGGACGCGGCGATCGCGGCGGACGCCGTCATCGTCGGCAGGAAGGGTCCGGGCGCGGCCGCGCGGCCGAGTTCCTCGGCGACCACGACCAGCTCCTGGAGCCCGGCACCGCCGCCGCCGTGCTCCTCGGGGAGGTGCAGGCCGAGCAGCCCGAAGCCGGCGAACTCCGTCCAGAAGCCCGGCAGCGTCTCCTTGTCCGCCTCCAGCAGCGCCCGGTTCGCGGCGCGCGCACCGTGGTCGCGCAGGAACGTCCGGGTCGTCCGCGCCAGCTCACGATGTTCCTCGCTGATGGCGATCGCCATGGCCCCTCCAAGGTCCTTCGCTTCGGCACCCGCCCGGCCCGGCACTGCGGCAGGACAGTCGAATGTCTTACCTGGTCACTCTGAACCGAACGGAATTCTAGTCGCACGCGGGGCCGATGGGTATCCTCGGTGACCGTCCGCTATCGCAGCGCGTCGACGAAGCGCTGCGCCTCGTCGCGTCCCATGCCCGTCTCGGCGCAGACCAGGGCGACCGCCGACTCGTAGTCTCCGGCGTGCTTGAACGCCCGCACCCGGTCCGAGAGCACGCCGTGCGGCGCGGCCGGCGGCGTGGACGGGTGCCCCATCTGAAGGGCGCGGACGTAGTCCTTCGCGGCCCGCGCATCAAGGCCGATGTACTTGCGGACCAGTTTCGCCGCGTCCTTCTTCCTGCCTCCGATGATCAGCGCACGCGCCCGGGCCTGGATCTCGGGCGGCACCATCCTGTCGAACGCCTCGGCACGCAGGCCGTCCACATACTCCTTCGCCTCTTTCAGCCCGGCCCCCGTGGCCTCCCGGACGAACTTGATGGCCGGAATGTACTTCCCCCGCCTGACCAGCTCGATGACCCTCTCGCGGGCCTCCGGATGCACATGGGGAACAGAAGATTTCACCAGATCTCTCCTCAGAGCGGCAGGCGCCCGATTCTTCCCGCATTCACGGGCCGCCGCACCCTCACCCCAACGGCCTGCGCCCCAGATAGGCGATCAGCCGCTCGCCCGCGTCGGCGTCCGGACCCGGCTCGACCGGCTCGTCGAACAGCGGGCGGCGCGGCTCGGGCACGACCAGCGGGCAGAGTTTCAGCAGGTCGTCCGCCAGCCCCGGCGGGACGGGGCGCCGCTCCCCCGACACCTGCGCGATGTCCCAGCCGTGGACGGCCACCTCGATCGCCCCTGCGGCGGCCATCAGGTCCCCGGCCAGCGAACGGTCACCGATCTCGACCCGCCCCAGCGCCCCGGACGCCCTCAGCAACCTGACCGCGCTCACCCGCACGGCCGACACCGGATCGTCCTCCCGGGCGAGCGACGCCGGTTCGATGCCGACCCGCCCCAGGGAGGCGCCCTCGCTCAGCGCCGTCAGCGAGTCCCGCAGGTGCAGCAGGAGCATCTCGAGGTCCCACGACGCGCACGGCGTCCGGCGCGGCAGCATCTGCGGCGTGACCGCCTGGACGGACGTCAGCGCGAAGCCGATCGCCCGCTCCATCAGCCCGCGGCCCCGCGGGGCCCGGCGCGGCGTGCCCGTCCGCTCGTGCATCGGCGTTCCAATCGTGGCGGTGTGCCTCACTCTCCTGTGGACCATCCGCACGGCAGAAAGTCATCGGGCGTCACACATTGCGCGAAAATCTCCCACCCGACCGGGCGACGCCCACCCGCCCCCGGCCGCGGTCTGCCGGGGGCGGATGAGCGGGCGGGTCAGGAGTCGCCGGCGTGACCGTGCGCGTGGCCGGAGGCGAAGCCGGCACCGGCCGGGACGCCCGCGCCGGCCGCGTCGTCGTCGCTGCTCCGCAGGCAGCCGCAGCCGGCCTCGGTCTTGGCCTGGTGGACGGTGACCCCGGGGTTCACGGCCTGCTCGGCGCCGGTACAGCAGGCATTGACCCCGCAGCAGCTCCCCTCGGCGGTGGACGGGGCGGGCTCGGGACTTTCGGGCTTCTCGGTCATGGCGACTCCTCGATTGATTCGAAGTTCATCTAATCAAGGGTCAGCTTGCATCACTGGATAGAAGGATGTCAAATTAGAGGCATGTCTAAGTTGATGGAGATCGAGGACGTCACCGCTCCGGTCTGCTGCGCGCCGCTGAGCGGCCCCGTGATGCCCGCGGACGAGGCGGCCGACCTGGCCAGGGTGTTCAAGGCCCTGGCCGATCCCGTCCGGCTGCGGCTGCTGAACCTGATCGCCTCGGTCGAGGGCGGTGAGGCATGCGTGTGCGACCTCACGGGCCCGTTCGAGTTGACCGCGCCGACCATCTCCCACCACCTGAAGGTGCTGCGCCAGGCCGGGCTGATCGAAGGTGAGCGGCGCGGGACCTGGGTGTACTACCGCGTGATCCCCGAAGCGCTGACCCGCCTGTCCGGCCTGTTCGCCCTGCCCACCCCGGCCCGTACCTGACCGCGGCGGATCGGCCGGCCGATCCGCCGCATGTCCCGGGTCGGCCGAGGAGGCCGTTCATGGCCGACCGGGCGCCGGTGTCAGTCCGCAGGGGGCGGGCAGCAGCTGCGGAGGTAGTCCCGGAGTTCGGTCAGGGACTTCTCGACGGTGGGGACGTCGACGCGGTAGCGGACCTCCTTGCCGACGCGGCGGGAGGTCAGCAGGCCGCCGCGGCGGAGCAGCGCGAGCTGCTGCGAGGCGTTGGACTGGCCGATGCCCATGCGCCGGGCGACCGTGCCGACGGTGAGTTCGGCACCGCCGGCGAACAGTTCCATGAGCTGCTGGCGCTGCTCGCTGGCCAGGGCCTTGAGGAAGTCGCGCAGCTTGTCGCCGGGCTGGACCACGGCCGCGGCGCAGGACGGCCCGGCCGCCTCGTCCGGCTGCGGCGGCCCGTCCGGGGAGCCGGTCGTCGGCCCGGTCATGGTCGTCCCCCTTCCGCGGTCGTCATTGTAGCCCACATATCAATAAATTGACACATCATGAAATGTTGGTATGAGACGCCACTCGTCACCATCGCCGCCGTCCCCGCCGCGGGCAGCGTCCCCGCGGGGATCGAACTGGCCCGCCACGGCTTCGTCCGGGAAGGTTGAACGGCAGGACCCCGCGCCCGGCGACGTCCCCCTGGCCGCCGCGCCCTCCGACGCGGGCGGGTGCCGTCAGGAGATCCAGCCGTTCGCGCGCGCCTGGTCGAGGGTCTGCTCCGCCTCCCGGGTGTCGAGCATCTCCAGACCTCGCACCGCCCAGAACCGCAACGACTCGTCCATGTCCTCCAGCTGATCGCGGAACAGGCCGAGCGCCTTCGGGGAGCGGGCCTCGGCGATGAGTTCCAGCAGCCAGCAGCGCAGGCCGTGGTCCTCCTCCGCCGTGAACTCCGCGATCAGCTCATCGACATACGCGTCGGCGTGCTCGCGCAGGAAGTCGAACGCGTCCTCCCGGACCTGCGTGTCGCTCTTCCGCATGTGCTGCATGGCCTGTTCGAAACGTTGCCGCGACATGCGTCGACCCTACGACCGCCACGGTGCGCGCCGGAACGCGCCGTCGCCGGGGCCGGGTGCCCGTCGGGCGGTGGGTGCCGAATGGTCCCGGGGTTCGGGACCAAAGTCCTCGTACAGGCGGGACGGGGGTGAGTCAGGCTCTGGTTACCCGACCCCAGGAGGAGCCGAAATGACCGTGGCGGAGCCGTACAGGATCAAGAGTGTGGAGCCGCTGCCGGTGCCGACCCGGGCCGAGCGGGAGGCGGCGATCGGACGTGCCGGCCACAACACGTTCCTGCTGCGCTCCGACGAGATCTACATCGACCTGCTCACCGACAGCGGAACCAGCGCGATGAGCGACCGTCAGTGGGCGGCGATGATGTGCGGTGACGAGGCGTACTCGGGGTCGCGTTCCTTCTACCGGCTGCAGGAGGCGGTCGGCGAGGTCTACGGCTTCCGGCACGTGGTCCCGGCGCACCAGGGACGCGGCGCCGAGCACATCCTCTCCCAGATCGCGATCAAGCCGGGCCAGTACGTCCCGGGGAACATGTACTTCACCACCACGCGCGCCCACCAGGAACTGGCCGGCGGCATCTTCGCCGACGTGGTGATCGACGAAGCCCACGACGCGCGGGCCCGCCACCCGTTCAAGGGCAACGTGGACGTGGCGAAGCTGGCCGCCCTCATCGAGCGGGAGGGCGCGCAGAACATCGCCTACGTCAATGTCGCCGTCACCGTGAACATGGCCGGCGGGCAGCCGGTCTCCATGGCGAACCTGCGCGAGGTACGGGAACTGTGCACCCGCCACGGCATTCTGCTGTGGTGCGACGCGACCCGGTGTGTCGAGAACGCCTACTTCATCCAGCAGCGCGAAGAGGGTTACGCCGACCGTACGGTGGCCTCGATCCTGCGGGAGATGATGGCGTGCTTCGACGGATGCACGATGTCGGGCAAGAAGGACGCCCTGGTGAACATCGGCGGGTTCCTGGCCATGAACGACGAAACCCTGCTCCAGCGCGCCAGCGAACTCGTCGTCCTGTTCGAGGGCATGCCCTCCTACGGCGGCATGGCCGGACGGGACATGGAGGCGATGGCCCAGGGCGTCCGCGAGATGGTCGACGACGCCTACATCGCGCACCGCGTCCACCAGGTCCACCACCTCGGTGAGCGGCTCCGCCGGGCCGGTGTCCCCATCGTCGAGCCGATCGGCGGGCACGCGGTGTTCATCGACGCCGCCCGCTTCCTGCCCCACCTCGACCAGGAGCAGTTCCCCGCCCAGGCGCTCGCGGCGGCGCTCTACCTCGACAGCGGCGTGCGTTCGATGGAACGAGGCATCGTCTCGGCCGGGCGCGACCCCAAGACGTCCAAGAACCGCAGACCGCGCCTGGAACTGGTCCGGCTCACCGTGCCGCGGCGCGTCTACACCGACAGCCACCTGGACGTCGTGGCCGACTCCGTGCAGCGCCTGCATGAGCGACGGCACTCCATCGGCGGGCTGCGCATGACCTACGAGCCACCGACACTGCGGTTCTTCACGGCCCGCTTCGAACCGGCCGGCCAGGCGCCCGCCTGAGCCGGGCCTCGGTGGGGTGCAGGACGGCCGCGGCCGCTGCGGCCGAAACGATGGAGGAAGCAGATGTCAAAGCTCGACGTGTTGCCCCGGCGGGAGATCCACACCGATCTTGCGGCTCGTTTCGTCATCCGCGCGGCGACCATGGCGCCGTCGGTGCACAACACTCAGCCGTGGCGATTCGGCACGTCCGGCGAGGCCATCCGGCTGTACGCCGACGACCACCGCCGGCTGCCCTGGTCGGATCCGGCAGGCCGGGAACTGGTCATCAGCTGCGGCGCCGCACTGTTCAATCTCCGGCTGGCCATGCGGCACCTCGGCTTCACCGCCAGGATCACACCGTTCCCGGTGGCTGGGCAGCCCGATCTGCTGGCCGAGATCCACTGGGGTTGGAATGCGCGGCCGTCCTCGTACGAGGAAGTGCTCTTCCGCGCCCTGAGCCGGCGCCACAGCCATCGCGGCCTGTTCACCTGCGCCCCGGTTCCGAACCATCTGATCTCCGAACTGCGCGGGGTGACCCGGCGGCAGCAGGCATTCCTGAGTGTCATCAGCGACCGGACGCGGCTCCGTCACGTCGCCCGCCTGGTGCACGCCGCCGAGACCGCGCAGCGGGCCGACTCAGGGGTGGCGTCGGAACTGGAGCGCTGGGTTCCCGTGCCCGGCGATGAGCGCTTGGACGGCGTCCCGGCCACCGCGTATCCGAGGCAGCCGGACGGCGCGGTGTTCGCCACCCGGGACTTCGCACGTGGCGCGCCGCTGGGATACCCGCCCAGTCCGCGCCTCGCGTCCCCCACGACCCTCGGCGTCGTCGCGGTGCTCAGCACCCGCAGGGACCGGCCCGCAGACTGGCTGCAGGCGGGCCTGGCCCTTCAGGCCGTACTGCTGCACGCCGCGGCACACCAGGTCAGCGCGGCCTTCCACACCCAGCCGCTGGAACTGCCGGGACCGCGCGCCCGCATCCGGAAGGAGGTCATCGCCAGCGGCCACCCGCAGATGCTGCTGCGACTCGGCTACTCCGACCGGCCGCGCGCGACTCCCCGCCGTCCGGTCACCGAGGTACTCACCGAGCAGGCGTCATAGCGAGACGGAAAGCAGGGCGTGTCCATGTCCACTCTCAACGACGGCGCCGGTTTCGGCGGCGTGCGGTGGAGGCGCTTCGCGGCGATCCTGATACCCGGCCTCATGGCGGCGGGCGGTCTGGTCGCGATGGCCGGCCAGGGTGCGATCGCCTCGTCGTTCGCCGTGTCCGGCAGCAGTTTCAAGGTCTCCGTCGGCTCGCTCGACGGGACGGGGTTCGAGCAGTTCGGCGGCTTCGACACGACCAAGGACGGCGAGGGCCACCCGGTTCAGGTGTCACGGATCCGGTCGGCCACGATCCGGGACCTGTGCCAGTCGGTCCTCGTCTCCACCCCCGCCGGCAAGGTCACGGTGGTGCTGCGCGCCGGGCAGGGCGACAAGCCGGTCGAGGCGAGCAACCTGGTCATGGACGTGGAGTCCCTCGCCGCCGACGCGGAGTTCACCGACATCCAGATCGGCCGGGACGCGAGCACGCTCGACCAGGTCCCCGGCGCCAAGGGAGCCGCCGGCGGGTTCGCCCAGCAGGCCGGCAGGATCCGCCTCACCAACGTCAAGCAGACCGCGTGGGCCACCACGGCCGGCACGTTCAAACTGAACGGCCTGCGAATGAGCGTCAGGCCCGGTACCCATGAGTGTTTCTGAACGCTCGGCCGCCGCCGAGGCCGCGCCCCTTCCCGGCGGCTTCCGGCGCTGGCGGCGCACCCGGCCGTTCTGGGGCGGCCTGCTCGCCGTCCTCGCCGGGGCCGAGATCATCCTGATCCCGTTGGCCCCGGTCGGCATCGTGGTCCATCAGGGCATGGCCGGTGTGGCGAGCTGGCTCGCCGGTGCCCTGCTCATCGCCTCCGGTGCCCTGATGTGGTGCCAGCCGGAGCAGCGCGCCTTCCTCGGCGTACTCTGCGTGCTGCTGTCGCTGGTCTCGTTCGTGACGTCCAATCTCGGCGGTTTCCTGCTGGGAATGCTCCTCGGCATGGTCGGCGGAGCGCTGGGCTTCGCCTGGACGCCGCACGCGGCCGGAACGGGCCCCGGCCGGTCACGCGCCCCGCGGCACATGGGCCTGGTGCTGATCCCGGTCCTGCTCAGCCCCGTCGCACCCGACACCGGACCGGCCTTCTCGACGGCCGAGGTCACGCTGAAGGCGTCATCGCTGACGATGTCGGGGCTGACCTACGACGGCGTGGTGGCCCTGCGGACCCGGCGGGCCGCGCCGGTGAGGGCCCTGCGGTTCTCGATGGAACGCGCGGTGCTGAGGGACGTGGACCAGCGGATCGGCAAGGGCCCGCGCCGGGCACGGCTGCGCGCGGAGTCACTGACGCTTGAGGGGGACGTCGTCATGTACACGACCAGGATGTCATCGACGCTCCTCGGCCTCGGACCGCTGACGTTCACCCCTGAGCATCCGCCGCCGCTCGTGCTCCCCCACATGGTGATGACCGACGTGACCGCCGAGCAGCCGGACGTCCTGGCGTCCTCGGCCGTCCTGCGCGGTCTCCGGCTGTCGGCGTAGCGGCGCGCACCCGCCCCCGGTCAGTCCGAGCCGCCGGGCGGACGGGTCTCCGCGTCGATGCGTTCGAGGAGCGCGCCGAGCACCTCTTCGCCCTGGGCCGCGTCGAAGTCCTCGCCGAGGCGTTTGCGGACGCCCTGGTCGCTGAGCCGGTGGTGGACGTCGGGGGTCACGCTGTGCCGGGCCAGACAGCTGCGCGCACATTCGAGGGCGCACCCGTCGATCGCGATGATGGTCCGCCCGCTGGTGGCCTTGCGGACCAGGCTCCGCACGTCACCGCCGACACCGGCGATGCAGGACATCTCGGCGACGCCGCGGCGGTCCAGCTGGATCGCCAGCCAGTTCGTCATCTGGGCGGCACTGGAGCAGCCGGAACACGAGTAGACGAGCGGAAGGTCACGGCGGTCGGTCACGGATTCTCCTCCAAGTCACGGGCAGCCCGCTGGTGACTTCAAGGTTCCGGGCATCGAGAGGGGCGGGTCAGGGCCAAAGGTCCCGCCGACCCGGCCGAAAGGCTCGACCACGGACGACACCGCATGACCGATGGCCCGCTTTTGCGGGACCTAAGCCCTTATCCGGCACATTCATCGCCGCGGCAGGCTTGAGCGGCAATCCCGAGTCGCACACGAAGGAGCACCGAACATGCGCGCAAGGACCATTCCCGGGGGTTTCCTGTTCGACGCCGTGGGGGTCGTGATGCTCGTCGCCGGTCCCGCCATGGTCGCCCGCGCCGCCTGGGGCAGGAAGGAGATACGCGGTGAGCTGGCCACGCAGGAGATCACGTTCCCGGACGAGAGCCGCCTGCCCACCGGGCTGACGTCGTTCGCCGGGCAGCGGGTGGAGACCGGCCCACAGGCACGCGCCTACGCCGACCTGATCAAATCCAATCTCGCCGGCACGACCGCGGGCCGCACCTATGCACAGCTCGGCGCCGAACTGGCGGCCGTGCGGGCGGACGGCGGCGAGGACGAGAAGCTGACCGAACTGCAGCGAACCGCGTTCACCGGCGAAATGCTGCGCGCGTCCCTGATGTCGGCGTACCAGGCGTGGCAGGTCACCCTGCTGGCCGGCGCCTTGGGCGCTTTGTTCACCGGGCTCGGCGCCGCACTGCTCACCGCCCGGGGTTCCACCGCCGGTCTGCGGCGGCCGGACGTGGGCTGAGGCGCATTCGAAGGCGTCAAGAGCACCGCGGCCCAAGTCAGGCGGCCTTGGACTCGGCTTCGACGTCCACGCCGATTCGCGGCGGATCGAGGATCGAGTTGTGCACCGTGCAAGCCTCCACGGCTCTGCGCAGCCCGTCGACGGCCTCGCTCGGCAGCGAAACGGGAGGACGCAGCCGCAGCCCGATCCGGGACACCCGCGCGGGTCCCCCGCCCGCGCTCATCGCGAAGTCGGCGGTGACCTCCAACCCTTCCGCGGGGAAACTGTGCCGCGTCAGGTACCGCCGCCCGTAGTGCGCCGCGCAGGCGGCGAGCGACGCCACGAACAACTCGACCGGTGTGGGTCCGTTGTTCATCCCGCCCGCGAAGTACGGCTGGTCCACGTGGACCACATGATCCCGGACAAGCACGGCGAAAGCGTCGTTCTCCTGATGGACGACCATGATCTCGCTCATCGGCGCACCCCTCTTCTCCAGGCTCCGTCCCTTCCTTCAGTGTCGGCCCGTGAGCTTCCACGGGCAGGAGCCGAAGGTCCCTCCAACAGGGGACGGACGTCATCGACCGGCGGCGATCAGCGTTCCGGCCCGCGTCTCGCCGTGTTGATCGCATTCGCAGCAGTCACCGATCCGTCACGTCGCTTGTCAGATCGCGCGTGCGCCTGTTCGGAACCGTCCTGGCGAACAGGCTGACAACACCGATCTTCTTGTGGACATGTGAGCGATCCGTGACGGTGGACTTCCGCCACGGGCTTCGCCCCTCCAGCTCCCGCAAACGGAGAAGCCGATGAAGCTGCTCACATATACCGCCGGCCTCGCGACGGCCGCCCTGCTCACTTCCCTGACCGCGGCGTCCGATACGCCGGTGGCACAGGCGGCCGGCAGCGGCGCTCTTCCGAGAGTGAACATGGAAGCCACCGTCAAGGCGGCCCAGATCGACCCGCGGCGGCCCGACGACACGCTGACTCCGGGCGCCAAGGCCGGCGTGCTCCTCGTTGAGCGGGCGCTGCGCGACCGGAACCTGCTCGACGCGACGTGGGTGGACGGCTACTTCGGCACCACAACGGTCGCCGCCTACGCGAAGTACCAGAAGTCGCTCGGCTACACCGGTCTCGACGCAAACGGCCTGCCGGGCAGGACGTCGCTCACCAAGCTCGGAACCGGCCGCTTCACCGTCACTCACGTCATCGGGCCGGGCGCCCGCGTGTCCACCGGCGGTGTCGTCGTCAACACCCGCACGCGGAAAATGCTGGCCGAGGCGGAGCGGCTGCTCGGCCGCACCCTCGTGCTGGAGCAGGGGTCGTACAACCCTGGCGGCGACCCCACGTCCGCGGGCACCCACGATGGCGGCGGCGTCGTCGACATCTCGGTCAAGGGGATGAACTCCGCCACCCGCACCCGGGCCGCCCGCGCGCTGCGCCGTGTGGGCTTCGCGGCATGGGTGCGCAGCCCCTCGCAGGGCGACTGGCCGTGGCACATCCACGCCGCCGCCATCAGCGACACCGACCTTTCCAGCCAGGCCCAGCACCAGACCGGCGACTACTACCTCGGCCTGAACGGGCTCGCCGACCGTCGCCCGGACGACGGCCCGAAGGTGACCATCCGTACCTGGGAGGAGTACCAGCGCCGCTGACCCCGTCCGCACTCCCGGCTCCGACATGAGAACCCCAGGCTCCGCCAACAGAAGGAGAACGGCATGAGAACGCACAACAAGATCCTCGCCGCGACGACCGCCGCCATCGCGCTCGGCGGGGCGGCGTCCGCCCTCATATCGCCCGCCTCGGCGGCGAGCCGCAACGGCGTGTGCGAAAGCGGCGAGTTCTGCTACTACTTCAACAGCGACAACAAGGGATCGATCTCCGACTTCACCGGCTCCATCGCCGACTACGGCACCAAGCAGCCCTCCTGCTACGACTTCAAGGGCGCGGGCAACGGCAAAGGCCAGTGCATCAAGAACAACGCCGCCGCCGTCTGGAACCGCAGCGGCAAAACCGTCCGCGTCCACTACAACAGCAACTACGGCGGCAAGTACCAGGACTTCAAAGCCGGCGCCAAAGGCAACCTCAACTCCAGCCTGAAGAACCAGAACGCCTCGCACCAGTTCTCACCCTCATCGCGCACGAACATGTCGTACGGGCTGTACAAGGCGAGCGGCGGCCGTATCACGTGCGGCTTCGACGGCTACACCAGCACCCCCGGCCGTCACGAAGGCATCGACATCGCCCGCGGCATCGGTTCCAACGTCCGCGCCCTGGTGGGCGGCAAGATCATCTACATCGCGCGCGGGGCCAAAGGCAGGGCCGGGCTCTCCACGATCTCCATCTACAACGCCTCGCTGAACAAGACGGTGATCTACCTGCACACCGCACCGCGGTCCTCGCTGAGCGTCGGCCAGAAGATCAGCCGCGGCCAGATCATCGCCGACGAGTCGTGGCGGGGAGTGTCGTCCAGTTCGTCCGCGCACACCCACGTCGAGATGCGCCCCGGACGGCGGACGCTCGCGGCCAAGAGCGTCAACGACCCGCACCTGGACAACCCGAACCCGACCTCGTTCTGGCGCGCCCGGGGCTACAACGTCCGATAGCCGCTGCGGCCTCTACCAGAAGAGGAAGACAACTGTGTCGAAACCAACCGCGCGTGTGATCTCGCGGGTCACCGCGGCGACCGCCGCGATGGCGCTCGGCGGGGCGGTCCTCATCCCGGCGTCGCCCGCCTCGGCGGCGAGCCGCAACGGCGTGTGCGAAAGCGGCGAGTTCTGCTACTACTTCAACAGCGACAACAAGGGATCGATCTCCGACTTCACCGGCTCCATCGCCGACTACGGCACCAAGCAGCCCTCCTGCTACGACTTCAAGGGCGCGGGCAACGGCAAAGGCCAGTGCATCAAGAACAACGCCGCCGCCGTCTGGAACCGCAGCGGCAAAACCGTCCGCGTCCACTACAACAGCAACTACGGCGGCAAGTACCAGGACTTCAAAGCCGGCGCCAAAGGCAACCTCAACTCCAGCCTGAAGAACCAGAACGCCTCCCACAGGTTCCGGAGCTCCACGCCGCCAACCGGGTGCAAGACCGACGGCACGCACAGCAAACTGCCCACGACGATCCTGGTGTACCGGGTGTCCCTCAATCGGGTGGACCGGGTGTCGTTCAAGACCTACGTGAAGAACGTCCTGCCCAACGAGTGGGTGCCGAGCTGGCCGAGAGAGTCGCTCAGGGCCGGGGCCGTGGCCGTCAAGAGCTACGGCTGGTACTGGGCGCTGCACTCGACGCGCAAGACGTCGAGCGGCCAGTGCTTCGACGTCTATGACAACACGTCCAGCCAGGTGTACAAGCCCGGCTCCGCGACGGCGTCCACCAACGACGCGGTGAACGCGACGTGGGGCACCCGGATGACCCGCAGCGGGAAGATCCTGCAGGCCCACTACTGCGCCACGACCACGGCGTGCGGCGCGTGGGTCACCGGGGACTGGATGTCGCAGTACGGCTCTCGCGACAAGGCCAACGCGGGGTGGAGCCACCCCAGGATCCTGAAGGCCTACTACAGCGGGATCGTTCTCTCCTGACCCGGCGAACCGTCCGGATCTGGTTCCCCGCCGTGTCCCGCGCACGGCGGGGAACTACCCCTCGACGATGACCTGGAAATTGACCGGCCGGCTTCCGGGGAAGGCGACCTTTCCCGAAGCGTCCACCATCTTGAACCGCACGTAGCACAGGCCCGGCCTTCTGGGCGTGGTGATGTCGGTACGGATGTCGACCATCTCGCCGGGTCGCGTCTCGTCGATCGGCACGTCCGAGATGGTCTGGCATTGGTCGGCGCGCTGCGGAACGTCGAGGCGACGCAGCGAATATCCCTCCCACGACACTTTCCCGGCGTTCTTGAGCCGCCATATCTTGGTCGTGGTCTTGCCGGCGCCGACGCGCGTGCAGTCGGGGAGCGTGATGTCCGCGATGAACACGGCGGCGTCGCCCTTGTGCGCCGGCGGGGCGGGCGGCGGGTTGGACGCGTGCACCGGGCAGTCGGCCGGGGTCAGCGCGGCCTTCGACCGGCTGCCGGAAGGCTTCAGTCCGTCCTCGCCGGAACCGGAGTCGCGATTGCCGGCGCCCACGATGAGGACCACCGTCCCGATACCGACGGCCCCTGCCACCAGCGCGACCGCGGCCGGGCGGGCCGGCCGGATTCGCCTTCGGCTCCCCGGCGCGGGGATGGCCGGCTGGACATCGTCCGCGATCTCGTCGGACGGAGGCGTCGACGTGGGCACGGATGCCGAGGTCTCGCCGGGTGACAGTGGCGCCGGCGCCGGCGGACCAGCGGCGATGTCCCTGGTGTCGCGTTCTGCGGCGCTCGTGGCGGAGGCTGTGAGTTCACCGGGCGGGCGGGCGCCGGAGCTCGCGGGCTCGGCGGCGTTCGCCGATCTGACCGCCCGGTTCGCCGTCTCCCAGCGTTCGCGGTAGGCGGCCGGGTCCGCGCCGCACGCCTTGACGAACTCGGCGGTGGTACCCCAGCTCGGGAGTCGGTTGCCCTTCGTGGCCTCGTACAACGTCGTGTGCGAGATCGCCCCGGACCGGCCGGACATCTCCCGAAAGGGCGGGTTACCGGCCGATCTGCGCAGGTCTCGCAGAACCATCACGAAGTCCGCGATCGCCTCCGCTTGTGCACGCATCTCGTCCACCGGCTGAAACTAACAGCGCCCATGGTCTCCACTCAAGCCGTACCCGATATCGGCGGACGAGGCGGGGCGAGCGCGGACTTCGGGACCGCGAAACCTTTGACCAGCCGGCCGATTATCCAGGGGGCCTCAGCATATTTCGCGGAGAATTCACCGACTTCGAGTGGGGCGTTCACGTGTGCCCCCAGGTCCGCGGCCCGCCCCGCCGATGCAACACCCGTGAGCCCGGTCGGGTCGACCTCGTGACCGTCGATGGCGAATGAGCGCTCGGGTTCCGGTCAGCTCCCGCCGCACGACGATCGGCTTCTGCACTCAGTCACGGCTCGTGCCGCACTCCAGCCCTGTGCCGCGACGGTCAACTACCCCTACCTCGTATCGGCCTCCCTGCTTCTAAGGCCAGCTCTGTCGTCCTGACTCTGACCTCGCACGTGCTGGTGGATTCGGACGGCATGGGGGTTGCCGTTTCAGCCCTACCCCCGTAGGGTATGCAGCCTCCGCTGATACCCCCCTGGTGTATAGGAAGTGACGATCATGTCTCGTGCAACAGCTCCCCCGGCGTCGCGTCGCTGGTGGGCGCTCGCCCTCATCGCCCTCGCCCAGTTCATGGTGATCATGGACACGTCGATCATCGGGGTGGCCCTCCCCCGCATCCAGGAGGACCTCGGGTTCTCCCAAGAGAACCTGTCGTGGGTGTTCAACGCCTACGTCATCGCTCTGGGCGGCCTGCTGCTGCTCGGCGGCCGCCTGTCGGACCTGTTCGGCGCCCGGAAGATGTTCGGGACCGGCTGGCTCATCCTGCTCGCCGGTTCCGCCATGGCCGGGGCCGCCGGCGACGTGGGCGTCGAACTCGCCGGACGCGCCGTCCAGGGCGCGGGCGCGGCGCTCATCGCACCGGCGGCGCTGACGCTGCTGATGATGCTGTTCGGGTCCGAGCCCCGCGAGCTCACCAAAGCCCTGGCCCTGTACGGCGCCGCCGCCCCCGCCGGCGGAACCGCCGGCGTCTTCCTCGGCGGCGCCATCACCGAGTACGCCTCCTGGCCCTGGGTCTTCTACGTCAACATCCCCATCGCCGTCATCGCGCTGGCCGCCGCGCCGTTCCTCATGCCCGGCGGTGGCAGGGCGCGTGGCTCGGTCGACCTCGTCGGCGCCGTCACCGTCACCCTTGGGCTCGGCACCACCGTGTACGCGATCGTTCGCGCTCCCGAGGTCGGCTGGGGCTCGGTCGAGACCTGGGCGGTGATCGCGGCCGGGATCGTCCTGCTCGCGGCGTTCCTGTGGATCCAGTCCGCGCGCCGCGCACCGCTGATGCCGTTGTCGATCTTCCGTGCACCGAACCTGGGCGCGGCCAACCTGGCCCAGTTGCTGCTCGGCGCCGCGTGGATCCCGATGTGGTTCTTCCTCAACCTCTACCTGCAGCAGGTCCTGGACTACAGCGCCTTCCCGTCCGGAGCCGCCCTGCTGCCGATGACCGTGCTGATCATGATCGGGATGGTCGTCCTGGCCCCGCGCGTCATCAACCGGTTCGGCCCCAAGGCCGTCACCGTCACCGGGCTGGCCGTGCTGGCCATCGGCATGGGCTGGCTGTCACTGATCCGTCCCGACGGCTCGTTCTGGATCGACGTACTGCCCGCCTCGCTGGTCGCCGCGCTGGGCATGTCGCTGGCCTTCATCCCCTCGCTGGGCACGGCGATCTCCGCCGCCCGCCCCGAGGAGGGCGGTCTGGCGTCCGGCATCGTCAACACCGGCTACCAGGTCGGCTCCGCGCTCGGCTTGGCCGCCATGACCGCCATCGCCACCGCCAACGGCGCCGACCGCCTCGGCGACCTGCCCGCACTCACCGACGGCTTCTCCGCCGCCTTCATGGGCGCCGGCCTGATCGCCCTCACCGGAGCCGTCCTGGCCGCCGCCACTCTGCGGTCCGCCCGCCCGGAGCCGAGAACTGCGGCCCCGGCCGAACGGAGCGACGCGCGGGAGACGACCCTCGGACTCTGAGACGAACCACCACCACAAACGAATGACACCGACCTTCGAAGAAATTGCGTGCGGCGCCGCCGAACGTCCCACCCGGCGGCGCCGCCGCTACACCCTGCAGACCGCATCCGAACAGAATCCAAGGCAACGCCATGCGAAATCTGCGCACACTCACCCCCGCCGACGCCGCACCAGGCTGCGGCGCCCGTTGAGCGAGAAACTCTCCCTCGCGGCACAGAAATGGATCGGTTGCGGCACATGCCTGGCGCCCGCCGACGCCGCACGATCGGCCGGCCTGACCGAGACCGACATCGCCCTCGCCCCCAGGGCACCTCGACCGACCTGGTCGGGAATGGCTCCGAGGCTCATGTTGGCCATGGTTCCGGCGATACCGGCGGCCCGGTCCGAGGCGACGAACGTGACGACCTCAACCACTTCATGGAGGCTCGGCAGGCGTTTGCGGTGTGTCCGCTCGGCAACCATGGCCTGGAACTTTCTCGCCCGCTTTGGACTCCCAGCGCCGCCGGCCTGTCCGCACATCATGAGCAGCCGGAGCCGACCAGCCTTCGCTGGCCGTAGTCGTGCTCGGCCAGAGCTGGGACAGGCGCCGGCCCGCCGGGAGCCCGTCGACGGCCGCGTCGGCGTGCGGGTGCGCTCGCGGCGGGCCTGCCACAGCCGCTGCCCGGTCACGCCTTGGTCACGCTGCCCACCAGGGTCGTGCGCTGCCACCGCAGCACGTCGTCATCGTCGGTGGGCCGATCCCGCCCGCTGACCGGCGGTCGCCGATCAGATGTTCGGTTGTACCGGTGAGCGTCCGCCGCCTCTCCACGCCGCCCGGGGCCGCACTCGTGGTTGCGACCAGCCTGTATGCACGCACTGTCATCTCTGGAGCCGTGGATCACGTGCGGCCAGGTAAGACGGGAGCAAGAGATGCCAGACGCGGGGCAGCCGCCGAGAGTTCGACGGCACATCGTGACGGGGGTCGCCGTCCTCGGAACACTCGTCGCGGGGTGCGGCACCAGTGACGCCGGCGGGGACGGGCAGAAGGCTCCGGCCTCACCGAGTCGCCCGGCCACGGTCGCCGCGGTGACCGAGGCGCAGGCGAAGGCCATCTTCGCCCGGCACCAGAAGGTCAACAACAAGGCGAACGCGCAGGTCTCCGACGAGCTGCTGCGCTCCAACGAGACCGGTCCCATGCTCGAAGCCGATCTGGCGGGCAACAAGCGCATCCGCGGTAAGCACGAGGAGAAGATTCCCGCGTTCTTCTACCGGGATCCCCAGTTCTATATCCCGCGCACCACGGGCCCCGCGTGGTTCGCCGTCACGGCGGCGGAGACCGAGAACGGAAACACCGAGCTGCTCGTATTCGTGGATACCGGAGGCGGATCCTACAAGGCGGCCGTCGGCGTGTGGCTGGCGAAGGGCAAGAAGTTCCCGGCGATCGCCCGCAATGCCGACGGCTCGGCGACGGCCGTGACGGACGGGGCCGCCCTCGGAGTCGGCGCCAAGGTCTCCGACTACCTGACTACCGCGGCGCGCGGCAAGCAGTCCGCCACCGGGCTCGTACCCGGCCCGCTCACCTCGCAGCTCGGCAAGAGCTGGGCCAAGACGGTGAGGAGGATCAACGACGGGCTTCGCTGGGCGGGGGGCACGTCCTGGAAGGCTCGCCCCCAACCGGTCTACGCGCTCAAAACGGCCGATGGCGGAACCCTGGTCATGAGCGTCTCCGACCAGTCGCAGACCTATACGGCGCTACGTGAGAATGTCTGGTACCAGCCTGACCAGGTCTACTTCGGGCTGGGGCCCAAGCGCTACTACACGCGTTTCTCGGGTGAACGCCTGTGGCAGTTCGCCACCCACGTCCCGTCCAGTGGCCCCGCGGACGTCCTTGCCCGGTCCACCCACGCGGTATCGGCGTCCGGCTCGTAAGACCTGCTTTGTCGTAGCGGCGGGAAAACCTGTCGGAACCGCCCCCGCGATGCGGCGGTCAGGCGTCGGTGCCGGATATCGAAGTTGCGGCGCCGGCGCAGTTCGCCGCTGAGACCGCACGCTGACTCGTCGTCGCGCGACCTGCCGGCAGGGCACGGGCAGTCCAAGCTGCGCCGGAGCTACGGGAGTCGCGGAGAGGTGAGACCTGTTTTGCCGGGGTGTGTCATCTGGTGCCGGTTGGTCTTGATGACATTTCGACGACAAACGATCAGGGGCCTGATCGGACATTGCTCCGATCAGGCCCCTGACCTGCGAATCCTTGGTGGAGCTGAGGGGATTTGAACCCCTGACCCCCTCGATGCGAACGAGGTGCGCTACCGGACTGCGCCACAGCCCCGAGGACTCCGTAAGGCTAGCAAACATCCGGGGGTGTTCGCGCACCGGTTATTCGCCGACGGCGCGGCGGTCGTCGGCGTATTGGTCGAAGACCTCCTCGGGGGTGAGGAGCTCGATGACCTCGGCCGGTTCGGCCGTTTCGGCGGCGCGGCGGGCCTCGCGGGCCTTGGCGAGGGCGAGGGCGCGGGCGTGTGCGGCGGCCTGGCGGCGGGCGGTGTCCATGCCGACGGCGACGCGGAGGAGCGCCAGGTGGCCCGCCAGGAGGGCGGTCGGGGGCGCGGTGATCCACCAGGGCGCGAGGCCGGACGCGACGACGGCCGAGGTGGTGAGGAGCAGGGCCGTGAGGCCCGTGGTGCGGCGCCGGCGCCGGGCGATGACGGTGGCGCGGCTCGTCCGGCGGTGGGGCCGGGGCTCCGGGATCTCCTCGGGGACCTCTTCGTCGTCTTCGACGAGAATTTCCTCGGAACGTTTGTGGAGGAGCCGGGTGATTCCGGTCGTCTCGATGTCGCGGCGCAGCCACATGGGCACGAGGACGATCGCCCAGACGGCGACGATGGCGAGATAAAGAACGGCGCTGCTCACCGGCCCCACCGCCCCAGGGCACGCTCAACAGGCGAGCCGACATTCGGCGCGCGAACGTGCATTGGGAGCAGGGTCACGCCCCGCACGGTACGAGGGGGTGTCAGAGGTTGACGAGCATAAGGGACGGTGTGTCGCGAGATCGATCTCGGCGTTACTCTCCGTTTGCCTGGGCTTCTCGATCGCAGGATTCTTACAGCGGGAAAGTCACAGCGGACTCAAGTGCGCCGGGGAAATGCCTGTTTGCGCTCGGCCAGCCAGCGTGCGCGCAGGCCACCGGGCACGTCCTCGACGGTCAGGGCGTAGCAGATGTGGTCGCGCCAGGCTCCGTCGATGTGCAGATGGCGGCGGCGAATTCCCTCTTCCCGGAATCCGAGCTTTTCGACGACACGGCGGCTTGCCGCGTTCTCCGGACGGATATTCGCCTCCAGGCGGTGGAGGCCGACGGTGAAGAAACAGTGGTCGACGGCCAGGGCGACCGCGGTGGGAATGACGCCGCGGCCGGCGACCTGCTTGTCGACCCAGTAGCCGATCTGGGCGGAACGGGCCGAGCCCCAGACGACCGCGCCGATGGTGAGCTGCCCGGCGAACTCGCCCTCGTGGGTGACGACCCAGGGCAGGGCGAGGCCTTGGCGGGCCTCGCGGCGCATGGTGTGGACCATGCTGAGGTACGGGCCGAGGCCGCTGCGGAACAGCGGTGTCTCGGGGTTGGTGGGCTCCCAGGGGCGGAGCCAGTCGGCGTTGCGGACCCGCAGTTCACGCCAGACGGCGGCGTCGCGGTGCCGGAGCGGGCGCAGCCCGACAGGACCCTCGGTCAGGGTGGCAGGCCATCCCCGCAAACGTTCCACGGCTCCATGATTCCCTGGTCGGACGTCCGGACGCCATCAATTGTCGCCGAGAAACGGTCACCCGGGCCGTTCCGGGGCCGTTTTCACAGGCGGGCGGCGGTGCTTCGCCATCCGGGCGGCGTGGAGGTCGCCGCTCCTAACCGGCGCCGGGGCGGGGGTGGTCGCCACCCTTGATCTGGTCGAGCGCGTGGGTGAGGACCCGGCCGAGGACGGTCATGCCGTCGCGGACGCCGCCCGTCGAGCCCGGCAGGTTGACGATGAGGGTGCCGCCCGCGACGCCGGCGAGCCCGCGGGACAGGATCGCGGCGGGGACCTTGTCGCGGCCTTCCAGCCGGATGGCCTCCGCGATGCCCGGTATCTCCCATTCGATGATCTGCCGGGTCATCTCGGGGGTCTGGTCGGTCGGGGTGAGGCCGGTCCCGCCGGAGGTGACGACGACGTCGTAGCCGGTGGCGACCGCGTCCCGGAGGGTATCGGCGACCGGTTCCCCGTCCGGGATGACGACCGGGCCGTCCACCTGGCAGCCGAGTTCCGCCAGCATCTCGGCGAGGACGGGGCCGGATCTGTCCGCGTAGACGCCCGCGGCGGCCCGGTTCGACACGGTGACCGCCATCGCCCTGATCATCGGCGCCACACGCCCGTCTTGCCGCCGGTCTTCTCCTCGACCCGCACGTCGGTGATCACGGCGGCGGGGTCGACGGCCTTGACCATGTCGACCAGTGCGAGCGCGGCGACGCTGACGGACGTCAGCGCCTCCATCTCCACGCCGGTGCGGTCGGCGGTGCGGGTGACGACGGTGATCGCGACGCCCTCGTCCCGGATCTCCAGGTCGACGGTGACTCCGTGGAGCGCGATCGGGTGGCACAGCGGGACGAGGTCGGGGACGCGCTTGGCCCCCATGATCCCCGCGATGCGGGCGACGGACAGGGCGTCGCCCTTGGGGATGTCGCCCGCGCGCAGCAGGGCGACGCACTCGGCCGAGAGGTGGACGAGGCCCGTGGCGGTCGCGGTACGGGCCGAGACGTCCTTGGCCGACACGTCGACCATGCGTGCCGCGCCCGCGTCGTCCAGGTGGGTGAATTCGGGGCCTGTGGCACTCAAGACGGCAACCTCATGACGTCGACGTGGGATCCGGCGGGGAGCGCTTCGGCATCCTCCGGCAGAACGATGAGCGCGTTCGCGGACGCGAGCGAGCCGAGCTGGTGCGAGCCCTGCACTTCGGCCGCCGTGACGGAGTAGGAGCCGCGGTGGAACGACAGCCCGCCGCGCAGGAAGTGGCGGAGCCCGGCGGGTGACTTGACGTCTTCGGCCAGGACGGCGCTCACCGTGGGCAGCGGGTCGGGTTCCAGTCCTTGCATGGCGCGCAGGGCGGGACGTACGAACACCTGGAACGACACGTACGCGCTTACCGGGTTGCCGGGGAGGGTGAAGACCGGCGTGTCCTCAAGGAGGCCGAACCCTTGAGGCTTCCCGGGACGCATGCGCACCTTGTGGAAGCCCACAGTGCCCGTGCCGGAAAGTACTTCCTTGACCACGTCCTTGGTGCCCATGGAGACGCCGCCGGTGGTGACGATGGCATCGGCGCGGACGAGCTGGTCTTCGAACATCTCCAGCACCTTGGCGGGCTCGTCCACCACGGTGGCCTGCCGGAAGCCCACCCCGCCCGCCTCGACGACGGCGGCGGTGAGCATGTAGCTGTTGGACTCCCAGATCTGGCCGTGCCCGAGCGGGGAGCCCGGCTCGCGGAGCTCGTCCCCGGTGGCCACGACCACGACACGGGGCCTCGGCCGCACCGTCACCCGGGAGCGTCCCACCGCGGCGATCATGCCGATCTGCGGGGCGCCGAGGCGCGTGCCCGCGTCCACGACGACCTGCCCGGCGACGACGTCCTCGCCCGCGCGGCGGATGTAGTTGCCCGCCGGCGCGGCGCGCGAGACCCGGACGGTGGCGTTGCCGCCGTCCGTCCACTCGACGGGGATCACGGCGTCGGCGCCGGCCGGCAGCGGCGCGCCCGTCATGATCCGGGCGGTCAGGCCGGGTCTGATCGCCGACACGCCGGTGTCGCCCGCGACGATGTCCCCGACGACGGGCAGCGTGACCGGGGCGGACTCGGTGGCCGCCGCGATGTCGGCGGCGACGACCGCGTAGCCGTCCATCGCGGAGTTGTCGAACGGCGGCAGCGGGACGGGCGCGGACACGGGCTCGGCGAGCACCGTCCCCTGCGCCTCCAGCAGCGCCAGGTCGAGCGGCGGCAGCGCCGCGACGCTGCCGAGGATGTCCGTCAGATGCTCATCGACCGATCTCATGCCCACGGCCCCAGTGTGACGTGTCGTCACGAGTCCCCGGAGCCGCCCACGCCGCCGGACGCGTCGTACTCGCGCACGAACTCACGCAGCCACGGGATGAACTCCGGCGCCAGGTCGGGGCGTTCCGAGGCGAACTGGACGACCGTCCGCAGGTATTCGAGCTTGTTGCCCGTGTCGTAGCGGCGTCCCCGGAACTTGACCCCGTAGACGCCGCCGCCCTGGTCGGCGGGCGTGTCGGCGAGGGTGCGCAGGGCGTCGGTCAGCTGGATCTCGCCGCCGCGTCCCGGCGGGGTCTTCTCCAGGACGTCGAACACCGCGGGGTCGCAGACGTACCGGCCGATGATGATCCAGTTGCTCGGCGCCTCCTCGGCGGAGGGCTTCTCGACGAGGTCGGAGATCCGGACGACGTCGTCCTCGCCGGTCGCCTCGATGGCCGCGCACCCGTACGAGGAGACCTGGTCGGGCTCGACCTCCATCAGCGCGACCACGCTGCCGCCGTACCGCCCCCGCACTTCGATCATGCGCCGCAGCAGGTTGTCGCGCGCGTCGATCATGTCGTCGCCGAGCAGCACCGCGAAGGGCTCGTGGCCGACGTGCTGGCGGGCGCAGTGCACCGCGTGCCCGAGCCCGCGTGGCTCGCCCTGCCGCACATAATGCATGATGGCCAGGTCACTGGACGCATGGACGGCGTTGAGGCGCTCGTCGTCGCCCTTGGCGCGCAGTGCCTCCTCCAGCTCGTACGCCCGGTCGAAGTGGTCCTCGATGGACCGCTTGCTGCGGCCGGTGACCATCAGGACGTCGCTGAGACCCGCGTCCACCGCCTCCTCGACGACGTACTGGATCGCAGGTTTGTCGACGATGGGCAGCATTTCCTTGGGAGTCGCCTTGGTGGCGGGCAAGAATCGGGTACCGAGACCGGCCGCCGGGACGACCGCCTTGAGCACAGGTGCAGTGTCGGCCATGTAATGACCCTAGCCACCCACGAGGACGGCAGCGTGCAGGACATCGTTTCGAAGAGCGACCTACGAGCCGAACTGATCGGCAGACGTGCGGCGATGCCGCCCGAAGCCCGCGCGGCGGCCGGGAGATCGATCCGGGACGCGCTGCTGCCGGTCCCCGAGGTCGAGATGGCGGGGACCGTCGCGGCGTACGTCTCGATCGGCACCGAACCGGACACCCGCGGGCTGCTGTTCGCGCTGTGGAAGCGCGGCACCTACGTGCTGCTCCCCCGGCTGCTCCCGGACGGCGATCTCGACTGGGCGTCCTATGAGGGCCCCGACTCGCTCGTCCCAGGGCCGGGCGGATGCCCGGAGCCGTCCGAGCCGCCCCGCGGGCCCGGCGCGGTGGCCAGCGCTGACGTCGTTCTCGTCCCGGCGCTCGCCGCCGACCGCACCGGGATGCGCCTCGGCCGCGGCGGCGGGTCTTACGACCGGGCGCTCGCCCGGGTCGGCCCGGCGATCCTGACCGTGGCGCTGCTGTACGACCAGGAGCTTCTGCAGACCGTGCCGGCCGAACCGCACGACCAGCGCGTCCGCGCGGCCGTGACGCCGTCGCAGGGCCTCGTCCGCCTCGGCTGACGAGCGGGCCGGCGACCCGGGCCGGGCGGGTCGTCCGCGGGGCTCATTAGAGTGAGGAAGGCAAGATCGCGGTAGCGGTCGGGCGGGGGAGGAACGGGAGGTTCCAGATGACGGCGCCGTGGCGGATCCTGTCCCTGCCCCCGATCGACCAGCACGTCGTCCGGCGGCTGTTCGAACCGCTCGGGGACGCCGCGGAGGTGATGTTCCCGCAGGCCAGGGAGCGCGCCGCGATGCTGTCCGCGCTTCCCGGCGCCGACATCGTGATCGCCGACTTCAGCGGACGGCTGGCCATGGACGCCGAAGCCGTACGGGCCGCGCCGCGCCTGGCGTTCGTCCAGATGCCCGCCGTCGGGACGGACAGCATCGACATCGCCGCGCTCACCGCCGCGGACGTGCCCGCGGCGAACGCGGCGGGCTTCAACGCGCGCGGGGTCGCCGAGTGGGCGGTGGGTGCGTCGTTCGCGCTGTGCCGCCATCTCGCCTGGGCCGACCGGGGCGTCCGCGCGGGCGGGTGGCCGCAGATGGAGGTGGTCGCCCGGCGGCCCCGCGAGATCCACACCCAGCGCGTAGGCATCGTCGGATTCGGCGCGATCGGCGCCGAGGCGGCGCGGCTGTTCGCGGCGCTCGGCTGCGCCGTCTCCTACTGGACGAGGCGTCCTCGTCCAGAGGCCGCGGCCAGGTTCAGGGAGCTGGACGACCTGCTGGCCACGTCCGACATCGTCGTCCTCGCCCTGCCGCTGACGGACGAGACCCGCGGGCTGATCGGTCCCGAACGTCTCGCCCTGCTGCCGGACGACGCGCTGCTGGTGAACGTGGCGCGCGGGGGCATCGTGCCGGACGACGCCATCGTCGCGGCCTTGGAGTCGGGACGGCTGGCGGGCGCGGCCCTGGACGTGTTCGACGAGGAGCCCCTTGGAGCGGACCATCCGCTCCGCACCCACGAGGACGTGCTGGTGTCTCCGCACGCGGCCGGGACGTCCGTGCAGTCACAGTTGAACCTCGTGGCGGCCGTGCGCGACAACGTCACCGCGGCCGTCGAGGGACGCGAGGTGCAGAATGTGGTCAACGGTGTGAACCCGCACGTCAGACGGCGATAACGGGGATCCCCGGCATGCCATCCCTCAACCGCAAATATGCGATCGGCCCGTGAATCTGTAGGATTCCTAAACGATCAACTTTGACGACCCCGAAGGGTGGGATGTGCATCTCGACATCTGGCTACTCCTCGGGGCCACGCTCGTACTCAGCGCCATCGTCGCGGTCAGGCTGTCCCATCGGGCCGGCCTGCCGTCCCTCCTGGCGTACATGGGCCTCGGCCTTTTCATCGGCGAGTCCGGCCCCCTCCACATCAACTTCGACGACGTCGAGCTGGCTCATACGCTCGGCTTCGCCGCGCTCGTCCTGATCCTCGCCGAGGGCGGTGTCACCACCAGCTGGCGGCACGTGCGGCCCTCGGTGCCCGCCGCCATCGCGGTGTCCACGATCGGCACGCTGATCAGCATCGTCGTGGTGGCGCTGTCCGCGATGTGGCTGGTCGACATGGACTGGCGGCCGGCGTTCCTGCTCGGCGCCGTGCTCGCCCCGACCGACGCGGCCGCCGTGTTCTCCGTGCTGCGGCGGCTACCGCTGCCGTCCCGGCTGTCCGGGCTGCTGGAGGCCGAGTCCGGCTTCAACGACGCGCCCGTCGTGATCATCGTGATCGCGCTCAGCACCCACACCAGCGCACCCCACCTCGGCGAGCTGTTCGGCCTGATGGTGTACGAGCTGGCCGCCGGCGCCCTCATCGGCATCGGCATCGCCTGGCTCGGTGCGCAGGGGCTGCGCCGCCTCGCGCTGCCCGCCTCCGGCCTCTACCCGATCGCGGTGCTGTCGCTGGCCATCGGCGCCTACGCCGTCGCGTCGCTGCTGCACGCCAGCGGGTTCCTCGCCGTTTACGTCGCCGGTGTCGTCCTCGGCAACGCCCGGCTCCCGCACCGGCCCGCCACCCGCGGCTTCGCCGAGGGCATCGCCTGGCTGGCCCAGATCGGGGTGTTCGTGATGCTGGGCCTGCTGGCCTCCCCCGGCGAACTGCCCGGCCAGATCGTGCCCGCGCTGCTGATCGGGTTCGTGCTGCTGCTGATCGCGCGTCCCGTGTCGATCGTGCTGTCCACGATCGGGTTCAAGATGTCGTGGGGCGAGAAGATGTTCGCGTCCTGGGCCGGGCTGCGCGGCGCCGTCCCGATCGTGCTCGCCACCATCCCGATGGCGCAGGGGGTCGAGTCGTCCGGCCGGATCTTCTCGATCGTCTTCACCATCGTGGTGGTCTTCACTCTGCTCCAGGGGCCCACACTGCCGCTGGCGGCGCGCTGGTGCCGGCTGGAGAGCGACGAGCAGACCCGGGAACTGGACGTGGAGGCGGCGCCGCTGGAGGAATTGCACGCCGACCTGCTGGAGGTCCGGATCCCGGCGGACTCGATGCTGAACGGCGTGGAGATCTTCGAGCTGCGGCTGCCGCCCGGCGCGTCCGTCACGCTCATCGTGCGGAACGGGTCCAGCTTCGTCCCGGAACCCACCACGCCTCTGCAAGCGGGTGACACCCTCCTGGTCGTGACCACCGACGCCGTGCGTGAGGCCACGGAACGCCGTCTGCGCGCGGTCAGCCGGAAGGGCAGGCTGGCCGGCTGGTTCGGTGAGAAGGGCATCTGACCGGTCAGAAGCAGACCAGGCCGGTCAGGAACAGACCAGGGGCGAATCCTGTTTCCGCTACCGGGTAGCATTAGCAGTCGTTCACAGTGAGTGCCAGCCCGGGTTGAGCCGGGCTGAGTCAGCGAGGAGGAACCGTGCCGACGTATCAGTACGTTTGCACCGAGTGCGCCGAGCCTCTGGAGGTCGTGCAGAAGTTCAGCGACGACGCGCTGACCGAATGCCCGGCTTGCCAGGGCAGGCTGCGCAAGGTCTTCTCGGCGGCGGGGATCATCTTCAAGGGGTCGGGCTTCTACCGCACCGACAGCCGCGGTTCCGGCAAGACCTCGACCGCGGGCGTCTCGTCCAACGGCTCCGCCTCGAACGGCGACTCGTCGTCGTCCGACTCCTCCAAGTCGGAGAAGTCGGAGAAGTCTTCGTCGTCTTCCTCCTCGTCCTCTGGTAGCGACTCCTCCTCGTCCTCCGGTACGGCGTCGTCCTCCTCCTCGTCCTCCGAAAAGGTCGCCTGACGCCTTTCGGAGCTCCTCCGGGCCCCGCGCACTGCAAGCCGGGAGATCCGCCGCCCCTCTGGTGCGGCCGGCGGATCTCCCGGCTTTCGCCATGCCCGGGCAGCCGCATGTCCTGCACATCCTCGGTGGCGGTCGCACTGGAAGTACCGCACCGGAGATAATCGGGGATACCCTCCGGTTATTTCCTCCTGGCCATGGTGCGGACTACATCTCAGGTGGTAGCCGCGGTGGCGGCACGTGCCCCAGACGACGTAGCCCAGGTCCAATCTCACGCCGGAGGCGCCGGCGGTGCCATCCGACGACGATCTAGGGGATGAGGGTCGACCGGCAGGCCGGCTCTCTTTTCGGAAAGTGCACAGGAGAGGAACCATGAGCACACAGAGCCCGGCTCCCCCCAGAACGTGGGCGCACCGTCTGGCCGGACTGATCGCCGGCAGGCGCACCAAGTGGGCAGTCCTGGCCCTGTGGGTCGTCCTGCTCGTCGCCCTCGGCCCCCTGGCCGGCAAGCTCGGCGACGTCGAGGAGAACGACGCGGCGTCCTGGCTCCCCGCCGGAGCCGAATCGACCCAGGTCGTCGAACTGGAAGAACAGTTCCGCAAGGACGAGACGATGCTCGCGGTCGTCGTCTACGAACGCGCCGGGGGAATCACCGCCGAGGACCGCGCGAAGGCCGCCTCGGACGTCTCCGCATTGCAGAACCTGCCCGGCGCACAGAAGGTACAGGGCCCGATCCCGTCCGAGGACGGGAAAGCGCTGCAGACCCTCGTGCCCCTCACGGACGAGGACCTGACCGGCGCCGTCGACGGGGCGCGTGAACTCGCCGAGCGCGGACCTCCCGGGCTGGCCTCGCACGTCACCGGCCCCGCCGGAAGCGGCGCCGACCAGTTCGAGGTCTTCGAGACCATCGACGGGTTCCTGCTCATGGCCGCGGGCTCCGTCGTCATCGTCCTTCTGCTCATCATCTACCGCAGCCCGATGCTCTGGTTCGTGCCGGTGCTGAGCGCCCTCTTCGCCCTCGGGCTGGCCCAATCACTGGTGTATCTGCTGGCCAAGTACGGGGACCTCACCGTCAACGGCCAGAGCGCCGGAATCCTGACCGTCCTCGTCTTCGGCGTCGCCACCGACTACGCACTGCTGCTCGTCGCCCGTTATCGGGAGGAACTGCACCGCCACGAGGACCGGCACGAGGCCATGGCCTACGCGCTGCACCGCGCCGGACCCGCCATCATCGCGTCCGCCGCCACCGTCGCGGTCGGCCTGCTGTGCCTGCTGCTCGCCGAGATGAACTCCACCGCGGGCATGGGTCCCGTGGCCGCCGCGGGCGTCCTGACCGCCCTCGCCGCGATGACGACCCTCCTGCCGGCGCTGCTCGTCATCTGCGGACGGTGGCTGTTCTGGCCGCTGATCCCCCGCTACGACGTCAAGTACCTGGAGCCGGAGGCGTACGAGTCGGAGCACGGCATCTGGAGCCGGGTGGCCGGTCTCATCCGCAAGCGCCCGCGCGCGCTCTGGGCCGCCACCATGCTCGGCCTGATCGTCCTCAGCCTCGGCCTGGGCACGCTCAAGGCCGACGGCCTCTCGGACGCGGGGATGTTCACCGGACGCCCCGACTCCGTCCAGGGCACGGAGGCCGTCGCCCGGCACTACCCCGCCGGCTCGGGTTCCCCGGCCGTCGTCATCGGCTCCGCATCGGCGTCCGACAAGATCGCCGAGACCGTCCGCGGTACGTCCGGCGTCGCCCAGATCGGCGCACCGGCCACGGTGAACGGGCTGGTCAAATACGAGGCGACGCTGAAGGACGCGGCGGACGGCGAGGCCGCCCGCGCGACCATCGACCGGCTGCGCGCCGCCGTGCACGACGTCCCGTCCGCGAACGCCAAGGTCGGCGGCATGACCGCGACGTCCCTGGACATCCAGCGGGCCTCGTCCCGCGACAACAAGGTGATCATCCCGATCGTGCTGGCCGTGGTGTTCCTGATCCTCGTCGCACTGCTGCGCGCCCTCATCGCGCCGCTGCTGATGATGGGCACCGTGGTCCTGTCGTTCCTGGCCTCGCTCGGCGCCTGTGCGGTGATCTTCGAGTACGGGTTCGGGTTCGAGGGGACCGACTCCGGCTTCCCGCTGCTGGCCTTCATCTTCCTGGTCGCACTGGGCGTCGACTACAACATCTTCCTGATGCACCGCGTCCGGGAGGAATCGCAGGCCCTCGGCACCCGCCGCGGCATCCAGCGCGGCCTCACCGTCACCGGCGGTGTGATCACCTCGGCGGGCCTGGTCCTGGCGGCCACGTTCGCCTCCATGGTCACGCTGCCGCTGGTGTTCATGGTCGAGATGGGCTTCGCGGTCGCGTTCGGGGTTCTGCTCGACACCCTCATCGTCCGGTCCCTGCTGCTTCCCGCGCTGTCGTACGACATCGGGCGGCGGATCTGGGCGCCGGGCCGCCTCGCCAAGCGCGAGCCGGTCGCCGACCCGCCCAAGGTGCTCGACCCGGTCGGCTGACGCCGCCACCGACCCCGGCTCCGGCCGGGACGGGAAGGGAAGGGGGCCCGGCTTCGGCCGGGCCCCCTTCGGCTCTTCCGGTCCTGTCGGCTCTTCCGGCTTTGGACGCGGAGTTATCCACAATCGGCGGACGGCCTCCCGGGCGCCTGCGCGAGGTGGCTAATGTCGGCGCATGTCCACTCAGCCTTCCGCCGCACCGCCAGCCGCCGAGATCGGGGTCATCGGCGGCTCCGGGTTCTACTCGTTCCTCCACGACGTCGAGGAGGTGCGGGTCGAGACCCCGTACGGCCCTCCCAGCGACCCCATCGCCGTCGGCGAGCTGGCGGGCCGCCGCGTCGCGTTCGTCCCCCGGCACGGCCGCGACCACCGGTTCCCGCCGCACAAGATCCCGTACCGGGCCAACATGTGGGCGCTGCGCTCACTCGGCGTCCGGCAGGTCCTGGCGCCGAGCGCGGTCGGCTCCCTCACCCCCGGCCACGGCCCGGGCACGCTCGCCATCCCCGACCAGCTCGCCGATCGCACGTCCGGGCGCGAGCAGACCTACTACGAGGCGGGCGCCGCCGTGCACGTGTCGTTCTCCGACCCGTACTGCCCGGCGGGCCGCCGCGCCGCCGCGGAGTCCGCGCGGACGGCCGGCTGGGCCCCCGTCGACCGCGGCACCCTCGTCGTCATCGAGGGGCCGCGCTTCTCGACCCGGGCGGAATCGCAGTGGTTCGCCTCCCAGGGCTGGACGCTCATCGGGATGACCGGCCACCCCGAGGCCGTCCTCGCCCGGGAACTCGCCCTCTGCTACACGTCCCTGTGCCTCGTCACAGACCTCGACGCGGGCATCGAGGAGGGTGAGGGCGTCACCATGGAGGAGGTCCTCCGCGTCTTCGGCGAGAACATCGACCGTCTCCGCACACTCGTGGCCGACGTCGTCAAGACGCTGCCCACCGAGCGCGCCTGCCCCTGCCCGGACGTCCTGGAGGGCATGAAGCTCCCCCTGGAGCTGCCGTGAACGCCCGCTTAGCCGGCCTGCGACGGCCGCTCGCGGCACTGCTCGCCGCGGCCGCCGCCGGCCTCGCCTTCATGGCGCTGCGCCCGGCCCCGCCGCCGTCCGTCCGCGTCCTCGCCGCCGCCCGCGACCTCCCGGCCGGAGCCACCCTCGCCCCATCCGACGTGCACCACGTGGACCTGCCGCCCGCCGCCGTCCCGTCCGGCACCCTCCGCTCCGGCACCGGCCGCGTCCTCGCCGCCCCCATGCGCGAAGGCGAACCCCTCACCGACGCCCGCGTCGTCGGCGACGGCCTGCTCCGCGCCTACGGCCCCGGCACGGTCGCCACCCCGGTCCGCATCGCCGACGGCGACGCCGTCCGCCTCCTCCACCCCGGCGACCACATCGACGTCCTGACCGGCCCGGCACCGCCCGCCTTGCCCGACGCCACCGCGGGCCGGCTACGAGGCGACGCCCGGGTAGTGGTGTCATCGGTGTCCGTCATCACCGTCCCCGCACCGAACGAAGCCGGCGGCCGGCAGGGCGCCCTGATAGTCCTCGCGACCGACAGAGCCCAGGCCCTCGCCCTCGCGGCCGCCCCCGCTCCCCTGACCCTGACGATCGCCCCCCGTCAAGGCGACCCCGTCCCCTGACGACCCGGCCGGCAACGAGTCCGCTTGGCATGTCTCGCCAGGTTTCATTACTATCCGTGGCCGTTCCTGCGCTCCCGTTCCCCCGGCGGGCGCACCCCCGATTCCCCGGAGCCGGCATGAGTGGTTTCAAAAAGTTCCTCCTGCGCGGAAACCTCGTCGAACTCGCGGTCGCGTTCGTCGTCGGAGCAGCGTTCGCCAGCCTCGTGAAGGACTTCGCGAGTTCCTTCATCACACCGCTGATCGCGTTGATCGGCGGCGAGCCCGACTACACGGCCCTGGCCGTGACGATCAACGGCACCAAGTTCCCTTATGGAATCTTCGTGACCTCGGCGATCGCGTTCGTCATCACGGCGGCGATCGTCTACTTCCTCGTGGTGCTGCCGACGGCCAAGCTGATCGAGCGCATGGACCGGGGTAAGGAGGCCACCGAGCACGAGTGCCCGCAGTGCCTCAGCGACATCCCCGTGAAGGCCCGCCGCTGCCGCTACTGCACCGCCGAGGTCGTCCCCGCCACCGAGGTCCCCTACCAGGGCGGCTCCGCCTAGCCTCGGTACGCCCGTGCCGTGTGTCGCCCTCGGGCGATGTCCGAAGGCGACACCCCGCGCGCAGACGGCCATGGAAGGGGCGATTCGGTCCGGGTCATTCGTTCTCGGTGCCGAACTCCCAGTGCCACGGCTCGAACGGGCTGCTGTAGGCCCACGCCGGGTGGATCCATCCGAACTTCCCTGCGTTGGCCTCCATCCAGTTGAACTGGACGGAGCCCGAGCGCTGAATGCCGCCGCAGAGGTCGAGCGCCTGGCCCTTGCCGTGGTTGCTCGTCCCGGGGACGGCCGCGAAACCGGGCCTCCGCGCGTAGACCGAGTGCTGCTCCGACAGGCTCCGGTACGCGTCCGTGACGCACATGTCGCGGCCGAACCGGCGCTTGTACGACGCGTTCAGCTTGTAGAAGCCCAGTGCCGCGTCCGCCCGCAGCTTGTGCCCCTTCTGCGGCAGGGCACAGAGATACTTCGCCGGGATCAGCCCGTTGGGGAACTGCTTGGCGTCGGCGGCGAGGCTCTCGTCGCATTTGAGCTGCAGACGCTTCAGCCTGCTCACCGCCAGCTTGTCGAGCATCGTGTTGAGCTGCTCGGTGAGCTGCGCCGACTTGCTCTTCAACCCGTCCACCTCCTGCTGGAGGCGGGTCTGCTCGACCGCGTTGCGCGACTGCAGTTCCTGGGCGGTCGACGCGAGCCGTTTCCGCCGCGACTGCAGGTCGTCGGCACGGTCCACAAGCGCCTGCTGCGACCTGGCGAGCAACGTCACGTCCGCCGTCGAACGAAGCGCCTGGCTCGGATCGCCCCCACCGAAGATCGCCATGGACCCGACGGATCCGCTCTGCTTGTACGACGAGTTCGCCAGCCTGGCCAGCGGCTCCCGGATCTTGTTCAGCTCCGCCTCGGCCACCGCGAGGTCCTTCAGGGTGCCCCGCAGCTTGACCTGCGAGGCGTCCAGATCCTTCTTCCGGCCCTTCATCTGCTTCGTGGCCTTCTCCAGCTCGTCGCGAGCCTTCGACGCCTCACGGCGCAACGACTCCAGGGTGTCCCCTTCGGCCGCGCCTGCGGCGCCAAGCGGTGAGAGCGTCGTCATCACCAGGAAGACCGCGGTCAGCGCCGCCGACCGGGGGTAAGGCACGGTGGTTTTCCTCCTGATGCCCAAATACGGAACAGCGGCAGAACGGTACTACACGTTCTACGATGACCTGTGCGTAATCGGTTCAGCGGCCACGGTGACCGTCACGATCATCGCGCTGCTCGCACCACCGGCGCATCCACCAGACGTCCTCCCACCCCGGCGGGCACGGCCTCCTGGTCGACGGCGACGGCGACGGCGACGTGGGGCGCCTCGTCCGCCGCGGTGTGGCCCTGGGAGCGGGCGCCCGCCTCGGCGCCTTCGTCGCCGCCTGCGGCTCCTGCTCGGGCGGTATGTACTTCCCGTACGTCGGCTCTCCCGCGGGGGCGGGCGCCACCTTCTGCGCGGAGGTCCCCACCGTCCCCGGAAGGTCCCCCGGCGGCTCTTCACGCGACCCGAACACGATCAACGTGACCAGCACGACGGGCACCACGACGGCACCGGCGGCGACGCCGATCCATTTGCCCCGGGACGAACTCTCGTCCACCTCGTCTTCGGCGGCCTTGCCACCCGGCTGCCCGCGATGCCGACCCGTCACGGCACCGAAGCGTACCCACAGCGGCCCCAGCAGGCCTAGGGCCCCAGGGCGCCACATAAGAGGGAGCGGGCAACGCGCCCCTTCCCCTACCCTGTAGGTGCCGTCCGCTACGCTCTTGCCGCGAGCGACGACATGCCTCCGTAGCTCAGGGGATAGAGCACCGCTCTCCTAAAGCGGGTGCCGCAGGTTCGAATCCTGCCGGAGGCGCACAGCATCCAAGGCGTCTTCGCCGGCCCGGTTTCCAGCGATCCGATGGCAGGAGGACCGAGGGTCAGGTGTCAGATCATGTGCTCGCCGGCCGCTACCGCCTGGGGGAACGGCTCGGCAGCGGGGGAATGGGCACGGTGTGGGCCGCCGTGGACGTGACGCTGCGCCGCACCGTGGCGATCAAGGAGATCGTCTTCCCGGACGTTCTCACGGCGGAGGAGCGCCGGGTGGCGACCGGCCGGGCACAGCGAGAGGCGCGGGCTGCGGCGCTGATCGACCACCCCGGCGTCATCACCGTGCACGACGTGGTGATCGAGGACGAGCGGCCGTGGATCGTCATGGAGTTGGTGAGCGGCGCGTCCCTTGAGGAGGTGCTCCTGCGGGACGGCCCGCGCCCGCCCCCGGTGGCCGCGCAGATCGGCCTGGAGGTGCTGGACGCGCTTGAGGCCGCACACGCCAAGGGCATCGTGCACCGGGACGTCAAGCCCAGCAACGTGCTGCTCGCCGAGGACGGCCGGGTCGTCCTGACCGACTTCGGCATCGCGAGAATCGACGCCGACCCGGCCCTCACTCGCACCGGGACGTTCGTCGGTTCCCCCGGGTACATCGCCCCGGAGCGGCTGCGGGAGCAGCCGGGCGGTCCCGAGTCCGACCTCTGGTCACTGGCCGCCACCCTCTATACGGCGGTTGAAGGAAGGCCGCCGTTCAGGCGGGACAGTCCGATGGCGGTCCTGGGGGCCGTTCTGGCGGAGGAGCCGGCGCCGCCTCGGCAGGCCGGGTCCCTTGCGCCGCTGCTGTGGTATCTGCTGCGAAAGGACCCGTCCGCGCGGCCGAAGACCGAGGACGTGCGGCGGGTTCTGCGGAATGTGTCCGCGGGGAGGCCGTCGGGGCTGCCCGGCCCGGCTCCGGTCCCGTGGCCCGCTCCCCCGCGGAGAGGGCCCCGGTGGGTGGCGGTTCCCATCGCGGCGGGCGTCGCCGTGGTCACGGTCGGCGCCGTGGCCGTCGGAGCCGTGGCCCTCAACGCCTCCGACGGCGAGGCCCGGGTGACGCCCGAGTCGGCGTCGGCGTCCACCCCTCGGGCGGCGCCTTCCGCGTCGCCGTCCCCGAGTACGTCCGCCCTGCTCGACCTGTGCGGTCTGCTCACCCGGCAGCAGGTGAGCCGGCTGCTGGCCAAGGGCGAGCCCCGGGTCGAGGAGGACGAGGAGTCCTGCGGATGGGCCGCCTCCAAACGCGGATTCCTGATCAGCGACCTCGGCCGCACCACCGGGCGACCGCCTCCGCAGTCGCCCGCCGAGGCGCACAACACGTACGTGAGCACCAAGAACGCGGCCACACCCGGGATCCATTACTGGGGATGGCCCGAGATCAACGTTGACCATGTGAAGGCGCGGGAGACCCGGGCGCGCAAAATCGCCGGGATAGGCGACGAAGCCTTCACCTACACGTCCACGGGTCTGTCGAAGCCCATGGACATATCCGCCGTCGTGCTCCGGGTGAAGAGCACGGTGCTGAGGATCGAGCATTTCTACGAGCGCGGCACCGCGTCCCCGGGTGAGGCCCGCGAAGCGGCACGCTGGGTCGCGCGGGCGGCGGCGAGGTCATGACCGCGCCGCCCCGGACGCTCGCCGGACGGTACACGCTCGTCCGGCGCCTCGGTGAGGGCGGCATGGGCGTGGTGTGGCGTGCCCGCGACGACCTGCTCGGCCGGGACGTGGCGGTCAAGGAGCTTCTGCTCCCCGAACGTCTGAGCCCCGAGCAGCGCGACCTGGCGGCCCAGCGCGCCCTGCGCGAGGCGAGGGCGGCCGCCCTGCTCCGGCACAGGTCGATCGTCACCGTGCACGATGTCGTCGTCGAGGACGGCGGGCCGTGCATCGTCATGGACCTGCTTCCCGGCCGTTCCCTGGACGCGGTGCTCGCCGACGACGGCCCCCTGCCGCCCGATCTGGTGGCGCGCATCGGCTTGGAGATCCTCGGGGCGCTCCGTGCCGCCCACGCCGAAGGGGTCCTGCACAGGGACGTCAAGCCCGCCAACATCTTCCTGCGCGAGGATGGGGCCGCCGTCCTCACCGACTTCGGCATCGCCGCGCTGGAGGGCGAGGCGACGCTGACGCGGCCGGGCTCGCTGATCGGGTCCCCGGCCTATATGGCGCCCGAACGGGTGCGGTACGACTTCGGCGGTGCCGCGTCCGATCTCTGGTCCCTGGGCGCGACGCTCTACGCCCTGACCGAGGGCCGTCCGCCTTTCGCCCGGGGCTCATTGATGGGCACGCTCGGGGCCGTCCTCGCCGACGAGCCGGATCCGCCCCGCGCCGCCGGGCCGCTGGGCCCGCTGCTGGAGCGGCTGCTGGCCAAGGATCCGGCGGCGCGTCTCAGCGCGGAAGCGGCCGAGGCGTACCTGCGCGCCCTGGTGACGGGCGAGCGGACCGTTCCTCCTCCGGCGGCGCTGCCGCCGTCGCCGCGTCTCGCCCATACCGGACGTCCCACCATTCCCGCGCGGTCTCCGAGGACCGGCCGTGCCTGGATCCTCGCCGCCGTCGCCGTCGCCGTGGCGACGGTCGTCGTCATCGGGACCGTCGTGGTCATCGCCACCCGCGATCCGGCCGACCCGCCACCTCCGGTGTCCCGGGCGGAGCCGTCCTCCCGCGCGGCCGAACCGGCCCCTTTCGCGACCGCGCCCTCCCCGTGCGGTCTCATCAGCGCGGAGCAGGCGGGCAGGCTGGTACGCACCTTCCACAATCACGGCGACCAGAGTCCCGACTCGTCCACGGGACGGCCGAGCCGGGACTGCGTCTGGCAGACCTCCGCGCTCGCGGAGGGAGACGAGCGGCTCAGGCTCACGCTCCGCACCGCGACGAGCACGGCCGCGGCCCGCGGCCTGCTCGCCGAGGAGCGGGCCAAGGCCACCGGACGGGTCACGCCGCTCCCCGACCTCGGCGAGGCCGCCTACGCCGCGCCCGGCCCGGTCGGCGATTCCGTGGTCCTCTTCCGTGTCGGCAACCTGGTCGCCGAGATCCAGTACGGCACCGGCCGCGACGGGCAGGACGAACTCGCCCGCCAGGCGGCACGATGGGCCCGCGCATCCCTCGAACGCTCCTAGCCGCTGCAACGACCCGGGTGCCCGGACCGGGAACCCGTGTGAGCCGGAGCGCGACGAGTCGACCCGCGCCCGGGGGGCGGCCGGGCGCGGGTCGAGGTTCGCGGTCCGTCGGGTGCCGGGTTCCTCAGCAGGTCAGGTTGCCGCCGGTGGGCACGCCGAGGATCTGAGTGAACCTCTGGTAGGCGTTCACGCGGCTCTGCACCTGGGCCGGGTTCCGTCCGTCAGTCGCCGCCCGTGTCGGCGAACGCGGGGAAGGAGCCCATGGCCGCGGTCAGGCCGCTGTAGGTGTAGAAGGAGTTGCGGCTCGGGAACATCTGCTGGAACTGCGCCTGGCTCACCACGAAGCCGCCGGGATCGCCGGGGTCTCCCGGGTCGCCGGGCCCGTCGCAGGTGTGCGGGTCCCAGAACCAGTGGCTGATGACGGGGTCGTAGCCGGGGTTCTCATGTACCGCGATGTAGTGGTTGCCGTCGGTGTACCGGACGATGCTGCCCACCGGGTACCACTGCCCGGCCACCCAGTCGGGGGCGTTGCAGGCCGCCGCGGCGGTCGCCGGTGCCGCCGGGATGACGAACAGCGTCGTCATCGCGAGAAGTGCGGCGCCGAGGAGCGTCAGGACGCGCCGCCGCATCACCTGACCTCCAGGTCGATGCAGGCGTAGAACGCGTTGGCGGTGTCGGCGATGTTCCAGATCGCCAGTACCTTCTGGCGGCCGCTGACTCCGCCGAGGTCGACGGTGTGGGACACGCTGGAGGGGGGCTGCTGGTCGTGGCCGTCGACCACCGCGACGCGCCGGCCGCCGACGTAGTACTCGTAGTTGAGCGTGCGGTGCCGGGCGGTGAACGTCCAGGTGAAGGTCACCGTGTTGCCGACGGAGGCGGCCCGCCAGCCCTTGCCGTCATCGTCGAGTTCGCGGAAGCGCGCGTTCCCGCCGCTGCAGCTGCGCAGGCCCTTCGGACCTTCGACGCTCTGCGGCTCCCACCGGATGGCGCCGCACTGGACGACGCCCGCCGCACACTGGGCCTGCCGGCTCATCGGCGCGGAGACGTAGCCGTGGGCGTAGGCGGTGGACGCCGGCAGGATCACGGCGACGAGGGGTGCGACGATGGCCACGCTAACCCCGCGTCCGGAAGCGGACAAGACCCCCGAGTTGATCACTGATTTCACCGTGATATGACCAGCGCAGGCCGGAAACCGAACCACCCGCCGAGCCGGACAAGTTCGTCACTGTTTCGGGTGAACAGACGTGGCGACTGGCAATTCATGCCAATCGGAGTCGGTTCCCCGGAGCCGGTGTAATTGCGGAATGATGGACGATCTCCGCCGTCCGGAGGGAACAAGTGTGATGTCGAACGAACCGCGACCGGAGATCGACACGAGCGTGCCGCACTCGGCGCGGATCTGGGATTACTGGCTCGGCGGCAAGGACAACTACCCCGTTGACCGCGAAGCCGGTGACGCCGTCCTGCGGGTGCTGCCGGGGATCGCCGTTTCCGCCAAACAGGACCGGGCCTTCCTCGGCCGCGCGGTGCGATTCCTTGTCTCGCAGGGAGTGCGGCAGTTCCTCGATCTCGGGACGGGTCTGCCCACGGTCGACAACACCCACGAGGTCGCGCAGCGCGTCGCCCCGTCGTCCCGGATCGTCTACGTCGACAATGACCCGCTGGTCCTCGCACACGCCCGGGCCCTGCTGCAAAGCGCTCCCGATGGTGCCTGCGACTACATCGAGGCCGACATCCGCGACACGGAGACGGTCCTGGCCGGTGCGGCCGGCACGCTGGACTTCGACCGTCCGATCGGGCTGATGCTGCTCGGGGTCCTGAACCACATCCTCGACGACGACGAGGCGCAGCGACTCGTCGCGGACCTGGTGCGCGGGCTCGCCCCGGGCAGCCACCTGGTCATCTCCCACACCTGCGACGCCACGACCGACGAGCTGGACGGCGAGGCGATGCGGCAGGCGGTGCGGGAGGTCATGGACCGAGGCGGGACGCCGATCTGCGCCCGGTCCCCGGAACGGATCGAGAGGCTCTTCGCGGGGACGCGCCTTGTGGAGCCCGGGGTGGTGTCGTGCTCGCGATGGCGTCCCGACCCTTCGCCCTGGACCGAGCCGGAGGTCCCGCACTTCAGCGGCGTCGGCGTCGTCGGCGACTCCTGAGACACCGGCCGTATCGGGTTTCGCTTCCGGCACGGCAGAATGGGGCTGTGGCGAAGAAGTGTCCTTGCGGTGCCGGCTCCCGGTATCGGGATTGTTGCGGACGGCTGCATCGGGGTGAGGCGCGGGCGGAGACGGCCGCGGAGTTGATGCGGTCGCGGTTCAGCGCTTTCGCGGAGCGGGACGAGGCGTATCTGCTGAAGAGCTGGCATCCCGCGACGCGGCCTGAACGGGTCGGTTTCGACGCCATGACGCGGTGGACGCGGCTGGAAATCGTCCGGGAGGAAGGCGGCGGGCCCGGGGACGGCAAGGGGACGGTCGAGTTCCGCGCCCATTACCTGGAGGGTTCGGCGCCTGGGGAATTGCACGAGGTCAGCCGGTTCGTCAGGCATGACGGCGACTGGGTTTACGTCCGGGGCAAGGTGAGCTGACATTCCGGCCGGTCGCATGGCCGCGGCACGTTCGGGAATGGCCGGCGGTCACGACGCCGGTGCCGTCCTCAGCCGCCATCCGCAGCGGGCGAGGAGGGTCAGCAGCAGGACGGGAGCGACGAACACGGCGAATGTCCCGCGCGCTCGGCCGCCCCGCGCCCGCCGACCCGCGCACGGCGGCCGGGGAGATCATCGCGTCGGCGGCGTCCGACCCGGGGGCCCGGGCCGCCGACGCCGCGTTCAACGTCCTGCTCACCGAAGAGGGCCTGGACGCCTGGTCACGCGCCTAAGCCTGGCGCCACTCCGGTACCGCGCCGGCCTCGTGCAGGCAGAAGTCGGGTGCGCCCTCCAGCGCCTTCTCCTCCCCGCCCGGCGTGTACGTGACGATCAGCCGCAGCGGTCGCCACGTCGTGTTGTGCGTGGAATGCCAGACGCCCTTGGGAATATGGACGGCGTCGCCCTCGCGGATCGCGAAGGGCCTGCCGTCGTCCACCATCTGCGTCGCCTCACCGGAGATCACGTAGATGACCTCCTCGGCGTTCGGATGGTTGTGCCGCGCGTGCCCCTGACCGGGGTTGACGATCACCTCGCCCAGCGTGCTGCTCGCACCGGGCACCGACGACGGCGTGACGAACCATTTGATCGACCCCCAGTCGAAGGTCATCGTCGTGACGTCTCCGGGGTTCACCAGCATCAGATCTCCAGATTCTTGAAGGCGGCCACCTGCTGAGTGATGGCCCGCTCGGTCGGCAGCCGCTCGACCGAGGAGGCCCCGAAGAAGCCCACGACGCCCTCGGTCCGCGAGAGCACGTAGGCGGCGTCGTCCGGTTCGGCGATCGGGCCGCCGTGGCAGAGGACGAGGACGTCCGGGCGGACGGCGAAGGCGGCGTCCCGCATGGCCTGCACCCGCTCGACCGCCTCGTCCAGCGTCAGGGCGGTGCCCGCGCCGATGCTGCCCTTGGTGGTGAGCCCGACGTGCGGGACGAGGACGTCGGCGCCCGCCTCCGCCATCGCCCGCGCCTGGTCCTCGTCGAACACGTACGGGGCGGTGACCATGTCGCGCTCGTGCGCGAGCCGTACCATCTCGACTTCCAGGTCGTAGCCCATGCCGGTCTCTTCGATGTTCTGCCGGAACACCCCGTCGTACAACCCGACCGTCGGGAAGTTCTGGACGCCCGCGAACCCCATGGCCTTGAGCCGGTCGAGGAAGACCGGCATCACCCGGAACGGGTCGGTGCCGCACACCCCGGCCAGCACGGCCGTGTCCTTCACGACGGGCAGCACCTCGGAGGCCATCTCCACCACGATCTGGTTCGCGTCCCCGTACGGGAGCAGCCCGGCGAGCGACCCGCGTCCCGCCATCCGGTAGCGCCCCGAGTTGTAGATGATGATCAGATCGACACCGCCGGCCTCCGCGCATTTGGCGGACAGCCCGGTGCCCGCACCCGCGCCGATGACGGGCTTGCCCTCCGCGACGGCACGCCGCAGCCGCTCCAGGACGGTCCCCCGCTTCATTCCGCTCCCCCCGAGATCATCTGGTGCAGCCGGCCGGCCATCGCGCGGCCGAACGACGGGTCGTTGATGTTCACGTCGAGCCTTTCGGTCTCCACCGCGCCCTCCATGGCCGCGAAGCACGCCTCGTCCGCGGCCGGGTCGTGGAAGGGCATCCCCGGCGCGTCCAGCGCCGACACACCCCCGAGCGGGAGGAACAGGACGGTCGGCCCGGTCGCCTCGGCCAGTTTGGCCGCCACCAGCCGTCCCAGCTCCGCCATCTCCTCACGTGTCGTCCGCATCAGCGTCACGGTCGGGTTGTGGACGTAGAGGTTGCGGCCCTCGAACCGCTCGGGGACGGTCTCACGCGGCCCGAAGTTGACCATGTCCAGCGCCCCCGGCGCCACGACCTGCGGAACCCCATGCCGTCCGGCCGCCGTGAGCCGCTCGGGCCCGGCCGACAGGACACCGCCGACGAGGTCGTCCGCCAGCTCGGTCGTGGTCAGATCGAGCACCCCCGCCAGCAGCCCGCTCTCCACAAGCCCCTCAAGGGCCTGGCCCCCGGCCCCGGTCGCGTGGAACACGAGGACCTCGTAGCCGAGCTCGTCCAGCCGCTCCCGCGCCGCGTCCACCGCCGGCGTCGTCACCCCGAACATCGAGGCCGCGACGAGAGGACGCTCGTCCACCTCCGGCGCGGACCGCGCGGCCTCGTGGGCCTTCGCCATCCCGGCCGCCGCTGCCGCCGCGTTCCCGAGGATCAGCCGCGACACCCGGTTCACGCCCGCGATGTCGACGACGCTGTACATCATCGTGACGTCCTTCGCGCCCACGTACGGCGTCACGTCCCCGGACGCCATCGTGGACACGATCAGCTTCGGCAGCCCGATCGGCAGATCCCGGACGGCCCGCGCCGCGATCGACGACCCGCCGCTCCCGCCGACGGCGAGCACGGCGTCCACCCGTTCCAGCCCGGCGACCACGGCCGCCGCGCCCTCACCCATCGCCGTGACGGCCGCACCCCGGTCCCCCGCGTCCCGCAACGCCGCAAGCGACGCGCCCCCGGCCTCCGCGACCCGCTCGGCACCTACATCGGCCTCCACATCGGACGCCCCGACCCCCACGTCGACCAGCACCACATCGCAGCCCAGCTCCCGCACCCGATCACGAAGCCACACATACTCGGCCCCCTTGGTATCGAGCGTCCCCACCAACACCACAGTCGCCATGGAAGACGCATTCCCCACCACCCCACCCCGCAACCGGCACCGGACGGGACGAAGCGGAAGGGGTGGCGCAGCCGGGATTGGGGGGCATCTCAACCGGCGGCGCCACCCCGGCTCTAGGGAGACCCAGCTGAGTTCCGCGTCCTGGCCGCCAGGATGGCCCGGCCGAGTTGTTCCGGGCATCGGGCCCCGACGAGCAGGCGGCCGTCGACAAGCGCCCACCATTCCCGCGTGTGATGGCCGAACCACGCGATGACGCCGTGCCGCTGCGCGAGCGCTCGGGCTGTGTCCTCCCGGATCGGCCGCACGTCAATCACCGCGGTGTCCTCCAGCGGTCCCAGGCTCACGACTCGGCGCTCCAGGTGAGTTCCGCCCACGTGGTCTGGCCGTCCTCGGTGACGTCGTGGCCGATCTTGTCGGCGGTGTGGTAGACGATCAGCAGGCCGCGTCCGTGGTCGTCCTCGTCCGGCGGGACGCCGGGGAGCGGCTGCCAATCGCCGGCCCCGGCGTCGCGGACGGTGATGCGCGCGTGACCGGGCTCGACCTCGACGGTGACGGTGACCTCACCGCCGTCACCGGACGCTGTGTGCCGCAGGGAGTTGCCGACCAGTTCGGAGGCGATGAGCTCGGCGTCGCGCCCGCGAGGGCTGTCGGCGAGCATTCCGCGGACGAAGGCCCTGGCCGCTGGCACCATGCAGGGGCGGCCGGGATAAGTCTGGCTCCACTTCATGGCACCTCCTACGGACGGTGATCGCACTGTCACAGAAAAGCTGTGCGCACAGCTTGCAAGCGGTGCGCACAGCTTGTCAAGCTGTGTCCGAACATTGGCACCCGGCAATCGGAGACACCGTGCCCCAGCCCGCCTATCAGCGCATCGCCGATGATCTACGGAGCCAGATCATCGGCGGGCGGCTCTCAGCAGGCGACAAGGTCCCCTCGCGCGCTCGGCTCCGCGAGCAGTACGACGTCTCCGACCAGGTCGCGATCCAGGCCGTGCGGCTCCTGATCTCCGAAGGCTTCCTGGAGGCCCGCTCGGGATCGGGCACCTACGTCAGGCGCAAGCCCACGCTGAAGCGTCTTGCCCGTTCCTGGTACGGCGAGAGCGGCCGCACCAGTTCCCCGTTCCGCACGGAGATGGCCAGTCAGGGCCGGGCCGGCGACTGGCGGGTCTCGTCACAGACCGCCGCGGCGAGCCCACCGGTCGCGGAGCGGCTCGGCATCGCGGCGGGCGACCCCGTGATGGAGAGCCGGTACATCTTCCTCGCCGACGACGAGCCGGTGATGCTGTCCACGTCGTGGGAGCCGCTGGAGATCACACAGGGCACGCCGGTGATGTTCCCGGAGGAGGGCCCGCACGCGGGCGCCGGGGTCGTCGCGCGGATGCGGGAGATCGGCCGGCACATCGAGACCGCACAGGAAGTCGTCACCGCCCGCCCGGTCCTGGCGGCCGAGGCGGACCGGCTCGGCGAGGCGCTCGGGTCGGTGGTCATGGTGATCACACGGACCTACGCCACGGCGGACCGGCCGGTCGAGACCGCGGACATCGTGGTACCGGTCGACCGTTATGAGTTGGCGTACGTCATTCCTGTCGAGTGACCGGTGGCCGGCGTCGGCCGGGGGTTGGGACGGGGGTTTCGGTGATGACGCCGTCCTCCAGGGTGAGGACTCGGTCGGCTTCGGTGAGGAGGGCCTGGTCGTGGGTGGCGACCAGGACGGTGACGCCTTCGCCGGAGACGACCGCGCGGAGGAGGGGCATGATCGTGGCGGCGGTTTCGGAGTCGAGTTGGCCGGTGGGCTCGTCGGCGAGGAGCAGACGGGGGCGGTTGGCGAGGGCGCGGGCGATCGCCACGCGCTGGCGCTGGCCGCCGGAGAGTTCGTAGGGGCGCTGGGCCGCGTGGTCGGCGAGGCCGACCAGGGAGAGCAGGACGCGGACGCGCTCGTCGCGTTCGGCAGGGGCCGTGCGGACGAGGCGGAGCGGCACCTCGACGTTCTCGGCGGCGGACAGGACGGGGATCAGGCCGTGGGACTGGAAGACGAAGCCGATATCGTCGCGGCGGAGGGCGAGGAGGTCGTTCTCGGGGAGTGTCCCGACGTCGCGGCCGTTGACGCGGACGGCGCCGCCGTCGGGGGTGTCCAGGCCGCCGATCAGGTTGAGGAGGGTCGTCTTGCCCGAGCCGGAGCGGCCCTTGATGGCGACGAGTTCGCCGGGGGCGACCTCGAAGCTCGCGCCGCGCAGGGCCGGGACCTCGACCCTGCCGGTGCGGTAGGTGCGGGTGAGCGCCTCGACGGCGACCATCGGCTCGGTCACGCGGTCTCCTCCCGGTCCGGCCAGACGCCGACGTGGTCGTTCTCCAGGTTGAGCCGCACGCGGTCGCGCATGTCGAGGGCCTCGGTGAACGCCGCGGGGAGCTGGACGCGGCCGGCGCGGTCGAGGACGGCGTACTCCTCGGCGGTCCGGGCCCCGTCGCCGCCGGAGCGGCGGCGGACCTCGCTGCTGGTGCGGCCGTCGCGGATGCCGACCGTCCGGTCGACGTGCTCGGAGATCTGCGCGTCGTGGGTGACGACGACGGTGGTGGTGCCGAGTTCCTCGTTGACCTGGCGGAGCGCGGCGAAGACCTCGGAGGCCGTGGTGGTGTCGAGTTCGCCGGTGGGTTCGTCGGCGAGGACGACGCGGGGTTCGTTGGCGACGGCGACGGCGATCGCGATGCGCTGCTGCTGACCGCCGGACAGCTCGTCGGGACGGCGGCCCGCGCAGTCGCCGACGCCGAGCATGCCGAGCAGTTCGGCGGCGCGGGTGGCGCGTGCGCGGCGGGAGCGTCCGGCGAACCGCATCGGCAGTTCGACGTTCTGCGCGGCGGTCAGGTACGGGAGGAGGTTGCGGGACGTCTGCTGCCAGATGAACCCGACCTGCTCGCGCCGGAACGTCAGCCGTTCCTTGGACGCCATCGTGAGCAGGTCGGAGCCGGCGACGCGGGCGACGCCGGCGGTGGGCACGTCCAGGCCGGACAGGATGTTCAGCAGCGTCGACTTGCCCGAACCGGACGCGCCGACGATGGCGACCAGCTCGCCGGGGTCGACGAGCAGGTCGAGGCCCTGGAGGGCGACGACCTCGACACCGTCGGTCTTGTAGATGCGCACGAGGTTGTCGCAGACGATGTGGGCGCCCTCGCCGTAGACGGGGCCGCGTTCGGCGGCGCGGCGTTCCAGTTCGGCGAGGTCGGGTGCGTCGGTCATTATTCCCCCGTTCTCAGGGCGGTTCCGGGGCGGGTGTCGAAGGCGCGGTCGACGGCGACGGCAGCGGCGGCGGCGAGCAGCAGGGCCGCGGCGAGGCCGAGCAGCGCCGGGACGCCGGGGACGTGGGCCGTGGCGGCGAAGCCCCCGGTGTAGGGGCGCAGGTCGACGACGGGGCCGGTGATCTCGGGCAGCAGGAGGCCGAGCGCCCATCCGGCCCCGACCGCGCAGAGGAGCACGGGCGCGATCTCGACGAGCGCGAGGCCGCGGCTCTGCCGCCGGCTCAGTCCAAGGGCGCGGAGGCGGGCGACGGTGCGGCCCCGGGCGCGGGCGCCGACGACGAGGACGAGCAGCACGGCGAGGAGTCCGTAGGCGCCGCCGATGAGCGCGCCGTCCCGGAACGTGCCGTGGACGACGGACACCAGCGGCTTGCCGGTCATGCCGTCCAGCACGTCCTCCCGCATCCGGATGTCGCGGCCGGGGGCGGCGGCGCGCAGGGCTTCGGCGTCCGGGTCGTGCCCGGCGACGAAGACCTCGGACGGGAAGCCCTCCGCGTCGGCGAGCAGCTTGTACGGGACGACGACGAACGCGGAGCCGGCGTCCAGCCCGGGGAAGCGTTCGATCCGGCCGGACGGCGTGACGCGCAGCGGTGCGAGGCCGGGGCGGCTCAGTGTCACGGCCCCCGAACCGAGAAGGCGGGAGGCGGACGCGGAGACCCACACCCCGGACGAGTCCGGAATGCCGGGCACATCGGGGGCGAGCTCGCGGTAGGCGTCCAGGTCCACGCCGACCACGGTCATCGGCGCCGGGTTCGCCTGGGACGTCACGGTCGTGACGACCCGCACCGGGACCGCCCCGGTCACACCGCGCACCGCGCGGATGCGGTCGAGCGCGGGGGCGTCCAGCGGCCCGGCTTCGATGAAGGCGTCGGCGCCCACCTCGGACCAGGACGCGCGTTCCTGCCCGTCCCGCAGCCCGGTGTCGACGGTCGCGGCGAAACCCGCGACGGCTGTGGCGATCAGCAGGACGACCAGCGGCAGCGTCCCGATGAGGTTCTGCCGGGCGGCGCGGGCGAGGCCGAGGAACGCGACGGCCCCGCGACGCCGGCGCAGGGACGGCCCGGCGGCGCGCAGCAGGTACGGGTAGCCGCGCAGGACGAGCACGCCGAGCGCCGCGCCGAGCAGCACCGGCACGGCGGCGATCAGCGGGTCGGTCCCGGCGGACCCGCCGCGGCGGCGCAGCAGCACGGCGCCGATCACGGCGAGGGCCACCAGGAGGAGGTCGAGGACGAGCCGCCGCCGGGACGGCCGTGCCGCGGCGACGTCGTCCCGCCGGTCCGCCGTCGATTCGAGGCCGCCGCCGCGTTCCCGCGCGAGCATCGCGGCGGACAAGGCCAGGACCGCGGCGACCGGCACGGCGGTCGCGTACACCGATGCCGTCTGCGGCGGCCCCGCGTCCAGCAGCCGTCCCGCCGCATGGCCGAGCCCGGCGGACGGGACGACGGCGAGCGCGGTCAGCCCGCAGGCGGGGGCGGCGAGCTGCCGCAGCGCGGCGCCGCGTGCCCGCATCGTCCCGAGGACGGGCCTGAGCCGGTCGCCGAGCAGCCCGGCGGCCAGCAGCAGCACCCCGGCGGCGACGGCGGCGAGCCCGCCGAGCGCCAGCCCGAGAACGGACCGGGCGGTGTGGAGCCGGTCCGAGTATCCCCGCAGCCGCCCGTCCAGGACGGTCACCACCTGGCAGGAGAACAGGCCGGGGCGGCCCTGCACCGCGGACCGGTAGGCGTCCAGGTCGGCCGCCATGGCGGTGACGGCGGCGGAGTCGACGGCGTCGCGGCGGATCGGGAAGCGCCAGCTGTAGGTGAGCCGCCGGTCCGGGTCGCGGGTGAGCATCGTGTAGCCGCCGACGTCCATCAGGGCGGTGCCCAGATCGGCCTGGACGCCGTCGCCGACCGACGCCTTCGTCGCCCGCAGCATGCTGGGGCGCGCCCGCCAGTACGGATCGGCGGCGTTGACCGGTTCGTACAGGCCGGAGATCCGGACCCGCACAGGCCGGGGCACGTCCCTCTCGCCGAGGGAGAGCCGGTCGCCGGGCTTGTAGCCCATCGCGTCGGCGTACTTCCTGGCGACGATGACCTGGATCTCGGTGTCCTCGCCGCCCGTGCCGGACGGCCGGTTGACCGGCGGGCCGCCGGCGACGAGGCGGATGCGCTCGACGGTGCCCTCGGCCCAGCTGAGGTAGAGCAGCCGCGGAGCCGGCGCGTCCCCCGCGATCGACATGCGGCCGGAGGTGACGGACGGCTCCGGTTCGCCGGCGACGCCGCGCAGGGACGCCGGAAGCAGATCCTGCCAGGCGAGGGAGCCGGCCGTCATCGCCGCCATGTTGGGGATCAGCCGCGCCGCCGTGTCGCCTCCGGAAGTGCCCTCCACGCGCACGTCCGCGCCGGTGCCCACCGCGGCGGCGGCGGCGCGGTCGTACCCGGCGGCGACCCTGGCCGGCAGGACGACGGCGAGCAGCGCGGACACCGCCGTCAGCACGGCCAGCGCCACGAGCGGCGCCCACTGCGCGCGGGCCAGCCGCACGACCGGACCCCTCATCGCTCCTCCCCCGCACGCAGGCCGGCGCCGAGGTCCCGGCGGCGCAGCACCCGGATCACCGGCGCCAGCACAAGGCCGAGCACCACCGCCACCCCGGCGAGCATGCCGAGCACCACGGGCCACCGGACGACGAGTCCGGCGGGCGGGTACGGCTGTGCGGCCTGCACGTTCAGCACCACGTGCGGGACCACCAGCCGCGCCACGACCAGCCCGAGGACCGTCCCGCCCAGCAGGCCGAGCACGACCAGGTACGCCTGCTCGATCGCGAGCATCCCGGCGACCTGCCGGGGATGGACGCCGAGCGCCCGCAGCACCGCGAACTCGCGGGACCGCTCGCCGGCCGTCACCGCCGCGTTCACCACGAACGCGATGACGGCGAACGCGAGCGCCGCGCCGAATCCCAGGACCAGCGCCCCCTGGAGCGCGGCGCCGAGCGGCGCGTCCCGCATCCGCGAGCGCAGCGCGACGCGGTCCCCGGCGACCTCGCCCCAGGCGGGGTGGCCGTTGAGGGCGCGGACGGCGGGGGCGGTGCGGCCGGCCCGCACCGAGGCCCACCACTCCCCGGGCGCGATGCTTCCGGTGTTCGACCCGCCGACGGCGAGCCGGGTCTGGGTGAGCGTCGGCAGGTCCACCAGGACGCCCGGCGTGCCGGGAGGCACGCTCGGCAGTGCGGGCGCCACTCCCACGACCTTGACGGGCTGGTCGCCGTCGACGGTGCTCAGCGTGACGGTGCCGCCCACGCCGGTCTTGGCCAGGCGTGCCGTCTCGCCGGTGATGACGCCCGGCACGGCCGGCAGGAGCTCGGTGTTCCGGACGCCGTGGGACGGCGGCGTGGACGTCCCGAGCACCGCGTCGACCTCCCCGAGCGGGGCACTGCTCGTGCCCCACCCGATGTCCTCCAGCTTGGGCGCGGGGATGGAAAGCCTCCCGAGCGTGCCCTCGGCGTCCTTCATGGTCGGTGCGGTCCGCGCCGTCGGGTCCGGCGGGAAGGCGAACGCGTCCCATCGGGAACCGGCCGGGCGGGCCGCCTCCCCGGTGCCATCGCCCCGCACCCGCAGGATCTCCAGTTCGAGCGGCCCCGCGATGGGGTTGTCGTCGTAGGAGTAGTGGACGCTCCGTACCGCCAGCGGGTAGGACAGCGCGCCGCCCGGCCCGGCAAGGTCGTCCAGTGCGAGGGTGTGCTCGGCGCCGTCGGGGGCGAGGCCGGGAAGGGTCACCCTGCGGGCCAGCCCCTGCCCGTCCACGACCGTCACGGCGATCTTGTAGGCCGGGCCGTCCGGTGGCCGCAGGTCACCCGGCGCCGGTCCGGCGCGGCTGAGCCGCAGGTCGAACAGCAGCCGCTCCGGCCGTCCCGGGACGGTCAGGACCGGCGCGGGAGGACGCAGCCGGGCCAGCTCGTCCAGCCGCAATTCCCGCCGCAGGTCCGGCTGGACGCGCAGCAGCGGGCCGAGCGCCTCCGCGTCCGCGCCGAGCACGACCGACGGCCGCGTGCCGAGGTCGGCGTCCGCGCGCAGCACCGGTGTCGCGGCCGTGACGCCGGGCAGTGCGGCGAACCGCCCGCCCTGCCCGAGCGGCGCCGGGCCTCCGTCGCGCGCGGAGGGGACGAGCCGCAGGTCGGCGCCGCTCTGGAAGTCGGCCTGGTCGATGTGGGATCGGCGCCAGGTCGCCATCGTCGTCACCGAGAGGATCCCGACCGCCATCGCCATGACCAGCAGCAGCACCGGCCCGGTGTAGCGCAGGCGCCGGCGCCCGACCTGCCGGGTGCCGAGGACGGGCGCCAGCCCCCGCCCCCGTGTCGCGACCCGTTCGGCGGCGCGCGACAGCAGCGGCACCGCCCGGAGCAGCAGTACCCCGCCGGCGAGCAGCGCCAGCGCCGGGCCGGACACGATGAACGGGTCCACACCGCCGGGACCGCCGCCCGGACCGCCGCCCGCGCCGTCCACCCCGTACCGGGTGAGCTGCCAGATCGCAAGGCCGGCGACGAGGAGCAGCGCCAGGTCGACGCCCGATCCGAGCGCGCCGCCCCGCGCCGGGCGGCCGATGCCGGCCTGCGCCTCCACGAACGTGCGGTTCGCGCCGCGCAGGGTCGGGACGGTCAGCACGACCGCGCAGGCCAGTGCCGTCAGCACCGAGACGGTCCACAGCGACGCGGACGGCCCCGAGTCCAGCCGCAGCCCCGACGCGCGCACCGCCGGGGCGAACCCGGCGAGCCGCAGCAGGGGCCCGGCCAGCAGCGGGCCGAGCAGCGCGGCGGGCAGGACGATCAGCAGCCCCTCGGCGAGGCCGGCGGCGGCGAGCTGCCGCATTCCCATGCCGCGGGTCCGCAGCAGCGCGACCTCGCCGCGCCGGTGGTCGGCCAGCAGCCGGGCGACCAGCAGCCACGCGCACCCGGCCAGCAGGACGAGCTGGATCACCGGGATGAGCATGGTGGAGCGGGCGACCTGGACGGCGTCGCGCAGCTGCCCGGCCAGGTCCGGCAGCTTCGTCACGACGGCGAACTGCGTCCCGTCTCCGGCCTTCCGGAATGTCTCCTCGCCGGCGGCCACCCGGTCGGCGAGCGGCCCGAGGTCGCCGGTGCCCACGTCGCGCAGGTCGGGCATGACGGTGAAGCGGACGTCGGAGCCGGTGCCGGTGAAGCGTTCCGCGAACACCTCGGGACGCACCACGAGCGGCCCGTACGTCGTGTAGTCGAGGCGTTGGACGCCGGTCGTGATGAGCCGGTCGCCCTGCCAGAAGTAGTGCGCGGGGTCCGGAACGTCGAACAGCCCGACGACCCGGACTTTCACGACCGACTCCTTGTCGACGCGTCCCGTCAGGGTGAAGGCGTCGTCCACGCCGACGTGCATGGCGCCGGCCGCGGCACGCGGCAGGACCGCCTCCACCTCACCGGAACCCGGGGCGGGACCCGGGGCGGCGCCGGGCCAGCGTCCTTCGGTGAGGCGCGCGTGCTTCTCGATCCCGGTGTGGGTCGCGAACGCGGTCAGCTCGGGATGGTCGCCGTCCTCCTGCCCCGGCATCGTGTACGAGTCGCTGCGCGCGCTCATGGAGACCGACAGCGGCACGTCTCCGTAGATCCTGCCGAGCGCGCGGCCGACCTGGTCCCGCACGTCACCGAGCCCACCGGGGCGGACGTGCGTGCCGATCGTCGTCCCGGCCGTCTCGAACGTCGCCTCGGCGAGGGTGCGCCGCACCCCTTCGCGGGTCACCGGCCCGGTGTAGCCGGCCAGGGCCGCGAGGACGGTGGTGGCGAACAGCGCGGTCGCGCCGGCGGCCAGCACCAGCGTCCGGTCGCCGGCCATCCGCCCGATGATGAACCCCCGCCGCCCCATGGCGCTGATGATCATCTGTGTGCGGTGCGTGTCACAAGGGGTCGCAATGATTCTTTGACAAATCGCGACAATCTCGCAATCCGCGACAAATCACTTGGCGGCGGCGCGCCAGATCGAGACGCCTTCCGGCGGGGCGCCCTCCGCGCGCCGCAGAATCTCCTCCGGGTCGAGGGCGGCCCCGGCGTCGAAGGCGTCCCCCGCGTCACCGATCCGCCCGGTGGCGCGGTCGATGTCGTCCTGCTCGGCCGGGCCGGGCGGCAGCCCCGCCTCCTCGCGGATGGCGGCCGCCTTCCCGAGCGTCTCCGCCGCGTCCCGGCGGCGTCCGGCCAGGCCGAACGCGCCCGCCAGCCCCTCCAGCGAGAACGCCAGGTCGCGCGGCGCCTCCAGCCGGATCGCGACGGCCAGCGCGTCCCGCTGGTAGGCGAGGGCCTTCACCGCGTCGCCGCGCGCCTCCGCCGCATACCCGAGCCCGGTCAGGACGAGCGGCAGGTAGAGCGGCGGGAACTCCTCCGGGGAGGAGGCCGCCAGCATGCGCCGCAGCCGGTCCTCCGCGTCGTCGAGGCGTCCTTCGCGACGCGCCACCAGACCGAGGCCGAGGTCGGCGAACGCCACGGCCTGCGCGAACCCCTGCTCCACGGCCACCCGGTGCGCGCGGCCGAACAGCCGCCGGGCGGACGCGTAGTCGCGCCGCAGGTGGGCGACCCAGCCCCGCCACGCCATCCGCACCGCCACGTCCGGCCACAGGCGCAGTTCCTCGGCCATCCGCTGCCCGTCGTGCTGGAGCCGCTCGGCGCGGTCGTAGTCGGCGGTCAGCTCGGCCAGACCGCCGAGCCACTCCACCGCCTGGAGCCGGCCCCAGCGGTCGCCGACCTCGGCGAACAGGGCGGCGGCCCGCTCGGCGTCGCGTTCCAGTGCGGCCGGGTCGCCGTGGGCGTGGGCGTGCTTGGCCCGCAGGATCAGCGCGGCCGCCTCGCCCCAGCGGTCGCCGGACGCCTGGAACGAGGTCAGCGCCTCCTCCAGGGGCGCCGCGCCCGCCCCGACGTCCTCGACCTCGAACTGGGCGAACATCAGGAACCACCGCGCCCAGGCGCCCAGGTGCTCGTCCCCCGCCTCCGCCACGAGGCGGAGCGCCTCGTCCCGCAGCACGGGCCAGTCTCCGCGGGTGCCCTTGAGGACGGACATGCCGGCCCGCCACGTCAGCGTCCGCGCGCGGACGGCGGGTGGACCGTCATGGGCGAGCGCGGCGTCCAGGGAGCGCAGCGCCTCGGTCAGCCTGCCGCGCAGGAACCAGTACCAGGCGAGCGCGTTGGCCAGCCGCAACGCGTCCTCGCCGGTGGCGGCGTCGAGCGCGACACGGAGATTCGCCGACTCGGTGTCGAGCCTGCGCAGCCAGCGCGCCTGCTCGGGCCCGTACAGGTGGCGTTCCGCGCGTTCGGCCAGCTCGACGTAGTGGCGGCTGTGCCGGGTGCGCGTCTCCCGGTCCTCTCCCGCCTCGGCCAGCCGTTCGGCGGCGTAGGCGGCGACCGATTCCAGCAGCCGGTACCGGGGCCCCTCCCCCGGACGTTCCGTCATGACGACCAGCGAACGGTCGACCAGCCGGACCAGCAGGTCCAGGACCTCCGGCTCGGGGACGTCCGCCCCCGCGCACACGGCCTCGGCCGACTCCACCGCGCAGCCGTCGGCGTGCACCGACAGGCGCCGCAGGACGGCCCGCTCCGGCCCGGTCAGCAGATCCCAGCTCCAGTCGATCATCGCGGTGAGGGTCCGCTGCCGGGCCGGGGCGCCCCGGTGGCCGGACGACAGCAGCCGGAACCGGTCGTCGAGCCGGTCGACCAGGCCCTCCACGCCGAGCGTCCGGACCTTGGTCGCGGCCAGTTCCAGGGCGAGGGGAATCCCGTCCAGGCGGCGGCAGACCTCCCCGGCCGGCCCGGCCGTCTGCGCGTCCAGGCGGAAACCCCGGGACGCCGCCTGCGCCCGCGCCGCGAACAGCCGGACCGCGCTCGACCCCGCGGGATCGTCGTCGCGGCCGGGCACGTCCAGCGGGGGGACGGCCCACACCACCTCGCCGGGCAGCCCGAGCGGCTCGCGGCTCGTGGCCAGCACCCGGATCCCCGGCACCCCGCGCAGCAGCCGCTCCACCAGCTCCGCCGCCTGCTCGATCACGTGCTCGCAGTTGTCCAGCACGAGCAGCAGCCGGCGTGCGCCGAGCGCCGCCGCGAGCCGGTCGAGCGCCGTCTCCGGGGCGCCGGGCGCGTCTCGGATGTCGAGGATCCCCGTCACGACCACCGCCAGGTCGGGGACGCCGGCCCGCTCGAACCCCGCCAGCTCCGCCATCCACACGCCGTCGCCGAACCGGTCCACGAGACCGGCCGCCGTCTCCACCGCCAGCCGCGTCTTGCCGACCCCGCCGTGCCCGGTGAGGGTGACGAGCCGGTCGGTGCCGATCCTCGCGCGGATCTCCCGGACGGCGTCGTCCCGCCCGATCAGCTCCGTCGGGGGGACGGGCAGGTTCGACCGCCGCGCGGACGGCGCCGGGGACGGCGGCGCGGCGGGCACGTCAAGGTCGGGGTCCTGCCGCAGGATCGCCCGCTGGAGATCGGCGAGCCCGGACCCGGGATCGAGGCCCAGCTCGCCGGCCAGCAGCGTCCGGTGGCCCTCGTAGCTCTCCAGCGCCTCGTTCTGCCGGCCCGCCCGGTACAGCGCCCGCATGTGCGCGGCCCGCAGCCGCTCACGCAGCGGATGCGCGGCGACCGCGTCACCGAGCTCCCCCGCCAGGACCCCGTGCTCCCCCAGGTCGAGCCGCACCTCGGCGTGCTCCTCCAGCGCGGTCAGCCGCAGCTCCTCCAGCCGCGCGATCGCCGGCCGCGCGAACGGCTCGTCCGCGAAGTCGGCGAACGCCGGTCCGCGCCACAGGTCCAGCGCCCCGGCGAGCAGCACCGACCGCTCCTTCGGCTCCGCGGCCTGGCGGGCGTCGTCCACCAGCCGCCGGAAGCGCCGGGCGTCGACCCGCTCGTCGCCGGCCCCCAGCAGGTAGCCGGCCGGACGCGACTCCACCAGCGCCCGCGCGCCCGGCTCCGCGTCCTCCAGCACGCGCCGCAGCTGCGACACCTTCGCCGACAGCGCGCCCATCGGGTTCCCCGGCAGATCCTCGCCCCACAGGTCGTCGATCAGCCGGTCGGCGGGCACCGGGCGGCCCTCGTGCACCAGCAGGTCCGCCAGCAGCGCCCGGACCTTCAGCCCGGGCACCGCGACGAGCCCGCCGTCGTCGGTCCACACGGCGAGCGCCCCCAGCACCCCGAAACGCACACACCGACCCTAATGCGGGCGGGTGACGGCGCCACCCGGAAATCGACCGTAAGAATCCCGTAAACGATCTGCCGCACAGTGGTTCCAGCAAGCCGGAAAGCACAGGATCGGACCGACGGAGGAAACCATGCGCAAGATCATCAACTCGACGTACGTCTCGCTCGACGGCGTCATCGAGAACCCGCAGAACTGGACCTCGGCCTACTTCCAGGACGAGGCCGCCGCCTACGCCCGCGAGCTGCTGTTCTCCTGCGACGCCCTGCTGATGGGCCGCACGACGTTCGACGGCTTCTCGCAGGCGTGGCCCGCCATGGAGGAGGCGACCGGCGACTTCGGCGTCCGGATGAACAGCCTGCCCCACTACGTCGTCTCCGACTCCCTGCAGAAGCCGGGTTGGGGCGACACCACGGCGATCCGGCGGTCGGACGCCGTCGCCGAGATCAGGAAGCTGAAGGAGCAGGACGGCCAGGACATCCTGCAGTACGGCTTCGGCGCCGTGTCGCGGACGCTCGTGGAGAACGGGCTGCTGGACGAGCTGCGGCTGTGGATCCACCCGGTGATCGTCGGCCCCGCCGACCTGAGCGAGCTGCTCGCGCCCAAGGACTTCTCGGCGTCGTTCGAGCTGGCGGGCACCGAGACGTTCAGCACCGGCGTCATCATCGCGACCTACCGTCCCACCGCGAAATAGGCCGGCGGACGGCAGGACGCGAGCATGCCGAAGCGGGCAGGGCCCCGGCCATGGTGCCGGGGCCTCGCCCGCGCTTCGACGGCCGCCCGTGCTTCGACCGAGCCGCCCGTGCTTCAGCCGAGCGGGCCGAGCCGGTCGAGGATGCTCCGCAGGAGGGCGAGCGTGCGGGTCGGCGGCTCCGCCTGGACGCCGAGCCGGTTCAGCACGTCCCGGTAGCGGATGAGGTCGGACGGCCGGTCCGGGTACAGCGCGCCGGTGAGCTGCTCCAGGTAGACCACGTCGGGCAGTTCGGGTTCGGCGAACCGCAGCAGCGTCATCGGGCCGCCCTCGGCCGCGTGGCCGCCGGCGGCGAACGGCAGGACCTGGACGGTGACGTTCGGGCGCGCCGCCATCTCGATCAGATGGCGGATCTGCTCGCGCATCGTCTCGGCGCCGCCGACCGCGCGGCGCAGCGCCGCCTCGTCGAGGACCGCCCACAGCTTCAGCGGATCGGGACGCTCGAACACGCGGCGGCGCTGCATCCGCAGCTCGACCCGCCGCTCGATCTCGTCCCCCGGCGCTTCCGGGTACCGGGCGGTGAGCAGCGAACGGGCGTAGTCGGCGGTCTGCAGCAGCTCCGGGACGTCCTGGACCTCGTACACGCGGATGACCACGGCGCCCTGCTCCAGCCCCAGATAGGGCTCGAACCAGGACGGCACCACGTCGCCGTACTCCTGCCACCAGCCGGGGACGTTCGCGTCATCGGCCAGTTCCAGCAGCGGCTCGCGAAGCCCCGGGTCGGTCACGCCGTAGTGGGTCAGCAGGTCGGTGACGTCGCGTTCCTTGAAGCCGACGCGGCCCAGCTCCATCCGGCTGATCTTGGAGTGGGACGCGCGGATCTCGTACCCGGCGTCCTCGGTGGAGATCCCGGCCGCCTCACGGAACCGGCGCAGCTGCGCCCCGACCAGCATCCGCAGCACCGTGGGGCCCGCCGCCCGGTCCCGCTGCGCGGGGACGACCGGGGCCGGTTCGTCCGGGGGTTCGCCCGCGCTCATGCCTTGCGCCCGACGGCGCAGAACTCGTCCACGTCGTCCGGCTCGCCGAACGGGCCCGGCTCGACCCGCCACCGCGACACCGGCACGACGCCCGGCTCCAGGATCTCCAGGCCCTCGAAGTACCCGGCGATCAGTTCGGGCGTGCGCAGGTGGTAGGGGGTCTCGCTCGCCTCGTTCCACATCCCGATCGCGGTACGGAACGCCTCGCCGGTGACGACGTCCGTGCCGTCGGCGACCGCGAGGTGGCTGCCGGGAGGCAGCGCGTCGAGCAGGCGCGCGACGATCGAGCGCGCCTCGTCGTGGTCGGGGATCTGGGGCTCGGACGGCACAGCGCCGCCCGCCGAATCACCCACGGTCGCCTCCTCGGACGCGCAAGAACCTTTCCACGGGACAAAGTTACTCGTAAGTGGTCAACTTGCCCACCGAAGCGGAATGTGTGGTTTCGCGGTGATCTGCGGGGATGTGTCGAGCATGCTCCCTTGGCACGACGGTGACCTGGCACGATACGGGTTCTGGAAAATCTTCCGAAGAAGTCGGGAGGGAATGTCGATCCGGTCACCCCTTCTTCGACGCGTCAGTGAAGGGCCGGAGAGACCGGCCCGGGTGAGACAGAGGAGACAGCGATGCGGTTCCTGATGATGACGACGGACACCGGCGCGGACCAGGGCCCGCCGGACGAGGCGCTGCAGATCGAGATGGGCAAGTTCATCGAGGAGATGTCCAAGTCCGGTGTGCTGCTGGCCACCGGCGGCCTGGAGCCGGGCGGCACCCGCATCACCTCGTCCGGCGGCAAGGTCACCGTCACCGACGGCCCGTTCGCCGAGGCGAAGGAGGCCGTCGTCGGCTTCGCGCTGATCGAGGTGCGCACCCGGGAGGAGGCGATCGAGATGTCCAGGCGCTTCTGGCAGATCGTCGGGGACGGCGCGGGCGTCATCAAGCAGGTCTTCGGCCCCGAGGACCCGATGCCCGGCGCGTGAGCCGCCCGGCGGGCTGAGCTTGCGCGGCGGCCGGTGCGGGTGCTCTCATCGGCAGCGTGACTGCCTCGAACGGTTCCGACGTGCGCCGATCCGGCGTGCACGCGAGCATCGACGCGGTGTGGCGGCTGGAGGCCGCCCGCATCATCGCCGGTCTCGCCCGGATGGTGCACGACATCGGGCTCGCCGAGGAACTCGCGCAGGACGCACTGGTCGCCGCGCTCGAACAGTGGCCCGAGTCGGGCGTCCCGGACAACCCGGGCGCCTGGCTCATGGCCGTCGGCAAGCGCCGCGCCATCGACCGGATCCGCCGCCGGCAGCGGCTCGAACACAAACTGGAGGAGATCGGCCGCGACCAGGAGACGCAGGCGCCGCCGGAGATCGACGTCCCCGACGACGAGCACATCGAGGACGACGTCCTGCGCCTCGTGTTCACCGCCTGCCATCCCGTCCTGTCCACGCAGGCCAGGGTCGCGCTGACGCTGCGCATGCTCGGCGGCCTGACCACCGACGAGATCGCGCGGGCGTTCCTCACATCCGAGCCGACGGTCGCGCAGCGGATCGTCCGGGCGAAGCGGACGCTGTCGGACGCGGGCGTGCCGTTCGAGGTGCCCGAGGGCCCCGACCGCGCCGCCCGGCTGTCGTCCGTCCTGGAGGTCGTCTACCTGATCTTCAACGAGGGGTACACGGCGACCGCCGGCGACGACTGGGTGCGGACGGACCTGTGCCAGGAGGCGCTGCGCCTCGGCCGGGTCCTCGCCGGCCTCGCGCCCGGCGAACCCGAGGTGCACGGCCTGGTCGCGCTGATGGAGATCCAGGCGTCCCGCATCCGGGCCCGCACGGGCCCGTCCGGCGAACCCGTCCCGCTCCTCGACCAGGACCGCGGCCGCTGGGACCGCCTCCTCATCCACCGCGGCTTCGCCGCCCTGCTCCGCGCCAAGGAGATCGGCGAGCCGCCCGGCCCCTACGTCCTGCAGGCCGCGATCGCCGCGTGCCACGCGCAGGCGCCCGCCGCCGAGGACACCGACTGGGTGCGGATCGCGTCCCTGTACGAGATCCTCGCGGGCGTCGCCCCGTCCCCCATTGTGGAACTCAACCGCGCGGTGGCCGTCGGCATGGCGCACGGGCCGGAGCGGGGCCTCGAACTCGCCGACGCGCTGGTGGACGAGCCGTCGCTGCGCGGCTACCACCTGCTGCCGAGCGTCCGCGGCGACCTGCTCGCCCGGCTCGGGCGGCCGGACGAGGCCCGCGCGCAGTTCGAGCGCGCCGCGGAACTCACCCGCAACGAGCCCGAACGCAAGATCCTGCTGGATCGCGCCGCATCCCTGGGCGGCGTCCCCCGTTAGACCCGCCCCCTCCCGTGACAGGCACCACTCGTGGTTTGGTACTGATGGGGGCCGGAGACGGAGAGGAATCCCAGTGATCGTTCATTCGGACGTCGCCGCCGCCGCGGTGCGCGTCGAGGACCATGTCCGGCGGACGCCGCTGCTCGCGGTCGACCCCGCCCCGCTCGCGCCCGCGGCACGGATGTGGCTGAAGCTCGAACTGACCCAGCACACCGGGTCGTTCAAGGCGCGCGGCGCGTTCAACCACGTCCTGGCCGCGCGGGACTCGGGACGGCTGCCGGACATCGGGATCGTCGCCGCCTCCGGAGGCAACGCGGGTCTCGCGTTCGCGTACGCGGCGTCGCGGGCGGGCGTCCCCGCCGAGGTGTTCGTCCCCGAGACCGCGCCCGCGGTGAAGGTCGCCCGGCTCCGCGCGCTCGGCGCCGCCGTCACCCAGGTCGGCACCCGGTACGCGGAGGCGCAGGACGCCGCCACCAAGCACGCCGCCGACACCGGGGCGCTGGTCTGCCACGCCTACGACCTGCCCGACGTGTGCGCGGGCCAGGGCACGCTCGGCCTGGAGATCCTGGACCAGACCGGCGGCGAGGCCGACACCGTCCTGCTCGCGGTCGGCGGCGGGGGGCTGATGGCGGGCGTCGCCGCCGCCCTCGACGGCCGCGCCCGCGTCGTCGGCGTCGAACCCGAGCGGATCCCGACCCTCGAACGCGCCCTCCACGCGGGCCGCCCGGTCGACGTGGACGTCTCCGGTGTCGCCGCCGACTCCCTCGGCGCCAGCCGGCTCGGCGAGATCGCGTTCACGGTCGCGTCCCGCACCGGCGTGCTCCCCGTCCTGGTCACCGAGGAGGCGATCGTCGAGGCCCGCCGGTTCGTCTGGGACGAGTACCGCCTGGCCGTGGAGCACGGGACCGCCGCCGCCGTCGCCGCCCTCCGCTCCGGCGCCTACCGCCCGTCCCCCGGCGAACGCGTCGTGGTCGTCCTGTGCGGCGCCAACACCGACCCGTCCGACCTGATCTGACGCGCCCGCGGCGGCGCCCCGCGCCGGACCGGTGCCCGTGAGCCGCACCGCCGTCCGAAACGCCTCGTCATCGCCCTCTGCTCTCCCGCCGTCCGACTCGTCAGGAGAGAGTCTGCTCGCAGATCGTCCGCGATGTCATCCCACCGCGAGATGAGCTCCGTCTCGTTCTCGCGGCGGGACGAGCGGCCCGCGGGTCAGCCGAGCAGGTCGGCGAGGGTCTCCCGGCGGGACGGGTGACGCAGCTTGTGCATCCCCTTCGACTCGATCTGCCGGATGCGCTCGCGCGTTACCCCGTAGACCTTGCCGACCTCTTCGAGGGTCTTGGGCTCGCCGCCGGACAGGCCGAACCGCAGCGAGATCACGCCCGCCTCCCGTTCGGTGAGCGTCTCCAGCACCGCGTCGAGGCGTCCGCGCAGCATCGAGGACGCGACGACGTCGGCGGGGTCGCCGCCGTCCGGGTCCTCGATGACGTCGCCGAGTTCGCCGTCGCCGTCCTCGCCGAGGGGGGTGTGCAGGGACAGCGGCTCGCGGGCCTGCCGCCGCAGCCATTCGACCTTCTCCGCGGTGACGTCCAGTTCGACGGCCAGTTCCCGCGACGTCGGCTCGCGGCCGAACTCCTGCAGCATCCGCCGCCTGACCCGCGTCATCCGGTTGAGCACCTCGACGACGTGCACGGGGATGCGGATGGTGCGGCTCTGATCGGCCAGCGCGCGGCTGATCGCCTGCTTGATCCACCAGACGGCGTAGGTGGAGAACTTCAGGCCGCGGCGGTACTCGAACTTCTCGACGGCGCGGATGAGCCCGAGGTTGCCCTCCTGGACGAGGTCGTTGAGCGCCAGGCCGTGGCCCATGTAGCGCTTGGCGAGCGAGACGACGAGGCGGAGGTTCGCCTCCACCATGTGCGTCTTGGCTCGGATTCCGTCGGCGGCGATCCACTCCAGGTCCCTGCGGTCCTGGAGGCTGAGCTCGTCACCGAGTGTTTCGAGGCGCTCGCGGGCGAACAGGCCGGCCTCGATGCGCTTGGCCAGTTCGACCTCCTGCTCGGCGGTGAGCAGCGCGGTGCGCCCGATGCGGGAGAGGTAGTCCTTCATCGGGTCGACGAGGTTCACGGTGGCGCGGGGGGATGCGCTCTTCGCGTGGCTGGCGTTCAGGGCGGTGTCCTTTGCTCGTCCGGTTGCTCGTCCGGCCGGGAGGGAACGGGTCACGCGATCTCGGTACCCGGCAGCCTTGCGACATAAACTTAGATCCGACCTACTTTTGTGTCAACTATAAATTTAGGTCGAGCCTTGAGAGGATGGCCGCATGGGACTGCGGGAGATGAAGAAGCAGCAGACGCGGGAGAACATCTCGCACCAGGCGACACGCCTCTTCCTGCGCAACGGCTTCGACCGGGTCACGATCGCCGACGTCGCCGCGGCGGCGCAGGTGGCCAAGATGACGGTCACCAACTACTTCCCGCGCAAGGAGGACCTGGCGCTCGACCTCCATGAGATCTTCGTCTCAGGGCCGGCCCGGACCGTCGCCGAACGCGCCCCCGGCGACTCGGCGCTCGCCGCGCTGCGCCGGGGTCTCCTCGACGCGGTCGACCGGCACGACCCCGTGGCCGGCTTCTCCGGCGCCGAGTTCGCCCGCATGATCACCGACAGCCCCGCGCTCGTGGCGCGGCTGCGGGAGTTCCACGAGGAGCGTGAGGCCGCCCTGGCCGCCGTCCTCGCCGAGGAGACCGGCGCCCGGCCGGGCGACGTCCTCCCCCGCGTGGTGGCCGCGCAACTGGGCGGCGTTCTCCGCGTCCTCTTCCAGGAGATCCTCCACCGGACGCTGGAAGGCGAGGACAACGACACCATCGCGGCGGCCGTGGCAGAGTCCGCCCGCCAGGCGTTCGACCTCCTGGAACCGTCCCTGGCCACCTACGCGATACGCCCGGTGACCCGATCCGGCCGCGCGGCCGCCTCCCGTTGAGCCGGTCGGTCAGGTGACCACCAGGAGGAGGTCGCCGGCCTGGACCGGGGTCGTCTGCGGGACGGCCAGGCGGGTGACCGTCCCGGCGACGGGGGCGGTGATGGCGGCCTCCATCTTCATCGCCTCGATGGTGGCGACGACGTCCCCGGCGGCGACCTCGTCGCCCTTGGACACGCGCAGCGTCACCGAGCCGTCGAACGGGGCGGCGACATGGCCGGGCTCCCCCGGGTCGGCGCGCTCGACGGGCGGCGCGTCCGACACGACGGACTTGTCGCGGACGGAGAGCGTGCGGAGCTGGCCGTTCACGGTGCAGATGACCTGCCGGACACCCGCCTCGTCGACGGCGCCGACCGCTTCCAGGCCGGCCAGGACGCGCACCCCCGGTTCGAGGTCGAACGCGACCTCGTGTCCTGTGCGGAGCCCGTAGAGGAACGGGCTCGTGGGCAGGACGGAGAGGTCGCCGTAAGCCGCACGGGTCTCGCGGTAGTCCTTGGCGGGGCCGGGGAAGAGGAGCCGGTCTAGTGTGTCGCGCACCTCGGGTCCGGCCAGGGCCTTCTCCTCCGCGCCGTTGAGTTCGGCTCGTACACCGTGCCCTTGCCGGGGGGTTTGGGGGGGCGTCCCCCCAGAATGAAGCGTCGTGTGATGGCGTCCGGCGAGGGCCTTGGTGCGGAACGGCTCGGGCCAGCCGCCGGGCGGGTCGCCCAGTTCGCCGTTCAGGAACCCGATGACGCTGTCGGGGATGTCGTAGCGCTCCGGGTTCTCGGCGAAGTCGCCGGGGTCGGCGCCGGCGGCGACCAGGTGCAGGGCCAGGTCGCCGACGACCTTGCTGGACGGGGTGACCTTCACCAGGCGCCCGAGGATCGCGTCGGCCGCCGCGTACAGGCGCTCGATCTCCTCGAACCGGTCGCCGAGCCCGAGCGCCACGGCCTGCTGCCGCAGGTTGGACAGCTGCCCGCCCGGGATCTCGTGCCGGTAGACGCGCCCGGTCGGCGATGGGAGGCCCATCTCGAACGGGGCATAGAGCTTCCGGACGGCCTCCCAGTACGGCTCCATGACGGTCAGCGAGTCCAGGTCGATGCCGGTGGCGTGATCGGTGAAATCGGTCGCGGCGACGATCGCCTGAAGGGGCGGCTGGCTGGTGGTCCCCGAGAGCGGCGCGGCGGCTCCGTCGACGGCGTCGACACCGGCTTCGATGGCGGCGACGTAGGTGCCGATCTGGCCGCCGGCCGTGTCGTGGGTGTGCAGGTGGACGGGGAGGTCGAAACGCTCGCGGAGAGCGGTGACCAGGGTGCGGGCGGCAGGGGCTCGGAGCAGACCGGCCATGTCCTTGATGCACAGGATGTGGACACCCGCGTCGACCAGCTCCTCTGCGAGGCGCAGGTAGTAGTCGAGGGTGTAGAGCCGCTCGTCCGGGGACGAGAGGTCGCCGGTGTAGCAGAGGGTTCCCTCGACGAGCGCGTGCGTCTGGAGCGCCGCGTCGATGGCGGGACGCATGCGCTCCACGTCGTTGAGCGCGTCGAACACCCGGAAGACGTCCACACCCGTACTGGCGGCCTCGCGCACGAACGCGCGGGCGACCGAATCGGGGTACGGCGTGTATCCGACGGTGTTGCGCCCGCGCAGAAGCATCTGGATGCACAGGTTCGGGGCGGCCTCGCGTATCGCGGCCAGCCTGTCCCAGGGGGATTCGCCCAGGAAGCGGAGCGCGACGTCGTACGTCGCCCCGCCCCACGCCTCCACGGAGAGGAGCTGGGGGGTCATGCGCGCGAGATACGGCGCGGCGGCGAGCAGGTCGTAGGTACGTACTCGCGTGGCGAGGAGGGACTGATGCGCGTCCCGGAACGTGGTGTCGGTGACGGCCAGAGCGCTCTGGTTCCGGAGTTGCTCGGCGAACGCGCGCGCGCCGAGAGTCAGTAGCCGGTCACGGGATCCCTGCGGGAACGGGCCGTCCATGGCCAGCGGCGGCAGCTTCGTCGCCGGGTCGAGGTCGGTGGGCGCCTCGCCGTGCGGCTTGTTGACGGTCACGTCCGCCAGGTACCGGACGAGCCGTGTCGCGCGGTCACCGCTCGACCGGGCCGTGAGCAGCTCGGGGTGCTCGCCGATGTAGGCCGTCGTGACGCCGCCCGCGCGGAAGTCCGGCTCGTCCAGCAGCGCCTGGAGGAACGGGATGTTGGACGCGACGCCCCGGATGCGGAACTCGGCGACGGCCCGGCGCGCCCGCCGCGTCGCCTCCTCGAACGTCCGGCCGCGGCAGGTCAGCTTGACCAGCAGCGAGTCGAAGTGGGGGCTGACGATCGCGCCCCCGTAGGCCGTCCCGGTGTCGAGGCGCACGCCGGCGCCGCCCGGAGACCGGTAGGCCGAGATCTTGCCGGTGTCGGGCCGGAAGTCGTTCGCGGGGTCCTCGGTCGTGATGCGGCACTGGACGGCGAAGCCGCTGACCGTCACCTCGTCCTGCGCGATGCCGAGTCCGGGGAGCGTCTCGCCGCCCGCGATGCGCAGCTGGCTCTGCACCAGGTCGATGCCGGTGACCTCCTCGGTCACGGTGTGCTCGACCTGGATGCGCGGGTTCATCTCGATGAAGACGTGCTCGCCCCGGTCGTTGACGAGGAACTCCACGGTGCCCGCGTTCTCGTATCCGACCTCGCGGGCGAACTTCACCGCGTCCTCGCAGAGCCGCCGCGCGACGTCCGGGTCCAGCTCCGGGGCGGGCGCGATCTCCACGACCTTCTGGTGGCGGCGCTGCACCGAGCAGTCACGTTCGCGCAGGTGGACGACGTGCCCGGCGCCGTCGGCGAGGACCTGCACCTCGATGTGGCGGGGCCGGTCCACCGCCCGCTCCAGGAACACCGCCGGGTCGCCGAACGCGCTCTGCGCCTCGCGGCGCGCCGCGTCCACGGCGGCCTCCAGGTCCTCGCGGTCGTCGACGCGGCGCAGCCCGCGCCCGCCGCCTCCGGCCGCGGCCTTCACGAACAGGGGGAACCCGATCTCATCGGCCGCCACCAGCTCCGCGCCCACCTCGGGCGTCGCCGAGCCGAGCACCGGCAGGCCCGCGCGCCGCGCCGCCGCGACCGCCTCGATCTTGTTGCCCGCCAGGTTCAGCACGGCCGACGGCGGGCCGACGAACTTGATCCCGTTGCGCTCGCACGCCTCCGCCAGTTCCGGGCTCTCCGACAGGAACCCGTAGCCGGGGTAGACGGCGTCGGCCCCGACCCGCAGCGCGGTCTCCACGATCCCGTCCACGTCCAGGTAGGCCCGGACGGGGTGGCCGCGCTCGCCGATCTCGTACGCCTCGTCCGCCTTCTGGCGGTGCAGGGAGAACCGGTCCTCGTGCGCGTAGACGGCCACGCTGGCGATGCCGAGCTCGTAGGCGGCGCGCAGCGCCCGCACGGCGATCTCGCCGCGGTTGGCGACGAGCAGCTTTGTGATCAACGTTCTCTCCCGGGAGGACGGCTCGGGCACGGCCGCCCGGATACCTACCCAGTTGAGCGGCTGGGGCAGCCTCCCGCGCCACCTCAAAGGTGTGAACAAAGTTACAGGACGCGCCTTGTGGGAAAAATGGGCCGTTATTCTCCATGGCCCCGCGTTGGTCGGTCCCCGTCGTTAGGCTGTTCGACCGCGTTGGTGTGCTTTACCGGCGTTGGTGTGCCTTACCGGGTTTGGTGTGCTCCCAGGGGGAAACTGTGCGGCTGCCGGAACATCTGGAACTTCTCGTGTCCGACGACACGGTCATCGATCTGTACGCGTCCGGGCCATGGCGCGTCCCGGACGGACTGTACGACGAGATCCGGAACCGTATCGACACCCTCGTCAAGGATCCGCGCTGCGTCCCGCTGACCACCGGCCAGCACGGCATGATGACCAGCCCCGCCCCGCTGGTCGCCGCCGAGATGATCAGTCTCCTCGCCTACCTGCCGGGCGCCGCGGCCCTCTACTCCGGTCCATTCAACGACCTGTACCAGGAGTTCTTCGGGCGCTACCTGAGCAAGCCGAAGAAGACCGCGAAGCGCAAGCCGGGCACCTGGAGCGCCCTGTCGGGCGAGTTCCGGGCATTCGAATGGCTGGAGGACTGCGGTGACCAGGAGCTGGCGCTCACCCTGGGCCGCGAGTCGCTCGGCGTCTTCGAGGGCCTGGAGCCGTTCGAACGCCGTCGCCGGGCCCTGCTGAAGCTGTACGAGAACCCCCCGGCCGGAAACTGGCTCGGCCTCTCGTTGAAGCGGCGGCGGGACCTGTGGGCGGCGCAGGCCGACGACGACATCATCGCCGCCCTGCCCGAACTCGCCGGGCCCATCAGCCACCTGGAATGGGTGTGCTCGGGCCTGCTTCCCGTCCACGAGCACCTGCGCGAGATCGCGCCGCACGACGAGACCGCCGACGAACTGCTCATCCACCTGCTGCTCCAGGCCGGCCTGGAGCAGGTGCCCGCCGAACTGTCCGTCGTCCTCACCGAGGACCGGTACGGGGAACTGCTCGCACGGTTCGGCGACAAGAGCGGCTCGTTCGACGTGGACGCGTGGTCGCTGACCGAGTGGGCCTGGCTCGCACGCGGCCTCGGCGCCGGAGCCATCGACGCCTGCCGCGGCTGGCTCGACATGGCGATGCGCTTCACCGCCAGCGTCAAGGGGCTCCCGGACGTGCCGTCCAGCCCCGAGCGCGTGTGGATCCCGATCGCCAGGTTCCAGGAGGACGTCCAGCGGCTGTTCGCGCCGCGCCGCCGGATCGCCAACCCGCTCGCCGCGAGCCTCGGCAAGGCCGAGTCCCGCCCGCGCGGCGCCCGCGCCGCCGCGAAGGTGGAGACCGACCTGGTCGGCCAGCCGGACGTCGCCGCCGCGCTGGAGGAGATCGCCACCGGGCCGGGCCCGGTCCGGCTGATGATCGTCGGCCCGGACGGCACCGGCAAGCGCGACGCGGCCCAGGAGATCGTCCGGCTCGTCCAGCGGCACGGCCTCGCCGACCCGCCGCTGTGGCTGGCGGGCGACTTCTTCGCCGGCAAGGACGTCTCGGGCGCCACCATGCACATCTACAACGACGCACGCGACAGCGCGGGCGTGCGGCTCATGGTCATCGACGGCCTCGACGACATGTCCAAGGACGAACGGAGCGGCGAGGCCATCATCGAGCAGTTGCACCGGGCCCTGGACGTCCACGACGACCTGCACATCGTCGCCTTGTGCGAGCCCGGTGGCGACGACCGGATCCGCGAGGTCAACCCCGCGCTCGCATTGCGGTTCCAGGTCGTCCGCACGCATCCGTTCACCGCCGAAGGCCACGCGGAGCTGTTCAACCGGGCCGTCCAGCAGCGCGGGGCGCGCGCGCACAAGCGCGCCCTGACGGCCGCAGGGCAACTGCTCGCCGGCACTCGGCCCGTCCGGAACCTGCGGAACGCCCGCCTCGCACAGCGCCTCGCCGACATCGTCGTGGAATCCGTCCGCGAACGGACGGAGCCCGGTGAGGAACTCGTCGTCAAGCGTCCCGACGTGCCCGACTCGTTCGACTCCCCCGGCGCCGACCCCATGGCGGAACTCGCCGCCCTGACCGGCCTCGGCAGCGTCAAACAGGAGATCGAGCTGCTCATCGCCGGCGCGAAGGCCACGAAGATGCGCCGCGACGCCGGGGTGCCCGTCCCCGCCGCACCCGCCAGGCACACGGTGTTCACCGGAAACCCCGGTACCGGCAAGACGGTCGTCGCACGGCTGTTCGCCCGTGTCCTCAAGGACCTCGGCGTGCTGACGTCCGGGCACCTCGTCGAAGCGACCCGTTCGACCCTCATCGGCACCTACATCGGCGAGACCGCCGTGAAGACGCGCAACGTCGCGCGGCGCGCCGTCGGCGGCGTCCTGTTCATCGACGAGGCGTACTCGCTGATCCAGGAGGGCGTGGAGGAGGACTACGGGCCCGAGGCCATCGCCGAGCTCCTGAAGTTCATGGAGAACCACCGCGACGACCTCGTCGTCATCGTCGCCGGCTACGAGCGCGAGATGCGGCGGTTCATCGCGTCCGACCCCGGTCTCGCGTCCCGCTTCCCCAGCACGGTCCGCTTCCCCGACTTCACCGACGCCGAGCTCATCGAGATCTTCGACGCGCAGGTGGCGTCCGCCGGCCTGGAACTGGAATCCGGGGCCCGCGACAGGGTGGCCGACCTCCTGCGCCGCGCCCCGCGCGGCCGCTCTTTCGGCAACGCCCGCGCCATGCGCAACCTGTGCGAACGCGCCACCGCCCTGCAGGCCCGCCGCGTGACCGCCCTGCGCAAGCCCACCCCGGACGACCTGACCGCCCTGCTCGCCGAGGACATCCCGGACACCCTCTCCGGCGCCACCCGCGCCCGGCCCGTCACCGACCCGCTCGCCGAACTCGACGCCCTCATCGGGCTCGCGGACGTCAAGAAGGAGGTGCACCGCCTCGCCGCCGAGGCCCGCGCCGCCGACCTCCGCCGCGCCGCCGGCCACACGGCCGGCGTGCCGACCCGGCACATGGTGTTCACCGGCAACCCGGGCACCGCCAAGACGACGGTCGCCCGCCTCGTCGCCTCCGTCTACGCCGACCTCGGGCTGCTGTCGTCCGGGCACCTCGTCGAGGTCTCCCGCGCCGACCTCATCGGCTCCTACATCGGCCAGACCGCCCCGCGCGTGCGGGCCGCCGTCGAGCAGGCCCTCGGCGGCGTCCTGTTCATCGACGAGGCGTACTCGCTGGCCGGCGACTCCTACACCCAGGAGGCCGTCTCCACGCTCGTCCAGCTCATGGAGGAGTACCGCGGCGACCTGGTCGTCATCGCCGCGGGCTACGAGCGGGAGATGGAGGCCTTCCTCGCCGGCAACTCCGGGCTCCAATCGCGCTTCCCGAAGCGCCTCGCCTTCCCCGACTACTCCGACGACGAACTCGTCGAGATCTTCGCGCATCTCGCCGCCGCCGAGGGGCTCCAGCTGTCCCCGGACGTCCCGGCGCGCGTGCGCCGCCTGCTCGGCGACGTTCCCCGCGGGCACTCGTTCGGCAACGGGCGGCTCATGCGCAACCTCCTCGACGGCGCCGTCGCCGTCCAGGCCGAACGCCTCACGGCCTCGTCGGACGCGTCCGAACTGTCCACCCTGTCCGCCGCCGACCTCCAGCCGGTCAAGCCGGACTCGTCCGGCGACGGACCGGGCCTGTACCTCTGAGTTCCGGATCCGGCCATAAACGGAACGATCACTCGGAATAAGTCAAAAGATCTTGCGGTTGCAACTACCGTGCGAACGCCCGTGATCCGGGTAGCACCCCCTGTCCACCGACACACGGAGGAGCACCGTGCCGAGCAGCATCCCCACAACCCGTACCGGCCGTGCACGTGAACATGTGAAGACCACGTCGCTGCGGGCCCTCGCGGTCGCGGCGCAGCTGGAACGCAATCACGCCCAGGAGGGTCCGCCGGGCAACGCGAACGGCCGGGTGGAGCGCGACGCAGAGCGTCGGACGCCCGACCCGGCCTGACACCGTTTCGTCCAGCCGGACCCCCGGCCGGACATCCGAGGCCCCCGTGACACCACGGGGGCTTCGGCTTTTCTCAGGGTCTCGCCACGTCGAAGAGCTTGTGGACGGAGGCGCGCGCGCGTTCCGCACCCACGCTGTCGGCCATCGCGGTGAGGTGTTCCGCGCTGAGGACGGCCAGCAGCGCGTGCGCCAGCGCGTCCCCATCGGCGACGATCTCGTCGAGCAGGATCGTCACGTGCCGATGCCAGAAGCCATAGGCGCCGATGCGGTACCGCGCACCCGGTGAAGCCGTTTCCGACATGCGGACCAGGGACAAGTGGGCCAGCACGTAGTCCAGGTAGGCGTCGGCGAAGGCGTGCAGACGTTCGGACGGTGGGACCGCCGAACCCGCATCGCCCGGCCCCAGAGGGGGCGGGCCGGACAGGATCGCGTCCTGCAGGTCGCGTTCACGTTCGTCCAGGAGCGCCACGGCCAAGCCCGCCTTGTCGCCGAAGCGGCGGAACAGGGTTCCCTTGCCGACGCCCGCAGCGGCGGCCACCGCGTCCATCGAGACCGACGCGACGCCGTGCCGGGCGAAGAGCGCGGCGGCGGCTTCGAGCACCTTCACCCGGTTGCGCGCGGCATCCGCGCGCTCCTTGGGGGGCGGCGTGCGCATCAGCTCCAGGTCGACACTCCTCCCGCCGGCCGGACCACGGTCCATCACCGCATCCCCTCCCATCAATCGGACTATAGTCCATTTAGGCCGGTATCGCCGGCTCCTTGATCATTTGCTTTGCGGAGCGCCTACCATCATCTGGCCATAGGCTTGCTGCAATGTCTTGCCGATGAGCCGAAAGTGACGGGGGAGCGAGTGGCGTGACGGACAGGACGATGCCGGACGCCCTTCCGCTGCGGTCGGGCGACCCGACCGAGCTGGGCGGGTACGTGATCTTGGGCCGCTTGGGCGAGGGCGGTCAAGGGGCTGTCTTCCTGGGTCGACCCAGCGGCGCGGCCCAGACCCTCCCCACCGTCGACCACGTCGCCATCAAGCTGCTGCACGGAGGGCTCTCCGGGGACGAGTCCGCCCGCGCGCGCTTCGTCCGCGAACTCGAGGTCGCCAAGCGCGTGGCGCGGTTCTGCACCGCTCAGGTACTGGACGCCGACGTCGCGGGCGACCAGCCCTACATCGTCAGCGAATACGTCCCCGGCGTGTCACTGCATCATGTCGTGCGCACGGAGGGCCCGCGCACGGGTGGCGCGCTGGAACGGCTCGCCATCAGCACCCTTACCGCGCTCACCGCGATCCATCAGGCCGGGATCGTCCACCGCGACTTCAAGCCGCACAACGTGATGATGGGGCCGGACGGCCCCCGCGTCATCGACTTCGGCGTGGCGCGCGCGCTGGGCGCGGCCGGTGAGACGCAGAACGTCGGCACGCCCGCGTACATGGCGCCCGAGCACTTCACCAGCGGTGAGGTCAGCACGGCCTCGGACATGTTCGCCTGGGGCACGACCATGGCGTTCGCCGCGACCGGACGTCCCGCGTTCGGCAACGACGAGATGGCCACGGTCATGCACCGGATCCTTACCGCCGAGCCGGACCTGGGCGACCTGCCCAGCCCGATGCGCGAACTCGTCCTGGCATGCCTGGCCAAGGAGCCCGCGCAGCGCCCGACCGCCCGCGAGGCCCAGGAACGCCTGGTCGGCGCGGCCGGCGGCTCGTCCTCGGCCCCGGCGCCCATCCAGCCGCTGCCCGCGTTCCCCGGAGTCGCGGCCGGTGCGGTACTGCCGCCCGACCACGTCACGGACCCGTCCGGCGTCAGGCACCAGACGGCCCCGCAGCCTCCGCCCTACGGAGAGCAACTCCATCCCCAAGGCGAGCAGCCGCCCTATGGGGCACAGCAGCCGCCCGGTGGGCACATGCAGGGCCCGCCTGGCACGCCCCCGCCGGTTTCCCTAGGGCCACCCCAAGCTCATGGGCTGGACGGTAAGAGGAGCGGGCGTCTCGTCCCGATCGCGGCGGCCGCCGCAGTGGCGGCCGTCCTCGCGAGTGGCGCCGTCTGGGCCGCGACAAGGCCGGGCGACGACAACGGCAACCAGAAGCAGACGGTGGCGTCCGACCAGACCCAGGGCACGCAGGGCGGTTCCGAGTCCGCGAACGGCGCCGGCGGTGAAGCCCAGAGTCCGACGAAGAAGCCCCGGCAACCCAAGGGTGAGCAGAGCCGGAACCCCGCGGACCCGAACTCGTCCCAGAAGCCCGGCACGCCGCGGCAGCCGGGAGATCCTGAACCGACGACGGGCAGTGGCGGCGGGGGCTCCACGCCCGACAAGGAACCGGCCAACAAGTACAGCCCGCAGCAGGTGTGCAACAACGGCGGCCATGGAGGCGGCTACTACGTGCAGCGATCGCTGCGCGTCTCCGGAGGCATCGCCTACCTGCTGTACAACAACTCCACTTACAACTGCGCCGTCACGATAAAGACGGTGAACGTGGGCACCAAGTCCCCGGTGTCGGTCTGGATCCAGAAGCAGGGCGGCAGCACGATCGCCGACAGTGGACAGTTCGACTGGTACGCGGGACCGGTGTACGTGAAGGCACCCGGCACCTGCGTCCGGTTCGGCGGCAACGGCCAGTCCGCCCCCTACGGCAACTGCGGCTGAGGGCCGACGGCCGACCCTCTCAGAGGCCGACCCTCATAGAGGCCGACCCTCATAGAAAAGGCCACCCTCGCGCCTGGGGTGGCCTCTGCTCTGATGGCGGTCGGGTCGACGTTCGGCGCACCGGAGCCGACCCGCCGCGTTTCGGACTGGCCACCGGGGTTCCCGCCCCTAGGAACTTCGTCGTCCCCATTGCGGCGGGTCAAGCGGCGGCTGCTGGCGGTTTTCCTGGGGTGTTTCAGTTACGGGAGGCGATGAGATGGTCGAAGTCGCCATCCTTGGCTCCAAGGATGAGCGCCTCGATCTCCGGACGGGTGTAGATGAGTGCGGGGCCGTCGGGATGACGGGAGTTGCGCATCGCGACCCGCCCGCCCGGCAGTTCGGCGATTTCGACGCAGTTCCCCTGGGAGTTGCTTCGCCGGGACTTCAGCCACCGCGCCCCCTGGAGGTTGGTGGCCGGCATCCCGTTGTCGTAGTAGTTCTGGAGCATCATGTCTCTCTGAGAAGATCACCGAGAAGCTCGACGGTGCGTTCCGGTGTCGCACTGTCGACGCACAGGCGTTCCATCGCCTGCAGATAGGTGTCGACGTCGTCGCGCTTGTCCAGGTACATCGCGCCGGTGAGGTTCTCGACGTAAACCACGTCCGGCAGGTCCTGCTCGGGAAAGCGCAGGATGGTGAACGCGCCCCCCTCGGCGGCGTGGCCTCCGAACCTGAACGGCATGATCTGGATGGTGACGTTCGGCAGCTTGGACATTTCGATGAGGTGCTCGAACTGGCCCCTCATCACCTCCGGGCCGCCGATGGGACGCTTCAGCGCCCCCTCGTCCACCACCGCCCACAGGCGCGGAGCGTCCGGGCCTGTGAGGCGTTCCTGCCGTTGCATGCGGAGTTCCACGCGTTGGTCGATTTCGTGTTCGGCGGCTCCGGCGTTGCCCAAGCGGATCACTGCCCGCGCATACCCCTCCGACTGCAGCAGTCCCGGAACGAACTGCAGTTCATATGTGCGGATCAACGCCGCCGACTCCTCCAGGCCGACATAGGTCTGGAACCAGCCGGGCAGCACATCGTTGTACCGGTGCCACCAGCCTGGGGTGTTGGCCTCCCGCGCAAGCTGCAGCAGCGCCTCGCGTTCTGTCTTGTCGCTGACGCCGTACAGCGAGAGCAGGTCGTCCACGTCTCGCTCTTTGAAGCTGACCCGTCCGAGCTCCAGGCGGCTGATCTTCGACTCCGACGCGCGGATGACGTAGCCGGCGTCCTGACGGGTCACGCCCTTCTGCTCGCGCAGACGGCGAAGCTGCGACCCGAGCAGGATCCGACGAACCGTCGACCCGCTTCCCGGCGTCTCTGAAGTCACGCCCAACCTCCCGGCTATTCGGCGGACAGCGAACCTAGTGTGCCACTGGCCTCAGTGTCCTGCGGTTACCTCCGATCAGCTCGCGTACATTCGCGCCGCCCCACACCCTCACATCGCGGATGCACGTGCATTGGGCCTTGCATTCGCACGCTACGATGCGCAGGATAACGCACGAGACTTCCGAGCACGGCTGCACAACGAGATCACTCTGCGGGGTCCGGTTGGAATGACGTCACGCCACGCGCACGACGACACGCGGTGGGAGCTCGGCCCCTTCGTGGGGCCGGCCGATCCGCACGGCCATGCCGGGTGCTCCACGCCCGTCCCGGAGTCGTCCGACCTGCCCCCTCGCCTGGACACGGCCGTGACGGCCCTGACCGAGCTGCGGGGCCCCACGGTCTCGTTCACGGTCAAGCCCGATCCGGAGTCGGTCACCGAGGCACGACATTTCGCCGTGTCGCGGCTCACCGAATGGGGCGTGCCCGAACTCACCGACGACGTCGGCCTCGTCGTCTCCGAACTCGTGACGAACGCACTACGGCACAGCGGGGGGACGACCCGCGGCCGGCCGGGCGGCCCGGTGATGGACGACGTACACCACGAGGGCGTGTACGACGACCCGGCCGATCCGCTCGGCTCCGCACCGTCCGCCATCAGGCTGCGCCTCGGCCACCAGGCTCCCTGGGTGCTCTGCGGGATCATGGACGCGAGCCCGGCCGCGCCGCGCCGCAAGGAACCGGACTACATCGCCGAGACGGGCCGCGGCCTCCACCTCGTTGAGTCGTTCAGCGTCCGGTGGGGGTGGCGCACCATCCCCCAAGGCAAGATCGTATGGGCCCTCTTCCGTTCCCCATGAGGACCAGGACGGGTTCCGTCCCGCGTAACGACGTGCCATAGGGGTAACAAACGAGTTCCCACTAGGCTCGGCGGGACGGGCGGCAGGCGAGACGAGCGGCAGAGAGGAGAACCGGTGGACTTCGCGGTCGAGCATCGCGTCGAAAAGGGCCTCACGGTCGTGAAGATCAGCGGTGAGATCGACGTCTTCACCAGCCCCCGGCTGCGGGAAGCCCTCCTCGACATCATCGACAACGGCGGCGCCCAGCTGGTCATCGACCTCGGCGAGGTCACGTTCCTGGACTCCACGGGCCTCGGCGTGCTGGTCGGCATCTACCACCGGCTCCGCGCACGGGACGGCTCGATGTCCTTCATGGGCGTCAACGACCGGGTACGGCGCGTCTTCCACGTCACCCAGCTCACCAAGATCTTCGTCTTGCACGCTTCCCTGGAGGAAGCCGTCGCCGCCCACGAGTCCCCGGCCTCCTGACTCGCCACCTCATCCCGATTCGGTGGGGTTCATACGGGTTTGCCTGTACGGGTTATCCACAGTTTGCGTGGGCGCGCCTCCGGCCGCGGGTACCCGGTACGGTGAGACCGAGATCAAGCCCGCCGCCTGGGTACGTCCCGCCGACGCGCGCGGTGCTGTCCGCCAGCCGACCCATCGAACGGACGGAGCGCTCCGTGGCAGAACAGCCGCTGCATGAGCACACGCTCGGCAATGGCCTGCGCGTGGTGGTCTGCGAAGACCATGTCGTACCACTGGCCGCCGTGAACATCTGGTACGGGGTGGGCTCACGACACGAGCGGGCCGGCCGCACCGGGCTCGCCCACCTCTTCGAGCACCTCATGTTCCAGGGCTCGGCGAACGTCGCCGAGGGCGAGCACGCCGCGCTCCTGGAGAGCGCCGGTGCCGCGTTCAACGCCAGCACGTCGTTCGAGCGCACGAACTACTACGAGACGGTGCCGGTCAGCCATCTGGAGCTCGCGCTCTGGCTGGAGGCCGACCGGATGGGCACGCTGCCCGCCGCGCTCACCCAGGCCAACCTCGACAACCAGCGCGACGTAGTGAAGAACGAGCGCCGCCAGCGCTACGACAACCAGCCCTACGGGACGGCGTTCGAGCGGCTGTGCGCGCTGACGTTCCCCGAGCGCCACCCGTACGCGCACACCCCCATCGGCTCCATGGAAGACCTGGACGCCACCACCCTCGAAGACTGCGCGGACTTCTTCGCCACCTGGTACGCGCCGGGCAACGCGGTCCTGTCCGTCGTCGGCGACGTCGACCCCGAGAAGACGCTGAACGCGGTGGAGCGCTACTTCGGCGGGCTGCCCGCCGGCCCGGAGAAGCCGCCCGCGCGGCCCGGCGAACTCGGGCCGCTGAGCGGTGTCCGCGGGGAGACGCTCGACGAGGACGTCCCGTCCCCCGCCTACTTCGCGATGTTCACGCTCCCCACCGACGGCGGAGACGACGTCGAGGCCGCCGAGCTGGCGGTCGAGATCCTCGGCGGCGGCTCCGGCTCCCGCCTGTACGACCGGATGGTGCGGCGCGACGAGATCGCCACCGAGGTGTGGGCCGGGGTGACGCGGCTGGCGTCCGGCCCGTCCCTGGCGATCGTGGACGCGATCGGGCCGGAACCGGACAAGATCGCCGCGGTGCTGGACGAGGAGCTCCGGCGCTTCGCCGACGAGGGCCCGGACGCCGACGAGACCGCCCGCGCCACCGCCCAGGCAGAACGCGGCTTCCTGGAGCAGACCGAGACCGTCACGGGCCTGGCCAACGCCCTGTCGCAGAACGCCACGCAGTTCGACGACCCGGCCCGGGTCTTCACCGCCCCCGGCCGCGCGGCCTCGGTCACCGGAGACGCGATCAAGGAGATGGCGGGCCGCTGGCTGGCGCCGGGCGCCCGCACCGCCCTGACCTACGGAGGCACCTCGTGAGCAGCGGCCTGGACCTGCAGCCTCGTCCCGTCCCCGGGCCCGTCCCGGCCTGGTCGTTCCCGGCCGGCACCGCGGGCCGCGTCCCGGCCGGCCCGGCGACGCTCCGCTGCGACCTGCCCGGGCGCCGCCTCGCCGCGGTCCGGCTCGTCCTGCACGCCGGGGCGGGACGCGAGCCGTCCGATCTCGACGGTGTCGCGACACTCGCTGCGCACGCGCTGACGGAGGGCACCGAGCCGGGCGGCGGCACCGCGCTGACCGCCGCGTTCGAGCGGCTCGGCGCCAGTTTCTTCGCGCACGCCGACCTGACCGCGCTGCGGATCGCGCTGGACGTCCCGACCACGCGGCTCGGCGCGGCCATGGAACTGTTCTCCGAGGTCGTGCGGCGCCCGGCACTCGACGACGCCGACGTGCGGCGGCTCGTCCGCGAACGCCTGGAGGAGATCGCGCAGGAGGATGCCGACCCGGGGTCGCGCGCCATGCGCGAGCTGCGCGCCGTGATGTTTCCCTCCGACGCCCGCGCGGCCCGCCCGACCGGCGGCACCCGCACCTCGGTCGGCGCGCTCCAGGGGTCGGACATCCGCGGCTTCTACGGCTCCGTGGTGCCCGCTGAGGCGACCGCGGTCGTCGCCGGTGATCTGTCCGGGGTCGACGCCGGCGCCGCTCTCACCGCCGCCCTGGAGGGCTGGTCCGGCACCGGGGGGCCGCTGCCGACCGCCGACCGGATCCTGCCGGAGTCGGCCGCCAGGATCGTCGTCGTCGACCGTCCGGGGTCGGTGCAGACGTACCTCAGCTTCGGGCACGGCGTCCCCGACCGCTCCCACCACGACTGGCCGTCCCTGACGGTCGCGTCGCACGTGCTCGGCGGCGGGCTCACGTCCCGGCTCAACGCGGTGCTGCGCGAGGAGAAGGGCTACACCTACGGCATGCGCGCGGGTCTGCTCCGGATGCGGCACTGCGGGCTGTTCATCGCGCAGGGCGCCGTCCACACCGAGGTCACCGCCGACGCCGTCGCCGACGCACTGACCGAGCTGCGCGGCATCCTCTCCCGGGGGATCGACGCCGACGAGCACGGCTCGTCCGTCCGCGCGCTGGCCGACCGGGCTCCCGCCGAGTACGAGACGGCCCGCGCCGTCGCCGCCGAGCTCGCCGACGTGTCCGCCAACGGCCTGGGCGCCGACTACCCGAACGCCTACCTGGCCGCCGTACGCGCCTCCACCCCGGACGGCGTCGCCCGCGCCTACCGCAAGCACGTCGACCCGGAGGCGCTGACCGTCATCGCCGTCGGAGACGCGGCGCAGATCCGCGAACCGCTGGAGAAGCTCGGCTACGCCACCGTCACCGTCACCGCCAAGGAGGAGTGAGGCCTCCGGCCGCGGAACCCCTCCCCGGCAGGAACCGGCAAGGTGCGAACTTCGTACCGTGCCGGAGGAAAAAGCCACGGTATTCCGCTTCGCGGTGTGAACCGATGGCATGGTGGAGTAGGTCTAACTCGCATCGGCCCGCTTCGCGCGGGCCGACTCAAGCGGGCTGACTCGTGCGGGGAAACGTCCTCGCCGCCGGAAGAGGGGAACGGCCGTTGTCCTACGGGCAGATGGCGGGCGGCGGCCCGTCCGTCGACACGATCCTGTCGGAGCCGAACTGCAAACCCGGCGGGGTCGTGGCGGGCAAGGTGCATCTGCGCGGCGGCGCCCAGCCCGTGGAGATCCGGCACGTGACGCTGGCGCTCATGCCGCGCATGCAGAACGGCTACGGCGGTGAGACGGCCGGGCCGGAGGTGTACCGGGGCGCCCTGACGCGCGGTTTCCGGCTGGACACCGCGCAGCAGCGCGACCTCGCGTTCTCCATCCCGCTGCCGTACGAACTGCCGTTCACCACCGTGCTCGGCCACGAACTGCCCGGCTTCACCATCGGGATGTGCACCGAGGTCGACGCGGCCGGCCAGCCCGACCCCGGCGACGTCGACCCGATCTCCGTCGAGCCGCTGGAATCCCAGCAGTGGGTGCTCGCCGCGATCGCCCGGCTCGGCTTCCAGATCTCGAACGTGACGTTCGAGGCGTCCAAGCTGCGGGGCGTCTCCCAGCAGCTGCCGTTCCACCAGGAGATGCACCTCAACCCGCCGACGTCGTACCAGGGCCGGATCGACAAGGTCGGGCTGAGCTTCGTGGCCAGCCCCCGCACCATGGCGTTCGTGCTCCGCGCCGAGGACCGCGAGGCCCCGCCGGACGAGTCGTTCGGCGTCTTCCAGGTCCCGCACGGCGAGGCCGCCGAGACCGACTGGAACACCAAGATCGGCCAGTGGCTGGAGGCCGCTGTCGCGCTGCCACGCTCGTCCCGCCCCGGCTCCGCCCACAGCGCTCCCCCACCCCCTCCGGGCCAGGCACCGCCCCCTCCGGGCCAGATAACACCGCCTCCCGGCCAGATGGCCCATCCTCCGGGCCAGATGACGCCGCCGCCTCCCGGCCAGGCACCGCTGCCCCCTCCCGGCGGCCCCTCCGCCTTCCCGCCCCCGCCGCCACCGGCACAGCCCGCCGCCGCGTCCTACGGAGGCCCCGGCGAGTACGGCGGTCCGGGCAACGCGCAGTTCCCGCCGCCCGCACCCGCCCCGGGCCAGGCGCCCGCCCCCGTGCAGGGCCCCGGCCACGGCCACGCGCCCGGCCCCATGCAGAGCCCCGGCCACGGCCAGGTGCCGCCCCCACCCGGGCCCGCCTACCCACCGGGCCCGTCGCAGCCGCTCCCCCCGCCACCCGGCGGCGTCCCCGGCCACGCACCAGGAGCCTTCCCGCCGCCCCCTCCGGGCGCGCCGCCCGCGCATTCACCCATGCCGGGCCACGGCGGCCCGCCCGCGCCTCCCGGCCACGCGCCGCCCGGGCCGGTACCGCCCCCCGCACCCGGGGGCGCCGCACCGTACCCGCCGCCCGCCCACACCGGGCCGCCGCCGCCCGCCCCGCAGGGTCCCGCGCCGTACCCGCCCGCACCCCACGGCCAGCCAGGCCCGCCGCCCCTGCACGTCCATCACGGTTCGCCGGGCTACCACGGGCACCGCGGCTACGGCGGCTACGGCGGCTACGGCGCCGCCGCGGCCGGTGTGGTCGGCGGAGCCGCCGCGCTCGGCGCAGCCGGAGTCGCGGGCGGCATGGCCGTCGGCGCGATGGGGGACGCGGCCGGATACGCGCAGAATGTCGCCGGCTACGTCGCGGGCGCCCCCGTGGACGCGTTCGGCAACGCCATCGCCGGCTACGCGGGCCAGGCCGCAGGCGACATCGCCGGCAACATGGTCGCGGACGCCGCAGGCGGCGTCGCCGGCGATATGGCGGGGAACGTGGCCGGAGAGATCGCGGGCGGCGCCGCCGAAGTCCTCGGCGGCCTCCTGGGCGGCCTGTTCGGCTGACCCGCACGAACAAACCACCCACCACGGTCCGAAGACGGCTCTGTCCGCGGGGCGGGCGCGGGAAATGCCGGGCCTTTTGGACGAGATCCGCCGCGTCCTCCGCCAACACGGCCGCGGATGGTTATCGTCGAAAGCGCAGCCCCTTTCGAGGAGTCACATGACCACCGTGGTCCTTGTCCTGCTCTGCCTCGCGATCGCCGGACGCGAGCTCTACCTGGCGTCCGACAAGCGGCTCCCCCGCGCGCAGGCGGAACTGCGCGACCTGCGCAACCAGCTGTCCGAACTCGCCCGGCGGCACGAGGCGCTCAGGACCGTGGTCGACGAGGCGACCGAACCCGCCGGCATCACGATCCCGCCGCCGCAGCCCGAAAGCCCGCCTGGCGAGGTGATGGACAGGCTGGATTCCGTCACCGGCCGGCTGGACCGGCTGGAGAAGCAGTTCGGTGACATCTCCGACGAACTGGCGGGCGTCGACCTCGACCGCGATGCCCAGCGTGCCCTCGCCCGCTCGCTGGACGCGGTGGAGCAGGACGTCGTGGAGCTGCACCGGGAGATGCTCGACCGTCTCGACCGCGAGGAAGGCGTCGTCACCGGCGTCCTGCTCAGCGAGGAGGGCGAGGCGGAGGCGCTCCTCGCCGACGCGTACGAACGGTGCGCCGCCGAGTACGGGCTGCGGGCCCGGGTCCGCGACGGGCGTTCCGCGCAGGCCACGGGCACCTACCGGGGAACGGTGTACTACCTTTCGGGCCGACGCCCGGAGGTGCTCGCGGAGGACATGTTCACCCACGTCCGCGGCCTGTACGACCCGCGCGACTCCTCCGCCCTGAACGCGCTGCTCACGGAACTGGCGGCGCTGCGCGGCGGGGGCGTCGCGCAGTTCGGCCCGTTCACCGCCGTCAGCACGCAGAGCGCCCTGGTCTGCGGCGTCCTCCCGGAGGAGGGCACACCGCCGACCGAGCCGTGGCAGCTCGTGGACCATCTCCGCGAGCTGCCACCCGACCGGCAGAGCGACCTGTCCTGGCTGCGCTCGGACGACTGATCAGGGCCGGACGAAGCGGGGCGCGACCTCCGTCCGGTCCACGTGGAACGCCAGCAGGCACCGGGGCACCCGGGCCGCGTCGAGCTGCAGGCACAGCCCGAGCCCGAGGTCCGGATCGACGAGGACCACGCGCCGCAGCGCCCACAGCGCCTGCCTGACCCGCGCTCGTGTCTCCGGACGCGCCGACTCATGCAGGGTCCCCGTGACGACCTGGCCCGCGTATCGCCACAGGGCGGCCGAGTCCAGCACCCGTACGCCCGCGGCCGTCAGGTTCGCGACGATCACGACACCGCTGTCGTCGTCCTCCGCCACCGGCGGCACCGGCAGCGCCCCCTCACCCGGCAGGTCACGCGGCGCCCGCGGCCCGCCCACGGCACGGTGGTACCGCAGCGGATCGAGCGTGTCGATGACGAACGCCCCGGCGTAGGGCCGTGACGCGCGGGGGCGCCCCGGCCGTTCCCGCAGCGACGTCCGCGCGGTCCGCATACCGAGCTGGGCGCTGAGGTCGAACACCATCCCGGCGTCGTCCAGCCATGCCGGAACCCGGAGCCTGGCCGCGGACTTCCGGTCGAGGGCGTCCATGGTCCGCCACAGCTCATCGGTGCGGCGGGAAAGCGTCGCCGCCATCCCCAGCCCGGGGAACGCCCCCTCCAGCACCGCGAGCATCGCCCGCCACGTCGTGCTTCCGACGAACTCGGCCACGAACGCGTCCGCCAGCGCCTTGCGCCGCTCCGGGTCCGCCATCGGCCCCGGCCGCACCGGCGGCGGCGTCTTCTCGGGTCTCGTCCGCGGCGGCTCGGCCGACAGCCCCTTCCCCGGCAGGAAAGGCTCGTCACCGGCCCGCTCATGCCGTCCGGAGGATCTGCCCTCGACGCCCCGCCGCGCAGCCGCGTCCCCCGCCGGGGAACCGGCTCCAACGCCCGACGGGTCGTGCGACGGAGACCGTCCCGAAGGCTCGTCCCTGCCCGGCGGCTCACCAGGAGCGCGCCCCGCCGCCGTCCCGAAGGACGGAGCAGGCTGCGGCACGGTGCCCGGCCCACGCGACTGCCAGGTCGCGGGTGAATCCGGCGGAACGCTGGGAGAGGAACCGGCCCCAGCACCCGGCGGAACGTGCGGTTCCCAGGACGAAGGCGACTCGGCTTGCGGGGCGCCCGACGCAGAACCAGCCGGGGAACCGGCCCCGGCCACCGGCGAGGAACCCGCCTCCGAAGCCGACGGGACGTGCGGCTCCCACGACGGGGACGGCTCGGGTTGCGGGGGGCTCGGCGGAGAGGCGGGTTGCGGTGCGGCGCCGGGGTCGTATGGGCGCCGGGCAGGCGGCTCCGTGCCGCTCACCGGCGAGGCGGGGCGGGTGGGGGGTGGGTTCGCCGGCGCGTGCGGTGTCCATGGGGCGGACGACTCGGGGCGCGGGCGCCTGGGTGGTGGTGGCGGGGATGCCGGCGTGTCCGGAGGGCGGCGGGACGGAGTGTCGCCAGGAGCGTGGCGGAGGGGCTCCACGCCAGAGGGGGGTGTGGCGCCGGGCGGTGGGGTCGGCTGGTGGGGGGTCCAGGGCGGGTCGTTCGCGGGGGCCTCCTCGACGGGGACCCAGTCCGAGGGGGGTTGGTCTTCTTGCGGGGCGGAGCTTCTGCCCGCCACGTGGACGTCTTCCGGGTAGGGGCCGGGACGCGGCCGGGGGGCGGCGTCTTCCGGCTCCGGGGGGCCGGGGTCCTCGGGTTCGGGGCTTGGACGGTCGCGCGGGCCGAATCTCACGTGTCGATCCTGCGCTCAGATCAAGATCATCGGCAAGTTCATCGGCGGCTTTCGGGTGCGCCGAAGAGGGCGGCGCACAGGGATTCGAGACGGTCCGGGCCGTCCTCGGCGGGCAGCACCGTGAGGACGGGAGGCTCGCCGGTGTCGAGGCGCAGGCGGACCGACACCTCGCGGCGCATCGGGTCGTCGGTGCCCTGAGCGGCGGCGATGTCGCGCAGGCCCACGGAGACGAGTTCGGGGACGTCGACGACGAGGGGCTGTTCCCCGGCGGGGAGTTCGTCCAGCCAGAGGTCGAGGACGCGGCGGGCGAGGCCGTTGAGGAGGCGCCCCCACGGTTCCAGGAGGGCAGGTGGGACATTTTCGGTCTGCAGTTCGGGGAGCCCGAATCTGGCCAGGCCCTTGGTGGTGAAGAAGAAGCCGTCCGGGCCCGAGGTGTGCGGGAGCAGCATCCAGTCGGTGAGCCGGAAGGTGCCGTCCGGGCCGGGCAGGGAGCGTTCCAGGTGGGCGAGAGGCAGGACCTGCGGGGTGAAGACGTCGATCACGGGGGCGGTCAGCGCGGCCCCGACGGCGCCGGCGACGGCGCGGGCGGCCCATTCGTGCGCGGGCGGGCGGCCGGGACGGTACGCGGAGCTGACCGCGAGCAGGTGCGCGGCGGAGTCGATGGCCGTGAGGTCGGACGGGGCGGCCCTGTAGGCGGCGAGGAGGTCGCCGGGAAGCGGCGGGAAGTCGCCGGCGGGGCGCTGGTCGAGGGTGAGCATGGGGCTGTCGAGCATGCCGAGGACCAGGTCGCGGAGGGGCGGCCGGGTCCGTCGCGTCACCTCGTCATGGGCCAGTGCGGCCGGGTCGGCGATGGGTGTGGGGAGCGCCACGGCGTAGGTGCCGTAGAGCGTCTCCGGGACCGCCAGCGTCAGATTCCGCCCCAACTGTTCCCCCGGTGGCCTCGATGCACGAATCACCATCGATCAGAGCGGACGGGAACGGCGGAAACCATCCATTGAAACGGGACATTTACCTCACAGGGCCGCGATGCGGGCCCACGACCTCGGACATCAGCGCGGCAGCGGATGTTCGAACCAGACGACCTTCCCCCGTTCGGTGCGGTGCGTGCCCCAGCGCGCGGCGAGGTGGCTGACGAGCTGGAGTCCGCGGCCCGACTCGTCGGTGGCGTCGGTGTTGCGGAGGCGGGGAAGGTCGGCGCCGTCGTCGTGGACCTCGCAGAGCAGGCTTCCGCCCTTGATCACGCGAAGGCCGATGGTTCCGGCGCCGTGCACGAGTGCGTTGGTGACGAGTTCGCTGACGAGCAGTTCGACGGTGTCGGTGAGCGGTTCGAGGCGCCAGTCGGCGAGCCGGCCGGCGACCTGCGTCCGGATCCACGGGATGGTGCTGGGCCGCGGTTCCAGTCGTTCCCAGATGGAGACGTCGTCCTTGGGGATCCCGTCGAACCCGACCGCCACGATGGCGATGTCGTCGGCGGGGGTGGGTGCGGCGAGGGTGTCGAGCAGGGTGTCGCAGGTGCCGTCGAGGTCGGCCGTCGCCCCGGTGAGGCGGCCGCGCAGTTCCTCCAGCCCCTGTTCGAGGTCGCGGTCGCGGCGCTCCAGGAGGCCGTCGGTGCACAGGATGAGCTGCGCCCCGTCCTCGACCTGCACCTCGACGGCCTCGAACGGCACGCCGCCGACGCCGATCGGCACACCGGACGGGACGGTCAGGACGCGGCTTTCGCCGTAGGCCGACACCAGGACGGGCGGGACGTGCCCGGCGTTGGCGAGGGTGCATCTGCGCTCGACGGGGTCGTACACCGCGTACAGGCAGGTGGCGAGGTAGTCCTCGCCGAGCCGGCGGGCGAGGCCGTCGAGCTGGCGCAGGAGCCGAGCGGGCCGCATGTCCTCGGCGGCGAGGGTGCGGACGGCGGTGCGCATCTGCCCCATAATCGCCGCTGAGGTGAGGCCGTGGCCCATGACGTCGCCGACGACGATGCCGAGCCGGCAGCCGGGCAGCGGGATGGCGTCGAACCAGTCGCCGCCGACGTTGACGGCCTGCTCGGCGGGCCGGTAGCGGTAGCGGACGCGCGCGCCGGCGACGTCCGGCGGATCGTCGGGCAGCATGCTGTGCTGCAGTTCCTCGGCGACCTGCACCTCGCGGCGGTACAGCCGGCCGTTGTCGATGCACAGCGCGGCGCGGCGGGCCAGTTCGTCGACCATGGCGAGGTCGAGTTCGCCGAATCCGGGCCGGTCCGGTTTGCGAAGCAACTTGAACGTCCCGAGCACCCGGCCCCGCGCGATCAGCGGGACGATCAGCAGCGTCCGGCCGGTGAACAGCGGCCGCAGGTCGCGGTCGCCGAACGAGGCGGCGATCTCGGCGGCCCGCCGGGTGTCGACGCGGGGGATGTGGACGGGACGTCCGGTCCGCATGGCCTGGACGAACGGCGAAGCGGACGACAGCAGCAGCGCCTCCCCCTCGGGGACGAGGTCGTCCCAGCGTCCGCACTCGTCGTTGTGGACGACCGCGACGCGGCGCACCTGCGTGGTCTCGTCGATCTCGTCGAGGGGCGGCGCGGAGTCGGCGACGACGCGTTCGAGCAGTTCGACCGCGGCGAAGTCGGCGAGCCGAGGGACCAGCACCTCGGCGAGTTTCCGCGCGGCCTGCAGATGGTCGAGAGAGCTGCCGATCTGCTGGCCGGCCTCGCCGAGGTAGGTCAGCGGCTCCCGGACGGCCATGGTCTCCCACTCTTCTTCGGCGCCCGGTCCGGTATCGGGGGGCGGGTGGGGCGCAGCCGGGGGCGATGCGTGGGGCGGGCGCATCCGGTCGGCCTCCCCGTGCGGGCGGATCTCCTCAGGCGGGAGGGGACCGGGCCCCGGCGGCGGAGCGGGCACGGGACGGGGCGGCGGGACGGGCGGCGCATCCGCGTGCGGGACGATCGGCAGCCGGACGGTCAGCCCGAGCGAGACCGCCGGGCAGCCGAGGCCGAGCACCCGCAAGGTGATCCGTTCGGCCGCGGCCGGTTCCATCGCGGGCAGCAGGCCGGGAAGCAGGTCCGCCAGCCGGGCGGAGGCGGGCCCGGCCGGGGAGGCCAGCGCGGGCTCGACCCGCAGCAGCCGCGCCCCGGCGGCGCGCCGGGCGGCGCCGTCGGGCGGCGCCACGGGCAGGTCGCCCATGGTGACGCCGGGGCCGTCCTCGCGGAGCCGGCGCAGGTCGGCGGCGAGCGCGAGGACGCGGACGTCCAGGCCGCCGGGGTCGGGTTCGATCGGGTAGACCCACCAGCCGACCTCGGCGGGCTCGCCGTCGTCGACGCGCGGCAGGGTGCAGGCGCCGCACCAGACGTGGCCGAAGATCTCCGGCTCGAAGGCGCCGCGGTGTTCGCGCGGGAGCCGCAGCAGCGCGGCGGGCGGGCGGCCCACGGCCTGGTGCCGTCCGGCACCGAACAGGCGGGCGGCGGCGTCGTCCCAGTGGCTGATGCGTCCGCGACCGTTCAGGGTGATGGCGGTCATCCGCGCCACACCCAGTAGCTCATCGACGACCATCTGGTCCCCTCCCCCGGAGCGAAGGACGCTCGACACTTTCGGCCACTCCCGGTAAAGGGGACGTTACCTGGCGTAAGAAGATCGTGCCGGCACTCTGCGGAATTCGGTTCGGCCGGAGGGCCCGAAGCACAGATGGAGACGGCCGCCAAGACGGTGACCGAATGCGGCATAGGACACTAATGCCCCATTGACACCCACCATCCCCCGGCAGACGATCACGCAACCCCCGTTCGTGTTCCCTGCCAGGGAGGCGCAATGCCGCGCACACATTTCCGGCATCGAAGACTCACCCCCATCCTCGCCGCCGCCGCGCTCCTGATCGGAACCCTGGTGGCGGCCCCCGCCCACGCCGCCCCCGGCCCCGCATCCCCCGGCGCGGCCGTGAACGTCTACACCGCCGAGCTGAACCCGGCCCAGGTCGAACTGCTGAACGGCTCCGGCCTCGACCACGAGGACGTCCGTATCACCAAGGGCGCGAAGAAGGGCACCGTCCGCGTCGAGGCCGTGATGAGCGCGCCCCAGGCCGCCTCGCTCAACAGGCAGGGCCTCGGCCTCACGGCGAAGGCCGGCGGCCAGGACGCCCGCGCGCGCACGAAGGCCGCCCCCGACGGCGTCTTCCGCCCCTACAGCGGCCCCGGAAACATCCGCGAGGAACTCCTCAAGGTCGCCTCCGACAATCCCTCCATCGCGACCGCGGTGGAGATCGGCAAGAGCGGCGAAGGCCGGCCGATCACCGCCGTCAAGGTCACCAAGGACGACGGCAACGAGAGGGGACGGCACAAGCGCCACGAGAAGCCCGTCGTCGTCTACCAGGCGGCCCAGCACGCCCGCGAGTGGATCACCCCCGAGATGGTTCGCCGGCTGCTGCACCACTACGTCGACGGGTACGGCACGGACGCCGGCATCACCGGGATCGTCGACACGACCGAGCTGTGGTTCATCCCCGTCATCAACGTCGACGGCTATGACCTGACGTTCCAGGACGGGTTCCGCCTCTGGCGCAAGAACACCCGCGACAACAACGGCGACGGCCAGATCACCGGCGTGGACGGCGTCGACCTGAACCGGAACTTCCCCTACAAGTGGGGCTACGACAACGAGGGGTCCTCGGACCAGCCCTCCAACCAGACCTACCGCGGCCCGTCGGCCGGGTCCGAGCCCGAGACCCGTGCCCAGATGGACCTCTACAAGAAGGTCCGCCCCACCTTCCTGATCAACTACCACTCGGCGGCGGAGCTGCTGCTGTACGGCGTCGGGTGGCAGGCCCTGACCGACAGCCCGGACGACGTGATCAATAAGGCGCTGCTGGGCGACATCGACAACCCGGCCGTCCCCGGCTACACGCCGCAGCTGGGCGCCCAGCTCTACACCACCAACGGCGACACCGACGGCTACGCCGACAACGTCGACCACGCCCTGTCGATCACGCCGGAGATGGCGACCTGCGAGTCGGCCGCCGAGTCCGACCCGGACGACGAGTGGGAGCCCGGCGACTGCGGCAGCGGCTTCGAGTTCCCGGACGACGAGACACTCATCCAGAAGGAGTTCGAGAAGAACATCCCGCTCGCCCTGTCGGTCGCCAAGTCGGCGGACGACCCGGACGAGCCCGTGTCCCCCGTCGGACGCACCGCCGCCGACTTCGAGACCGACGCGTTCGGCACGTCCTACGGCCACTCGCAGGAAGTGGCCTCGGTGATCCGCAGGTCACTGCGCCACAAGACGCTCAGCTACCGGATCAACGGCGGCCGCGTGCACCACGACCGGGTGCGCGAGTGGCGCGGCGGCGAGCGGTACGGCGACGAGAACGACACCTACTACGGCGAGTTCCGCGGCACGGTCGAACGGCAGCGGCCCGGCGACAAGGTCGAGGTGTGGTTCACCGGCGTGAAGGGCCGCGACCGTGTCGAGAGCGAACACTTCACCTACACCGTGCGCGACCAGAACAGGGCCGACGTCCTGGTCATCGCGGACGAGGACTACACCGGCGTCAACCCGTCCTACCCACCCGGGACGGACAAGCCCCGGTACGCCGAGCAGTACGCCGATCTGGTCAGGGCCGCCAAGCACAAGCCGCTCATCTGGGACATCGACAAGGACGGCGTCCCGCACGACCTCGGCGTCCTGAAGCACTTCAAGGCCGTCGTCTGGTACCTGGGCGACAACCGCCTCACCCAGGACGAGGCCGACGAGCCCCTGCGGACCGTCATCGGCGACTACCCGGACTCACAGGTGGCCGACCGGGCGAAGGACCTGCTCCTGAACGTCCGCTCGTACCTGAACGAGGGCGGCAAGCTCCTCCACACCGGTGAGACGACCGGATACAACGGACCGCTCGGCCAGGCGAACGGCGGCGGCATCTACTACGGCCTGAAGGGGCATCCGGAGAAGCCGTGCGTGATCACCACGAGCTTCCGTGACGACTGCGAACTTCTGTCGGACGACTTCTTCCAGTACTACCTGGGCGCGTACGACAGGCAGCGCATCGGGGCCCCGACGGAGTTCACCGGCACAAAGGGGCCGTTCGACGGCGTCACGGCCGGACTCCCCGGGACCGCGACGAACCCGCTGAACGAGACGGGCGGGTTCCAGGTCACCTCGACCGTCCTGCCGAAGGACGACTTCCCGCAGTTCGACAGCTGGAAGATCGGCGACTACGCAGGCGCCGCCGCGCCCACCGAACCCGTCGAGGGCGAGTGGTACGTCGCCGGACCCCACCAGGACTCCACCTGGCGGCGCCTGACCCGGACGATCGACCTGTCCGGCGTCACCGCCGCGCAGGCCCCGACCCTCCAGGCCCAGCTCGCCTACAGCACCGAAGCGGGCTTCGACAACGTCATCATCGAGGCGCACACCGCCGGCGGCGACGACTGGACCACGCTGCCCGAGAAGAACGGGCGGACGACCACGACCGTCCCGGCCCAGTGCGAGCAGGGCTACTACCTCGACATGCACCCGTTCCTCAACCACTACCTCACAGGAGGCAACCCCTGCGGCGACACCGGAACGTCCGGTGCATGGAACGCCCTCACGGGCAACTCCAACGGCTGGGTTCCCGCCGCGTTCGACCTGTCCGCCTACGCGGGCAAGCAGGTCGAGGTGTCCTTCTCCTACGTGAGCGACCCCTTCACCGGCGGAACCGGACTGTTCATCGACGACACCAGGCTCACCACGTCCCCCGGTGAGATCGACGCAGAAGGCTTCGAGACAGGCCTCGGCCCCTGGGCGATCCAGGGCGCACCGGAGGGAAGCCCCGGCAACAGCGAGGAGTTCCTCCGCACGCAGGCCCTGATCGACTCCGTCTCGTCGGTCGCGACCAGGGACACCATCCTGTTCGGCTTCGGGTTCGAGCAGGCGGACCCCGCGGACCGGCAGGCCCTGATGGCCAGGGCCCTGAGACACCTCACCCGCTGACCGTCCGTCCCATTCCGTTCACCTGCGGCGTGCCGCCCTCATGGAACCTCCGATGAGGGCGCCGCGCCGCAGGTGAACGTCGTCCGGGAGGGTGTGACGGACGACACGCCGCCGCGCGCAACCATTTGGACCCTTCCAGGCGTCTTACATGACAGGAAGACCACCGATGGGTGGGAAGCGCCTGATCGAGCATGGCCCGCGACGTCTCGGAAGACGGGGTCGCCCTGGCATCGCCGACCCGCGCAAACCCCTCGGCCCACCCTCCATGCGCGGCCGAGACCCCTCCGAACCCGTCGGGAACGGTGGCACGTACCACTTGAACGGGGGGCGGTTCGTCCGCCCGGTCCGCGCGTGCCCCCGAACACGCGCCAGCAACCGGCCCTTTCCCGCCGGGCCACTACCTACGGGGAGCGACGATGACCGCTGTGACCACGCCTGTCCGCCGCAACGCGAGCCGCGCCGCGACCGCCGACAGCATGCGGCGCTACGAGCGCGACGTCCTGCCGCTCGCCGACCCGCTGTACGCCAGCGCCGTCCGCATGACCCGCAACTCCGCCGACGCCGAAGACCTCGTCCAGGAGACCCTGGCCAAGGCCTACGTGAACTTCCACCAGTTCCAGGAAGGCACGAACCTGAAGGCGTGGCTGCACCGCATCCTCACCAACAACTTCATCAACACCTACCGCAAGAAGCAGCGCGAGCCCCAGCGCGCCGGCTCCGAGGAGCTGGAGGAGTGGCAGATCGCGCGCGCCGAGGCGCACTCGTCCGGTTTCCGGTCCGCCGAGTCCGAGGCGCTGGACCGCATCCCCGACTCCGAGGTCGTCACCGCCCTGCGCGCCCTCCCGAAGGACTTCCGGGACGCCGTCTACCTCGCCGACGTCGAGGGCTACGCCTACAAGGAGATCGCGGAGATGATGGGCACGCCCATCGGCACGGTCATGTCCCGGCTGCACCGGGGCCGCAAGCAACTCCGTGAGGCCCTCTCCGACCACGTACTCGCCGCATAACCGTTCGCACTCGGTCCCGCAGTTGCCCCGTGACTGCGGGATCGGCCATTTTTCCGCACGATCAGTTACTTTGCGGATACTCTGAGCGATCGTCGATGCCCTTACGCCCTCGACCCTCGGAGTATCGATGCCGAACCTCGCCACCGGCGTCATCGCGGGTGCGGTGATCGCCCTCATGCCGGCGGTGCCGGCGGAGCCGGGGACCTCCCTCAGGCTCACCCTCACCCACCCGGACCGCGCCACGACCGGTGGCAGGGCCACCACGCTGCGTTGCGGACCGCCGGGAGGCGGGCACCCCGAGGCGGCGCGGGCCTGCTCGGAACTGGGCGAATCCGGCGGGGCGTTCACCCACGCGCCGGACGGGCGAATGTGCACCGCGGTCCACTCGCCGGTGATCGCCGAGGCGAAGGGGCGGTGGCACGGAAAGCCCGTACGCTTCCGGGCCGGGTTCGGCAACGACTGCGCCATGCGGTCGCGCACCGGAATGGTCTTCGCCTTCTGACGGCAAGTCCGGTTCACGGAAAGACCGGCTCACGGCAAGTCCGGGCAAGGTCCGATAGCGGAACCGTCCGCATAGGCGCGCCGACCGTGGGTAGGGCGCGCACACGGGCCACGCGAGCCGCCGGCGATTCGGAAGGATGTGCTCGATGCCACCAAGGGTCAGCGACGTGATGACGGCGGCTCCGCAGACGCTGCCGCTGGACGCGACGCTGTACGAAGCCGCCCGGATCATGCGGGACAGGGGAATCGGCGACGTTCTGGTCACCTACGCGGGACGGCTGTGCGGCGTGGTCACCGACCGGGACATCGTCGTCAGGGCGGTCGCCGAGAGCCGCGACACGTCGCTCACCCCTCTCGGTGACGTGTGCACGGCGGAGCTGACCACCGTGCACCCGGACGACGACACCGGGACCGCGGTCCGGCTGATGTGCGAACAGGCCGTCCGGCGCCTCCCCGTCGTGGACGCCGAGCACCGTCCGGTCGGCATCGTCTGCATCGGTGACCTGGCCGTCGCCAACGGCGAGGTCGGTCCACTCCCCGAGATCAGCAAGGCCCCGCCGAACAACTGACCCCGCCAGGCAACGCCCCTCCCCGGTCGAACGAGCCCTCCCACCTGAACCGCCCGTCCCATCGAACGCCCTTGCGAGCAGCCCATCCCTCCCACCACGAAGCAGCAGCGTCCTGGCACTTTCGAGCACTGGGGACTTCGATGAACCGCGGATACAACGGAAGGGGAGCGGGACAGGCGCCGCCGACGCCGGAACCCTCAGCGCAGGATAATCTCGGAGGGGTGAGGCCCACCGAAACGGTTCTGACGGACCAGCTCGCGATGGAGATCGCCCGGCTGGGCGTGGTCGGGGAGTCCTCCGACATCGGCACCCTGCACCGGGTGACGGAGCTGGCCTCGCGCGCCGTCCCCGGATGCGCGGGCGCGGCGAGCGTGCGCTGGGCGCTCCCCGATGCGTCCGGGAACGATCCGGGCACCGTCCCGGCCGTCTCACGCAGCGCCAGGCAGAACGTGCGTGCGCGCGGTACCCGGCCCGGTGCGCCGGTGCCCGAGGAGATCAGGCCCGAGCCGCTGGCGGCCGCGGCCAGCCATCCCGATCTCGCCGAGGTCATCGAGCGGCAGCTGTCCCGCGGGCACGGGCCGATCTTCGACGTGGTGCTGGGCCGCCGGGCGCTGGCGTCCGACGACATCCTCGCCGAGACCCGCTGGCCCGAGGCGATGGCCGACATGCTGCGCCGCGGGGTGCGCTGCTTCACCACGACCCCCCACCTGAACCAGCCCGTCCTCGTCACGCTCTCCCTGTACGGGGTGACGCCGAAGTCCCTCGGTTCCGGCCGGCACGTGCTCGCGTCCCTGCTCATGGCCCAGGGCAGCGCCGCGGTGACCAACACCCGGCAGTACGACGACGTGCACCGCACCGCCGTGCAGTTGCAGGAGGCGGTCGAGGCGCGCGCCGTCGTCGACCAGGCGAAGGGCATCCTCATGCACGCGCTGGGGTGCGACGCGGACAAGGCGTTCGCCGAGATGCGCCGTATCTCACAGACACGTCACGTGAAGCTCACCGCCCTCGCCCAACGTATCGTCGGTGAACAGGGGCTCCCTGAGGCATGAATCTAGGCGCGCGGGGGTGAGGCGCATAGGCTGCGCTCAGTCGAGCCCGGCAGGGCCGGCCGTTGCGCGGTACGAAGACCGTGGTCCGGTCGGCCGTGCGAAAAGCCGACCTGGTTTCACCGCGTGATGCGGACGAGAGGGTGACCAGATGCACGATCAGCCCGACCAGCTCGAACCCGAGGCCGTGATGCGGGAGATCTCGGACCTCGAAGGGCGCATCGGCGAGCTGCGCCAGGCCGCCGGTGTGCCCGAGCCCGACCTGCGGGCCACGCTGGACGCGGCCCTGGTCGAGCTGGAGCTGGCGCTGACCGTGCTGCGGACGATGGGCACCGAGCACACCGGTGAGCAGGGCGGATCGGCCGCGGCCGAGAACGAGCGGCGGGTGCTTCGCACGGTCTTCCAGGACGCCCCGGTGCCGCTGTTCCTGTTGGACCGCAACACGAGCGTCCGGCGCGTCAACCGGCAGGCGGCGGCGCTGCTCGGCACGTCCGCCGGTTACGTGTCCGGCAAGCAGTTCACGGCGTTCTGCGACATGGCGGGCCGTGCGGCCGTGCGGTCGCAGCTGGCCGCGGCCGTCCGGACGGGTGGGCGCCGCCGTGTCCCGGTCCGTTTCCTCGGCCGCGACCGGCCGGTCGACGCCGTGGTGACGCTGGCCCGCGTGTGGATACGCGGCGAACCGGACCCGATGGTCGTGGTGGCCGCCGGTCCGACGAACACCCCCACCCATCACCAGGCCCCGCCCGTCCGGCAGGGGAAGGCGAAACGGGCGGCGTCCGCCCAGATCGCATCGGCCCAGGCGGTGCCCGCCCGGGCGGTGCCCGCTCCCGCCGCGAAGGCGGCCGCCCAGGACGGGCCCGCCCACCCGAAGACGGCTCCCGGCGCACCGCCGGACGATGAGGCCGTCGCCACGATCGTCCACCGGATGGACGTCCTCGCCACCGCCACTGAACTGCTGCTCGACGAACCGGTCTTCAACGAGACCGTGGCGGTCCGGCGGTGCGCCCGGCTGCTGGCCGCCGAACTCGCCGACTGGGCGTTCATCGACCTGACCGGCCCGAACGGCGGCGCGGGGGCGTCCTCACCGGCCGGGGCGCACGCGGCGGGCTCGGCGCCGCCGCTGCGCCGCCAGGTCGTGATGGGCCCGGAGGACGAGCATTCCGTCGAGGCCGCACGGATGCTGGAGGAGGTCGAGCCCGTCCAGGGCACCCTGCCCCACACCGTGTTCGTCACCCGGCAGAGCGCCCTGCGGCCCCACGTGGAGGACCTCGACATCCTCGGCGTGTGCCCGGACGGCCAGCCCGTCTGCGGCAAGATCGGCGCGACGTCGGTGCTGAGCGTCCCGATCGAGGACGGCGTCCACGCCATTGGAACGATCACGCTGACGGCGAGCGGCGAGTACGGCCCGTTCGATCTCATGGATCTCGGGGTCGTCCAGCGGCTCGGCCGCTACCTGGCCCTGGTGATCCGGGCGGCGCGGCTGTACCGGCGCCGCGCCGAGGTCGCCGAGACGCTGCAGGCCGGGCTGCTGCCGAAATCACTGCCGGCCATTCCGGGCATCAGCGTCGCCGCGAAGTATCTGACGGCGACGCACGGCTCGGAGGTGGGCGGCGACTTCTACGACGTGTTCCGCACCGAGAACGGCTGGGGGCTGATCCTCGGCGACGTGTGCGGCAAGGGCGAGGACGCGGCGGCCGTGACCGCGACGGCCCGGCACTGCGCGCGGCTGGCGGCGCGGTGGAAGGCGCACCCGGGCGACGTCCTCGGCGTCGTGAACGAGGCGCTGCTGGACGAGGACCGGTTCGTCACCGCCGTGATGGCCGGGCTGACCGTGGAGACGGAGCGGGTCATCGTCACCCTCGGCACCGCGGGCCACCCGCCCGCGGTCGTCGTCCGCGCCGACGGGGTGATCAGGTCGGCGTCGCGCGGCGGCGTCCCGCTCGGCCTGTTCGAGGACTTCGAGGCCGGGCTGGACACGGTCGAACTCACCGTCGGCGACACGCTGATCCTGTACTCCGACGGCGTCCTTGAGGCGTGCGACATGCTGCGGCAGGAGTTCGGGCAGGAGCGCATGCTGGAGTGCCTCGCCGGTCACGCGGGTGAATCTCCGGAGGAGATGCTGGCCGCGGTGGAACGGGCGCTGCTGGATTTCTGCGACAGCGACCTGCGCGACGACGTGTCGATGCTCGCGCTGCGGGTGGAACCGCCGTCCCTCGGGTAGGAACGGCCGGCCCGGTCGGTGGACTGATGGTCGTTCAGCCGGGTAAATGCGTTCCATGACCGTCGATCCCTCGAAAAAGCCACGCAACGAGACCGAACACGAACGTCTCGACCGGCAGCTGGTGGAGCTCCTCCAGGGGTTCCGTGTCGCGGTCACCGGCGTGCAGGTGCTCTTCGCGTTCCTGCTCACCGTCCCGTACTCCGCCAACTTCGACAAGGTCGACGGTGCGGGGATACCGCTGTTCTACATCGCGCTGTTCGGGGCGGCGATCGCCTCGATCTGTTTCACCGCGCCGGCCTTCCACCACCGGATCCTGTTCCGGCAGGGGCAGAAGCCGCTGCTGATCCGCCGCGCCAACTTCTTCGGGATCATCGGCGCGTTCGCCCTGATGGCGTCGATGACGGCGGCGACCACGCTGATCGTCGAGTCGCTCGCGGAGACACCGACCTGGACGATCCTCACGGCGGCGTCCCTGGCGGCGTTGTGCACCTACGTGTGGTTCATCCAGCCGTACATGACCCGGCTGAAGGTGAAACGCACCCCGTCGAATCCCGAGAGCACCTGACGCGAGCGCGGCCTCTCAGTAGGCGCGGCTGAAGATGACGCGCTTGCCGTAGGCGGACGGGCGGCCGCACTTCACGCAGTCGCCGGCCTCCTCCGGTGCGTCGGACGCGATGACCCGCGGTGTCGCGGCGGTCTCCGCCTTGATGTCGTCCTCGCAGGCGCCTTCGCCGCAGTGGAACGCGCGGGCCCATCCGGACGCGACCTGCGCGCCGAACGCGTCCCAGCCGTCCACGACGGCGGTGCGGTCCTCGCGGAACGCTTCGGCGCGGCCGAGCAGGAACGACTGGAAGTCGTCGAGGACCCCCGGCAGAACCTCCGCCAGCTTCTCCAGCGGGATCTGCTCCTTGCCCTGCCCCTCGACCGTAGGCAGTCGCCGCACAAGGGTGGCGACGCCCGCGTCGATGTCGCGCTTCCCCAGCTCGATGCGGACGGGGACGCCGCGCATCTCCCACTCGTTGAACTTGAAGCCCGGCGACAGCTGCGGACGGTTGTCGTCGACGTGGACGCGGATGCCCGTCGCCTTCATCGCCGCGCCCAGCCTGCGGGCCTCCGCCGCGACCTCCTCGCCCTGCTCCTTGCGCCCGATCGGGACGATCACGACCTGGTACGGCGCGATGCGCGGCGGCAGCACGAGGCCCTTGTCGTCCCCGTGCGTCATGATCACGCCGCCGATCATGCGGGTGCTCATGCCCCAGGACGTGGTGTGCGCGAGGGTCAGCCTGCCCGCCTCGTCCTGGTACTGGATCTCGAACGGTTTGGCGAAGTTGGTGCCGAGGTAGTGCGACGTCCCGGCCTGCAGGGCCCGGCCGTCCCGCATCATGCCCTCGATGGTGTACGTGCGGACGGCGCCGGCGAACCGCTCACCGGGCGTCTTCTCCCCCGCGACGACGGGCATCGCCGCCAGGTCGCGCGCGAGGCTGGTGTAGGCGTCCAGGGCCCACATCGTCTCGCGCATCGCGTCGTCCTCGTCGGCGTGCGCGGTGTGGCCCTCCTGCCAGAGGAACTCGGTCGTCCGCAGGAACATCCGGGGCCGCATCTCCCAGCGGACGACGTTCGCCCACTGGTTCAGCAGCAGCGGCAGGTCGCGGTGCGAGTCGATCCACTTGGCCATGTACTCGCCGATGACCGTCTCGGACGTCGGCCGCACGACCAGCGGCTCCTCCAGGTCCTTGCCGCCCGCGTGCGTCACGACGGCCAGCTCGGGGGAGAAGCCCTCGACGTGCTCGGCCTCGCGCTTGAGATACGACTCCGGGATGAACATCGGGAAGCACGCGTTGTCGTGCCCCGCGTCCTTGATCCGCTGGTCCAGGTCGGCCTGGAGCAGCTCCCACATCCGGTAACCGTACGGGCGGATGACCATCGTGCCGCGCACCGGTCCGCGGTCGACGAGCTGGGCCTGCACGACCAGCTCGTTGTACCAGGCGGAGAAATCCTCGCTCTGCGGCGTCACACCTTCTCGACTCACGGCAATCAGGGTACTGACCGGCGGCGGCGGGCAGGAACGATTGGTTAGGCTCGCGGGATGCGCTGGTCCCAGATGTTCGTGCCCACTCTCCGCGAGGACCCCGCCGAGGCGGACGCGCCGAGCCACCGGCTGCTGCTCCGCGCCGGTCTCATCCGGCAGCTGACCGCGGGCCACTACTCGCTGCTGCCGCTGGCCGTCCGCGTCCGCGCGAAGATCATCCAGATCGTGCGGGAGGAGATGAACGCGATCGGCGCGCAGGAGATGCTGCTCCCGGCGCTGCACCCGGCCGAGCCGTGGCAGAAGTCGGGCCGCTGGGAGCTGATGGGCCAGGAGATGTTCCGGCTCCGCGACCGGCGCGGCGCCGACCTCGCCCTCGGCATGACGCACGAGGAGATCTTCGCGACCGTGGCGCGGGAGCTGAGCTCCTACAAGCAGCTGCCGCAGCAGTGGTACCAGTTCCAGACGAAGTTTAGGGACGAGCCGCGCCCCAAGGGCGGCCTCATGCGCACCCGCGAGTTCACCATGAAGGACGCCTACAGCTTCGACATCGACCGTCCCGGCCTGGACGCGTCGTTCGACGCCTACCACGGCGCCTACACGCGGATCTTCGAACGGCTGGGCATTCCGGCGCTGCCGTGCGAGGCGTCCAGCGGGACGATGGGCGGCTCCGGCTCGACCGAGTTCATGTGCCCGTCCGACGTCGGCGAGGACCTCGTCGCCCACTGCCCGGCCTGCGGCTACGCGGCGAACATCGAGCGTGCGACCTCGGCGCTGCCCGCTGCTTCGGACGGCCCGGGGCTGGACGCACCGGAACGCTTCGACACACCCGGCGTCCGCACGATCGAAGATCTCTTGGCGTACGACGCGCCGGGCGGCCGGCAGATCAAGACACTCGTCTACATCCTGGACGGCACGCTCACGCTCGTGCTGCTGCGCGGCGATCACCCGCTCAACGAGCAGAAGCTCGTGGACGCGACCGGCGCGACCGAGATCCGCGCCGCCGAGCCGTCCGAGATCCTCGACGCTCTAGGGGCTCTGCCGGGCAGCCTGGGCGCGGTCGGCGTGGCGCTCCCGGTGATCGCGGACGAGGCACTGCGGGGCCGCCGCGACATGTTCACCGGCGCGAACACCGACGACGTCCACCTGCGCGGCGTCTCGGTCGAACGCGACATCGGCGTGGGCACCTGGGCCGACCTGCGCGAGGTCGCCGCCGGCGAACCCTGCGTCCGGTGCGGGTCGCCGCTGGAGATCGTCCGGGCCATCGAGGTGGGCCACATCTTCAAGCTCGGCGACCGCTACGCCCGCGCCCTCGGCGTCGAGGTCCTGGCCCCGGACGGCCGCCTCGTCCCGGTGGTCATGGGCAGCTACGGCATCGGCGTGGAGCGGGCGATGGCCGCGATCGTCGAGACCCACAACGACGAGCGCGGCATCGTCTGGCCGCTCTCCGTGGCGCCGTTCCAGGTCGCGGTCGTCCCGGCCCAGTCGGACGACGCCGAGGTGGCCAAGGCCGCCGAGGACGTCTACGCGGGTCTGGCCACCGCGGGCATCGAGGTGGTCATCGACGACCGCTCCGAACGGGCGGGCGTGAAGTTCCGCGACGTGGAACTGACCGGCATCCCGTTCCGCGTGACGATCGGCCGGCGCAGCCTGGCCGAGGGCCTGGCGGAGGTCACCACGCGCGCCACCGGCGAGACGTCCAAGATCGCTCTGGCCGAGGTCGTCGCCCACGTCGAGTCGCTGCTCGCCCCGTAATTGGTTTGACGCGTCCAGCCGGCCTTCCCGAGACTCGGGCACCATGGGACACGTCGAGGTGGGCCACGTCGGCCATGTGCTGCCGGACGGCCGGATGCTGCTGGACGACGTCTCCTTCCGCGTCGGCGACGGCGTCACCGCCGCCCTGGTCGGCCCGAACGGCGCCGGTAAGACGACGCTGCTCCGCCTGATCGCCGGCGACCTGACGCCCCAGTCCGGAACCGTCGGGCACAGCGGCGGCATCGGCGTGATGCGCCAGTTCATCGGCAGCATGCGCGACGACTCGTCCGTCCACGACCTGCTTCTCTCCCTCGCGCCGCCGCGCGTCCGGTCGGCCGCCGAGGCGGTGGAATCAGCCGAACTCGCGATGATGGAACGCGACGACGAGCCCACCCAGCTTCGCTACGCCACGGCCCTGGCAGGCTGGGGCGACGCGGGCGGCTACGAGATCGAGGTGCTCTGGGACGCCTGCTGCGTCGCCGCGCTGGGCATCTCGTACGACGGCTGCCGCTGGCGCGAAGTCCGCACCCTCTCGGGAGGCGAACAGAAGCGCCTGGCCCTCGAAGCCCTGCTCCGCGGCCCTGACGAGGTCCTCCTCCTGGACGAGCCCGACAACTACCTGGACGTCCCGGGCAAACGCTGGCTGGAAGAGAGACTGCGCGAAACACCCAAAACAATCCTCCTGGTCTCCCACGACCGCGAACTCCTCGACCGTTCCGCCGACCGGATCGTCACCGTCGAGGCGTCCCGCGTCTGGATCCACGGCGGGCGTTTCGCCACCTACGCCGCGGCCCGCCGCGACCGCAACGAGCGCCTCGAAGAACTGCGCCGCCGCTGGGACGAGGAGCACGCGAAACTGAAGGAGCTCGTCAACACTCTCCGCACCAAGGCCACCGTCAACGACGGTTTCGCGTCGCGCTACCGGGCGGCTCAGACGCGCCTGCGCAAGTTCGAGGAGGCGGGCCCGCCCGAGATCCCGCCCCGCGACCAGAACCTCAAGATGCGCCTGCACGGAGGCCGCACCGGCAAACGTGCGGTGATCTGCGAGAGCCTCGAGCTGACGGGCCTCATGAAGCCCTTCGACACCGAGATCTGGTACGGCGAACGCGTAGCGGTCCTGGGCTCCAACGGCTCCGGCAAATCCCACTTCCTACGCCTCCTGACCGCAATAGCCGAAGCACTCCCCCGAGGCGCCACACCGGTAGAACCCGTAGCCCACACCGGCCTGGCCCGCCTGGGCGCGCGCGTCGTCCCCGGCCTTTTCGCGCAAACGCACGCCCGCCCTGACCTGGCGGGCCGCACCCCGTGCGAGATCGTCATGACCGAACACGCCCGCCTGCGCAACGACGCCATGAGCGCCCTGACCCGCTACGAGTTGAACGTCTGCGCGGAACAACCCTTCGAAACCCTTTCAGGCGGCCAACAGGCCCGCCTGCAGATCCTGCTCCTAGAACTAGGCGGCGCCACACTCCTCCTCCTGGACGAGCCGACCGACAACCTGGACCTGGCCAGCGCCGAAGCCCTCCAAGAGGGCCTGGAGTCCTACGAGGGCACGGTCGTCTCCGTAACGCACGACCGCTGGTTCGCCCGCTCCTTCGACCGCCACCTGATCTTCGGCGCCGACGGCTCCGTCTACGAGTCCCCCGAGCCCGTCTGGAACGAGGCCCGGGTGGCCCGTCCCCGCTGAACCCGCAGCGGGGTCACAGGAGGGTGCCGCCGAGTTCCGAGGTCTTGATCACCACCAGGGCGGCCAGCAGGACGAGCATGGCCGCGGCGGCGCCCACCTGGACGAGAAGGCGTCGTTCTCTCGGTGCGTAGGCGAAGGCCAGAGCGATGGCGCCGCCCGCGAGCAGACCGCCCAGGTGGCCCTGCCACGCGGTGACCCCGGCCGAGACGACCAGCCAGATCATCGCGAACACGACGAGCCGGTTGGCCTCGTGCATGGGGTGGCCGAGCCGGCGCATGAAGATCCAGTAGGCCGCGGTGAGCCCGAAGACGCCCCCCGAGGCGCCGATCGCGTTCATGCCCGGGTCGATCAGGTAGCCGAGGACCGAGCCGCCCAGCGCGGCCAGCAGGTACAGGGCGAGGAAGCGCCACCGGCCGAGCATCTCCTCGGTCGGCCGGCCGAGCCGCCACAGCCACCACATGTTCAAGACGATGTGGAGGATCCCGAAACCGCCCTCCGTGGGCAGCAGGTGCACGAACGCGGAGGTGATCAACCGGTACCACTCGCCGTACGCGACGCCGACCGACTCGAACCCCGGGTACGTCCCGCCGTCGGCCGCGTACATCGCACCGTCCGAGCCGATGAGGCCCATGCCCAGGGACCCGAGCTTGTCGGCCAGGTCCGGCTTGGCCAGCTCACCCAGGTAGACCAGCACGTTCACGGCGATCAGGACGTAGGTCGCCCAGGGCGTCACCGAGACCTTGCCACCGAAGACCGTCCGGCCCTGGCGAACGGTCCTGTTGCCCTCGCGCACGCATTCGACGCACTGGTGACGACCTGGACGTGTTCTTCAAGACTCAGGCGCGCGCATTCTGGCGCATGTGGCGAGAGATCAAACGGGAAGGCAAGCACCTGGCCGCCCCGCCCGGCTTCTCAAGGTACGCGTAACTCGAAACCGAGTGCAGCGCAATGCGTTCCTTCGAGTCCTCGGCCGTGCCCGGTCTACTCCAGACGCCTGGCTGGTCATGGGAGAGTCGCTCCCGAACGACGAGTCTCTCAAGATGATCGAGAAGATCCAGGAGGGCTAGGCTCGCGCACGACGAGGACTGCCACCGGACGATCGCGGAATGGGTGGCCCGTGTTCGACCGGATGCACCTGGCCTTCTGCGCCTCGCGGATCGGTTCCGGGGCCGTCGCGGCCCGCCAGTTCCGGGCCATGGGCCCCTACTGCTCCGAGATGCCCTGGGGCGGTTTCGTCATCCTGCCCCGGTTCCGGACCCGCGTGCACCGCCGGCTCACCCTGGCTGCCCACCGGCGTCGCTGAGCAGCTCCCCGTGCCGGGTATGCCGTGTCCCGGTGGAACAGGGACAGGAGCCCTGTCCCTGTTCGGGCGGCGGCGGATAAAGTGCCCGCGTGCGGGTGGTCGTGACTGGGGCGGCGGGGTTCATCGGGAGCCATGTGGTCGACGCGCTTTCGGGCGCGGGGCACGAGGTTCTCGCTGTTGACGCGCCCTCGCGGTCGCTGGCGCCCGAGGTGGCGTGGCGGACGTGGGCGGAGGTCGCGGCCCGGCCGGGGGTCGCCGCGGCCGAGGTCGATCTGGCGGTGGACGGGCTGGACGCCGTCGCGGCGGCGGACATCGTCGTCCATCTGGCGGGGCGGCCCGGCGTGCGGGACTCGTGGGGGCCGGGGCGGGCCGTCGCCGAGAGGGACAACGTGACGGCGACGCGGCGGCTGCTCGCGGCATGCGTGGAAAGGCCACCGGGGCACAGGCCGAAGGTCGTGGTCGCGTCCAGTTCGTCGGTGTACGGGTCGGCGGGGCGGCGGCCGAACCGGGAGGACGACCCGCTGAACCCGGCGAGCCCGTACGCGGTCAGCAAGGTCGAGGTGGAGCGGCTCGCGGGCCTCGCGGCGGACGCCGGGCTGCGCACGGTGCTGCTGAGGTACTTCTCCGTGTACGGGCCTCGCCAACGGCCCGACATGGCGTTTCACCGGTTCGTGGAGGCGGCGCTGGACGGGCGTCCGCTGCCGGTGTTCGGGGACGGGCTCAGGTCGCGGAGCTTCACGCACGTCAGGGATGTCGTCACGGCGACGCTCGCGGCGGTGGCCGAGGAGTTGCCACCCGGTATCGCCATCAATGTCGGCCATCGTGAGCATGTGGCCGTGCGGGATGCGATCACGATGCTGACGGACGCCCTGGGCGTGCAGGCCGAGATTCAGCGGGAGACGCCCGTGGCCGGGGACGCCGCGCGGACGTGGGCCGACATCGGGCGCGCCCGCAAACTGCTGGGCTGGGCGCCCACGATCGGTCTCCGAGACGGGCTCCACGACCAGATCGCCTGGCATCGGGCGCTGCGGACGATGGAGGAGGTGCGGGTCGGGTGAGGCACAGGGCGGCCTATGTCGCGTTCGACCGGTTCCCGTCCAGCAAAGGGTCGGCGGTTCACATCGCCCAGATGGCCGACGAGCTGTTCGCGCACTGCGGCGGCGGGCTCCTCGGCGTGATCGGCGGCGGTGACCTGCCCCGGTACCAGCGGGAGGGGACGCGGGAGATCGTGCGGTTCGACGCGCAGATCCCGAATCTCATCGACCGGGCCGAGGCGTTCTCCGGATGGGTCGCCGACCATCTGGCGCCGCACTGGGACACGCTGGAGATCTGCCACGTCCGGGACCCGTGGAGCGCGCTTCCCGTCGTCGCCGACGGGCGGCGCCACAAGGTCGTGTACGAGGTCAACGGCCTGCCGTCCATCGAGATGAGCCACACGTGGCCGTGGGCGGCGCCGACCACGCTCGGCAAGATCCGCGAACTGGAGCGGTTCTGCCTGGAGCGCAGCGACGCGGTCGTGGTGCCGTCGCGGGTGATCGGCGGCGCCGTCCGGGAACGGGGCGTCCCCGAGGACAAGGTCCACCTCGTGCCGAACGGCGCCGACGTCACCGGCGGAACCGCACGGCCGGCCGACGCACCTGAGCGTTATGTCATCTACGTCGGCGCGATGCAGCCGTGGCAGGGCCTGGACGTACTGATGCGCGCGTTCGCCCGGCTCGCCGACCTGCCCGCCCTCCGGCTCGTGATCTGCGCGTCGGTCCCGGAGCGGCGGGCGAAGCCGGTGCGGCGGCTGGCCGAGCGGCTCGGGATCGCCGAAAGGATCGACTGGCGGTTCACCCTGCCGCACCACGAGGTCGCCGCGTGGCTTGCGCACGCCGAGGTGTCGCTGGCGCCGCTGACCGGCTGCGCCCGCAACCTCGACCAGGGGTGTGCGCCGCTGAAGGTGATCGAGTCCATGGCGGCCGGTGTGCCGGTGGTGGCCTCGGATCTGCCGGCGGTGCGGGAGCTGATGGCGGACGGGGTGCACGGGCGGCTCGTCCCGGCCGACCGTCCAGCCGAGCTGGCCAGGGCCGTCCGGGTTCTGCTGGAGTACCCGCTGGAGGCCGCCGCGATGGGGCGCAGGGGCCGTGAGCACATCGAAGAGAGCCTGACCTGGGCGCGGTCGCGCGCTCGGCTGGCCGAGGTCTACCGCACTCTCACACAGGTTCGATAGGGGTACGTCATGTTCTGGCGTAAGCAGAAGGCCGCCATCGAGCGTTTCCATCCGCTTCACAAGGCCCTCACCCTGGAGAAGGGCTTCACCGTCACGCTGCGGCGGGACGACTGGGAGCCGGTGATCCAGAGCATCGCGGGGCACGACGCGCAGGTGAAGCGCCGCAAATGGCTGCTGCACGACCGGGTCCGGGGCGTGCTCGTGCCGATGCTGCGGGTGCTCGCGGCCGACATGGCGCCGGGCGGAGTGCTGTCGGTGGCGGCGGACATGCGCGGCCCGGCGGTCCCGGAGAAGAACGGTCCGCAGCAGGACCTGCCCTCCCGCCCCCCGGTGTCGAGGCTGAAGCAGTGGTACTCGTTCGATCCGTGGCTGCGTGCGCGCGCCGAACTGCGCGACGGCAGCGTCGTCGAACTCGTGGTCACCGACCGGGTGCGCAACCGCAGGTACCGCAAGCGGAACCCGCGCGGCAAGATCAAGCTCAAGAGCAAGTCGAAGACGGTGCAGCTGGTGCGGGTCACCCGGCGGCTGCCGAAGGGCGCCGTCGTCCAGCGGCCCCCGTCGCCGCCGCCGAGCTGGGTCAGGGTCCGGGTCAAGCCGGGCACGCGGACGGTGGTCCGCGCGAGCGGGAAGTTCCCCGGCCCGCGGGAGAACCTGGCCCTGGTCGACCTGATCCTGCAGGTGTCGACGGAGCCGTTCCGGTGGACGCCGCCGGGCACGGCCACGAGGAGGACGACATGACCCGCTGCTCCGTGACCACGGGTTTCTTCGTGCTGGGGCGCTGCGGCCAGGTGGCGGCGGCGTCCTGCGCGCAGTGCCGGCGCGCCGTCTGCGCCGCGCACGCCGCGTACGCGGCACAGGGCGCGCTGTGCCCGGAGTGCGCGGCGGCGCAGGGGTACGGGACGCCGGACCCCCACCACCCGTCCTGGGCGGGCGGATACCGGCGCCACTACTACCGGCGCAGCTCGCAGGTCTACAGCGACGTCCACTGGTATTCGTCGTTCGACGCGTTCGACCGCGGGGCGTTCAACCCCGGTGACGACTACTCGCAAGGCGGCGACTGGGGGGCGGACGACGACACGGGGTTCGTGGACAGCTGATGCCCCGCGTCCTGTGGATCACCGAGCACTATCCGCCGAGCCGGGGCGGCATGTCGCAGTCGTGCGACCGGATCGTGCGGGGTCTGCGCGGCGCGGGCGCCGAGGTCGACGTCGCCCACCTGACGCGCCGGGGCCGCCGGTGGGGCGTTGAACGCGAGTACGGCGGGCGGCTGCTGACCGCGCCCCTCGGCGACGACTCCGAGCACGCGCTGCGTCGGCTGTGGACGACGATCACCGCGGAGAACCTGACCGGCTACAGCCATGTGGTCGCGTTCGGCGGCGTGTACGCCATGCTCGCCGCGCCCGTCCTGTCCGCGCTGCTGGACGCGCCGCTCGTCACGCTGCTGCGCGGCAACGACATCGACGTCGGCGTGTTCTCGATGCGGCGGCGCGGCGTGCTGGCGGACGCGCTGCGCGCCTCGTCCCGCGTCTGCGTCGTCGCCCGGTCGCACGCGCCGCTGGTGTCGGCGCTGGCCCCGGACGCCGCCGTCACGTTCGTCGCGAACAGCGTCGACACCGGGCAGTGGCGGATCCTGCCGTCCGAGCGGGAGCGGGGCCGGGCGTGGCGGGACGGCGGCGTCGGGGCGGGACGCCGGACGATCGGCCTCATCGGGCAGCTCAAGGTCAAGAAGGGTGTCGGCTTCTTCCTGGACGCCCTGGCCGCGTCGGGGCACGCGGAGGCGTTCCATCTGCTGCTGGTCGGCGAGGTCGAGGAGTCCGTGCGGGAGGGGCTGGCCGAGCGTGAGATTCCGCACTCGTCGTTGCCGTTCATGGAGCGCTACGACCTGCCGGCCGTCTACGCGGGCTGCGACCTCGTCGCGCTGCCGTCGTTCTACGACGGGATGCCGAACGTGGCGCTGGAGGCGGCGGCGCTCGGCGTGCCGCTGATCGCGTCGGACGGCGGCGGGCTCGCGGACGTCGCGGACGACGAGATCGGGTTCACGTTCCCGGCCGGGGACGCGCACGCCTGCCGCGCGGCGATCGACCGGGCCGCGCGGGCGAGCGCCGAGGAACTGGCCAAGCTCGGCGCGGCGGGCGCGGAACGGATCCGCCGCGACTTCACCCCGGCCGCCGAGACCGCCGGATACCTCGCGGTTCTCGACTCCGTGCGGTGATCGTCTGCTACGCGGCCGGGGACGGGCTGGGGCATCTCACACGGCTCCGGTCGGCCCTGCACACCCTGTCCCCGGACGGGCCGGTGACCGTGGTGACCGGGTCGCCGTTCGCCGCCGATCCGCGCGTCGCGGGCGGCTGGCACGTCGTGGAGAGCGCGGCGGGCCCGGTACCGGACGAGGTGATCGTGGACGCGTTCCCGGCCGGTCTCAGGGGCGAACTCACCCGCTTCCCGCCCGGGACGAGGGTCACGCATCTGGCCCGGCTGCTGCGCTGGGACGCGTACCGGCCGCTGATGCCCGCCGACCCGCCGCGCTTCGACCGCACGTTCGTCCTGGAGCCGCTGAACCCCGCCCATGAGGCCCACCTGCGCGAGGTCTCGGACGAGATCTCACCGCTGGCCCTCATCGACCCCCCATCGGAACCGATCGACGTGGACGGCTGGCTCATCGTGCACAGCGGGCCCGACCTGGAGACACGCGAACTCGTCGCCTACGCGCGGGACATGGCGTCCGCCGAACGGGTCCGCCCGCCCATGACGCTGGTGTCGCCGCGCAGGCCGGACGGTCTTCCCGCGGACATCGCCCACCTGGACGTCTATCCCGCCTGCCCGCCGGGCCCGAACGTCGGGCGCATCATCACCGCGGCCGGGTTCAACGCCGTCCGCCAGTACGCGCCCTGGCGGGAACGGCACCGGATGCTGCCGTTCCCGCGCAGCCTCGACGACCAGTACACCCGCGCCGCCCGCGCTAGGCGGGAAGCCTGACGTCGAACTCGATCTCGACGTCGTCGGCGAGCCTGAGGGCGCCGAAGAACGCCGAGTACGGTTTGATGCCCCAGCGGCTCTGCGTCACGGTGACGCCGCCCCGTACGCGGTCACCGTCAAGGGCGGCCGGGATCCGCACCGGCTTCACCCGCCCCATGATCGTGAGGTCGCCCTCGATCTCCTCGTTTCCCGCGATCCGGGTGGAGACGAACGTGATGTGCGGATAGCGGTGGACGTCGAGCACCTTGCGCAGGTTCTTCTTGATCTCCGCGCGGTCCTCGTCGGTCAGGGGCTTCACGCCCCCGGCGCCCTCCCGCACCTCCAGCGCGTCCACGTCGACGGTCACCTCGACGGACGACCCGTCCAGCGGCTCCCGGACCTCGACGGCCGCCGTCCACCGGGTGGCCTCGATGGTCAGGTCGTGGCCGGCCCGCCGCCCGAGCCCGCTGCGGCCCGTCCTGATCAGCAGCCGCCCGTCGTCCGGCCCCAGCTCATACGTTCCTTCGCGTGCCGTCATGACTTCAACACCGCCATGCCCTCACGATGTCACGCGCCCCGCCGGGCCTCGCAGGCACCCCTACACGCACTTCACCTTGGGCTGGGGGCGGTACTCGGTGTGGAACCTCTCACGGCTGACCTTCCGGCCGCCGTCGTCGAGCAGGGTCCGCCAGACATCGATCTCGAAGCCTTTGCGGCCGGCCGTGGGAACGCATGTGCGTCCCCGCCCGACACCCGTCCCGTAGGGCCTGAACCCGTACCGCTCGGACGTCTTCGACCGCACCTGGTACCTGCGTTCGCCCCACAGGCTGACCGTCAGCGACGACGCCGTGGAGGCGACCTGGATGCGCACGGGACGCCCGGTGTCGTTCCGCCAGGTGAAATCCAGGGCCGGGTAGGACACCGCGGCTTCGCGCCCCTCCGGGTACTCCGGCATGTACATGGTGTGTGCGCGCGACTTCCGGATGTCCAGGCCCGCCCGGAACACCGCGTTGAACAACGTCGCGGACACCTGGCAGATGCCGCCGCCCACCTCGTTCACCAGCCGCGAGCCCATGATGGCCGGGGCGGGCACGTAACCGCGGCGCCTGGTGCGCGGCCCGACGACGCCGTTGAACGAGAACGTCCGGCCGGGGGCGACGATGTGCCCGTCCAGGATCCCGGCGGCCAGCTCGATGTTGCGCACCCGGGGCTCCCCCGGCGTGAAATGCGTGGTGTAGCTGCTGATCGGCCGCTCCGGCACGGTCTTCCTCGGCACGGGCCTCGTCTGTAACGGCCGGCCGGGCCGGCCGGCGCCCGTGACGGCCAGCGCCGCCGTGCCCGGCTCCCGCGGTGCCCACAGATAGGCGCCGAGCAGCAGCCCGCTCGTCGCCAGGGCTCCCGCCACGAACGGCCACCACTGCCGGACGCACTCACCGAGCTTCGGCTGGTGCCCACGACGCTGCCGTCTCCGATGGCCCAGCCGTTCCCGGTGACGCAATCGTGTCCGATGGCGCAGTCGATTCCGGCCAGGCCGGGTCCGCCTCACAGATCACACCCCCCGAAGATCCCTTCCGGATCCTGCAACGGACCCTCCCGCTCCCCCGCGGCCAACGCCCGGCCTTTTACCCGACCAAGACGAACCCCCGAACAAGACCAGCCCGCGCACAGGAGGCCGACCGTCCCGGCCGGTGGCGCGGAACCGGCCGGGCGGTCGGGGCTCATCGCGAAGCCGTCAGCGGGCGCGTGCCCCTTCACGCAGCCGCTCGGGGTCGATCTCGCGTCCCGGACGCCTGCGCAGGTATTCGGCTTCGAGCTGGTTCATGCGGCGCGTGTGCTCCCCGTAGGCCTGGTCGGCGGCGTGCCGGAGGGCATCGAGCCTCGTCTGATAGAGGTGGCCCAGCTCACGGAGCAGGTCGGCGTCGTCGAGCGCGCCGGGGTCGACTCCTGTCTCGGTGTCGTGACTCGTCATTCCGATCCCCCTCCTCCGCGGGCGTCCCGTCCCCTACCCGGCCGCCGCCCGCCGAACCTCGCCGGTGCAGAACACGGCGAGCGCACCGGCGTGCTTGCCGAACCGCAGTGCGGCGGGCAGCGAGGAGACCTCGCCGTCCCGGGCCAGCCGCACGCCCCCGGACGGCGACACCACCTCCAGGCCGCTCGCCCGCCACGCACGGTAACCGGGGGTGATGTGCAGGTGCCCGACCAGGATCGCGGCGAGAGCGCGGACGCGGGGGACGCGGCGTCCCGTGGCGACCATCCGGACGTCGAGCCGCCCGTCGTCGAGACGTTCCCGCCAGGTGGGGGCGGCGCCCCGCGAGCCGTAGACGCAGTTTCCGACGAACGCCAGCCAGACGCGGCGCCTCCGGCCGTCCACGACCAGGTCGACCGGCTCGGAGTGCCACAGCGTGCGCGCGGCGGCGACGGCGAGCGCCGGCCACTTCCCGATCCGGTCCTCCAGCCGCTCCCGCCGGTCGATCATCTCCGTGTAGGCGCCGAAAGCGGCGGTGTTGAGGAACAGGTGCTCCTCGTCGCGCCCGTGCCCGCCGGTCGCCGGTGCGACGTAGGAGACGTCCACGCGGCCGAGCCGCCTGCCCCGGTAGGCCGCGATCGCCTCCGCCGCGGACCCCAGGCCGAGCGCGCGGGCGAAATGGTCGAACGTCCCGCCGGGGACGACCAGCAGCGGGACGTCGTGGCTCAGCGCGGCCCGCGCGGCCGCGTTCACGGTGCCGTCCCCGCCGATGACGGCGAGCACCGCGGCCCGCCCGGCGGCCTCGCCGAACACCTTGTCGATGTCCTCGTCGGGCCCGGTCCGGACGATCTCCGCCGCCGGCAGCTCCCGCTCCAGCAGCCCGATCGCCATCTCCGCACGCCCCGGCAGGATCCCGGCGGCCGCCTCACCGGCCACACCCGACCCGGCATTGACGACCGCGACCAGGCCCCGCCCGTCCTCGGTGACCGGCCCGTCACCGGTGGCCGCGTCCTCGACCCGGGTCACACGGGCCACCGGATGGCGGGCGGGCCACACCACCCGCGTCCCGAGCGCGGCGAGCGCGCCGATCCCCATCCCGGCGAGGACGTCGCCCGGATAGTGGGCGCCGGTGTAGACGCGGGAGAACGCCACCGCGGCGGCCGTCGCCGTGACCGGTACGGCCACCCGGCGCGGCGCCTCCATCGCGACGCCCGTCGCGAACGCGGCGGCGGACGCCGAGTGGCCGGACGGGAAGGCGTGCGACGTCGGCAGCTTCCAGCGGATCCGGATCGGCGGCACCAGATCCACGACGGGACGCCTGCGGCCGAACGCGTGCTTGCCGAGGACGTTCACCGCCGGGCTCGCCACCGCGATCGCGATCGAGCCGCGCAGCGCCGCGCGTCGCAGCCGGGCCCGTCCCGCGAGGCCCATCACGCCCGCGGTCGTGAACCACAGCACACCGTGGTCGGCGAACCGAGACAGCCTCGGCAGGACGTACTCCAGCCCCCGCAGCCGCGCCGCCGCGACCCGGTCGAACGCCCACCGGTCGACCCGTCCGAGCCTGCGCAGCAACCGGGACCGCCGCACGCCCGCGGGCAGCAGACCGGGCCGGGGTTCCGGTTCCGGGCGGCGGCGGGGCCTGCGGACCGGCCGTGACGGCGCGGAGATGCGCCGGGTGTGGTTGACGCGCATGACCGGGGTATCCCCAGGGACGCCGACATGATTCAGCAAAGATCTCAAATCGGGGGTCACATGCGGGCACACGTCACTCTGGACTCACCGACTGCAATAAGCTTCGCGGCATGAGTCACCCGGAACGGCTCGGTTCATCGGGTGGCGAGTCGGTCGGAACGATCGCGGAGCCCCATCACGTGAACGAGACGCTGTCCGACTACGCCGCTCGGTATGGGCTGAGGCAGAGTGCGGCGCGCCCCCCGCTGCGCAAGTACCTCCAGAGTGTGTGGGCCCGGCGGAACTTCATATGGGCGTTCGCGTCCGCCAAGAACATCTCGATGTACAGCGACTCGCGCCTGGGCCAGGTGTGGCAGGTGCTGACACCGCTGCTGAACGCGGCGGTGTACTACCTGGTCTTCGGGTTGCTGCTGGGCATCAGCCGCGGCGTACCGGACTTCATCCCGTTCCTGGTGACCGGCGTCTTCCTGTTCGGATTCACGCAGCGGTCCGTCACCGCCGGGGCCAAGTCCGTCGGGGACAACCTCTCGCTGATCCGGGCGCTGCACTTCCCGCGCGCCACGCTGCCGCTCGCGATCGCGGTCGTGGAGTTCCAGCAGCTGCTGATGGCCCTGACCGTGCTGTTCACGATCATCATCGCCTTCGGTGAGCCGATCACGTTCAACATGCTGCTGTTCGTGCCGGTGGTGCTGCTGCAGCTCATGTTCAACGTGGGCATCAGCATGGTGATGGCCCGGCTGGGCGCGTTCAACCGCGACATCACCCAGCTCCTGCCGTTCGTCATGCGCACCTGGCTGTACATGTCCGGTGTCATCTTCAGCCTGCCCTCGCTGATGAGGCCGGGCTCCAAGCTGGCCGAGTACCCGATCCTGGGTGAACTCCTGGAGCTCAACCCGGCCTACGTGTACCTCGAGCTCAGCCGGTACGTGCTGCTGGGCGAGTACCGGAACTACGTCCATACGGATCTGGGCGTCACCTCGTCGATGCACCTGTGGCTGTACGGCCTCATATGGTCCGTGGTGATGCTGGTCGGCGGGTTCATGTACTTCTACAGAGCCGAGGAGCGTTACGGCCGTGGCTGACACCAAGGTCCGGGGGGCCGTCGAGATCGACCCGAACCGGGAGCCGATCGTCGTCGTCGACGACCTGCACATCGTCTACCGCGTCTACGGAGCGGGCGGCAAGGGCAACGCCGCGTCGGCCTTCTCCCGCGTCCTGCGCCGGCAGCACCGCCCCACGATGACCGAGGTCCACGCGATCAAGGGCCTGTCGTTCATCGCCTACCGGGGCGAGGCCGTCGGCATCATCGGCACCAACGGTTCCGGCAAGTCGACGCTGCTCAAGGCGATCGCGGGGCTGCTGCCGCCGCACAGGGGCGGCGTGTACACCGATGGCCAGCCGTCCCTGCTGGGCGTGAACGCGGCCCTGATGAAGGACCTCACCGGCGAGCGCAACATCGTCCTCGGCTGCCTGGCCATGGGCATGACCCCGGCGGAGACCAAGGCCCGGTACAAGGAGATCGTGGACTTCGCCGGCCTCAAGGAGGGGTTCATCCAGTACCCCATGCGGACCTACTCGTCCGGCATGGGCGCCCGGCTCCGGTTCGCGATCGCCGCCGCCAAGACCCACGACGTGCTGCTGATCGACGAGGCCCTCGCCACCGGCGACGCCAAGTTCAAGGTCAAGAGCAAGCGCCGGATCGAGGAGCTGCGCAAGGAGGCGGGCGCGGTGTTCCTCGTCGCCCACCAGCTGGACGTGGTGAAGGAGACCTGCGACCGCGTCATCTGGATCGACGAGGGCCGGATGCACATGGACGGCGAGCCGGACGAGGTCATCGCCGCCTATACCGAGGCCACCGGCAAATAGCGGGGCCACCGGGAACGTGAAGGCACCGGGCCACCGGCGGGCAATGTGCCGGCTTGGCGTGCCACCGGAGAGTAAGGCCCGCTGAAACACCGGGTCAGTGGTTTGTCAGGACCGGTGAAGAGCAACGCGGGTGACCATCGGGACCGGTGTTGCGGGTGAGACCACAGTGACGCCGAGTTACCGGATCGTCTCTGGATGAAACGGCCTCGTCGATCTACCTTCGAGGGGAGACCTTCAGCGGCGAGGGAGACTCCCGATGGCCGACCGGCTCAGTACCCCCCAAGAGGGGACGACCCTCCACACCCCCCGCACCGACTCCGCCGGAATCAGCAGACGCGGATTCCTGTCCTCCACGGCGCTCGCCGCGGGCGCCTACGGGCTCCTGGCCGGATGCGCCAGCGAGTCCAGCGGACCGCAGGCGAAGAACACCGGCAACGCCCCCAAGGAGGTGTTCACCGCCCCGGCATCGAAGCTGAGCGGCTCCCTCAGCATCCTGATGTGGAGCCACTTCGTGCCCCGGCACGACAAATGGTTCGACAAGTTCGTCGCCGACTGGGGTGAGAAGGTCGGGGTCGACGTCCGCGTCGACCATGTCAACACCGTGGACGTCCCCCGCCGCGCCGCGTCGGAGATCCAGGCGAAACGCGGACACGACCTCATCCAGCACATCGCGCCGTTCTCGCAGTACGAGCCGTCCGTCCTGGACATGTCCGACGTCGTCCAGGAGGCGAACCGGCGGTGGGGGCAGCAGCAGGAGCTGTGCCGCAAGTCGAGCTACAACCCGAACACCAAGCGGTTCTACGCCTACTGCCCCGGCTGGACGCCCGACCCCGGCGACTACCGCAAGTCGATGTGGCAGAAGGTCGGCATGCCGAACGGCCCGGCCAGCTGGGACGACCTGCTGCGCGGCGCCTCGGAGATCAAGAAGCAGACGGGGGTGCCGTGCGGGATCGGGCTGTCGCCCGAGACCGACTCGAACATGGCGGCGCGGGCGCTGCTGTGGTCGTTCGGCGGCTCCGTCCAGGACGAGAACGAGCGGGTCGTGATCAACTCCGACGCGACGATCGCCGCCGTGGAGTTCATGACCAAGCTGTTCAAGGAGGCCGAGACCAGCGAGGTCTTCTCCTGGAACCCGGCGTCCAACAACCAGGCGCTCATCGCCGGCAAGTCGTCGTTCATCCTGAACTCGATCTCGGCGTGGCGGACCGCGATGGGCACCAACCGCACGATCGGCGACGACATCTTCTTCGTCCCCGCCCTGCGCGGCCCGAAGGCGGCGTTCGCCGCGCAGCACGTGATCCAGCAGTGGATCGTCCCCAAGCACGCGGAGAACGCGGACGCGGCGAAGGAGTTCCTGCTGCACTACACGGCCAACTTCCCGGCCGTGACGTACCACTCCGAGCTGTACGACCTGCCGGCGTGGCCGTCGCTCGTGCCGCAGCTGAACGGCTGGTTCGACGACGACCCGTGGGGCGCCAAGCCGGCGAACAAGCTCAGCCTGCTGAAGGACTCGGTGTCGTGGAGCGCCAACATCGGCTACCCGGGCCCGTCCAACCCGGCGATCGGCGAGACCTTCAACACGCACATCCTGCCGACGATGTTCGGCCGTGCCGCACGTGGCCAGGCGTCCCCCGCGGACGCCGTCGCGGAGGCGGAGAAGAGCATCAATTCGGTCTTCGACAACTGGCGCTCCCGCGGCCTCGTAGGCGGCTGAGCCCGTGCACAACCTCTGGGCGGAGGCGAGGCCATGCACACGGTCGAGGTGAAGGGGCTGGTCAAGGCGTTCGACGGGCATCTCCGGGCGCGGCGGGGCCGGTCGGAGCAGGTACTGGCCCTGGACGGCGTGGATCTGGCGGCGGAGCCCGGGGAGTATCTGGTGCTGCTCGGGCCGTCCGGGTGCGGGAAGACGACGCTGCTGCGGACGATCGCCGGCCTGGAGCAGCCGACGGAAGGCGAGGTGCTGATCGGCGGGAACGTGGTGAACGGGCTCCCGCCGCGGGTCCGGCAGATCGCGATGGTGTTCCAGTCGTATGCGCTCTACCCGCACAAGACGGTGAAGGACAACATCGTCTTCCCGCTGCGCGCGGAGGGGATGGACAAGGAGGAACGCGAACGCAAGGCGAACTGGGCGGCGGAACTGCTGGAGATCCAGCCGCTGCTGCGGCGCAAGCCGCGCCAGCTGTCGGGCGGCGAGCGGCAGCGGGTGGCGCTGGCGCGTGCCCTGGTCCGCGACCCGGCGGTGTTCCTGCTGGACGAGCCGCTGTCCAACCTGGACGCGAAGATGCGCGCGACGGCACGGGACGAGCTGAAGCGCTTCCAGGAGCGGGTCGGCACCACCACGATCTACGTGACCCACGACCAGGCGGAGGCGATGGGCCTCGGTGACCGGATCGCGGTGCTGGAGCAGGGCCGCGTCCGGCAGGTCGGGACGCCGCAGGAGGTGTACGACGACCCGGCCGACACGTTCGTCGCGACGTTCATCGGGTCGCCGCCGATGAACCTCGTCGAGCGCGGCGACCGGCTGGTCGGGTTCCGTCCCGAGCATCTGCTGCCCGCCGAGAACGTCGCGGCGGACGCGCGGGTGACGATGCCGCTGCGGGTCGACCGGATGGAGTACCTGTCCGGCGACCGGCACGTGTACGGGACGGTGACGGGCATCGGCGAGGAGACCCGCGTCATCGCCCGGCTGCCCGCGACCGTGGGGACGCCGCTGGAGGCCGGGGAGACGCACGAGTTCGCGGTGCCCTCGGACCGGCTCCGGTTCTTCGACGCCGAGGCGGGCACCCGGGCGGCCGCGGTGCCGGTCGGGGGCGCCCCATGACGGACGTGAAGACCGAGCCGGAGCCGGACACCGCGCGCAGGCGGGACAGGCGCACGAAGGCCGGGCTCGCCGACCGCGACGGGTTCCTCGCGTGGGTGATGCTGCTGCCGTCGGTCGTCTACATCCTCGCGCTGGTCGGCATCCCGTTCCTGCTGGCGGTCGCGTTCGCGTTCTCGGACGTGACGACCGGCGACCCGTCGTTCGACTTCGTGGGGTTCGCCAACTTCGCCGAGGTGTTCGACGACCGGATCTTCTGGCGCGCCCTGCGGAACACGCTGGTCTTCACCGGCGTGAGCATGGTGCTGATCGTCGTGTTCGGGAAGATCCTCGCCAACATCCTGGTCGCCGACTTCCGCGGCAAGTGGTTCGTCCGGTTCCTGATCCTGCTGCCGTGGACGACGCCGGTGGCGCTGTCGACGATCTCGTGGCTGTGGTTCCTGGACTCGATCTTCTCGCCGCTCGACTGGGTGCTGCGCCAGGTCGGGCTGATCGACGCGAACGTCGTGTGGCTCGGCCGTCCGGGCACCGCGATGGCGTCGGTGATCGCCGTGCACGTGTGGCGGCTGACGCCGCTCGCCGCGGTGATCGTGATGGCGGGGCTGATCGCGATCCCCCGCGACCTCGACGAGGCCGCGCGGATCGACGGCGCCGGGTTCTGGCGGCGGATGTTCGAGGTGACGATCCCGCTGACGATGCCGGTGATCGCCGTCGCCGCGCTGTTCGGCGCGATCCTGACGTTCACCGACATGACCGTCCCGTACGTGCTGACGCGGGGCGGCCCGACGCACTCGACGGACGTGCTGGCGTCGTGGGCGTACTTCCGCGGCATCGAGGGCGGCGACGTCGGGCAGGGCGCCGCGATCGCGTTGTTCCTGTTCCCGCTGCTGCTCGCGGCCGCGGTGGCGATCCTGCGCGCCGTCCGGCGCCTGGAGGCACGATGAGCCCCGAGCGGAGGCGAGGAAGGTGAGCACCGCCCCGGCGTCCGGTGGCAGGGCGCCCGTCAAGGAGGTGTCCGGCGGTGAGATGGAGCGGCTCCGCCGGCGGTACGGGCGGCGGCATGCGGCGTCCCGGTTCGGCGTGTACGCGGCGGCGATCACGGCCGCGCTGCTGTGCGCGCTGCCGTTCCTGTGGAGCGTGATCAGCGCGTTCAAGCAGAACCAGGACCTGTACGACCCGGAGAGCAACCCGTTCTTCTTCAACATGCCGGCGACGCCCGACCATGTGACGTTCCTGTTCACCGACACGCCGTTCATGACGTTCGTGGTCAACACGCTGATCGTGGGCGCGGCGGTGGTGGCGGTGACGCTGGCGCTGGCGCTGCCCGCCGCGTACTCCCTCGCGCGCCTGGACCGCCCGTGGGGGACGCCGATGGGCATCGCGATCTTCATGGTGTATCTGGTGCCGCCGTCGCTGCTGTTCCTGTCGCTGACGCGGGTCGTGGTGGCGCTGCATCTGGAGAACACGCTCTGGTCGATGATCGTGGTGTATCCGACGATCACGGTTCCGGTGTCGGTGTGGCTGCTGATCGGGTTCCTCAAGGCCGTCCCGAAGGACGTGGAGGAGCAGGCCATGGTGGACGGCTACAGCCGGCTCGGCGCGTTCCGGCGGGTGGTGATGCCGCTGGTGTTCCCGGGGATCGTCGCGGTCGTGGTGTTCAGCTTCACGCTCACGTCCAGCGAGTTCGTGTACGCGCTGGCATTCGTGTCGGCGAGCCCGGAGATGGTGATCAGCACCGGGGTGCCCACGCAGCTGGTCCGGGGGGACGTGTTCTTCTGGCAGTCGCTGCAGGCCGCCACGGTGATCACGGCGGTGCCGATCGCGTTCCTGTTCAACCTGTTCCTGGACCGTTTCGTCACCGGGTTCACGATGGGAGCCGTCAAGACCTGACCGTCCCCTGATAGAGATGGAGGGCGAGCAGATCCCTGACGCGCAGTCCCCCGACTAGGAGGTCGCCATGGCCGGCAAGCCACCGCTTCCGCACGAGCACCTGCCCGAGGTCCCCTCGTTCACCGTCACCAGCGACGACGTCACCGACGGCGGGCGCCTCCCCGACGGGCAGGTGTTCGACGACTGGGGCTTCAGCGGCGGCAACCGGTCACCGCACCTGCGCTGGTCGGGGTTCCCCGCGGAGACGAAGAGCTTCGCGGTGACGTGCTTCGACCCGGACGCGCCGACCGGCAGCGGCTTCTGGCACTGGGTCTTGTTCGACGTGCCCGCGGACGTGATCGAGCTGGCCACCGGCGCCGGCACTGAGGACTCCAAGGTCGGTGTCCACGCCCGTAGCGACTTCGGGGTGAAGGCGTACGGCGGCGCGGCACCGCCGCCCGGCGACCCGCACCGCTACGTGTTCACCGTCCACGCCCTGGACGTGGAGTCGCTCGGCCTCGACTCCGACACGTCCCCGGCCGTCGTCGGCTTCAACGTCACGGCGCACACACTGGCCCGCGCCACGATCATCGCGGAGTTCGCCGCCTGATCCCGGCCGTCCCGGCCGTCCCGGGCGCGCGGCCGGTTCACCGCTAACCGGCGTCCGGGACGATCATCGGGGTGCCGGTGACCGGGTCGGGGACGATGACGCAGGACAGGTCGAACACCTCCTTGATCAGGCCCGTGTCGACGATGTCGGCGGGCGCGCCCTCGGCGACGACCCGGCCGTCGCGCATCGCGATGAGGTGGTCGGCGAAGCGGCACGCCTGGTTGATGTCGTGCAGCACGGTGATGATCGTCCGGCCTTCGTCGCGCAACCTCGCCAGCAGGGCGAGCAGCTGGTACTGGTGCGTGATGTCGAGGAAGGTGGTGGGCTCGTCCAGGAGCAGGTAGGACGTCTCCTGCGCGAGGACCATCGCGACCCACACGCGCTGCCGCTGCCCGCCGGACAGGCTCTCGACGGGCCGTTCGGCGAGGTCGGTGACGCCGGCCGCCTTCATCGCGGCGGTCACGGCCCGCTCGTCCTCGCGCGACCAGGTCGACAGCAGCGTCTGGTGCGGGAACCGGCCGCGGCCGACGAGCTGCCGCACCGCGATGTTCTCGGGCGCGACGAGGCCCTGCGGCAGGAAACCGACCTCGCGGGCGATGGCCTTCGGCCGGTAGTCGCGGACGTCGCGGCCGTCGAAGCTCACGCGGCCGGCCGACGGCGCCAGCAGCCGGGCGAACGAGCGCAGCAGCGTCGACTTGCCGCAGGCGTTGGCGCCGACGACGGCGGTGAACGCCCGGTCGGGGACGTCGACGGTCAGGTTCGCCGACACGACCCGGTCGCCGTAGCCGAGGGTGACGCCGGCGGCGGTCAGGCGTCCCGTCGCGGCCTGCTCTTTCGTCACGACCGTCTCATTTCCATGATCAGCAGCCAGATGAGGTAGGTGCCGCCGATCGCCGTGGTGACGACCCCGACGGGCAGCTGGACGGGGGCCAGCACCGTCTGGGCGGCGAGGTCGGCGGCCAGGAGCAGCAGCGCCCCGGTCAGCGCGGCGGGCAGCGCCGGTGTCCCGGCCGCGCCGGCGACGCGGCGGCCGATCTGCGGGGCGGCGAGCGCGACGAACACGATCGGCCCGGTCGCGGAGGTGACGGTGGCGGTGAATCCCACGCCCGCCAGGATGACCAGCAGCCGGTACCGGTTCAGCTCCACCCCGGACGCCGCCGCGACGTCGTCCCCGAGGGCGGCCTGCCCCATGGCCCGGGACAGGGCGGCGAGCAGCAGCGCCAGCACGGCGATGATGAGGAACGGCAGGCGGACCTCGTCCCAGTCCAGGCCGTTCAGCGAGCCCGCGCTCCATCCGGTCGCGGCGATCGCGACGTCCAGTTGCGCGCGCAGGATGATCCACGAGTTGACCGCGGTCAGCATGGCGTTCACCGCGATCCCGATGACGACGAGCCGCAGCCCGCTGAGCCCGGACTTCATCGACAGCACGTAGACGGCGGCGGCCGCGGCGAGCCCGCCGGTGAGGGACCCGGCCGCCAGGCCCCCAGCCGTCCCGCCGAACACGGTGATCGCGATCAGGACACCGGTGTAGGCGCCCGCGTCGAGGCCGATCACGTCGGGGCTGCCGAGCGCGTTGCGGGTGAGGTTCTGGAAGACCGATCCGGCGCAGCCGAGGGCGGCGCCGAACACCAGCGCCGCGCTCACCCGGGGCAGCCGCCATTCCTGCACGACCAGCGCCGCGTCCCCGTACCCGGCGAGCCCCGCCAGGACCTCGCCGGGCGGATCCCAGGCGTCGCCGCGGCACAGCGCGACGACGGCCAGTGCCAGCGCGGCGCCCGCCAGCACGAGCGAGGTGACGGCGGTCCGCCGCTCGATCCGCGCGGACACCCGGCCCGCGCGGACCACCAGCCCGCTCACGGCTCCACCGTCCCGTACCGGCGGACGACCCAGATCAGCGCCGGTCCGCCGAGGAACGCGGTGACGACGGCCACCGGCACCTCACCGGTCGGCAGCAGCACCCGCGACCCGATGTCGGAGACGAGCAGCAGGATGGGTCCGAGCAGCATCGTGTACGCCATCAGCCACGGGACCGACCCGTGGGCGGCACGCCGCGCCAGATGCGGCACGATCAGCCCGACGAAGGCGATCGGGCCCGCGATGGCGGTGGCGGCGCCGGCGAGGACGGTCACGAGGGCGAGTACCGCCACCCTGATCCACGTGACGCGGACGCCGATCGCGTGCGCGACGTCCTCTCCGAGCGCCAGCCCGGCAAGGGGGCGGGCGGCCAGCAGCGCACCGGCGAGGGCGAGGGCGATCGTCAGCGCCGGCACCAGGTACGGCGTCTGCTCGCGCCCGGCGAGCGACCCGACCGACCAGAACCGGTACTTGTCGAGGACATCCGGGTACTGGAGGCGCAGAGCCAGGGTCATGCCCGACAGCACGAAGGTGAAGGCGACGCCGGCGAGGACGAGCCTCAGCGGGACGGTCCTGCCGACGCCGTAGACGACCAGCGCCGCGACCACCGCCCCGGCCAGCGCGAGCGCCAGTCGCGCCGACTGCGATTCACTGATCCCGAGCACGGTGCCGACCGTGATCGCGAACGCGGCGCCGGCGGTCACCCCGAGGATCCCGGGCTCGGCCAGCGGGTTGCGGGTCAGCGTCTGGACGAGGGTGCCGGAGACGCCGAGGGCCGCGCCCACGCAGATGGCGAGGATCGTCCGCGGCACCCGGATGTCGCGGACGATCAACTGCTCGTTCGTCCCGGTGTAGCCGGTCAGGGCCCGCCAGACCTCCTGCGGCGGGGCCGACCCCGCCCCGACGGCCAGGCTCGCGCCCGTGAGGACGACCATGAGCAGAACCGCCCCCAGCAGGATCACGACCCGCCGGGACGGGCCGGCCGGTGCCGGGCCGGCCGGTGCCGGGCCGGAGGGTGCCGGGCCGGAGGGTGCCGGGCCGGCCGCGGCGAGGCCGGGCCGCTGATCAATCCTCAAGATCGGCCACTCCGAGTTTCCAGTAGCCGGTGAACAGCGCGTCCATTCCTTCCGCGGCCCCGCGGTCCCGCGCCCAGGCGCGCAGTGGCTTGATCGCGCCCGTCTCCCCGGCGGCGAACAGGAACGTGCGGCGGGCGGGCAGGTCGAGCGACATCACGGCGCCGGCCAGCGGGGACCGCCCGCCGTCCCGGACGAGCCAGGTGACCTCCACCCCGTCGCGGGCGGCGAGCGGGTAGGCGTGGTCGGCGGCGTCGGCGGTCTCGACCACCAGCCGGGCGGACACGTCCGGCGGGGACTCCTCCAGCCACCGCGCGGCGGCGGGCAGCGCGGTGGCGTCGACCGCGAACACGTAGTGGTCGTAGTTGTGCGGGAACGCCTTGGCGCCGGGCGGCCCTGCGATCGATACCTCCTCGCCGGGCTGCGCCTCCGCTGCCCACGCCGAGGCGAGCCCGTCCGAGTGCAGGACGAAGTCGAAGTCGATCTCGCACGTGTCCGCGTCGTAGCGCCGGATGGTGTACCTGCGGCTGGGCGGCGGAGGCTTCGGCCAGTCCAGCGACAGGTCGGCGGTGGGGACGGGCAGGCGCCGCGTACCGTCCGCGTCCGGAAAGACGATCTTGACGTGGTCATCGGCCTGGTAGGTGTGGAAGCCGGCCAGCTCCGGGCCGCCCACGGTCAGCCGCACGATGTTCTTCGTGATCTGCTCGCGGCGCAGCAGCCGCCCGGTCCGGATGCAGATCGGGTACCCGATGCGGCGGACCTCCGTGCCCGTCCGGTGGTGCTCAAGCACGCGGCCGCGCGGATCGTGACGCTCCGTCAGCATGTGGCCCCCCGCTCACTTCTCCAGCAGCGGCGCGAGCGCCTTGTCGATCTCGTCCAGCGTCCGCGTCGCGGACTCGTAGGTCGCCGCCTCGGTGTAGCGGATTCCGAACGCCATGTCGTTCTTGACGGCGGGCAGGTTCTTCCACAGCTCGGAGTCGAGGACGTACTTCGCCGACTCGCCGGGCTTGCCGCCGGGCTCCAGCGAGTAGGTGACGGCGTCGGCCTCGCCCAGGCTCTCCGGCAGTTCCTCCAGGGACGGGGTCTCGCTGACGTCCTTCGAGCCCCCGCCCTTCTTCTCGACCTCGCCGTAGTAGGTCACGCCGATGTCCTGAGCGATGTTGGTCCCCCATGATTTGCCGAACTCGCGCATGAACGTCCCGGCGGAGACGTCGCCGTATTCGCCGACATGCCCGAATTTGAGTCCTGCGAGTGCGTCCTCGTACTTGGCCTTGAGCTCGCCCGCCTTCTTCTCGTACGCGGTCTTGGCCGCCGCGTGCTCGCCGGACCGGCCGGCGGCGTCGGACTGCCGGAACGACAGCTCGCGCCACGCGGACGGGACCGTCGGGCCGATGGCCACGGTGGGGGCGATCGATTCGAGGCGCTTCATGTCCAGGTCGCCGAGGACGGGCGCGGGGACGCCGATCACGATGAGGTCCGGGTTCGCCTTGGCGATGGCCTCGTAGTTGGTCTCGGCGGCGGTCTCCCCCGCGATCTTGGTCAGGTCGTCGTAGGTCTTGCGGTCCTCCGCCGTCATCAGCGGCAGGCCGCGCTTCCACGACGAGATCCCGGCCAGCTTCGCCCCGGCCTCGATGAGGACGGGCACCGCGTACCCGGTCGCGATGACGCGCTGCGGCTCGACGGGGATCGTGACCTTGCCGTTGTCCGCCTCGAAGACACGGGTCTCGGCGGACGCGCCGGAGCCGGAGTCCGAGCCGGATCCGCAGGCCGTCGCAAGGACGAGCGAGGCGGCCGCCGCGGCGGCGAGTCTCCAGGGTTTACGAGCGTGCATGGTCGCGATCCTTCACGGGGTTTCCAGGGGTACGCGGGGTCGGCACCCCGCTGACATGGTCGAATGCCTGGTTAGGTTAGCCTTACTTAATCCGAGCTCATATCGCTGAGAGGACAAGCTGTGCCGGTCACGAGTCACTACGGGAACGACCCGGAGACCTGCGAGGAGTACGGCTACGGCCTCGGCGCGCCCGGCGGGATCCTCGTGCTCAAGTACCGCTCGGCGGGCGGGCTGGCGATGGGCGAGGGCCGCCAGGACTTCCTGCACCAGCTCTACTGGTCCCCAGACGGCGTGCTCGCGTTGCTGTATGGCTCGTCCACCCTGTTCGCGGGCCCCGGTGAGGCGTTCTGGGTGAAGCGCGCGGTGAGCCACGACGTGCACGCGGGCGACCGGCAGACGGTCTACCGCGTCTGCCTGCGCGAGGTGCCGCCCGCCCTGGACGGCCTCCGCGCCGGACCGGTGACGGTCGACGCCGAGGCCGCACACCTCATCGAGGCGATCGCCCGCCGGGGCTGCGACGAGGCGGCCGCGCTCACCGCCCGCCGCCGCATCCTGACCGGCCTCGGCGCACCGCCCGCCGGCCCGCCCGCGGGCGTCCAAAGCACAGGTTCCCACAGCACGGGTTCCCACAGCACGGGCGTCCACGGCACGGGCGTCCACGGGGCGGGGTTCGCGCTGACGGTCGCCCGCGCCCTCTCCCGCGACCCCGCCGACCCGACCCGCCTCGACGAATGGGCCGACCGGCTGCGCGTGAGCGTCAAGACCCTCCAGCGCGACTTCCTCCGCGAGTTCGGCATGCCCTACACCCGGTGGCGGACCCGCCTGCGCCTGCGCGCCGCCCGCGTCCTCCTCGACTCCCACCCGGTCACGAAGGTCGCCCACCAGGTCGGCTACGCAAGCCCGTCCGCCTTCATCACGGCCTTCGCCAAGGAGTACGGCCAAACCCCCGGCACCTATGTCACCGATGCCCCGCGGGAAACGCCGGAGCGCGTCTAGTCCGTCGCCGCCCTGCCACGCGGGACGCCGGTCGAAACCGGGCCCCCGCTGCCTTCTACTGCTTCCTTCTTCGGCAGAGTTCGGAACGGGCGCGACCCCGGCGTCAGGGCGTGTCGGTCAGGACGTCGCCGGCGGCCGTGCGGCGGTAGAGGACGGAGCGGCCGGTGCGCTCCCTGGTGACCAGGCCCGACGCGCGCAGCACCGCGAGGTGGTCCCCGACCCCGCCGACGCTCATCCGGAGCCGGGCGCTCAGCCAGGTGGTGGTGGCGGGTTCGGCGAGCAGGCGCAGCAGATCCGCCCGGGTACGGCCGACCAGCTTGGCGAGGGCGTCCTCGTCGCGCGGCGTCCGGCCCTCCCACAGGGCCGCCACTCCCCTGGCCCGGTACATCAGCGTGTACGGCCAGCCCTGCTCGACCGCGAGGCCGAGTTCCGAGAAGACGACGGGCACGAACATCAGCCCGGCGCCGCCGAGCCGGCGGGTGGCATCGCCGCCGCCGGCGATGTCCACCTCGATCACGCCGTCACGCCAGCGCACCTGACGTGACAGACCGTCCAGCGCCTCTGCCCAGCCGTAGGCGGCCAGCCGGCCGGCGCGGTGGACTATGTCGCGTTCCGGAATCGACCGGACCACCGGCCAGTCGGGCTCCAGCAGGGCGCGCCAGGCGGTCTCCAGGCCGGTGGCGAGGCGCTCGACCATGTCCGTCGCGTCCAGGACGTTCCGGACGACGGCGGCAGGCTCGGGCAGGCCCCTCAGATTGCGGGCGACCTCCCGTCGTGCCTGGTCGAGTGGCGTCGCCCGCATCGTGGCGAGCTGCTCGGCGACCGTGAGGTTCGGCCGGGCGGGCGGCGGGCCGACGAAGTCGGCCATGTACCCGAAGCGGCGGCGCAGGAACACCAGCGCCCGAACGGCAGGGTCGCCCGCGATCGTCAGGTACCGGGGCCGCGCCCGCTCCACCCATGGGCGCAACGGCTCCGGCGGCACCCGGCCCGCCGCCAGGCCGAGCGCGTTCATGGTCTCCAGCAGCGGCGCGATCCCGAACCGGCAGGCGGCGATGTCTTCTGGGCCGACCTCGATCCGGTACATGTTTCGTTCCTCCCCGAAACATTGTCGCGGGCCGGAGCCATCGCCGCAGAGTCTCCCTTGTGACCGCTTCCCCCTCCGACTCCGCGCGGTACCGCGACGTTTTCGGGATCCCGGAGTTCCGGACGCTGTTCTCCCTGCAGACGCTGCAGGTGGCCGGCGACTCGATCCGCACGATCGCCTTGTCCGTGCAGACCTTCCAACGGACGGGCTCTCCGGCCGCGGCGGCGCTCGTCTTCGCCGCGAGCATGCTGCCGTACGTGGTGGGCGGCGCGCTGCTGCTCTCGCTCGCCGACCGTGTCCCCGCCCGGCGGCTCCTCACCGGCTACCATCTGCTGCGCTTCGCGGTCACGGCCGTGCTCGCGCTGGGCGGGTTCCCGGTGCCGGCGATCCTGGCGTTGCTGTTCGCGGTGGGGCTGTTCGCGCCGGTCGGGGGCGCGGCCGTCCAGGCACGGCTTCCGGTCCTGCTGCCCGGCGACGGCTACGTGCTCGGCCGGTCGATGTTCACGATGACGAGCGCGGGCGCCCAGATCGCGGGACAGGCCGCGGGCGGCCTGCTGCTGGCGGCGCTCAGCCCGGCCGGGACGCTCTGGCTGGCGGCGGGCGGCGCGGCCCTGGCCACCGTGCTCGCCCGTTTCCGGCTCCCGGACACGCCGGCGGCCGCGGCGAAGACGTCCTCGGGTGCGGCGCGCGAGACGTGGCGGGTCAACCGGCTGCTGCTGGGCGGGCGCACCACGCGCGGGCTGCTGCTCTCCGCCTGGCTGCCGATCTCCCTTTCGGTCGGCGCGGAGGGGATGGCCGTCCCGTACGCGGGCGGTCTGGGGAACCCGGACGCGGCCGGGCTGCTGCTGTCGGCCGCCGCGGCCGGGATGTTCGCGGGGAACCTCATTGTGGGCCGCTTGATCCGCCCCGGCCCGCGCGAACGTCTCACTCTGCCGTTGGCCGCGCTGACCGGTGCGCCGCTGGTGGTGTTCGTGTTCGAGCCCGGCCTGCCGGCGGCCTGCGCGCTGATGGCCGCGGGGACGTTCGGGCTCGGCTACGAGTTGACCGTCCAGCGGCGCCTGGTGGACGCGGTGCCCGAGCGAATCCGCGGGCAGGCCCTGGGCCTGTCGAACAGCGGCCTCATGACGGGCCAGGCCGCCGGGATCGGCGGGGCAGGCGCCCTCGGCGAGTTCCTGGCCCCGTCCCATGTCATCGTGCTGTGCGGTACGGCGACGCTGATCGCCTGCCTCGCCCTGACGCGCCACTTGCGCTGACGGGCCGGTGGTGAGCAGGTGTGGCGTGTCCGCCGGGTGGGCGGACACGCCACGGCGGGTGTTACCGCTGCCAGGGGAAGCGGTCGGCGAAGGCCGGCTTCAGGTCGTCCAGCCAGACCGCGTTGGGGTCGTACTTGGCGTAGAACGGCTTGCCGACCAGTTCGGCGTCGCGGCACTGGATGAGGTGGAGCGCGAACGCCTTCTCGCCGGCCAGGTCGACGACGCCGTCCACGCAGACCTTGCCCGGTGTCGCGGACATGGACGGGCCGCGGACGGTGCGGGCGAGGCCGGAGACGTTCTTGTAGGCGTCCCGGAAGATCCCGTACGCCTCGGCGAGCGGGACGGCGAAGTAGTCCTGCGGGCCCGTGTCGCGCTCGACGAACATGTAGTACGGGATGAGGCCCATCCGGGTCTGGGTGCGCCACATGCTCTCCCAGTCGGCGGCGCGGTCGTTGATCGTCCGGATCAGCGGGGCCTGGGTGCGGATGATCGCGCCGGTGTCGCGGATGCGGCGGCACGCCTCGGTGACCATGAGCGGCTCCAGCTCGCGCGGGTGGGTGAAGTGCGCCATGAACGCCAGGTTCTTGCCCGACTCCACGACCTGCTCGAACAGGCGGAGCATGTCGTCCGCATCGGGGTCGGTGACGAACTTCTGCGGCCAGTAGGCCAGGGACTTGGTGCCGATCCGGATGGATTCCAGCTGGTCGAGCTCCAGCAGCGGCTCGACGTAGCGGCGCAGGACCGTCTCGCCCATGATCATGGCGTCGCCGCCGGTGAACAGGACGCTGGTCACCTCGGGGTGCGCGACGAGGTAGTCGCGCAGGGCGGTGACGTCGTCGCCGGCCATCTTGAGGTCGGCCTCGCCGACGAACTGGGCCCAGCGGAAGCAGTACGTGCAGTACGCGTGGCAGGTCTGGCCCTGCTTGGGGAAGTACAGGACGGTCTCGTCGTACTTGTGCTGCATTCCCGGGATCTTCCCGTCGCCGAAGCTCGGGATGTTGAGTTCCATCTGGCCGGCCGGGTGCGGGTTCAGCTTCATCCGCACCTTGTGGGCGGCGGCCTCGATCTCGGCCTTGGGGGCCTCGCGGCTCAGGAGGCCGGCCAGGTGCGCGACGTCCTCGGGAGGGAGCATGTCCTCCTGCGGGAAGACCAGCCGGTAGATCGGATCGTCGGGCGCGGCCGACCAGTCGATGAGCTCCTCGATGACGTACGCGTTCGTCCGGAACGGCAGGACCGTGGCCACCGCCCGTGTCGCGAGGCGCTGCGCGGGCGACAGCCCCGCGCGAGCGGTGAGCTCGTCAAGGTGCTTCGCCGTGAAGGCGCGGAACTTGCGACCTGTGGACCGCACTGCGGGCGCCGCGTCGTTCACCAGTGTCACGTGTTGGTACTCCTTGCTGTCAGCGGGGAAGTGCGCCCCCGGCGCGTCGTCACGGAACGTGATCGAGACTGCTCAGGTCACCCCCATTCAACCGTTTGGGACGGGTTAATGCCGAATTGATACCCCCTACGTGGCGGGGAAAAAGCTGGTCAAGGACGATCCCGACAAATCGCCTGGACATCATCGTTGACCTTACCGTCCCTTGTACAACGACTACGGCAAGTCAACTTTTCCGTCAGCGAACGGTGAAGACCGGCGAGCGGCACCGGCGGCAGGCGCCGGCGCGGCGCTGCCAGCGGTTTCGCGCCAGAACCGCGCCCCGGGTCACACCACACCCCGAGTTCGGAAATACTGGACGGGCGGCAGGGTCGGGCGGCGGAGGGGGGCACGGTGAACTCCGGGAGGCCTCCGGTGGACTCCGGCGAGCGTGACGAGCCGGGCATCGTGCCCGCCCCGGTGATCGTCCTGACCGTCGTCGCGGCGATCGCCTACGCGACGTTCCTGGTGGGGAGCGTGCTCAACCCCGACCTCGACTTCTTCAACGGCTACGTGAGCGAGCTGTCGGCCGCCGACCAGCCGTTCCACTACATCTACGGCGCCGGGGACCTCGTCACCGGCGTCCTGACGATCCTGGTGGCGCTCAGCACGCTCCGCAAACTCACGCGCAGGCCCCTCGCCACCGCCGGATGGACCTTCCTCGGCCTGTTCGGCTTGTTCGCCATCGGAGACGCGGCCTTCCCGCTGGACTGCGCACCCAGCATGGACACCTGGTGCGCACTGCGGGAGCGTTCGGGGCACGTGTCGCTCTCCCACGAACTCCACGCGGTCACCAGCAGCGCCGTGGTCATCTGCTGGCTGGCGGCGCTCCTGCTGCTGTCACTGGCCGCACGCCGGTACCGGTGGTGGCCGGCCCTGGCCCGCTGGGGCTGGCGGCTCGCACTGGTCCAGACGGTGCTGGCGGCGTGCACGCTGACGGCCATGTACATGGGGCAGTGGCTCGGGGTCGTCCAGCGCGTCCAGATCTGCGTCCTGTGCCTGGGGCTGCTGGTCATCGCCTGGGCCCTGCACGCCGACCGGCGGGACGCGGCGCACACCGCACGCGCCGTCACGGCGGCGGGAGAGGGGGCTCGCCTGTGAGCGAGATCGTGAACGTGGGCCGCGAACAGGTCCACGTGGTCGAGTCCGGGCCCGCGGACGGCGTTCCGCTGCTGCTGACCGCCGGGCTGGGCGGCGCCTGGTTCGACTGGGTCCCGACCACCGAGCTGCTGCGGGACGAGTACCGGGTGACCGTGTTCGACCGTCCGGGGCTCGGCCTCAGCCCGGCCGGGAACGCGCGGCCCACGCTCCGGCGCGACGTCGCGACCCTGGAGGCCCTGGCGGAGCGGGCCGGCCGGCCCGTGATCGTCCTCGCGCACTCGATGGCCGCGTTCCATGCCGAGGCGCTGGCCAGGCTCCGTCCCGGCCTGGTCAGGGGGATGGTGCTGGTCGATCCGAGCTACGAGCGCGACCCGCGCGCGGCCGTCCGCCTGGCGGCCGTGCTGACCCCCCTGGCCGCGGCGACCGGGGTGGTCCTCGGCGCGACACGCCTGGCCAAGGTCGCCGGGCCGTGCGGGCGCCGGCTGATCCTCAGGAAGACCAGCCGCCGCGACGAGGCCGTCCCGGACGACGTCGTGCGGTCCGTGTACGGGCGCGGGACCGTGATCGGAACGGTCATCGCGGAGGAACTGGCCTACCGGGAGATGGCCGCCGACCTGGCGCGGCTGCGCGAGCGCCGTCCGTTCCCGCCCGTCCCGCTGGTGGTCGTGACCGCGCTCGGCGACGTGGCGGACCCCGGCGAGAAGCACGAGTGGGCCGAGGGCCACGCGCGGCTCGCCGCGATGAGCCCGCACGGAAGCCGTGTCGAACTGCCGGACGCGCTGCACATGGTCCCGCTCGACCGGCCGGACGTGCTCGCCGACGCGGTCGCCGAACTGCGCCGGGCGGAGGCCAGGGTGAAAGACGCTGCGGGAGACGCAGTGGGAGACGCGCCGTGAATCGGCTCCTCGCAGCCGTACTGGCCGTGCCGCTCGCCCTGGCGGTGTCGGGCTGCGAGACGACGCAGCGGATCTCCGAAGGGGCGTACCGCAACGCCGTCACGGGCGGCACCGTGGACGAGTTGAAGGCCCAGGGCATCGAGCTGCGGGAACGTCCCGACTGCACGACACCCGAAACCGGAGCGCACTCCGTCGTGCGCGTGAACTGCACCGCCCACACCTGGACGGGCGAGCCGGTCATCGTGGCCGGTGTCGCCTACCGCGCGGACACCGGCCGTCCGCACGAGTCCTATGTCGTGACCGTCGGCGGACGTGAAGTGGTCCGCAAGGACTGCCTCGGCGCCGGCTGCCGCTGAGAACCCGGCAGGGCAACGAATCCGCATACGGAACGAAAAGATCGAACACAAAGCGCATACACCCTCCTACCGTCGGTGACACCGTCAGCGTGGAGATACGTAGCAAGATCCGGCAGATAGGCCGCAAGAAGGCCCTGATCCTGGGGTCCGCCGCGCTGCTCGTGCTCGCGGTGGCGGGCGGCGGCGCCTTTCTGCTGCTGTCCGGCCGCGAAGAGCTGACGTACAAGACCCAGTCCGCGCTGCGCAAGGCGCTGCCGGTGACGGCGGCGGCCGAGCTGCACGAGCGCGGCGTGACGCTGGCGTCGCCGCTGAAGTGCGAGGACCTGCCCGGCTGGACGAAGGAGAGCCTGCGCGTGTCCTGTACCGGCACGACGTCGGACAAGAAACCGGTCGAGGTCCTCGGCAGCGGTGAGCGGGAGACGGCCGAGAGCCACTACACGATCCTCGTGGACGGCCGCCCGGTCGTGGAGAACGCGTCCTGCCTGGGCGCCGACTGCCACGCCGAGGAAGGCTAGCCGTACCGCCCGGAGAGGCCGGTGGCGCCGCCGCCGTACGGGGTGACGATCGCCACTCCCGGCGGGTGCCGCCAAGGCGGGTGAAGGAACGTCCTACGATGCGATGAGCTGCGTTCTTGCGGCGCACCGCTTTTCCTTTCACCCTCCTGGAGCGGCCATGTCCGGCACTGGCGATCCGTCGCGCCCGGCGAGGCGTCACCGTCAGGCCGTCCGTCCGCTGCCGATCGCGGTCGACACGATGGGCGGCGACCATGCCCCGGGGGAGATCATCGCCGGGGCGGTGGACGCGGTCCGCGAGCACGACATCCGGCTCGTGCTGGTGGGGCAGGCCTCGCGGATCCGCCGCGAGCTGGACCGGTACGGCATCGTCGGCAAGATCCCGATCGTGCACGCCGACGAGGCCCTGGACATGGGCGAGGGGGCGCTGGCGAGCTGGCGCAAGCCCCGCTCGTCCATCGCGATCGCCTGCCATCTGATCAAGCAGGGCCGGGCGTCGGCGCTGGTGTCGGCGGGCAGCACCGCCGGGGTCGTCGCGACGTCGCGGCTGCGGCTGAAGGGCCAGCAGGGCGTGATGCGCCCCGCGATCGCGGTGGCGCTGCCGACACGGCCGCGTCCGACGATCCTGCTGGACGCGGGCGCCACCACCGACGTCAAGCCGGAGGGGCTCGTCCAGTTCGCCGCGCTCGGCACCGCGTACGCGCAGATCCTGCTGGGTCTCGACCGCCCGTCCGTCGGGCTCCTCAACATCGGCGCCGAGCCCGGGAAGGGCAACAAGCAGGTCAAGCGGGCGCACGAACTGCTCGCCGGCGGCAGCCACGGCATCGAGTTCGCGGGGAACGTCGAGGGCCACGACCTTCTGACCGGGCGGGTGGACGTCGTCGTCGCGGACGGGTTCACCGGCAACATCGCCCTCAAGACCATGGAGGGCACGATCCGGACGGCGTTCGCGGAGGTCCGCGACGCGATGACGTCCACCCCGGCCGGGCGGATGGGCGCGCTCCTGCAGCGCCGCCGCCTCCAGGACCTGCGCGACCGCCTCGACCCCGACACCTACGGCGGCGGTGTGCTGCTCGGGCTGAACGGGACGGTCGTCACCGCGCACGGCGCGTCCAACGCCCGCGCCATCACGTCGGCGTGCGAACTCGCGCACCGGCTCGCCGCCGGGCGGATCGTCGAGCGGATCCGCGAGCAGGTCGCGCTGACCCGCACGTCCCGGTTCGGCCGCTGGACGCACGGCGACCGCGACGGCGCCGACAAACCGGCCGACAAACCCGCCGACAAGTCCGCCGAGAACGCCTCGCGCGCCCTGGAGGCCCGCGCGTCCGGCAAGGGGCCCGCCGGGGACACCGTCCCCGATCGCAAAGAGCCGCCCACCACGCCGTAGCCCCCGGAAAACCGTGTCCGGGCGGGGGCGGCGCGCCGATAGCCTTGTGGCATGCCCGATCCGCAACTCGTACTCGCCGCCAGGGTCCAGGCCGCGCTCAGCGCCGCCTTCGGGCCGTCTCACGCGGACACCGACCCGGTCATCCGGCCGTCGCAGTTCGCCGACCTTCAGGCCAACGTGGCGCTGCCGCTGGCCAAGAAGCTGGGCCGCAAGCCGCGAGACGTGGCACAGGAGATCGTCGCGAACCTCGACACCGGCGACGTCGTGTCGGACGTGCAGGTCAGCGGGCCGGGCTTCATCAACCTCACGCTGAGCGACGGCTGGATCGCCGCCGAGGCGCAGCACGCCCTGGAGGACGAACGGCTCGCCGTCCCCGCCGCGGACAAGCCGCAGAAGATCGTCGTCGAGTACTCGTCGCCGAACGTGGCGAAGGAGATGCACGTCGGGCACCTGCGGACCACGATCGTCGGGGACGCGATCGCGCGGATCCTGGCGTTCCTCGGCCACGACGTCGTGCGCGACAACCACGTCGGCGACTGGGGCACCCCGTTCGGCATGCTGATCGAGCACCTGATCGACCTCGGCGAGGACGCCGCCGCCCGGGACGACTCATCCGTCAGCGACCTGACCGCGTTCTACCAGGCCGCGCGGGAGAAGTTCGACGGCGACGCCGAGTTCGCCGACCGGTCCCGCAGGCGGGTCGTGGCGCTCCAGGCGGGCGACGCCGAGACGCTGCGGCTCTGGCAGGTCCTCGTGGACGTGTCCAAGCGGTACTTCAACGCCGTCTACGGGCGGCTCGGCGTGACGCTCACCGACGACGACATCAAGGGCGAGAGCTACTACAACGACCTGCTCGCCCCGACCGCCCAGGAGCTTGAGGACAAGGGCATCGCGGTGATCAGCGAGGGGGCGCTGTGCGCGTTCCCGCCCGGGTTCACCGGCCGCGAGGGCGAGCCGCTGCCCGTGATCATCCGCAAGAGCGACGGCGGCTACAACTACTCCACCACCGACCTCGCGACGATCCGGTACCGCGTCGACACCGAGCACGTCGACCGGATGGTCTACGTGGTGGGCGCGCCGCAGTCGCTGCACTTCCAGATGGTGTTCGCCGTGTCGCGGATGGCGGGCTGGCTGAACGGCGACGTCGAGGCCGAGCACGCCCAGATCGGCAACGTCCTCGGTACCGACGGCAAGATCCTGCGGACCCGGGCCGGCGGCACCGTCAAGCTCTCCGAACTCCTCGGCGAGGCCGTCGAGCGCGCGGGCGCCGTGTTCGACGAGATCCAGCACGACGAGCCGTTCGACGACGCGACCCGCGCCGCGATCGTCCAGGACGTGGGCATCGGCGCGGTGAAGTACGCCGACCTGTCGGTCGCCCGCGACAGCGAGTACATCTTCGACTTCGACCGGATGATCTCGTTCCACGGCAAGACCGGCCCGTACCTGCAGTACGCGGCGGCGCGGATCCGGTCGATCTTCCGGAAGGGCGGGCTGGAGCCGCAGGACGCGACCGGCCCGATCGTCCTCGGCCACCCCGCCGAACGCGCGCTGGCGCTGGAGCTGCTCGGGTTCGGCGCCGTCCTGAAGCAGGCCGGCGACACCGCCGAGCCGCACCGGCTCGCGAGCTACGTCTACGCGGTCGCGGACGCCTACACGACGTTCTACGAGAACTGCCCGGTGCTGAAGGCCCCGGACGAGGCGGCGAAGGCGTCCCGCCTGGCCCTGTGCGCAGCGACCCTGCGGACCCTGACCACCGGCCTGGCCCTCCTCGGCGTCCCCACGCCCGACCGGATGTAGGAGTCAGGCCCGGCCTGCGGCGGCGACCCCGCCCCTTTCGCGGGTGACCTGTTCGCGGACGGCCGGGACGACCTCCAGGGCGAACACGGCGAGTTGATCGGGGTCGCCGCCGAACAGGAACGAGTCGATGCCGTGGCCGATGGCCAGTTCCGTCAGCTCGTAGATCCACTGGCGCGGCGGCCCGTGCAGGAAGCCCCGCGAGTCCCGCCCGTCGACCGAGCCCTCCAGGACGTAGACGCGGCGGATCTCGGCGGGGTCGCGGCCCGCCCGTGCGGCGGCGTCGTCGAGGCGGCGCTGGCCGTCCGCGAGACGGCTCGGCGGGACGAGTGACGACGGCGCGATCCAGCCGTCCGCGACACGTCCGGCGAGGTCGAGGCCGCGCGGGCCGGTGACGCCGAGCCAGATGCCGATCTGGTGCGCGGGCGCGGGGCCGCTCTGCACCGCCGTGAACCGGTAGTGCTCGCCCTCGAAACGCAGCCCGTTCTGGTCGCTCCAGTGCAGCCTGATGATCTGCACGGCCTCCTCAAGGGCCTTGCGGGCCGCGGCGGCGCCGAGCCGTCCCGCCCCGTACGCCTCGATGCCGTCCCAGGACGTTCCCGCGCCGAGGCCGAGTTCGACGCGGCCGCCGCTGAGCAGGTCCATCGTCGCGATCGACTTCGCGAGCGCGGCGGGCGGGCGCAGCGGCAGGCACGCCACCGCCGGCAGCACCCGGATCCGGGACGTGACGGCCAGCGCGGCCGCCATCAGCGCGGGCGCGTCCGCCGTGTCACGCCGGTACGGCTGGTCGCGGACGCCGAGGAGGTCGAGGCCGAACCGGTCCGCGTCCTGTGCGGTGCGGATCAGCGGGACGGACGCGTCCGGTGCGAGGGACACACCGAACCGCAGCGGCCCGCGCCGCGTCCGGGCCGGGTTCACTGCAGGTAGCCTTCGACCTCGTCCGGTGGCCGGACCCGCTCGCCGCCGGGGTCCTCGCCGGCCTCCAGCCGGGCGCGGCGGCGGCGCAGCAGGTCCCAGCACTGGTCGAGCGCGACCTCCAGCCCTTCCAGCCGCCGGTGCTCCTCCTCGCGCCCGAGGTCGCCGCGCTGGTAGCGCTCGCGGAGCCGCTGCTCTTCGCCGACGTACTCGTCGATGCGGGCGAGGATGTCCTTGTCGTCCATCGGCCCGTCAGCGGCCACGGTCGCCGGTTTCGGTGAGTCCGCTGAGGAACCCGCCGTCGGTCCGGGTCGAGTGCTGGAGCGAACCGGTCTTCGGTTCGACCATGGGCGACGCGGGCGCGGCGGCCGTCTTCGACTCATCCATCGCGCGGCGGGCGGACGTCTTCCGGGCCGCCGTGGACCCGGTCGTCTTCGGTTTGGGCGTCGACGAGATCCCGGACCCGCGCGACGTGCCGGACCTGGCGGCCGCGGTCGTCCGGGACGCCGCCGGCTTGCGGGCCGCGGCCGGCTTCTTCGCGGTCCCGGACGATGTCGACGCCGTGGACGACTTGCGCGCCGTGGTCGGCTTGGCGGAGCCCGCACGGGCCGACGTCGTCGACTTGGAACCGCTCCTCGCCGCCGACGTCTTCCGCGTCGTCCCGGACTTGGACGGCGTGCTCTTCTTCGCGGTGCTCTTCGTCCCGGTCCTCGCGGTGCTCGTCGTCCCGGTGCTCTTCGACGTGCTCTTCGTCCCCGTGCTCTTCGACGTGCTCTTCGTCCCCGTGCTCTTCGACGCGGTGCTCTTCGCCGCGGAGCTCTTGGTTCCCGTCGACCTGGCCGTCGTGGTGATGACCTTCGCGGCGGCGTCCATCGCCTTCGCGGCGTCGCTCATCGCCTTGGTCGCGCTGGTCATCGCCTTGGTCATCGCCGTCATGGCCTTCGCCGACGAGGACGCCTTGGTCGCCACCGACTTCATCTGCGTGGCGGCCGTCTTGGCCTGGCTCGCCGCCTTGGTGACGCGGGTCGCGGCCGTCGACGACGACGTCCGCGCGGACGACGCCGGCTTCTTCGCCGCCGCGGTCCTGGTTCCGGTCGAACGGCTTGCCGTGGTCTTGGACGACGACTTCGCGGCCGGCGTGCGCTTCGCCGCCGGCTTCCTGGCCGTCGTGGACTTGGACTTGTTCGCTGTCGCGTTCTTCGCGTTCTTCGCGGTCTTGGTAGGCACTGATCTCCCCCCAGTGATGATCAGTTACGGGGAGATCTATTCCACAGTTTGTGACCCTCTACACACGTACCGTCATTTCAGATCAGACGCCCACGGGATGCCAGACGGTCTTGGTCTCCAGGAACGCCGTCATCCGGGCGGTTCCGGGCTCGGCGGCCCAGTCGGCGCCGTCCGGGCGCAGGACGCGCTTGAGGTTCCCGGCGGCCTTGCCTTCGAGGTCCGGGACGTCCTCGGGCGCGGCGCCGGCGAGGTCGATGGCGTTGACGTCCATGTGGCTCGCCAGCCACGGCGCGATCTCCGTGCGGTGCCCGGTGAGGATGTTGACCACCCCGCCGGGCAGGTCGGACGTGGCGAGCACCTCGGCCAGCGTGATCGCCGGCAGCGGCGCCGGTTCCGACGCGACGACCACGGCGGTGTTGCCGGACACGATCGCGGGCGCCGCCACCGAGACCAGGCCGAGCAGCGGCGAGTCGGGCGCGACGACGGCGACGACACCGGTCGGTTCGGGCGTGGAGAAGTTGAAGAACGGCCCGGACACGGGATTGGCGGAACCGGCGACGGCGGCGAGCTTGTCGGCCCACCCCGCGTACCACACCCACCGGTCGACGGCCGCGTCCACCTCGGCGGCGGCCTGCGGTTTCGTCAGGCCCGTCCGGCGGAGCTCGTCCACGAACTGGTCGCGGCGCCCCTCCAGCATCTCGGCGACGCGGTAGAGGATCTGGGCGCGGTTGTAGGCGGTGCGGGACGACCAGCCGGGGAACGCCTTGCGCGCGGCTACGACGGCGTCGCGGGCGTCCTTGCGGGACGCCTGGGAGGCGTTGGCGGCGAAGCGGCCCTTGGCGTCGGTGACCACGTACGACCTGCCGGATTCGGATCGGGGGAACGCGCCGCCGATGAACAGCTTGTAGGTCTTGCGGACCGCGAGACGGCCGGTCCCTGCTTTTTCAGCCATTGAGGTACGCCTCCAGACCGTGGCGTCCGCCCTCGCGGCCGAACCCCGATTCCTTGTAGCCGCCGAACGGCGACGCCGGGTCGAACTTGTTGAAGGTGTTGGCCCACACGACCCCGGCGCGCAGCCGCTGCGCCGTCCACAGGATCTGCGAGCCCTTCTCCGTCCAGATCCCGGCCGACAGCCCGTAGGGGGTGTTGTTGGCCTTGGTGACGGCCTCCTCCGGCGTCCGGAACGTCAGCACCGACAGGACCGGCCCGAAGATCTCCTCCCGCGCGATCCGGTGCGACTGGGCGACGCCCGTGAAGATCGTCGGCGCGAACCAGAAGCCCTGCGCGGGGAGGTCGCACGGCGGCGACCAGCGCGTCGCGCCCTCCTGCTCGCCCGCCGCGGAGATCTCCTTGATCTTCGCCAGCTGGGCGGCGGAGTTGATCGCGCCGACATCGGTGTTCTTGTCCAGCGGATCCCCGACCCGCAGCGTCGCCATCCGGGTCTTCAGGCGCTCCAGGACGTCCTCGGCGACCGACTCCTGGACGAGCAGCCGCGATCCCGCGCAGCACACGTGCCCCTGGTTGAAGAAGATCCCGTTCACGATGCCCTCGACGGCCTGGTCGAGTGCGGCGTCGTCGAACACGATGTTGGCGGCCTTGCCGCCGAGTTCGAGCGTCAGCTTCGTGTCCGTGCCGGCCACGGTGCGGGCGATCTGCCGTCCGACCTCGGTGGACCCGGTGAAGGCGATCTTGTCGATCCCCCGGTGCCGGACGAGGGCGCGGCCGGTCTCCCCCGCTCCGGTGATGATGTTGACGACGCCCGGCGGCAGCTCGGCCTGGCGGCAGATGTCGGCGAACAGCAGCGCGGTCAGCGGCGTGGTCTCGGCGGGCTTGAGCACGACGGTGTTGCCGCACGCCAGCGCCGGGGCGATCTTCCAGGCCAGCATGAGCAGCGGGAAGTTCCAGGGGATGACCTGCCCCGCGACGCCCAGCGGCCTGGGGTCGGCGCCGAACCCGGCGTGGCTCAGCTTGTCGGCCCACCCGGCGTAGTAGAAGAACCACGCCGCCACCAGCGGCACGTCCACGTCCCGCGACTCGCGGATCGGCTTGCCGTTGTCGATGGACTCCAGCACCGCCAGTTCCCGCGAGCGCTCCTGGATGATCCGGGCGATCCGGTACAGGTACTTGGCGCGTTCGCGGCCGGGCATCGGCCCCCACACCGTGTCGAACGCCGTCCGCGCGGCCGACACGGCACGGTCGACGTCCGCCTCGTCCGCGCACGCGATGTCGGCCAGCACGCTCTCGTCGGCCGGATTGATCGACTTGAACGGCTCGCCGTGACCGTCGGTGAACTCGCCGTTCACGAACAGCCCGTAGGAGGCGCGGATGTCGACGACCGCCCGCGACTCGGGCGCCGGCGCGTACTCGAAGACCGTGTTCTTGGATGCCATGGGTCAGTCCAACGTGAAGTAGTCGGGGCCGGAGTAGACGCCGGTGGCCATCTTGCGGCGCTGCATCAGCAGATCGTTCAGCACACTGGAGGCGCCCAGCCGGAACCACTCGGGCGTCAGCCAGTCCGGGCCTGCGGTCTCGTTGACCAGCACCAGGTACTTGATCGCGTCCTTGGTCGTCCGGATGCCGCCGGCCGGCTTGACGCCGACCTGCCGTCCGGTGGCCGCGCGGTAGTCGCGGACGGCCTCCAGCATCACCAGCGTCACCGGCGGCGTCGCCGCCGGCGACACCTTCCCCGTCGAGGTCTTGATGAAGTCGGCGCCGGCCCGCATCGCCAGCCAGGACGCCCGCCGGACGTTGTCGTAGGTGGCCAGCTCGCCCGTCTCCAGGATCACCTTCAGATGTGCGGAGCCGCACACGTCCTTGACCGCCGTGATCTCCTCGAAGACCTTGGCGTAGTCACCGGACAGGAACGCGCCCCGGTCGATCACCATGTCGATCTCGGCCGCGCCCGACGCCACCGCCGCCCGGGTGTCGGCGAGCTTCGCCTCCAGCGGCGCCCGCCCGGACGGGAACGACGTCGCCACGCTCGCGACCCCGACCCCCGTCCCCGCCAGGGACCGGACGGCGACGTCCACCAGATCCGAGTACACGCACACCGCGGCCACCCGCGGCACGGACGCGTCCGCCGGATCGGGGTGGGCGGCCTTGGCGCACAGCGCCCGCACCTTCCCCGGCGTGTCCGCGCCCTCCAGGGTGGTCAGATCCACCATCGAGATCGCGAGGTCGATCGCCTCGGCCTTCGCCGTCGTCTTGATGGATCTGGTGGCCAGCCGCGCGGCCCGCTCCTCGGCCCCCACCTGGTCCACGCCCGGCAGGCCGTGCAGGAAGGCGCGCAGCTCGGCGGCGCTGTTCAGAGTCTCCGTTGACACGCCCTAAGCATCGCCGAACTACGCCCCGGGCACAAAACAGACAGTCAACGAAGCGGTGTCGTCGTCCAGCCGGGTGCCGACGAACGTCGCCGCGTAGTCGGGCGCCCCGCCGGGTTCCACGCGGACCGGCCGCCTCTTTTCGTCGTCTCCGTTGACAGCCGCTATAGCCACACATCTAAAGTACTAGCATCCTAGTTAAATGGAGGTGGCGGTGATCGAGTTCCATCTGGACGCCGGGTCGGGTGTGTCGCCGTACATGCAGCTCGTCCGGCAGGTGCGGCATGCGCTGCGGCTCGACCTGCTGCGGGTGGGCGATCAGCTGCCGACGGTCAAGGACGTGGTGGCACAGCTCGCGATCAACCCGAACACCGTGCTCAAGGCGTACCGGGAGCTTGAGCACGAGGGCCTCGTCGCACCGCGCCCCGGCGTCGGGACGTTCGTGACGCGCACGCTGGCGGGCGAATCGCTCGCCGCGCACGGCCCGCTGCGTCAAGACCTGAAGCGCTGGCTGGCCAAGGCGCGGCTGGCCGGGCTGGACGACGAGAGCATCGAGGCGCTGTTCATGACGACCTTTCGGTCCGCCAGTCAGGAGGACATAGCATGACCGCGGCCTTGCAGGCCCAGGGACTGGGCAAGAGATACGGGCAGCGGTGGGCGCTGTCCGACTGCACGCTCGACATTCCGGCGGGACGGGTCGTCGGGCTCGTCGGGCCGAACGGGGCGGGGAAGACGACCCTGCTGAACCTGGCGGTCGGCCAGCTCACACCGTCCTCAGGCAGCATCCAGGTGCTCGGCGGACGCCCGGCGAGCGGGCCGGAGCAACTCGCCAAGGTCGGGTACGTCGCGCAGGACACGCCCACCTACGCCGGGCTGAGCATCGCCGACCACCTCAAGCTCGGCGCGCGGCTCAACCCCCGGTGGGACGACGCACTCGCCCGCGACCGCATCGAGCGGCTCGGGCTCCACCCCGCGCAGCGGGCCGGGAAGCTGTCCGGCGGGCAGCGGGCCCAGCTGGCCCTCACCCTCGGCATCGCCAAGCGGCCCGCGCTGCTGATCCTGGACGAGCCGGTCGCCGCGCTCGATCCGCTGGCCCGCCGCGAGTTCCTGCAGGGCCTGCTGGAGGCCGCCGTCGAGCACTCGCTGAGCGTCGTCCTGTCGTCCCATCTGGTGTCGGACCTGGAACGGACCTGCGACTACCTCATCGTGCTCGTCGACTCGCGCGTCCGGGTGGCCGGGGGCGTCGACGACCTCCTCGCCGCCCACCACCGGCTGACCGGGCCGCGCCGCGACCCGGCGACGCTGCCGTCCGGCCAGGAGGTCGTGTCCGAGAGCCACACCGACCGGCAGAGCACCCTCATCGTCCGGACGGACGACCCGATCCACGACCCCGCGTGGACGGTCGGCCGGATCGGGCTGGAAGACCTCGTCCTGGCCTACATGGCACCGGCCCCGACCCGTCCCGCACTGGAGGCGATCCGATGATCTGGCTGACCTTCCGGCAGTTCCGCGTCCAGGGCGCGGTGGTGTTCGGCGGACTCGCGATCCTCGGCGCCGTCCTGGCGGTCACCGGGCCCGGTCTCTCCGACGACTACGACACCCGACTCGCGGCCTGCACCGCCCTCGGCGACTGCTCGAACTTCAACAGGCGGTTCTTCGTCGACCATGAGGTGTACTTCGGCGCGCTGGTCGCCATCGTGCTGTTCCTCCCGGCGCTCATCGGCATCTTCTGGGGTGCGCCGCTGATCACCCGTGAGCTTGAGAACGGAACGCACCGGCTGGTCTGGAACCAGAGCGTCTCCCGTACCCGGTGGCTGGCCGTCAAGCTCGGCCTCGTCGGCCTGGCCGCCGTGGCCGCCGCCGGGCTCGCCGTGTTCGCCGCGAGCTGGTGGTCCGGTCCTCTGGACAAGGCGCTGGCCGAGCGCACGCCGCGGATGGCGCCGCTGTTGTTCGACGCCCGGGGCATCACCCCGATCGGCTACGCGGCCTTCGCCTTCACGCTCGGGGTCACCGTCGGCGTCCTCGTGCGCCGGCTGCTGCCGACCATGGCGATCACGCTGGTCGTGTTCGTCGCCGTCCAGATCCTGATGCCGCTGTGGGTGCGCCCCCACCTCATCCCGCCGGTGAGCAAGACCGTCGCGATCGCGTCCGAGGGCCTTGAGCAGATGACGCTGAACGCGCCCCCGGACTCCCCTTCCGCGAAGATGCAGGTAGAGATGCAGGCGGAACCCGGGGCTTGGACGCTCTCGAACGAGACGATCGACGCGTCCGGCCGCACCGTCGACGCCATACCCGGTTCCGCGTTGGGCAGAGCGTGTGACCCGCCGGGCCCGGGGCCGGACGGCGAGCCGCCCCCGGGCCCGCCGCAGGCGTGCTTCGACAAGATCGCGCAGCTCGGCTACAAGCAGAAGGTGAGCTACCAGCCCGCCGACCGCTTCTGGCCGCTCCAGTGGGCCGAGACGGGAGTGTTCGCCGTCCTCACCCTCGGCCTGACGGGGCTCTGCTTCCACTGGACGCGCCGCCGCATCTCCTAGCCGCCGCGTCGGGGGTGCGGACCGCCCCGGCGGGAGGCGCTCACCTACGTCATCTCCGTCAGGGGGTGAGGGTGATCGTGCGCTGGATGCGTGCCGCCGTCTCGCGCATGCGGTGCGCCGACCTTTCGACCTTGGGGAGCTTGCCGGGGCGGCAGGAGATGGCGAGCGCGCCGACGACGCCGCCCGTGGCGTCGGTGACCGGGACGGCGGCGCAGGCGGTGCCGAGGGAGTACTCCTCGCGGTCGTACTGCAGGCCGCTCGGGGAGTCGAGGGAGCGGAACAGCCGTCCCGGGTCGGTGATGGTGTTCGGGGTCAGGTCGACGAGCGGGTGCCGGGACAGGTAGTCGCGCCGGTGCTCCTCGTCGAACTGGCTCAGCACGCACTTGCCGATGGCGGTGGCGTGCGCGGCGTCCTCGAAGCCGACCCACACGTCCACCCGGGGTGCGCGCGGGCCGTCGGCGATGTCGATGAGGCGGATCTCGTCGTCCACGTGCATGCTGAAGTAGGTCGCGACGCCCAGCTCGTCCCGCAGCGACGACAGGGTCGGGCGGATCCGGGCGAGGAGATGCTGTGTCCTGCTGAGCCCGTGCAGGGACTCGACCCGCTCGCCCAGCACCCAGGCACCGTCGGACAGGCGCGTCGCATAGCCCTCGTGGGCGAGGGTGCGCAGCAGGTGGTAGGCGGTGGCGAGGGGGAGCCGGGCTTCGCGGGCGAGCTGCTTGGCGGGCGCGCCGCTCGGATGCGACGCGACCACCTCCATGAGTCGCAGCGCACGCTGCACGGAGGCGATGAGAGTGGGCTTGCGTGTCTCATCCATTACGTACAGCGAACCCCTCTGGCCTGGTCCGGACAATGGCCTTTGGTGACGGTTCGGTCCATTGGATCACTTCCGCGGCCGGCCCGGGGAGGGTTTCCCGGTTCGGCCACGGGAAATGGCGATCACATGCATGGGACTACTCAGAAGTACAACCGGAGAGTAACTTCGAGGCAGCGGCACGTCGCATCCGAGGACCCGAGACCAGCGGATCCGAATCGGGGACGTGGGGGGCGTCCCCGCCCGAGGGAGGACGCATGAGCCAGAGCAGCCACGCGCACGTCGACGAGCGGACCGCCCGGAAGGTCGCCGAGGAGGCGCGCGAGACGGAATGGCGGCTGCCGAGCTTCGGCAAGCAGCTCTTCCTCGGCGACTTCCGACTCGACCTGATCCACCCGCATCCGCGCCCCGCCGGGGAGGCCCGGCGCAAGGGCGAGGAGTTCCTCGCGCGGCTCACCGAATTCTGCGCCACCAAGATCGACGCGGCACTCATCGAGCGGGAGTCGCGCATCTCGGACGACGTCATCGAAGGCCTGCGCGACCTCGGCGCGCTCGGCATGAAGATCCCGGAGAAGTACGGCGGGCTCGGGCTCAGCCAGCTGTACTACGGCCGGGCCCTGATGGTCGTCGGGTCGGTCAGCCCCGCCCTCGGCGCGCTGCTGTCGGCGCACCAGTCCATCGGCGTCCCGCAGCCGGTCAAGCTGTTCGGGACGCCGGAGCAGATCGACGAATGGCTGCCGCGCTGCGCCAAGCAGGTCAGCGCGTTTCTGCTCACCGAGCCCGACGTCGGCTCCGACCCGGCCCGGCTGCGCGCCACCGCCGTCCCCGACGGCGACGACTACGTCCTCAACGGCGTCAAGCTGTGGACGACCAACGGCGTCATCGCCGACCTCGTCGTCGTCATGGCGCGCGTCCCGAAGGCGGAGGGGCGCCGAGGCGGCATCTCCGCGTTCGTCGTGGACATGTCCACGCCCGGCATCACCGTGGAGAACCGCAACGCGTTCATGGGGCTGCGCGGCATCGAGAACGGCGTCACGCGGTTCCACGACGTCCGCGTCCCGAAGGCGAACCTCATCGGCAAGGAGGGCGCCGGCCTGAAGGTCGCGCTGACCACGCTCAACACCGGGCGGCTGTCGCTGCCCGCGATCTGCGCGGCGAGCGGCAAATGGGCCGCCAGGATCGCGCGGGAATGGTCGAAGGAGCGGGTGCAGTGGGGCCGGCCCGTCGGCGAGCACGAGGCCGTGTCCCGCAAGATCGCGTTCATCGCGGCGACGGCGTACGCGATGGAGGCCATGCTCGACCTGTCCAGCCAGCTCGCCGACGACGAGCGCAACGACATCCGCATCGAGGCGGCGCTGGCCAAGCTGTGGTCGTCGGAGATGGCGTGCCGGGCCGCCGACGAACTGATCCAGGTCCGCGGCGGCCGCGGCTACGAGACGGCCGAGTCGCTCGCGGCGCGCGGCGAACGCGGGGTGCCCGCCGAGCAGGTCCTCCGCGACCTGCGCATCAACCGGATCTTCGAGGGCTCCACCGAGATCATGCATCTGCTGATCGCCCGCGAGGCGGTGGACGCGCACCTGTCGGTCGCCGGCGACATCATCGACCCGGACGCGTCCACCGGGCAGAAGGCGCGGGCGGCGGCGAAGGCGGGCGGGTTCTACGCGCGGTGGCTGCCGACGCTCGTCACCGGGGCCGGGCAGCGCCCGAAGTCCTACGCCGAGTTCGGGGCGCTGGCCAAGCACCTGCGGTACGTCGAGAGGGCGTCCCGCAAGCTGGCCCGTTCGATCTTCTACGCGGCCGGGCGCTGGCAGGGCGGCCTGGAGCAGCGGCAGGGCTTCCTCGGCCGGATGGTCGACATCGGCGCCGAGCTGTACGCGATGAGCGCGGTGTGCGTCCGCGCGCACGCCGACGCGTCGGCCGACGGCCCGCTCGGCAGCGCCGGCCGGGACGGCGAGGGCCCGGCGACGGCGCCCGGCGCGTCGGCGGTGCTGCTCGCGGACGCGTTCTGCCGGCAGTCGCGCGTCCGCGTCGACGAACTGTTCGACGGCCTGTGGCGCAACACCGACGCGACGGACGTGAAACTCGCGCGGGCCGTCCTCGCGGGCGACTTCGCCTGGGTGGAGGAAGGCGTCCTCGACCCGTCCATTCCGGGGCCGTGGATCGCGCCGTCCGAACCGGGTGCGAGCGAGCGGGAGGACGTCCACCGCACCATCGGCTGACCAGTGAGAACGCGCCGGGGCGGTGGGCCGGACGCCTGCCGCGCCCATGCCGTGCGCCGCGCTGCGCGCATGCCGTGCGGCGCGCGGTGTTCGGGCACTGCCGGGCGCCCGGCGCCCGCGGCTGGGTAGACTGGCCCGATCTTCGCGCCTGAGATCGGACCGTCCCGAGCGGATCAGGTCATCCGGTCCGGCGAACGAGAATCCGAGCGCCAACGCACAGCGCCAACGCACCCAGCGAGCGGGAAGTATGCAGTCACCTGGTCAGAAGAAGTCCATCGCAGGCACCCTCCTCAACCTTGTCGGCAGCCGGCAGAAGCGGCCCGCCGGCCCGGCCGCCGCGCCCGCCGCGGGTGACGACGCGGGCGGGGACGTCGTCCAGCCCGCCGCCGGGGAAGGGGCACTGGAGAACCATCTGGGCGGGGACGAGGCCCGCAACTACCGCAAGTACGAGTACGAGACCGTCGCCCCGCACGTCGGGCGGTCCATGCTGGAGGTCGGCTCGGGTCTCGGGCACTTCTCCGAGCAGTTCGCCGGACGCCTCGACTACCTCGTCGTCAGCGACAACGACCCGTACTGCGTCGGTGAGCTGCGCAAGCGCTACGACGGCGACGGCGACGTCGAGGTCATCGACCTGGCGCTGCCCGCCGAGATCGAGATCCGCCGCAAGGTCGACACGGTCGTGATGATGAACGTCCTGGAGCACATCAAGGACGACGTCCAGGCGCTGCGCGACCTCGCCTCCGTCACCGAGCCCGGCGGACGGATCGTCATCTGGGTGCCCGGCTACATGCAGCTGTACGGGGACTTCGACCGCAAGGTCGGGCACGTCACCCGGTACACCCCGGCGACGCTGGAGGCGTCCGTCCGCGAGGCCGGGCTCGTCCCCGAGGTGCTCAAGCCGATCAACTTCCTCGGCGGGATCGCCTGGTGGTTCGCGGTCCGCCGCGGCGGCGCCGGCTACCCCGACCCGAAGCTCGTCAAGATCTACGACCGGACGGTCGTGCCGCTCACCCGCACCATCGAACGCGTGGTCAAGCCGCCGTTCGGGCAGACGGTGTTCTGCGTCGCCCGCGTCCCCCGCTGACACGGCCGGGTCCCGGGCGGGACGCGGCCGAAGCCGTTGACGAGGCCGTGAGAACGAGGACGCCGACGGGGACGGGTCACGGAACGTGGCCCGTCCCCGTCGCTTTTTTCCTGTCCCCGGCATCGGTATGTCCTCCGGTACGCCGCGGCCCTTCGGCAGGACACTGGGCATTGGCCGGAGCGGTCACGGGCCGCCTCTCCTGGCGGAGAAGCACCGCCTGCTTCCGCGGACCGGGTGCGTGAAGGCCGGCCACGAAGTTCCCGTGTGGTCCGACGGTTCGGGGGCGGGGGTCCTGCGGAGGGGAGATCCCCGCCACCGAATCACATCACGGACGCGGCGCCCCGTCCGTTCCGGGCGGTGTCACGTCCGGCGGTGTCACGTCCGGCGGGTGCGGCGAAGAGCGCCAGGCGGTGCGCGGTCGCGGCGGCCTCGCCCCGGCTCGCCACGTCCAGCTTCCCGAGGATGTTGGAGACGTGCACGCTGGCCGTCTTCGCCGAGATGAACAGCGCCTCGGCGATGTCGCGGTTGCTGCGGCCCTCCGCGACCAGGCGCAGCACCTCGTACTCGCGCGGCGTCAGCCCGAGCGGCGCGGACGTCTCGCCGCCGCGCGGGGTGCGGGTGCGGCGCAGCAGGTCCGCGACGCGCTCGCCGAGCGGGGCGGCGCCGAGGCCGCCCGCCAGCTCCGCCGCCGTCCGCAGCCGGGACGCCGCCGCATCGTGGTCGCCGCACGCCAGCGCGGCCTCCGCAGCGTGGAACAGCGCACGCGCCCGGTAGTACGGGTTGCCTAGCGCCTCCCACGCCGCCGCGGACTCCTCCCAGGCGGCCAGGTCGAGAACGCCTCGGGCGCGGGCCAGTTCGGCGCTGAACGTGAGGCAGTGCGCCCGCTGGAGCGGGCCCTTCACGTCGAGGCCGGCGGCGCGTTCCTCGATCCGCCGCAGGTCGCCCGCGGCGGCGGGGCCGAGCTCCGCGCAGACCGACGCGCCGGTGACCAGCGCCGGCCAGGCGTAGCGGGCGTCGTCGGGCAGGCCCGCGTGGTCGAGGACGGGACGCACCGCGTCCAGGGCCTCCTCGGCGTGTCCTTCGGCGAGTGCCACGTTCGCCTCAAGCCAGAGCGTGGCGAAGTAGTCCTGCGTCTTCAGCCACTTCATCTTGAGGTTCATGATGTCGCGGGACGTGACCAGCCGCTCCTTGGCGGTGTCCAGGTCCCCGCGCGACAGCGCCATCCAGCCGGACAGGACGAGCAGCGACGTGCGGGTCGTGACCGCGGGGTCCTGCTCCATGGCGCGGTTCAGCACGGTGACGGCCTCGTCCCACCGGCCGAGCGAGACGAGCGGCTCGGCCCGGTTGATGGACAGGAACGTGCCCTGGGTGCGGGCCACGCCGTGCTCGCGGGCGAGTTCGATGCCGCGTCCGGCGACGGCGGCGGCTTCCTCGTGCCGGCCGGCGCCCTCCAGGAAATGCGTCTTGATCACGTAGTAGCGGAGCAGGACCCGGTGGTCGCCGCAGCTCTCGGCCGTCCGCCCGACCTCGGTGATTCCGGTCTCGTTCTCGTAGTCGACGTCGGCGCAGAACTGTGTGATCAGCGCCTCCGTCTCGGTGACGGGGTCGCCGAGCGCCCGCGCGACGGCCAGGGACTCGGCCGCGACCTTGCGGGCCTCACCGATGTCGGTGGTGAGGCGGACGTAGTTCCCCAGCGTGGCCAGTGCCCGCGCGCGCAGGGCGGTCGGCGGGTCGGGCGGCAGCAGCGCCACCGCGGCCCGCAGGTCCTCGACGAAGCCCGGGCGCGCCATCTGATTGCGCATGCGGCCGCGCAGCTCCAGCAGTACCGCCGCGCGGGCCGGGTCGAGCGGACCCGCCCCGGCTTCGGCTCCGGCCTCGGCTTCGCGGAGGGCCGCGGTGACGAGCTTGATGCCGCGGTCGAACTCGCCGGCCTCGTCGGCGGCGGACGCGGCCTTCTCCAGGACCGTGACGTGGTCGGCGCCGATGCGTTCCGCCGCGTCCGGAACCCGGTCCCACATTTCGAGGACGCGCGACAGCATCGTCAGGCACTCGGCGTAGGCGAGGGCCTTGCGTGCGTGGGCGGCGGCCCGCCAGGACGCGACCAGCGCCCACGTACTGTCGTGGGCCGCCTGCCAGTGGTGGCTCAGCTCGACCCAGAGCCGCCCGGGCGGGACGAGCGACGGGTCGTCCTCCAGGGCTTCGGCATAGCGCCGGTGCAGCCGCGTGTGCTCGCCCGGCAGCAGGTCGTCGTGGACGGCCTCGCGGATCAGGGCATGCCGGAACGCGTAGCCGTCGCCGTCCACGACCAGCACGTTGGCGGCGACGGCGGGGCGCAGCACCCGGGTCAGGGCGGAGTCTCCGAGCCCGGTGACGGTGGCCAGCAGCGCGTGGTCGATGCGGGTGCCGCCGCCGCTGGCGTCCCGCAGGACGTCCTGCGTCTCCTCGGGGAGCCGCTGCACCCCGGCCAGCAGCAGATCGCGCAGCGACTCGGGAAGCTCGCACGCCATCGTGCCGTCGTCGTCGAGCAGGGCCTCGATGAACAGCGGGTTGCCCTCGCTGCGGGCGGCGACCCGCTCGACGAGGCCCGGCGGGACCTGGCGGTGCTCGTCCCCGAGAATCTCGGCCACGAGCGCGGCCACGTCGGCGCGGGACAGCGGTGCGATCTCCAGCCGCCGGACGCGCTCGACCCGCTCCAGCCCGGCGAGCAGCGGACGCAGCGGATGGGTGCGGTGCAGTTCGTCCGACCGGTACGTGACGACGATCAGCACCGGCGCGACGCCGAGGTTGCGGATCAGGAAGGCCAGCAGGTCGCGGGTGGAGCGGTCGGCCCAGTGGGCGTCCTCGATGACCAGCACGACCGGGCCGCGTTCGGCGAGCCGCTCCAGCAGCGTCAGCATGACCTCGAACAGCCGTGCGCGCTCCTCACCGGAGGCGGCGTCGGACTCCGGCTCCCCGAACTCGGGCAGCAGCCGGGCGAGGCCGCCGGTGTCACCGCGCGGGACGAGCCCGGCGACGCCGTCGATGCCGATGTCGCGGACGAGCCCGCGGAGAACGGTCGTGAACGGCGCGAAGGGCAGGCCGTCGGAGCCGAGCTCAAGGCAGCCGCCGGTGAGGACGGTGGCGTGCCCACCGCCGCTCGCGCCTTCCACGGACCGGGTGAACTCGCGGATCAGGCGGGTCTTGCCGAGCCCGGCGTCACCGCCGAGCAGTACGGCCCCGGGTGCCCCGGCGAGCGCGTCCTCCAGTTCGCCCAACTCGGCCGACCGGCCGACCAGGAGGGCACTCATCACACGTGGGCTCACGTCACAAGCATGCCACCCGGATCGGACATTCCCACCTGAATTTCAGTCCGTGAGACGCCGCCGCGAGCGTCCTGCGCGTGATGATTCCGTGACCTGAACCACAGCGAATACACACTGCGGGGGTCGCGAGTGTGTATTGTGTGGCCCATGGCGAGACTCAACATCACGCTCCCCGATGAGCTTGCCGCCACGCTGCAGGGGCTCGCCGAGGAGAAGAAGATCGCCTCGGTGTCCGGGTTCCTGGCTGACGGGGCGCGGCTCAAGCTGGCCTTCCTGCGGGACGCGTCCACCATCGACGACCTGTTCGGCCCGCCGAGCCCGGACGAGCAGGCCATGGTGGACAGGCTCGTCGAACGTGGCGTCCCGGACCGCCGGGACGTCGCGTGATCACCGGTCACGTCTTCGACGCGACCGCTCTCCTGGACCTCGCCACCGGCAAGACGATCTATGTCCGCGCCCGGCTGCGCGCCTCCATCGCCCAGCACGCCACGATCGTCATCCCCGCGACGTCGCTGGCGCGTGCCTGGCAGCTCGTCCCCGACCACGGCCGCGCCGTCCTCGAACGGCTGCCGGGCATGCAGGTCGTGCACGTGGACGACCTCGACGACGTGATCGCCCAGCAGACCGGGCTGCTCGTCACCACGATCCCCACCCTCGGGATGGACGCGGCGCAGGCCGCCTGGTCCGCGCGCTGGCGGCGCTGGCCGCTGATCACCGCGGAACCCGAGGTGTACGAGAGCGTGCCGGGTGTCAGGGTCGAGCAGATACCGTGACCGACACCGAGCGTCCGGACATCGGGATGCGCGTGCTCGGATTCATCCTGCTCGGCTGCGGCGTCCTGGCCGTCGGCCGGGCCGCGACCGGCATCGGTGACTGGCGTTCGGCGGTGCTGTGGGCCGGCATGGGCGTTCCGCTGCTGCTCGGCGGGCTGCTCTCCAACGGGTGGTTCGCCGACCTGTGCGGAGCCCTCGCATGGACGCTGCCCGCCACCATCCTGTTCGCCGGAGTCGTCCTGCTCGTCGACCCCGACTACGCCACCCGCCTGGACGGCCCCAAGAACCGGATGGACGCCGGCTGGCAGTCCTACGGCCTCGGTGTGCTGTTCCTGTTCCTCGGAGCCGCCGGAGTCGCCGGGTGGGCGTTCGCCGTCAAGAGGGCCCTGACCCGCCGCCGCACCTAGCCCCGCTGCGGGCGCGGACTCGCACCGGGCGGCGGGTCAGTGGGTCAGTTCCAGTTCCAGTTGTTCGCTCGCCGGTTCCGGGGGCGGCGGCGGGGAGGACGGGACGGCGGGGCGGCCCCGGCCCGGCCACCACCAGTTGGCGTGGCCGAGCAGGCTCATCAGCGCCGGGACGAGGACGAGCCGGACGATCGTGGCGTCGACCGCGACGGCGACCGCGAGGCCGAGGGCCATCATCTTGACCATCGGGTCGGGCTGCGGGACGAAGCTGGCGAACACAAAGATCATGATGAGCGCGGCCGAGGTGATGAGCCGGGCGGTGGCCCCGATCCCGATCACGACGGACTCGTGCGGGTCGCCCGTCCGCTCGTACTCCTCCTTGATCCGCGACAGCAGGAACACCTCGTAGTCCATGGACAGCCCGAAGATCAGCGCGAACATGAACAGGGGGATGAACGACATGATCGGGATGGCCTGGTCGAGGCCGAGCAGGTTGATGCCCCAGCCCCACTGGAAGACGGCCGTGACGACGCCGAAGGAGGCGCCGATCGACAGCAGGTTCATCAGCGCCGCCTTCACCGGGACGACGATCGACCGGAAGGCGATGACGAGGAGCAGCAGCGCGACGCCCACGACCGCGACGACGACCGTCAGCATGCGGTCCCCGACCGTCTCGGCCAGGTCGATGATCGCGGGGTTCTCGCCGCCGAGGTAGATCTCCGCGTCCGGATGCGCGTCCCGCACCTCGGGGATCTCCACGCTCCGCAACCGGTGGACGAGATCGGTGGTCGTCTCGGCATGGGGCGCGTCCCGCGGTGTGACCCGCAGGATCGCGGTCGTCCCGGTCACGACGGGTTCGCCGACGAAGACGACGCCGGGCGCCTCGGACAGGGCCCGCCTCAACTCCTGCGCGACGAGGACCGCGCGCTCGTCGGGCTTCTTGCTCGTGTCGGGTGCGCCCTTGGGCCGGGACTGCTCGGTGGGCGACGGGTTCGGTGCGGGGACCGCGGGCCCGGTGAGACCGGCCAGGCCTTGCATCCCGTCGACCGTGGGCACCGCCCGTTTCGGTTTGTCGCGCTTCTCCTCCCCGGGCATCTTCGCGACGACCACGAACGGGCCGTAGTGCCCGGCGCCGAACTCCTCCGCGACGATGTCATAGGCCTGCCGGGTCTCCATCTCCGGCGAGGCCATGCTGTCGGCCATCACACCGAACCGCAGGCTGAGCGTGGGGACGGACAGCGCCAGCAGGACGAGGGCCGCGACGATCGCGTAGGGCCAGGCATGCCGGTCGACATGCCGTCCCCACCTCATCCAGCGCTGCGAACTGCGGTCCGGGCGGACGCGGGGCAGCTTGTACCGGTCGATGCGCTCCCCCAGCGACCCCAGGATGGCGGGCAGCAGGGTCAGCGCGGCGACGACCATGATGGCGACCGCGAGGGCGGTGGTGAGCCCGATCCGCCCGACGAACGCGATCCCGGACAGGAACAGCCCGCAGATCGCGAACACGACGGTGCCGCCGGCGAAGACGACGGCGTGCCCCGAGTGGGCCATGGCGCGTCTGACCGCGGTCTCGACGTCGTCGCCCTCGGCGAGCTGCTGCCGGTAGCGGGTGACGATGAACAGCGCGTAGTCGATTCCGGCGCCGATGCCGAGCATCGCCGCGACCATCGGCGCGGTCGGCGCGATCTGGAACAGCGACGCCAGGAAATGGATCAGCGAGTACGAGACGGCCAGGGCGCAGAGCGACACCAGGATCGGGATGCCCGCCGCGAAGTACGACCCGAACGCCAGCAGCAGCACGCCCATCGCCAGGAAGATCCCGACGCCCTCCTGCGGGCCGCCCTTCGGCTGGTTGAGGATCATCGCGACGATGCCGCCGAACTTCACGTCCAGCCCGGCCATCCGCGCGGGTGCGACGGCCTGGTTCAGCTCGTCGAGGTCGGCCCCGCTGACGTCGCTCATCGTCCCGGTGAAGTTGAGCCGGACGACGACCGCGTCGTCGGACTTCAACCCGCCCATGCCCTGGACGTAGGGGTTCTCGGTGAACGCGACCCGGTCGAGCTTCGAGATGTTGTCGATCGACTCGCCGATGGTGAGCGCGGCGCGCCAGTCGCCCGGGGTGGCCTGGCGGGTCTCGTGGAAGACGACGGTCGCGGTCGGGCCGGTCATCGCCGGGAAGTCCTGGGCGAGCGTGTCGATGGCCCGCTGGGTCTCGGTGCCGGGCAGCGTGCTCTGCTGGCTGAACATGCCGCCGTGCATGAGGCCGAGGACGCCGGCGCCGAGCATCACGACGAACCACAGTTCGAAGACGGCGCGGCGCCGCCGCACGCAGAGCCGCCCGAGCGCCTCCAGGGAACGCGCGATCCTTCCCGGGTCGCCCGACCGTCCCGCCGTCCCGTCGGAGGGGCCCGTACCGCCCTCAGAAAACCGCGCCATGTTCGCAGAAAACACCCATCGCTGCAGTTTTGCAATAGATGCAACTTTGCAGTCATGGTAATGTCCGTCACATGGACGGCAGTGCCGATGCGAACGGCGGTCAGGACGCCGCGCGGACGAGCCTGCGGGAGCGCAAGAAACGCCGCACCCGCCAGGCCATCGCGAACGCCGCGCTCCACCTGTTCGCCGAGCGCGGCTACGAGGAGACGACGATCGCCGAGATCGCCGCCGCGGCCGACGTGTCCCCCCGCACGTTCTTCAGCTACTTCCCGTCCAAGGAGGACGTGGTCTTCGCCGAGATCGACGAGCGTCTCGCCGAAGTGTCCGAACAACTGCGCCGCACCCCCGGCGAGACGCCCATGGAGACGATCCGGCGCAGCGTCATGGACGTCCTGGAGGCGCTCGTCTCCGAACACGGCGAGTACGGGGCCGTCCAGATCGCCCTGATCATGGAACGTCCCGGCCTGCAGGCGCGGGGGCTCCAGCGCATGATGGACACGCAGGAGCAGATCGAGGCGCTGCTGCGCGACCTGTGCCCGGGCATCGCGGAGATCGACGCCGTCGCCGCGTCCGGCGTGGCGATCGGCGGCATGCAGGCGGTCGTCGCGCACTGCCGCCGCGAAGGCTACGACCCGCTCTCGATGCGCAAGGCCCTGGACCGCGCCGTGGACATCGTCGAACACGGCCTGGTCTCGGTCGAGGCGCTGACCCGCCCGTCCCCCTGACCGCCGGGCACCGGCCGGCGGAGGCGCCCGCCGCCCGGTGCCCGGTCCGGCACCCGGCCCGCGGCCGGACCCGGCTAGTCCTCGACCCTGATGCGGAGGCGGCGGAAGCCGCGGCCCTTGTTCTCGACCTTCGCGACCGTGATCCGGCCGATCTGCTTGGTGGAGCCGACGTGGGTACCGCCGTCGGCCTGGGTGTCGAGGCCGACGATGTCGACGATGCGGACGTCCTGGACCTCCGGCGGGACGAGGTTCGTCGCCGTCCGGATGATGTCGGGGATCTCGAACGCCTCGGCGCGCGGCAGCGTCCTGATGTCGATGCGGCGGTCGGCCTGGACCTCGGCGTTGCAGGCGTCCTCGACGGCCTGCTTGAACCCGGCCGGGACCTCGCGCAGGTCGAAGTCCATGCGTGCGGCCAGCGGCTCCATGTTGCCGCCAGTGACGAGGCAGCCGTAATCGCGGAACACCACGCCGCACAGGAGGTGCAGGCCGGAGTGGGTGCGCATCAGCGCGGTGCGGCGATCGTCCTCGACGGCTCCCCGCACGACGGTGCCGACCGGCGGGACCGGGTCGTCCTCCACCGGGATCAGCACCAGGTCATCGCCCTTGCGCACCCCGGCGATCCGCGTCTGCACGCCCTGCCAGAGCAGCACCCCGTGGTCCGGCGGCTGCCCGCCGCCGCCCGGATAGAACGCCGACCGGTCGAGGACGATCCCGTCCGGGCCGGCGTCGAGGACGACGGCCTCCCATTCGCGGAGCGCCTGGTCGTCCAGTTCCAGCCGGGTCGTGCGTCCGTGAACGTCGCTGCTCATGCGCTCACTCTAGAGATCACCAGGGACCGTAGGGGCCCGATCGGGAGTCGCCGCGGCCGTTCTTCTTCTTGTACGGGGCGACCGCCGGGCGGACGTCGGCCAGGTAGACGGCGGCGGCGATGAACGCCGCGACCGGCAGGATGCCGATCAGCAGGGCGATCGGGCTGGCCCCCAGCGCGGCGGGCGCCACCGCGTAGGCGAAGCCCACGACGACCGCGACGATCAAGACGATCATCCACATCTTCTTGCGCCACTTGCCGGCCGCGGAGTACGCGCCCTCGGGGACGGTCAGCGAGTCGACCAGCGCCCACGCCTCCATCACGAACGCGATGATCAGCAGCAGCCAGAAGAAGTAGTCCAGCACATTGAAGCCCGACATCGGCGATCAGCGCTCCTGCTCGTCTCGGACGGCGACTCCACGTCGCGCACACGGGGTGTCTGACTACCCCAACCCTATGCGCGCCGTCCAGTGCGGACCGGTAGCCCGCCCTCACCGGCGAAGACGAAGCCGCCTCTGGGAAGACGAAAGAACCCGGCCGGGTGTTCCCCGGCCGGGTTCGCAACCGGCGCTCAGGCGCCGCTCTTCTTCGTGGTGGACCGCGCCTGCGCGGGCTTGCGCGGCTGCGCGGTGCGGGCCCGCGCGGCGGGCTTCGCCTCGGCCTCGGTGATCTCGGCGACGTCGACGGCCTCGCGGTGCACGACCTTCTTGCCGCGCTCGGCGAGCCCGTCGATGAACTCGAACGCCCGGGTGCCGAAATGCGTCGCGTAGGCGACGGCGGCACCGGGCAGGTCCTTGGCGTCGACGCGCTCCTGGTACCTGGTGACCTCGCCGCGGTAGCGGTCCACGGTGTCGCGGACCTGCCCGCGGTACCGGTCGACCTGCTCGCGGACCTCACCCTGGTACTTCGTCACCTGCTCGGGGACCTCGCGGATCTTCTCCACCGCGAAGTCACCGGCGCCGGCCACGGCGTACAGGGCCTTGTTCTCTCGGAGATTGCTGGCCAGCGTCATCCGACCTCTTCCCTTCCGTCTTGCTCTGGCATGGCTCGTACTTGCATGTCGTGCAGCGGCATGGCTCGTTCGGGCGCCGCGTTCTCAGGCACCGCGTCGTCATGCCCGGTGTGCTCTGCCGGGAACACGCCGGCCGCCTCGTTCTCCTTGAGGAACGAGGCGTAGATGTCGAGCAGGACCTGCTTCTGCCGCTCTGTGAGGAGCAGGTCGTCCCGGACGGCGGCCTGCACGTCCGTGTCGGCCTCGCGGTCTTCGAGGATTCCGGCCTGCACGTACAGCACCTCGGCGGAGATCCGCAGCCCCTTCGCGATCTGCTGCAGTATCTCCGCGCTCGGCTTGCGCAGCCCACGCTCGATCTGGCTCAGGTACGGGTTGGATATCCCGGACACGTCCGCGAGCTGACGCAGCGAGATCTTCGCCCGCGTCCGCTGCTCACGGATGTACTCCCCGATGGAGCCGACCTTCGAACTTGCCATGTCTCCACCTTGCGTCATGGTGCTTGCAATTGCAAGCACGGTAGCTAGCACTCGCCCGTGAGTCCGCTCACACGCGTCCGCCGGGCGCCGGGCGGAGACGCGCGGGCATGCGGAGACGTTGCCGGTCCGGGACCGCGGGTCAGCTGACCTTGGAGGACGGGACCGTCCAGGTGTTGCAGACGGCCAGGCGGCTTCCCTCGAAGCCGGTGATGACCCACCCCGCGTAGTGCCGTCCCGAGCCGTGGTCGCGCTTCTCGGGCGGCAGCCGCTCGTCGCCGCGGCCCCGGACGTCCCGGATCATCGCGTTGACCTGCTCCTGCGTCATCGGGAGCGTGACCCGCTCGGTGCCGAGGAACGCGCCGGCGAAGCACTGCGCCTGCAACTCGATGCGCCGGCTCGCCTCGTTGCGCTCGCCGATGTCGCCGGTGTCCATCAGCCGGTCCCCGTAGAGCAGGATCCCGGCGCGGTCCTGGACGTGGTGGCCGTACTCGTGCGCGATCACCCGCGCGAACACCGAGTAGTGGGACAGCGGCTCGCCGCCCGAGGTCTGCACGACGTGCCGGACCCCCACGTACATCGTGTTGTTGGCCGGGCAGTAGAACGCGGACGCCCCCGGCGCCGGGTAGGTGCCGCACGGGCTGCGTCCCGGCTCCGACCAGTACACGCGGTCGGGGGTGTCGAACGGGATCCCGGCCTTGCCGAACTGCTTGGACCACGAGACGTCCAGGCAGTCGCTCAGCACGTTCATGAAGCGGCGCATGGACGTGTCGCTCGGCTGGATGCCCGGCACCCGGCAGCTCACCGGCGTCAGCGCGCCCGTCCTGTAGAGCTTGCTGTCCTCGGCCTTCTCGCGCGCGGTCGTCGGCGTGCCGCCGCCGCCGGACGCGGCGGGCGGACGGGTGCCGGCGACACCGTCGGGCCCGCTGAGCACCGCCAGCCCGAGGATCGCGAGGACGGCCAGGGACGTGAGGGCACCGAAGATGCCCGCGATCGTCCCGCCGGCACTGCGCCGCGGCGGCGGACGCATCGGCACGTACCTGTACTGATGCGGCGGACCAGGCTGTCGGCCGGGCGGGCCGTAGGGCGGCGGCCCGTACGCGGGCGGGCCATATCCGGGCACGCCTGAGGGACCGTATCCGGGACGGCCGTACGGCGGCGCCGGCGGCCGCTGCGGAGGCGGCGGAGGGTACTGACCAGCCATAGCAGGGAATCATCGCACGCATTGGCGATACCATTTGCCGCCATGTCTGCTCTTGTGGGGTTGTTCCGGATGCGGTCGGTCGTCGTCGTGTTGTCGGCCCTGTCGCTTCTGCCGGTGTTGACCTGCACATCCGCGGCCGCGTCGGAGGTCGCGCAGGCGCCGGCGGCCGTGCGGGAGCGGGCCGCGCAGGAGCGGGTGCTGAAGGACCAGGCCGTCCTCACCGCGGGGCAGGGCGGCGTGATCCGGGTGAAGGAGACGATCGTCTACCGGTTCGCCGGCCACCGGGGCTTCGAGCGGACGTTCCCGACGCGGAGCCACGAAAGCCTGACCGAGGACCGCGTCCACACGCTGTCGAACCTGCGGGCGAGCAGCCCCGACGGCGGCCCCGCGACGGTCACCTCGTCCGTCGAGGACACCCGGACGACCGTCACGGTGACCGGCGGCAAGGAGCTGACCGGCGACCACACGGTCGTCCTGGAGTACGAGGTTCGCGGCGCGATCACGCGGATGGGGCAGGCGGAGGAGCTGCGCTGGCCGGTCATCGGCGGCTGGCAGGTCCCGGTGGACGACGCGCGCGCGACCGTGGACGCCGGCGCGCCGATCCGCAGCGTCAACTGCTTCACCGGGCCGATCGGCAGCACCATCGGCTGCACGCAGTACTACATGAACCACACGCACACGCAGGGCGTCTACGCGCAGAAGGGCATGCTGCCGGGCGAGTACCTCACGGTCGTCGCGGGCCTCCCGGCGGGCACGACCGGCGGGCAGGCCATCTACGAGCGGCGCCACACGGTCGCGACGGCGTTCTCCGTCAACGCCGTCACCGGCGCCGCGCTGGTGGGGCTGCTGGTGCTGCTCGGCGGCGGCCTCGGGGCCCTGTACCTGCTGCGGGGACGCGACGCCCGGGTCGTGGGCAGGAAGGCCGCCGAGGGCGACCACGCGCCCGTCTCCGGGACGGAGTTCGAGCCGCCGGACGGAGTGCGCCCCGGGCAGATCGGCACGCTGATCGACGAGCAGGCCGACGTGATCGACGTGACCGCGACGATCGTCGACCTCGCGGTCCGCGGCTACCTGCTGATCGAGGAGGAGGACCGGGCCCTGACCGGCCGCCTCGACTGGACGCTGCGCCGGCTGGACCGTCCCGTCGTCGACCTGCTGCCCTACGAGCGGATCCTGCTGGACGCGCTGCTGACCGCCCCGGACGGCACCGGACGCGACGCGGTCAGGCTGTCGGAACTCGGCGGGACGTTCGCCACGAAACTCGCCCAGGTGCGGTCCGCGATGTACGACGACGTGGTAAAGCAGGGCTGGTTCGCGCGCCGCCCCGACACCGTCCGGTCCCGGTGGACGGTCGGGGGGATCCTCGTCACCGTCCTCGGCGTCGCCGGTACCGTCGCGCTGGCGCTCACCACCGAATGGGCCCTCGCCGGGCTCGCGCTGATCATCGCGGGTGCGGCGCTGGCGTACGGCGGCCAGTACATGCCCGCCAAGACGGCGCGGGGCGCGACCGTCCTCGCGCACACCATCGGCTTCCGCGCGTTCCTGGAGCGCGGCGCCGTCCCGGACGGCGACGAGGCGGCGGCCCGGCAGCGGATCGCGCTGTTCTCGCGGTTCCTGCCGTACGCGGTCGTGTTCGACACCGTCCCGAAGTGGGCCGAGACGGTGAAGGACGCGGGTGAGCGGGCCGAGGGCGCGGACAACCTCTACTGGTACGAGGGCCCGGCCGAATGGGACCTGTCGAAGTTCGCCGAGTCGATGCGCACGTTCACCCTCGCCACCTCGGGTTCGATCTCCCAGTCGCGCGGCATCTGACGGGCCGCGCCCGGCGGGGCCCGTCTGACGGCCCGGCATGGGCGGACCCGCGGTGACCGCCGGGAGGGGTCTCGGCGATCACCGCGGGCTCGGACGACGCCCGCCGGGTGGGGTGCGGGGCATCGGTGCCGGCTCCGGCGGGCGTCGCGTTCCGGTGCTTCGCGGGGGTCATCGATGTCCGCGCAGGCGCCTCTTGCCCGGTGCGCGCCTCCTCCCCTTCTCGTGTTTCCTGCCGCGACCGCTGCGCGCGGCGGCCTGCGACTCGCCCTCGCGGGCTTCCCGGGCCTCGCGTTCACGTTCGTCCTCGATGTGCCGCATGACCTGCCGGTGGGTCACCGACGGGGCCGGGTCGCGGCGCGTGCGCTGGGACGGGCTGCCCAGGATGACGCCGCCCTGGACGGGCCCGCGATGCGGCAGGCCGGTGCCTCCGCCCCGGGGACGCCGCGGTTTGCGGGAGGTCATCAGCGTCATCGTGATCCAGGCGGCGAGCGCGAAGAAGAGGGCGATCGGGCCGACGATGAAGAAGGCGGTGTCGCCCAGGTTGCCGGGGGCGCTGGCGAGCATGGTGACACCTCCTCGACGTCGCCTTTACCCGACGTCAGGGGCTTAACCGTCCGGTTGCGCCGTAAGATGTCTGACGTCTTACTCAAGGGGGTTTCGGTGGGTTTGAGTCCCGTGGCCGGAGGGTCGACCGTCGACGCCGTGCTCGACCAGCTCCAGGCGCAGGTCAGCGACGGCTCCTGGCCGGTCGGCGAACGCATCCCGGCCGAGCACGACCTGGCCGCGCAGCTCGGCGTGAGCCGTCCCGCCGTCCGCGAGGCGATTCGGGCGCTGACGCACGTCGGGGTGCTGGAGGTGCGGCGCGGGGACGGGACGTACGTCCGCAGCTCCACCGACCCGCGTCCGCTGCTGCGGCGGGTGGCCCGCGCGTCCATCCGGGACTTCTTCGAGGTGCAGCTCGCCTACGACGTCCAGGCGGCGCGCCTCGCCGCACGGCGCCGCACCGAGGCCGACCTCGCGCGGCTGGAGGACCTCCTGCGCGCCCGCGACGAGGCCACCGAGGCGGACGCGTTCGGCGCCGCCGACGCGGCCTTCCACCTGGGCGTCGCGGAGGCGTCCCGCAACCCCGTGCTGATCGAGGCGATGCGCTTCTTCATCGACCGGCTGCGCGAGTCGATCCGCGACATCAGGCTCGACCGCGAGGTCCCCGAGGCCGGTCCCGCGGCCCACCGCGCCGTCCTGGACGCGATCGCGGCGGGCGACCCGGGCGGCGCGGCGTGGGCGGCCGCCGCGGTCGTCGAGCCGACCCTCGCCGTCCTGGAGACCCTCGCCGCGCGTGACGGGGTGGATCGGTGACGGGGCGGCGGGCCGGGCTCGCCGGTTCGCTGCTGATGATCGTCCTGGTGGCGGTCAACCTGCGGCCGGCGATCGCGGCGATCGGGCCGGTGCTGACCGAGATCAGCGGCGAGTTCCGGCTGTCGGGGGCGGCGGCGGGCGCGCTGACGACGCTGCCGCTGGTGTTCTTCGGCTCCTACGGGCTGATCGCGGCGTTCCTGCGCCGTGCCCCGCGCGGCGAGACGCTCCTGGTCAGCGCGATGGCGCTGCTCGTCGCGGGGATGCTGCTGCGTCTGCTGGACGCGCCGTTCCCGCTGTTCGCCGGATCGCTGGTCGCCGGTATCGCGATCAGCATCGGCAACATCGCGATGCCCGGGATCATCAAGCGGGACCATCCGTCCAGGATCACCACGGTGACGGCCGTCTACACCGTCGCCGTGACGGCCGGCGCGTCGATCTCGTCCGGGCTCGTCGTGCCGGTGGAGCACATCTTCGACTCCACGTGGCGGCTGCCGCTGGGCCTGCTGGTGGTCCCGGCGGCGCTCGCCGGGCTGCTGTGGGTGCCGAGGGCGCGCCGGGCGGCGCACGCGGCGCGGTCGGCGCCGCCCGCCGCCGCCCCGCGCGGAGTGGCGGCGCAGGTGTGGCGGTCCGGCCTGGCCTGGCACGTCACGGTGTTCATGGGCCTGCAGTCGCTGCTGGCGTACGTCGTTCTCGGCTGGCTCCCCACGATCTGCCAGGACCGCGGGATGGACGAGGCGCCCGCCGGATACGTGCTGGCCCTGTCGGCGGCGATACAGGCGGTGGGGTCGCTGACCGTCCCGGTGCTCGCCAGGCGGACACGTGACCAGCGTCCCCTGGTCCTCACGACGGCGACGCTGGGCGCCGTGGGGTTCATCGGCGTCACCTGGGCACCGATCGAGTCGGTGTGGGTCTGGGCGGTCGTGCTCGGGCTCGGGCAGGGCATCGGGTTCGCCACGGCGCTGTCGTTCATCGGACTGCGCGCCCACAACGCGCACGTCGCGGCGCAACTGTCCGGGATGGCGCAGGGCATCGGCTACCTCATCGCGGCGCTCGGCCCGCTCGCCGTCGGAGCGCTGAACGACGCCACCGGCGGGTGGAGCGTTCCAGTGGCCGGTGTGCTGGTCGTCTGCGCCGTCATGACGGTGCCCGGCCTGGCGGCGGGACGCAACCGCTCGGTGGGAGCGCCCGCCGAACCCCCTGGAGCGGTTAACTCGGCAAATAGCGGACACATCCCCAAGTGACCCGTGCGAGGCCGATACACCGCGCTGGAGGTGGACCGAAATGCTCGCCACGATCCTGGCTGAACCGACCCTGGCCGAAACGGCTCCGACCGGCCACTGGATGTGGGCATGGATCATCCCGGTGGTGGCCGTGGCGGCGCTGGTCGCCCGGCTCTTCATGACGGTCTCGGCGTCGTCCCGGAAGATCCACCCGGATCGCAGAAACGACCAGGACAACCACCGCGGCATGGAGCAGGGCGGCCTGTACACCTACCGGCCCGGCATGTTCTCCCACAGCTACCCGCCGGCGAAGGAGTCGCAGGCCGAGGAGTTCCGGCGCGACAACCCGCAGCCCGGACGGGAACCGAGGAACCCGTGGCCGGACGGCGTCCTGTACGAGCAGACCGTCTTCAAGGAAGAGTTCGAGGAGCTCAAGCCGAGCGGATCGACGGCCGTCAACCCCCCGCGGCGGTGAAGGCGCCGGGGGTCGGGCGGATGGCGCCCACGACGGCGTCACCGCCGCGAACCTCGACCACCGACAACTCGTCCAGCGCCGCCCCGTCGACGCCGCCGTCCGTTCCACCGCCGCCGTCACCGCCTTCCTGAACGCCCAGGGCGCGCAGCAGCGCGACCGTGACGGGCGTCCGGGCCCGCATCGCCCCGTCGTCGATCTTGACGGCGCCGGCCCGTCCGTCGGCGAGCGCGAACGCGTCCACGCCCTCCGCGCCGCACTTGACCAGCAGGCCGGGGACGGCGTCCATGAGCCGCCGCTCCTCGCGCCGCGTACCGGACGTCCACTGCGGGTGCGTGCGCATCGCGTCGGCCACGCGCCGTTCGGGCGTGCCCGGCGCGGCCACGACGAGCCCGCGGAACGCCCGTGCGACCCCTTCCGTGGAAACGGCGAACAGCGGTGCGCCGCAGCCGTCGACCCCGACCGCCGTGACCGGCTCCCCCGCGAGTTCCCCGACCGTCTCCCGGACGGCGAGCTGCAGCGGATGATCGGCGTCCAGGTACGACTCCACCGGCCAGCCGACGGTGACGCAGGTGGCGAGCATCGCGGCGTGCTTGCCCGAGCAGTTCATGCGCAGCCGCGACGCCCCGCCGCCGGACCGCGCGACGTCCTGCTGCGTCGCCGGGTCGAGCGGCCAGCTCTCGGGGCAGCGCAGGTCGGCGGAGCCCAGCCCGGCCCCGGCGAGGATCTTCTCCACCCCTTCGAGGTGGAAGTCCTCGCCCGAGTGGCTGCCGGCGGCGAGCGCGAGGAGCTCCCCGTCCAGGTCGAGCCCGGATCGCAGCATCGCGACCGCCTGCATCGGCTTGTTCGCCGAGCGCGGGAAGACCGGCACACCGGGGTCGCCGGCCCGGACGGCGACCGCCCCGCCGGCGGTGAGCCCGACCGCCGCGCCGCGATGCCGGGACTCCACGAACCCCGACCGTTGCACCTCGACCAGCACAGGATTGATCATGCCTGCGTCTTCCCCGGTCAACGGGGCTTGATGCCTAGCAGCGCGCGGGCGTCCGCGGACGTCATCGGGGGGCGCTGCGCCAGCTCGGCGGCCCGCGCGGCCCGTTCCACGAGCTGGACGTTCGCCGTCACCGGCCGCCCCTTCGCGAACGTGACCGTGTCCTCCATGCCGACCCGCAGGTGCCCGCCCGCCGACAGCGCGGCGAACAGCACCGGCAGGGACGTCCGGCCGATGCCGGTCGCCGACCACGTCGCCCCGTCCGGGAGGGCCTCGACGGCCGCGACGAGCGTCCGCGCGTCCCCCGGCATGCCGCCGGGCACTCCCATGACGAGGTCGCAGTGGACGTGCCCGCCGTAAGGGAGCCCGTGCTCGTCCAGCAGCCGGCGCAGCGCCGCGACCTGGCCGAGGTCGAACAACTCGAACTCCGGGACGACCTCCATCGCCTGGGTGCGCCGGTAGAGCTCCGCCATGAACGGCCACGGATTCATGAACACGTCGTCGCCGAAGTTGACCGTCCCGCAGGTCAGCGAGCACATGTCGGGCTCGGCGTCCAGGACGCGCAGCCTGTCCTCGTAAGGGTCGGTGACGGCGCCGCCCGTGGACAGCTGGACGATCAGTCCCGTGCTCTCCCGCAGCGCCCGCACGGTGTCCCGCAGCCGGGACGGGTCGAGCGTGGGCCGCGCGTCGTCGTCGCGGATGTGCACGTGGATCACGGCCGCGCCGGCGGCCTCGCACTCCTTGGCCGTCTGAACCAGTTCCTCAAGGGTGACGGGCAGGGCCGGAACGTCCGCCTTGGCGGACTCCGCGCCGGTGGGCGCCACCGTGATGAGCGTCGTTGCTCCCATAGGCGGCAGAATGCATGGTCATGCGTGCCGTAGTCCAGAGGGTGAGCCAGGCCAGCGTGTCCGTGGACGGACGCGTCGTGGGCGCGATCGACGGGCCGGGCCTGATGGTCCTCGTCGGCGTGACCCATGACGACGACCCCGGAAAGGCCCGCAGGCTGGCCTCGAAGCTGTGGGGGCTGCGGATCCTGCAGGACGAGAAGTCATGCTCCGACGTGAACGCGCCGCTCCTCGTGGTGAGCCAATTCACCCTCTACGGCGACGCGCGGAAGGGCCGCCGCCCGACCTGGACGGCCGCCGCCCCCGGCCCCGTCGCGGAACCGCTGGTCGACGCGGTCGTCCGCGAACTGAGGACCCTCGGCGCCAAGGTCGAGACCGGCGAGTTCGGCGCCGACATGAAGGTCTCCCTCGTCAACGACGGCCCCATCACCCTGATCGTGGACGTCTGACGCCCGTCAGGCGGACAGCGCGCGCAGCACGAGACAGGCCACCGCCAGCAGCAGCATCAGCGCCGGGGTGCCCGCGTGCCGCAGATCGTGATGGCGGGCGTGCGCGACCAGCGCCAGGACGAAGTAGGCGCCGAGACATGCGGCCGCCGCGATGCCGATCGGGGGCCATACGAGCCCGGCCGACAGCCCGGCGGCGCCCGCCACCAGAACGCCCGCCATGGCGGGCAGCCGACGCGCGGGGACGCCCACTCGCGCGTAGGAGGCGACGACGTCCGGCTTCCCGGTCAGCTTCATCGCCGCGGAGAACACCAGCAGGGCGGCGAGAAGCGCGGCCACCGGCAGGAGTGCGAGGAACACTAGCTTCCCGCCTCTCGTCCGGCCGACGGCCGCGCCAGCGCCCAGATGTCGGCGACGGGGCCGAGGTGGCGCAGCTTGTCGGGATTGGTGATCGACCGGACGACCTCGATCCGGTCGCCGGGCACCTCCAGGGACCAGATGTTCACCACCCGGTCCCCGGCGTCGCGGATGACGGCGCCCGGCTGCCGGTTGATCTCGCGGGGTTCGAGGCGCAGCCCGAGCCGCGCGATCCGCCGTCCCAGTCCGGCGATCATGCGGGACACGTCGCCGGCCCCGACGATCGGCCGGGCCCACTGGGGCGCCTTGCCGCCGCCGTCGCCGTGCAGCCGCACGTCGGCGGCCAGCAGGCCGGCCAGCCCGGCGACGTCGCCGCGGGTGACCGCGTCGAAGAACCTCGACGCCAGGGCGGCGCGCTGGTCATGCGACGGCTCGAAGCGGGGCGTGGCCGCGGCCATGTGCCCCCGTGCCCGCCGGGCGATCTGCCGGCAGTTCGCCGCCGTCGTGCCCACCACACCGGCGATCTCGTCGAACGGGTAGCCGAACACCTCGTGGAGGATGAAGACGGCGCGCTGCACCGGGCCGAGTCTTTCCAGGACCAGCAGCGCGGCCATCGACAGCGTGTCGGCATAGTCGACGGCGTCCGCGGGGTCCGCCACGTACCAGCCCGGGACGTCGGTGAGGAGCGGCTCGGGCAGCCACTCGCCGACATAGACCTCGCGGCGCGCCCGCGCCGACCGCAGTTCGTCGATCGCCAGCCTGGTGACCACCGCGGACAGGTACGCCTTGGCGGACTTCGGGCGGACGCCGCGTTCCAGAGCCGCGTGGTAGCGCAACCAGGCCTCCTGCACGACGTCCTCGGCGTCGCCGACACTGCCGAGGAGCCGGTAGGCGATCGAGCGGAGCAGCGGTCTGAGCTCCTCGAACCCTTCCGGTTCCGCGGCGCCCGCCGTGCCGGGCACGATGCCGTCCCTCGCCACGTCCGCCGCGTTCCCGGCCGCCGCGTTCCTGTCGGCCGCGTTCCTGTCGGCCGCGTTCCTGTCGGCCGCGTTCCTTTCGGCCACGTCCGAGCGCATCAGCGGGCCGCCCTCTCCGCGGACTCGGTGAGGGCCTCACGGAAGCCCACCCGCCAGCTCGACCAGCGCGGCCGCCACCCCAGCTCCCGCTGGGCGCGCGCGTTCGACGAGCCCCGCGCCGTCGTCATCATGTTCACGGCGACCTCGCCGGCGGCCGCCCGCCCGAGCCACCGCGGCAGCCGCAGCGGCGGCTTGGCCCCGAGGCAGCCGGCCATGTGCGGGAGCCACTCCGAGACCCTCGCCGGCTCGTCGTCGACGATGTTGAAGAGCCCTCCGGCGCCCTGCTCGATGGCGGCCAGCGTGGCCGTGGCCGCGTCGTCGACATGCACCCAGGACGTCATGCCGGCGCCGTCCCCGACGATGGGGAACCGGCGCTTCCGCACCATGTCGACCATGGCGTCGGAGGCACCCGGCCCGTAGAGGGCGCCGTAGCGGAGGACGGTTCCGGCCATCGGGGCCCGGCACACCGCGTCCTCGAGGTACTGGATCGCTTCGAGGCTCTTGCGCTGCGCCGCCGCCGGGTCCGCGTCCAGGGGATCGTCCTCCGTCTTGATCCATTCGCCGGTACGGGCGTTGGGCCAGCCGGTGTAGCTCTGCGCCACCACCTGGCCCACTCCGACGGCCTGCGCCGCGGTGAGCAGGTGGTCGGTGCCCTCCGTCCGGAGCCGGTTGGTGAGGTCGAACCAGCGGTCGAAGTGCTTGAGGTCCTGCTTCCCGGCGAGCGCCGTCATCTGGTGGACGATCACGTCCGGTGCCGCGGCCGCCACCGCCTCCCCGACGGCGGCGGCGTCAAGGCCGTCGAGGACGACCGGACGCGCGCCCAGCGCCTTCAGCGCGGGCGCCTTGGTCTCGCTGGTCGTGGTGGCGGTGACCCGGTGTTCGTGCGCCGCCAGCAGCGCGGTCAGCCGGTGACCGATCACACCCGAAGCGCCTGCGATGAGCACGTGCATGGTCACACCTCTGCGGAGTCGGTGAGCGTTCTGTCACCTCCGAGACGAGACAGGCGGCCGGTTACGTGACACTTCCGGCCTCGGTGCGCGGAGCCGCGGGGAGGGCGCGGGGAGGCCGTCAGCGGAAGCCGTAGATCATGGCGACGAGTGTGGCGGTCGTGCCGAGGGCGGCGAGGAGGATGAGGGAGCGGTCGACGGGGGTGAGGCGGCCGCGCACGTCCGGGGAGTGGACGACGACTCCGGTCTCGGTGCCGGCCTCCTCGTCCTTCTTCTGGAACGGGTTGCGCAGCCCGGCGAGCCGCCACAGCGCGTCGTTCTTCAGCCGCTGGTGGCCGGGGCCGCAGGCGAACAACCGGCCCCGGACGCGTTTCGTGCAGGGATGCCCCTGCCGTTTCAGGACCCGGCACAGCGTCGGGACGAGCAGGAACTCGTACAGGCACCACGTCAGCAGGCCGAGCAGCGCGACCCGCCATGACCGGATCCACCAGGCCGTCCCGGCGAACGCGGCGAACAGCGCCCACCACAGCAGCGCGGACTCCCTGCGGGGGAGCCGCCGGGCGCCCTTCCTGGCCGCCGGCGGCTCCTCTTTCCCCAGGTTCGGCACCATCGGCAGGAATCCACCTTCCCCGGGCGGCGGCCGGTTAGAAATCGTCCTATCAGACGATATTGCCCCCGGGGTCGGCGATCTACCCGTGTTTCGCGGGCCGCCGGCGGAGCTCGATCTGCGCGTTCGCCCCGGTGTCCGGCGACACGATGACCTCCTGCGCCGCCGCGACGCCGCCCGCGAGCAGCTCCGCGTCCACCGGGACGTTCCGCTTGACCAGCGCGAGCGCGACCGGCCCCAGCTCGTGATGCCGCGCCGCCGACCCGACGAACCCGATCGTCCTGCCGCCCGGGATCTCCACCGGGTCACCCGGCGCGGGCAGCCGGTCGACGCTGCCGTCCAGGTGCAGGAACACCAGGCGGCGCGGCGGCCGCCCGAGATTGTGGACGCGGGCGACCGTCTCCTGCCCCCGGTAGCAGCCCTTGTTCAGGTGGACGGCGGTCTCCACGTACCCCGCCTCGTGCGGGATCGTCCGGTGGTCGGTGTCGACGCCCGACCTGGGGCGGTGCTCGGCGATCCGGAGCGCCTCATACGCCCACATGCCCGCCGGGCGGAGCCCCTCCGGGAACTCGCCGCGAGGGACGATGCGGGTGACGGTGCCGGCGACGTCCGGCCAGGCGAGCCCGTCCGGTTCACCGGGGCCGGTGACCACGTCGTAGGCGTCGGACACGTCCTCGACCTCGACGCGGAGCATGAACCGCATCCGGTCGAGGAACTCCGCCAGCGGCGCCGCGGCCCCGGGCTCCACGTGGGCCCAGACGGCCTCGCCGTCGTCGACCACGAAAAGATGATGTTCGATGTGCCCGTTGGGGCCGAGCAGCAGCGCCTCGGTCGGCTCGAACGGCTTCAGCCCGTCCAGGTGCTGGCTCAGCAGGCTGTGCAGCCAGCTCAGCCGGTCCGGTCCGGAGACCTTGACCACGCCCCGGTTGCTCCGGTCGACGAAGGCCGTCCCGTCCACCAGGGCGCGTTGTTCCTGCGAGGGCTCCCCGTAGTGCGCGGCGACCTCCTGGTCGGGCGCGTCGGCGGCGACGGCTCCGGGCGTCTGCAACAGCGGGCTCTTCATGGTGACCAGGCTACGTCGCGCGGCAGTCCTTGCACCGCCCGTAGACCGTGAGGTGGTGCACGTCGGTCTCGAAGCCGAAGTCGCGCTCCAGGACGTCCGCCAGACCCGACGCCGCGCGGGGGTCGACGTCCTCCACGTTGTGGCAGCCGCGGCACACCAGGTGGATGTGCTCGGCCTCGGCGGCCAGATGGTAGTTCGGCGGCCCGTGCCCGAGATGCGCGTGCTTGACCAGCCCGAGCTCTTCGAGCAGCTCGAGCGTCCGGTACACGGTGGAGATGTTCACGCCGCCGGCGGTCCGCTGCACCTCGGTGCAGATCTCCTCGGGGGTCCCGTGCTCCAGGCTGGTGACCGCCTCAAGGACCAGCTGGCGCTGGGGGGTGACGCGGTACCCCTTCGCCCGCAACTCCTCCTGCCACGACTCGACCATGTGTCGAGTCTAGAACCCGTCCCCGCGTTCCGATCCCGGGCAGGGCAACCGGTCCGGGAAATCCCGCTTGCCTCGCCGCGCGGCGCTCGCATAGCGTGCGAGTACGCGCGAAAGGAGGTGGTCCAGGAAATGATCGATTCTAGGGCTCGCGAGGTGGCTGTCCGCTAGTCGCCGTTCCGCCTCGGCGCCACCGCCCCCGGCGGTGGCAACCGGTCGCGACGGTGACCGGCGAATTCCAGGCAGTTACCCGGTCCCCGGACCGATGGACCCGTCCTGTCCATCGCCCGCCATAAGCGGGAAGGTCCGGGGATCGTTCATGTCCGGGGGGACGCGGCGGGCCGCCCTCGCCGCGGGGAGTGTCAGGCGACCCGCTTGAGCTGGGCCGACAGGTGGGACTGGAGCTTGTGGCCCACCGCCGCCATGTCGTAGGCCCAGCCGAGGTCCTCGCCGATCATGCCGTAGAGGCGGTGCCCGGCCGTCACCTCCTTGGCCGACTCCGTGCGGGCGATGACGTCCGTCTCGAGCTCCACCCGGCTGAACGCGACGTTGCCGACGTAGATCTCGACGATGCCCGTCGGGTGCGCCAGCGTGACCTCCACCCGGTTGTCGGGACGCGGCCTCCAGTAGCCGGTCTCGGTGGCCAGCCGGCGCCCGAGCGTGCCGTCCTCCTCGATCAGCCAGGTCCGGCTCGAGTAGATGAGGAACGGCTTCCCGATATGGGTGAAGGACAGTTCCTGCCCGAAGTTGAACGACTCGATCGTGGGATAGCCGCCGACACCGGCGCCCTCCCAGGTGCCGAGGAGGAACGCCAGCGGCTCAAGGTCGGGGTGCAGCTCAGGATCCATGGACACCGAGCGTAGCGGCGCACGCGCCTTCGCGTCGTCCCGTGTGCGGTCTCTCCCGCGCCGCCCTGCTCTCCGTGCTCGGCTACCTGGACTGAGACGCGCGCCGCCGGCGTCTACTTGAGCCGTCCGAGGCGGATCGCCAGGAGGACGGCGGCGACCGCCATGAGCCCGAGGGCGAGGACGAGAATCCCCGCGTTCACCATCCCACCCATACCGCGAGATGGTACGCGGGACGCCGGGACTAGAGTGCGACTATGGCGAGACCACTGGTCATCAAGGTGACGGCGGGCGCGGACGCTCCCGAGCGCTGCAACCAGGCGTTCACGGTGGCCGCCGCCGCGGCGGCGAGCGGCGTGCCCGTCTCGCTGTGGCTGACCGGCGAGTCCGCGTGGTTCTCCCTGCCGGGGCGGGCCGCCGGATTCTCGCTACCCCACGCCACTCCCCTGGACGACCTCCTGACCGTGGTCCTCACCGCCGGGCGCGTCACGCTCTGCACCCAGTGCGCGGCCCGCCGCGACATCGGACCCGACGACGTCCTGCCCGGCATCCGCATCGCCGGGGCGCCCACCTTCGTCGAGGAGATCACCATGGACGACGTCCAGGCGCTCGTCTACTGAAGGGCGCTCGTCCGCCGACGTCACCGGCATCGCCGATGCCGCCGATGTCACCGGCGTCCTGCGGACGGACGCGGCACCGAGGGCGAGGCCCGCCGTGGCGGCGCCGCCGAGGCCGAGCATGAGGTCCCCGATGGTGTCGCGGTAGATGGACACGCTCTCCGGGGTGTCGAGGATGAAGACGCCGTACTCGAAGAACTCCCAGAGGATCGCGGCGACGGCGCCCATGCCGGCGCAGCACAGCGCCAGCGTCCACGGCCCTGCACCGCCCCAGCGCCGGAGGGCCAGGCCGCCGGCGGTGCAGAGCAGCGCCCAGTTCCCGAAGTGGCAGGCGTCGTCGAACCACGTCACGGTGTCGTACAGGTCGGCGGCGTTGCCGGCGACGTCGATGAGGAACGGCGCCGTCACGAGAAGGTCGAGGTCCCACGGGAACGCCCTCCCCCGCCCGCGCAACGCCCAGATCAGGGTGACGACCATGACGGCGGCCGGATAGGCGGCCACACGGGCGCCCATCGCCTTGTCCGCGAACCGGTCCCACTCGGGGAACACGACGGCGAGCGCGAGGAGGACCGCCAGGGCGGCCTTGGCGGCAAGGGCGAGGGGACGCCAGCGCGAAGTATCCATGCCCGCAGCCTCGCCGCCCGGGACGCACCGCACATCGGCGCAGGTACTCAAATGCACCTGAGTGACTCGGCGCGGGCGGACGCGGGAACCGACGGTAGAAGCGCCTCAGAACGGATATAGGAGAGCCGACGTCCCGTACGACTGGAGCCACCGGATGGTCGAAATATCCGCATGGGCGTGGGGCGCGACGATCGCTTTGATCATCGCGCTCTTCGCCCTTGACCTCGTTGCCGCCGTCCGGCGCCCGCACGCGGTCGGCATCAAGGAGGCGACCTTCTGGTCGATCTTCTACATCGCCGTCGCGCTGCTGTTCGGCCTGGCCGTCTGGGCCTTCGCCGGGTCCACCGCGGGCACGGAGTACTACTCCGGCTACATCGTCGAGAAGAGCCTGTCGGTCGACAACCTCTTCGTGTTCGTGATCATCATGGCGCGGTTCGAGGTCCCCGACGAGTATCAGCAGAAGACGCTGCTGTTCGGCATCGCGGCCGCGCTGGTCCTGCGCGCCATCCTCATCGCGATCGGCGGCGCGGCGATCAGCCTGTTCTCCTTCACCTTCCTGATCTTCGGCCTGGTGCTGATCTGGACGGCGATCCAGCTCATCCGGCACCGCAACGAGGAACCCGACGTCGAGGACACGTTCCTCGTCCGCCGCGCCCGCAAGCTGTTCCCGCTGAGCGACGATTACCACGGCGGCCGGATGCTCGCCCACGAGAACGGCAAGCGCGTCGCGACACCCCTGCTGCTGGTGTTCGTCGCCATCGGCAGCACCGACCTCCTGTTCGCCCTGGACTCCATCCCCGCCGTGTACGGCATCACCCAGAGCGCGTTCCTCGTCTTCGCCGCCAACGCGTTCGCCCTCCTCGGCCTGCGCGCCCTCTACTTCCTCATCGAGGGGCTGCTGGAACGCCTGGTCTACCTGACGATCGGCCTCTCGGCGATCCTCATCTTCATCGGCGTCAAGCTGATCCTGCAGTTCCTGCACGAGGACGTCTCCGACACGATCCCCGAGATCCCGACGACGCTCTCGCTGGTCGTCATCCTGCTGATCCTGGTCGTCACGACCGTCGCCAGCCTGGTCCGCGTCCGCGCCCACCCGGAGGAGAAGGCCAAGCCCGGTTCCCTCCGCAAACGCAAGAAGCAGGAGGAGGAGCAGCCCGCCTCCCGCTGACCCCGGCCGGGTCGGCGACCGCCGACCCCGCCGGCCGGGCCGCCCACCACCATGCGGGCGCGGCGGAGCCGCCGGGGCGCGGCCTCTCTCCGGTCAGCCCATGCTCTTGGCGCCGTCCAGGGACTCCCGGATGATGTCGGCGTGCCCGGCGTGCTGGGCCGTCTCGGCGATGATGTGCAGGAGCGCCCGGCGGGCCGACCAGTCCGTGTCCTCGAACCACGGCGCCTTCGGCAGCGGCTGGGTCGCGTCCAGATCGGGCAGGGCGGCGACCAGTTCGTCGGTGCGGCGGGCGACCTCGGCGTAGGCGTCCAGCACGCCGGTCACCGTCTCGCCGGGCAGCATCCGGAACTCGTCGGCGCGCCGGGCGAAGTCCTCCTCGGTCATGTCGTCGAAGTTCCCCATCGCGGACGGGCCGTCCACGATGAAGTTCGCCCAACTCCGCTCGACCGAGGCGACGTGCTTGATGAGGCCGCCCAGGCACAGCTCACTGGCCGTCGGCCGCAGCCCGGCCTGCTCGTCGGTGAGGTCGCGGACGGTGAAGCGCAGAAAATGGCGGTGCTTGGCCAGCATCGCCAGCAGGTCGGCGCGTTCGCCGGTGACGGGCACCCCGGTGATCGGGTCGTCGGCGATCATTGGTCTCCACCTTCGGTCGGTTCGTTCTCGGTCGGACGACCATCACGCTAGGGGCCTTAGCGGCCACATCCTGACCTGAGTCGGCGGGGACCCGACCATGCCCTCCGAAGCCGTGATCCGTGTGACGGCCGCCACAATAAATGCGGGTGTGGAAAACTCCGGCTCCACCGCAGCCCCGGGACGATCCATTTGCAGTCCCGTGGCAGACTATGTCGATGTTCGTGAGGTCACCCGAGATCGCGGAGAACCAGAAGACCCGGGATCCCTTTTTTGATAACGCCCGGTTCCTCGCGGTGGTCCTGGTCGTCATCGGGCACACGGTGACCCTGCTTCCGCCGACCAATGCGACACACCCGGCGGTACTGCTGCTGCAGACCTTCCGGATGCCTTTGCTGATCATCGTGACCGGCCACCTGGCGCGCAACTTCGTCCTCACCGACGAGAAGGTGCGCGGCCTGATCACGCGGATCGCCCTGCCGTACGTGGTCTTTGAAACGCTCTACTCCCTGTACGCGTGGCATACCGGTGTAGCCGAATTCAAAATGCAGTTCTTTCTGCCGACCTATCTGATGTGGTTTCTCATGTCGGTGATGATCTGGCGCCTGACCGTTCCGTTCTGGCGGAACGTCCGGTGGCCCCTGGCGATCGCCGTGGCGCTCAGCATCCTCTCCTACACCCACGCAATGCCCCACGAACTCACGCTCCGCCGCGTTTTCTCCCTGCTCCCATTCTTTGTTCTGGGAGTATGTTCGGAGCGGAAGCACTTCCAGTTCCTGAAGAAACCCGCATCGGCCGCCGTCGGCGTCCTGGTACTGGCCGGTGGGATCACCTTCTACTACACCGGCGGGCGGTACGTCCCCGAGTACTGGACCTACTGGGACAGGGGCTACGCATGGCTGGACGTCGGACTGTTCCCGGGAGTGCTCATCCACATCGGCGTGCTGCTGCTCGCCACGGCGCTCGCCGTCGCGGTGCTGACTCTCGTCCCCCGCCGGCGGACCTGGTTCACGGCATTCGGCGCCAAGACCATGTACGCCTACCTGCTGCACGGCTTCGGCACGATGACGATCGTCCACTTCGGTCTGCACGAGACCGCTTTCATGCAGACCATTCCCGGGATGCTCATCAGCGCCGCCGGCGCCGCCGTGGTGGCCACCCTCCTGTGCACGCCGCCCGTCACCAAGGTCACCCGCGGGCTCATCGAGCCGAAGGCGACCTGGCTTTTCCCCTCCGCCGCCCCGCCTCCCGGCACCTCAACGACGAAGCCGGTGCAACCGGCCAGACCGGATCGGAACACCCCTCCCGCCGGTACGCCACCGACCGATGTCGTCCCGGCCGGAACCGAACGACAATCCGTGTCTTCGCCGTCGTAGGCGACCGGTCTTCGGCAGCGGTGTGCGGGGTTACACCGAGGCGTTGACCATGGCGGGCTCGAGCGGGGGCGGAGCCTGGGGGGCGAGCAGCCGCTCCATCAGTACGTGCAGGTGCGCGCGGAAGGCTTCGACGGCCGCCGGGTCGTCGGCCATTCTCATCCCCCGGGTGCGGTTGAACAGCCCCGAGCCCAGGAAGCCGTGCACGCACCAGACCATGGTGCCGAGCAGGCAGTAGGTGTCGACGTCCGGGGGCACCAGGTCCCTGATCCTGCGGGCGACGAGCTGGAAGAGGGGCCGCACGTAGCGGTCCTCGAGCTCGGAGATGTCGGCGGCGTCGGCGACCGAGCGCTGTGTCCACAGCGCACGGTTCCGCGGGTTCGCCACATGGAAGTCCAGGTAGGCGTCCGCGATCTCGTGGACGGCCGCCTGCCCGGGGCCGGCGCGCGACACGGCCGCGTCCAGCATCCCCCGCTCCGCTTCGAAGGCCTGGCGCATGACCTCCATGTAGAGCGCGCGTTTGTCCCCGGCGACCTCGACGATCGTCGAAATACTAACGCCCAGAGAGTCGGCGATGAGCTGCAGGGAAGTTCCGTCGTAGCCGAGCTCCCCGAACAGCCTGGTGGCGCAGTCGATGACGCGCTGATGTGCGATGACGTTCGGCATTCCGCCACGCTATGCGGAGAATGGTCGGACAGAACATGCTTTTGGCGGCGAAAGCGTTCAAATTGGGGCAAATTTTTGATCGATCCAAGGTAACCCTTCCGCGCGGCGCCGTTTAAAGCCCTGCGGCCGGGGCCGATCCGGACGAGTCCGGCCAGGCGTCCCCGCCCTGCGCCCCTCACCGGCCAGACTCTCTCGGGTACCGTTTCACGGGCCGGATCGCCGGTTGAGGAGGGTTCTCGGTATGACCACGCCCGTCTGCGTCGTCCTTGGCGCCGGTCCCGGTCTGGGACTCGGTGTCGCCCGCCGCTTCGCCGTCGAGGGCTATTTCGCGGTGCTGGCCGCGCGAACGGCCGAACAGGCCGAATCGCTGGCCGCGCCCCTCCTCGACGAGGGCCACGGCGCGGAAGGCGTGGGCGTGGACCTGACCGATTCCGAGGACGTCACCGGCGTGATCCGCGGGATCGGCGAACGCCACGGCCGGATCGACGTCCTGCATTTCAACCCGAGCGTGTGGCGCGAGAAGGATCCGCTGCACCTCAGCGTGCCCGAACTGCTTGAGGACGTCGCTCTCGGGGCCGGTGCCCTGCTCCCCGCCGTCCAGGCGGCTCGGCCGTTCATGCCGACCGGCGCCCGCCTGCTGGTCACCGGGTCCGCCGCGGCGGACACGCCGTGGCATGGCGCCGCGTCGCTGGGCGTCCAGAAGGCGGCCGTGCGGAACCTCGTCACCAGCCTCGACGCGACCCTCGCACCAGACGGCATCCGCGCCGTGGCGGTCCAGATCAACGGCCTGCTGGACAAGGAGGGGCCGTTCTCACCGGCTCCGATCGCGGACGCGATGTGGCAGGCCGTCAGCAGGCCCGCCGCCGCCTGGACACCGCACGTCCCCTACGACGGCTGAGCCCCGTCCGGCTCGACGCGCGACCGACGCCTTTCTCGCGCTGCGTCACCTCGCGGCCAGGAGGCCCGTGAGCCGCGACGCGATTCCCTCCGCCCCGGGGGCGGCCTTGATCACCTCGGCGAGGCGGCGGGCGTTGTCGCGGTAGGCGGTGTCGCCGAGCACGGTGCGGACCGCCCCCGCGATGTCGGACGGTGTCGCGGGGGCGCCGTCGAGGACGATCCCGGCGCCGAGTTCGGCGACCCGGTGGGCCAGCGCGGGCTGGTCGGCCGCCAGGTTGGGCAGGCAGACCATCGGGACGGCGTCCCCGGTCCGCCGGATGCGGCCGCTCTGGCCCCATGCCTGCCCCGTGGAGAAGCTCGCGACCACGAGCGGACGGTGGTCGCCGGGAGCTCACGGCGACGTCCACCGCGGCTCCCGGGGCGGCTCGAACACCGGCCCCACCAACGCGAACCCGTCCGGAAGGCCGCCGTTGTGCGGGTCGAGGTCCGGGACGCTGGTGACGAGCGTGGTGAAGGGCCGCCAGGCGTCCCACAACGCGGGCAACGCAGTGAGGCCGGCACGGGCCCGCAGCTCCCCACGAGGCGGACCCGCATCGTGTAGGGCCTTGGCGAAAAGTTCGCACCGGTGCCAGTCGACGCGAGACAGGATCAAGGGAAGGCAGCCATGACGCGCCGGCACAAGATCTTGAACCGGTCCCGGTGGAGATACCGGCCCGAAAAATCGCTCCAGCCGACCTGGTGACCGCGGTACGGTGCTTCGGCCCGGCCCGCGTCCGGGTCGTCCGACGGCAGGGGACCGCCGAGCTGCAACTGTCGCCCTGCCCTCCCCCACCCCGACGATCCATCGATGGGATCACATGCAGACGATTCCCAGTCGGCCGGACAAACCGCGGCCATCGGCCCCGTGGTACCTGGCCGGGTTGCTGCCGCTGATCATCGGCATCGCCGCGTCTGTCACAGCCGGCGCGATGGGGAGTGTCGCCCCCGAGCCCGTGGCGGCGTTTCGCACGGGCGAGCGCGCCGACGTCGAACTGGCCGAGGAGGGCTTGACGGTCCTCTTCGGCAAGGGATGGAAAGTGGGCGTCAGCGTTCGCTGCTCGGTGCACGGCGCGGATGGCGAACCGGTCCGGCTGACCTACGGCAACACCTCGCAGGGAGTCACCTTTCAGGGGACGAAGTGGTACCCCGCTTATGAGACCTCGGACCCGCAGCCACCTGGCCGGTACACCGTGCTGTGCGAGGCCGACGGCAACGACATCGAGGTGGCCGTGGCACCCAGCCGGGAGCAAGGCCAGGGACAGCTCTTCGACACACTCCAGTACGTCACGCTCCTTGCCGGACTCGCGGTCTCGATGGCCGTGATGCTGCTGATCTTCGTCCTGCGGCAGCGGAGTAAGAGGGCGCGCGGATAGGCCCTGAGCTGGGCTGTCAGTGGACCCGCCGGTAGGGCGACGCGCCTCAATCCATCGTCCAGTGGCGCAGTTTCCGCCTGGACACCGCACGTCCCCTACGACGGCTGAGCCCCGTCCGGCTCGACGCGTTCCCGGCTTCGCCAGGGGCTGATGATGCCGACCGGGCCTGTTCGGGAACCATGCCGTCCACCTCGGTGATCGAGATCCGGTCGCGCAGGAGGAGGACCTCCGGCGGCTGGGTGTCGGTGTCGATGGTGACGGCCACGTCGGGACGTTCGCGGAGGGCTTTCAGACGGCCGGCCGGGCGCATCATGCCCATGGGCGGGCAGTGGATGTACGTCGCCATGACCAGTTCGCGAGGATCACGATGTGCGATCCGGCGTGGGGGGCCGAGCAGAGGGCGCACCGGACGGCAGGGTGCCACGGCCGGCCCTGGATGCGCAGGTTGCGTGTCCGGGGTTGCCGAACGAACTGCCTGCCCGGTTGACGGTGGCGGAGCCGTAGTACAGACGAAGGCATGGAATCTGGGGAGAGCCCGCAACATTATCGAAACAGACATCCAGGCTCCATGATCAACGAAGGGTGCAATTCCCTGGCATTCGCGCTTACATGGACGAACGATGTGACCGGACGTCGGCCCCGCACGTCACCGGAAACATCCGGCCAAGCATGCAAATGGGCGTAATGCCCGTAGTTGGGTTTCTGCGGAAGGGCTGAAGCGTGGGCGCCGAGCACCCCACCGGGACCGAGACCAAGGTGGAGAAAGACGACCCGCCCAAGCCGTCCGACCGGCCGCCGACACTTCGACCTGACAACCCCGGTTCCCCTGGCCAGCCGTCCCGACTGGAAAGCCGCGCCGCCGCGCAAAGACCGCCCGAGGCCGAAACGGACGACAGGCGCGAGACACCGCCTGTCACTCGCAGCCCCCAGGCCGAGCAGAGCAACGACCCGAACCGCGTCGGAACACCCCGCGCGGACTCAATACGGGCCGCCATCGCCAGACAGACCCAGCTGCGCGGTGAGAACAGAGCGGAAGGGGCTGAAGCACCGGCCACCGCACCCGGTTCGCACGGGGAGAGGGACAACGACACCGGAACGTCCGAGACGCCTCGCGCCGACTCCCGGACGATCGCTCGCGATGACGTTCCGAGCACCGAGGACGAGGAAACCGGGGCACCCGAGGGCGAGCAGCGGGACGCGGCCGGGACGCAACCCGGCGGCACCGGCCCGGCAGAAGACGAAGACCGCGAGCAGAACACGGACGAGCCCACAGCAGCAGCCGGAGAGAAGCCGCCCGGTGGCCAGGACGGCACCGTGCCGCGCGAGGATCGGCCGCCTGACATGGACGGGGCCGAGGACGTCGAGCGACCCGCCGAAACTGCGACGTCCGAAGTCGCGGATGCGCAACCACCAGCCGAGGCCGGCGAACACATCGGCGACGAACGGACGGGCCCCGAAGCCGGACGAGAAGCCGAACCGGAAACTGAGACGCGCGACGTCGAGCCGCCGATCCGGCCTGAACGCGAGACCACCGAGGCACCCGACCCGATCGCGGACGGCCAGGAGCACGGAGCACCGGAGCCGGTGGAGCCCCAAGGCATCCCCGGCGATGAACGACCCGACCGAACCACCGACGAACCCGGCGACGGGCACGACCGCGGCCGCGAAGCCCAAGAGGCCGCCGAAGACCCAGCCGAGCCACCGTCCCCGGAGGAGACCAGAGACCCCTTCGCCCACCTACCGACCCGCGCCGACCTCGACCCGGTCGCCGCCCGAGCTTGGACAGCCGATCGTGGCGAACTCGCCCCGGTAAACGAAGATCAAGACCTCGCCGAACCAGACCCGGAGAGCCGAGACCATTCGAAACGGATCATGCGTGCCCTCCGGAATAACTCTGACGACATGCAGAAGAACGTGAACGATGTCAGCTCTGATCTCGGCGATGCACTACAGAAGCCAAGCCCACCCCGTGGCGAAACGTCCACTGACGTCCCCTTCCACGGGGGCTCGGATGCTCCAAGTCATGGAGTGCAGGGCGCGGATATCGCACTCGCCGCCCTGGCAGGCGTTATGGTGATGGGGCAGGCGTTTCGGTTTGGCAAGAGTAGGGCGGAAAAGTTCATGAGGAGAAATGATGATAACTGACCGGCAGGTTGCGATGCTCCGCGCCCAACTCACCGGACGCATGACCGACTTTCAGCAACTGGTGAACCGGATGGACTCCAAGCAGGAGACCGACAGCTTCGACGCGCTCGTCACAGCAGCCTTTTTTGAAGCTGTCCATCGGCGGTTTATGGACGCCGGAAAGCCAGCCGGTGATGCTGAAGTAATTGAATTTGTCGTGGCCGCGCGAAAGAGGTCGGAGAACGCGCCAGATATCGTCCCACCGGATGTGGGCGAAATGATCATAAACCTTGCCCTGGGCAAGCTTCCACTTGACGCAAATAGGAATGTGGACAACAACACTTCCTTCAAAGCCAAGATCTTCCTCCTTCAAGTCCTTGTCGGCGACGAGGAGTTCACCGAACCGGAACTGGAGGAATTCCTGGCCCGGATTCGAGAGATGGCCGAGGAGAACTTCGAGTGATCGACTGGTCGGCCGTCGAGATCGGCGACGAGCATGAGATCGCATTGCGCGCATATCTGGTGGACGGCCCCGAAACCTGGCTGTCGTTGCAGAACGAACTGGTAGTGCCGCAGACGGCGGCCGGCTACACCCAGGTGATTCAGACGGCGTTCGGCATCGCCGTGACACGTAGGTTCTCGCCTACCTACAACATTCACCAGATCATCAGGTACGTCGCGGACGTTCGACTGCAACTCCAGGGCCCAGGACAGGCTTTCAATCCGCGTGTCGCCGAGAACCTGATCCGCAGATACCTCGCCGATCCAAGCCTCCCCGAAGAGACCGAACCCGTCGAGGTAAAAGACGCTGAACAGGAAAGCCTTGCCCTGATAACCCTTCTTTACCTCCTCGTCAATGACGAAGAACGAGATGAAGGGTGGCTGAACGAGTTCGTTCGGGAAGCTGGAAATGCCGCGCGGCAATGGCTGTCGGCACATCAGGCCACTGCAGCAAATTGACGAACTTTGCCCGGACCCGGGTCCGCGTCCGGTCAATCTGTTTACCGTGCATGCAGAGATAGTCTCTACTTAGAGATGCTTGAGGGCCTCAGAGAGGTATCGAAAGTTGGCGCGACTCAGGATGATCTTTGGGCCATCAGGATCCTTGCTGTCACGGACGGCGATGAGACCAGGGACGGCAGTCACCTCGATGCAGGCATCTCCTTCTTCATGACTCTTGGACGCTTTACGCCAGGCCGCTTCACTCAAGTCCATTTGCATTCAATTGCCTTTCTAATCAATGCTCTAGAGTCTTCCGTGTTGAGCGCTTTCGCGTTCAACGTGTGCATCACCGTGCTGATTCGTGCCAGTTCAGACGGATCGCGACTTATTTCACCTCCGGTCGCCTTGATGACATAGGCGACTTCACTCCGGTCCGGCAGTGTGGCGATGTGGAATGACGCCCGCGCGTCTCGATAATGGGCGGTCTTGGCGATTTGAATGAATATGCCTTCTTGCGCAGAGAGTTCAATCAAAAACTCGAGTTGCTCGCGCATGACCTCCTTCGAGCCGACCTCTCGATAGAGAACGCTCTCTTCCATGACCACGCTGATCATGGGGCAAGGCTTCCTGGACAAAAGCTCTTGACGCCTCTTCCTGGTGGCTACCGCATCATCATCGACCAACAGGACACGAGCATACGCCTCGGTCTGAAACAGACCATAGACCAGATGAGTCTCGTAGACCCGAAGCTGGTCAGCCTTCGCCTCGGCCCTGGGGAAGGCTACGAAGTGGGTTGGGTACCTGACCTGCTTGATCTTCTCCAGAAGGTCGTCCCACGCCTCGATGATCTTTTTGTCGGCGTGGAGGACGCCGTCAAGACGGACCGCGAAGTCCCGGCGGCACTTCGTCCGACCGCACTCAACGTGGCTGATGTATGAGCGCGCGACGTTGACCAGTTCTGCTAGTTCACCCTGCTTGAGACCACTCTCCTCACGGAACCGCTTGACCTGGGTTCCGAAGCTCAGAAGTTCCGGGTCGATCTTCGGCCTGGCGCTATCGCTCGGGGACAAGTCTGCTCTCCCTCGTTTGTGCTAGTAGCGCGCTAGGGGCCGCTACCACAAAGTGTGCGTTCTCATGCTCTCCTGCAATTCTATGTCGCGACGTGCGTGGATAGTGGTCGTTCAACAACAGAGAGTGATTTCGGATGGATCTTCCGGTTCAGCACGAATGATCCCGTCTGAGATCGCCCACCGTCCAACGCGGAGGGGTCCTCCCATGCCAGCCATTGCTCTTGCGCAGGAGAAGCCGGCGCTTGTTCTGGAGCCGACCGAGCGGGCGCCCGCGCGGGCGCGCCGGTACCTGACCGAGCGGTTCGCCGAGCTCGGGCACGCCGACGACTACATCGGCCGTCTCGTGGTCACCGAACTGGTCACCAACAGCTACCGGCACGTGGGGTTCGGGCAGATCGTCGTCCGGATCCTGCCCGACCCGCACGAGCCCCTCACCCTCATCGAGGTCTACGACGAGGGGCCGGGGTTGCCCGTCGTCGGGTCCGAGGACCACGACGCCATCGGCGGGCGCGGCCTTCTTCTCATGGCCCGGCTCGTCCACGACTGGGGCGTCCGCCTGCTCAACGAAGGAGGGAAGATCACATGGGCTCGCTGCGCCCGCTGACCGCGTGGACCCGGCGCTGCCTGCTGCGGGGGCGCACCCGGCACGGACGCGCCACCGCGATCCGCTACCTGGACCTGCTCGCCGTCGCCGTCCAGGCCAAGGGCTACAAGTGCGTCAAGCTCTACCAGGCCGACGACCTGCCCACCCGTTCGCCGGTGCTGTGGGTGTTCGCCTTCAGCCCGGCCGACCACGTCCGCGTCGCCGTCACCGCCCGAGCCGTCATCGGCGGCGCCTGGGCCTACCACCGGGCCGGACGCGGCAGGCACGGGTACCTCGCGCCGTGCGGCGACACCAAGTACGCCGCCGACCAGATCGACGGGCTCCTCAAGCACCGCATGTACCCCGCCACCTGGTAGCCGCCGTGAACATCCACCACCCCGGCACCCGGCACGGCTCCGCCCGCACGTCGCCGGCGTCTCCCCTGGAACGGGACCTCGACATCGACCGGGCACTCGACGAACTGCGCCGCGCCTTCCCCGGCCTGTGCATCTGGCACGGCGAGTTCAGCGGATCCTTGTGGGCCCTGCTCCCCGACCGACTGATCGAAGCCAGGACGGCCGCCGACCTGGCCCGGCAACTGCAGGCCGCCCTCGCCCGTCCGCGCGTCCAGATCACGCGCCGCCGCGTCCCGTCCGCCCGCCGGCCGGACGGCACCTGGACCACCCGGCACCTCCCGGGACCCGCATCCCGCAGCAGGTCCAGAGGTCGTTCCCGACGCGTCCTCCACTGGCTTAGGAGGGTGATGCTGGGAACTCGAACGTTCAGGCGTCGATTCGTCCGGCCGCGCGGACGTCGGCACGGCCGGTGTGCAGGTAGCGCGCACGACCCTCGCCGTCGTCTCCCAGAAACGCGACGGGGCCGCGGCCGGGCTCCGCGGGCAGCAGGGAGTCGCCGCGCCAGCCGAGCAGCTCCGTCCGGTACGGCTCGTCGCCGGCCTCGACCGCGAGGCCCAGGGGGACCTGATCGAGCCACAGCCGTCCGCGTTCGTCCCCGCTCACGGTGGTCTCGCTCGTGCTCGACAGATAGACGCCCTCGCAGCGCCGGGCGTCCGGACGCGCCGCGGGGTCCGGGACGGGCTCGGCGGGCGACTCGACGACCCTGCCGAGGATCTCCTTCATCAGCGGCTTGCGGTCGCCGCCGTTGGTGAAGACCGCCACGGACACGTCGCGGCCGGGGTCGACCCGCAGGACGGCCGACTGCCCGATGGTGTTGCCGTTGTGGCCGAACACCGGGCCGCCCGGGAGGTCGTAGAGCTCCCAGCCCAGGCCCCAGGCCGTCCCCCAGCCGATGTCGGGCAGGACGACCTGCGGCTCCCGCATGGCCCGCAGCCCCTCGTCGGCGAGATGCGCGCGGGCGAAGGCCAGCAGGTCGCGCGGGGTCATGGCGAGCATCGACCCGGCGGGGGCGTTCGAGCGCGCCATCGCCCAGACCGGAGCGGGCGTCCCGTTGAGGTGCCCCACCGCCGCGCGATGCAGGATCGCCTCGTACGGATCACTCGCCGCGTGCGTCATACCCAGGGGCGTGAACAGGTGGTCCCGCATGCACCGGTCGAACGGCTCGCCCCGCACGACCTCGACGATCCGCCCGAGCACGCTGTAACCCGCGTTGTTGTAGGAGAACATCTCCCCGGGCTCGAAGATCTGCGGCACGTCGGCCAGCAGCTCCACGTACCTCTCCAGGCAGTCGTCGCCCTTGCCGGTGTCGGTGAAGACGTCCCCCTCGAACCCGGCCGTGTGGCAGAGCAGCTGCCGGACGGTCGCCTTCCGGAACCCGGGAACGTAGCCGTCCACCGGGGCGTCGAGCTCCACCAGCCCCTCCGTGACGAGCCCCATCACCAGCGTCGCCGTCAGCACCTTGGTGACCGACCCGATCTGGAACACCGAGTCGACCGTCGCCTCCACGCGTGTCGCCGTGCTCAGGACCCCCGCGGCCGCCTCGACCACCCGCCCCCCGGTGTCGACGGCGACCGCGACCCCCGGCACCCCGTGCTCCTCCGCCAACCCCGGCAGCCGGTCGCGCAGCCACCCCTCGATCTCATCGATCCCCATTTTCATCCGCCCCACCGTAGACGGCGCTGCGGGAACACCTGACCGGTGAGGGCAGGGTGGCGGAGCGTGGAGCCGGTCAGCCTCTGAGGAGCGGGCGCAGGTGGGCGTAAGCCCAGGCTGTGAGTGGAGTGGGGGTCGTGGTCAGCAGGTCGCGCGGTTGCTCGGGGGTCAGGTCGCGTGTTCCGGCGGTCATGCCGACGATGCCCTCCACGGCGCTGGAAGGCATACCGGCCGACAGGAGTGCGGTACGGACGTCGTCGTCGCTGACGGTTTCGAGCCGGATCGGCCGGTCCAGCGCCCCGGTGAGGATCTCCGCGATCCGCTCATAGGTGAGGTCCTCGGGCCCGTGAACGGCCTGCACCACACGGCCTTTCCACTCGTCGTTCAGCAGCCGCGCGGCCACGATGTCGCCGATGTCGCGCGGATCGACCCACGGCATGGGCATGTCGGGCCGGGCCGACGTGGTCAGCACACCGCCGGCCAGGCCGTCCAGATCCATCAGCAGGTTGGTGAAGAAGTAGCCGCAGCGCAGGTGGAGCGTGTCGGCGCCGGTGGCGTCGAGACGCTCCTCGATCCGGGCCAGTGCGTCGATGTGGCCGACGCCGCCGCGCTTCTCGGCGCCGACGCTGCTCAGCAGGACGACCCGCGCAACGTCGCCGGCGCGGGCCGCCTCGACGATGCCGGAGGCCGTCCGTTCCGAGGTCTCGATCGGGTCCTCGGCCGTGTGCGGAGTCGGATCGACCCAGAACACCGTCCGCGAGCCCGACGTCGCCTCGCGGACGAACGCGGCATCGGTCAGATCACCGCGCCGCACGTCGACGCGCTCGCGGGTCGCCTCGTCCAGCCGTGCCGGGTCGCGGACCAGCACCCTCGGCCGGACGCCGGCCTGCAGCAGCAACCGGACCACGCGGGACCCGACGTGTCCGGTCGGAGTGGTGACGACGATGGTCATCGTGGTGCCCCCTTGCTTGTGACGTTGCCTGGGCCGCCCACGCTACGAACGAAAGGGGTCAGATGATGGCCGCTTTCCCGGCGGGTGCACTCCAAGCAGCACGCCGATGTGAGCGTGCCTGATGTCCGGAGCTAGCTCAGGGGCGAAAGGCCGGAGAGGTCTCGGGGGACGACGGTGTTGCGGTCTGTGTGGCGGTTGCCCAGGGAGAGTTGGGGCCATTGACCGGCCAGTTCCTGGCGGCTGCGTTCGCTCCACGCGCGGGCTTCATCGCTGCGCGTCTTGTAGAAGTTCAGGGCGTAGCCGCCGGTGTGGACGCGGAGAAGGGTGAAGCCGCCCGGGTACTCCTTGACGGCGCCTATTTCCTGCTGGACGACGCGCGGCGCCAAGGGAAATACCGAGCGTTGGTTGCGGTGGGTGTGGCCCGCGTGGTGGAGGAAGACTCCGGGCGCTCGGTTGTAGGCCGTGAGGATGTTCAGGGATTGGCCCGCGTCCAGGGAGCGGGTTCCGGTTATGGCGAGCGGGTCGTTCTCCACGAAGAGGGGGTGGTGGCCGAAGACGAGGGTGGGACGGTCCGGGTCCTTCTTGAGTTCGGCCTCGAACCATGCCTGCTGGGAGGCGGACAGCCCGCCTGCATCGCCGCCGTTTCCGGGCTTGTCGTAGGTGTCGAGGCCGATGACGCGGAGGCCGTTGAGGTCGCGGGTGAAGTACGTCTCGTCGGACGTGGAGAAGGCGTCCTTGAAGCAGTCGTTCCCCTGGTGCTCGCCCGGGGTGCAGGAGGCGTAGGGATCGCCGGAGTGGGCTCGGTCGTGGTTGCCCCGGGCCACCAGATAGTCGGTCCCCAGGGTGCCGAATGTGTCGAGGATGTTCTTGGCGCTCTGCAGGTCGGCGGGTGCCGCTTCGCTTGTCACGTCACCCGCGGCCAGGAGGTAGTGCACGCCTCGGGCTCGGGCGTCGGCGATCAGGGCCTTCGCCATGACTTCGGGGTAGGGCGGGTGGCCCGGAAGTTGCTCGATGCCTTCGATCCAGGGGAGCTGGCCGACCAGTCCGGCGACCGTTTCCCCAAGGTGGAGGTCGTTGCATAGGGCGACTGAGAAAAGGTGGCGGCCCGGGGGCGGCTGCGGGGTCGTGAAAGCGAAGACGTCGCCGTGGGGGGCGCCTGCCGATTGGCCGAAGGCGAGGAACGTGGGAGTGGCCGCTCGGCCTCTGGAAAGGGCTTTGTAGTAGTACGTCCGGCCCGGTTCCAGGCCGGTCAGTTCCACGTAGTGGTACGGGGTGCCCGAGAGGCCGTGGGCCGTGGACGTCAGGCGGGACGGGTGCGTCCCGTAGACCACCTCGGCGTCGGACGGGGCGGGTTTCATGCGGCCCAGGCCGTCGTCCGTGCCGGGAACGCCGGTGTACCAGGTGAGGACGGCCGTCGTCTCGGTGACGGTGACCAGTTCCAGGTTCACCGGCCGGACGTCGTCGGCCGCGCGGGCGGACGTCCCGTCGAGGGCGGGCACGAGGGAGGCGCTCGCGACGATGGCGCTCCAGCGCATGACGTCTCGGCGGCTGGGCCGGCAGCAGATCATGGCCGTTACGGTGGCACCGGCACGGCCGGACGGCCAGACCCAAAGAAAACTGTCGCCGAGGACGAATCCCCGGCGACCGGTCCTGCGCGTCGGCTACGACAAGCCGGCCACCACGAGCCGGCCACCACGAGCCGGCCACCACGAGCCGGCCACCACGAGCCGGCCACCACGAGCCGGCCACCACGAGCCGGCTGCGGCGGATCAGCCCGCGACGGCCTTGAGGCGTTCGTCGCGGAGGCGGCCCGCCCAGGAGTCGTCCAGCGGCTGCAGTTCCGTGCCGGTGGCCCAGCGGAGCAGGAGGTCGGCGAGGCCCGGGTTCCGGACGAGGGCCGGGCCGTGCATGTACGTCCCGAGGACGCGGCCGCTGTAGGCGCCCTCGAAGCCGTCGCCGTTGCCGACGCCGTGCACGACCTGCGCGAACGGCTGGGCGTTCGGGCCGAGGCGGGTGACGCCCTGGTGGTTCTCGAAACCGGTGATGCGGGGGACGTTCAGCTCGCCCGCGACGTCGCCGACGATCTCGCCGACGGCACGCTGCTCGCCGCGCCCGGAGCGGATGTCGAGGAGGCCGAGGCCGGGGAGGAGCTGGCCCTCCTCGCCGCCGAACTCCCGGCCGAGGATCTGGTAGCCCGCGCAGACGCCGAACACGACGGCACCGGACTCGACCGCGCGGGCGAGGCCGCCGTCGCCCGCGAGGCGCTGCGCCGCGAGGATCTGCGGACGGTCCTCGCCGCCGCCGAGCAGGTAGATGTCGCCGTCGGCGGGGACGGGCTCGTCCGAGCGGAGGTTCACGGTCTCGGTCGGGATGCCGCGCAGGGCGGCGCGGCGCTGCAGGACGATCGTGTTGCCCTGGTCGCCGTAGGTGCTGAGGAGGTCCGGGTAGATCCAGACGATCTTGATCCGGTTCTCTGCTTTGCGGTCAGACGACACGGCCGTACCTCGTTCGGATGTTCTGGAAGGCGGTGTAGTTGGAGATCACGTCCAGGTGTCCGGGCGGGACGGCCATGACCGCCTCGTCGATGTCGTCCACGACGGTGAAGGACACCTCGGCGGCCTCCAGGCGGGCGGCGAGGTCGATGCGGCGTTCGCCGGTGACCCACACGGGACGGCCCTGCAGGATGCGGTAGTCGACGTCCCACAGCCACGACGTGTCGCGGCCGTCCGGGCCCTGCGCGTTGATCGACAGCGCGACGGGGCCGGGCTTGGGCTGCAGGACGTCGAACGCCTCCAGCCAGCCGGCGGGGTTCTTCGACAGCAGCAGCCGGATCTGCCGGCCCTCGTGCTCGACCGTGGTGTAGCGGCCGGCGACGGAGGTGACCTGCGACAGCAGCGGGAGCGCCTGCTCGGGCGGGACGCCGAACTGGGCGGTGACGGCGAGCGCGACCAGGGCGTTCGAGCGGTTCGCGCGGCCGGGCAGGGACAGGCCCGTCAGTGAGAACGTCCGGCCGTCCGGGGCGGTGACCGTGTCGCCCTTCAGCGTCCAGTCGGGACGGGGGCGGGCGAAGGTGCACTGGCGGCACCGCCAGTCGCTGTCCTCGTCGGTGTCCTCGCGGTCGAGGGGGCCGCCGCATTCGGGGCAGCACCAGGAGTCCTCGCGCCAGTGCTGGCCCGCGGCGACCCACGTGACGCTCTTGGCGCTGGACGCGCCCCAGGTGACGAGCGGGTCGTCGCAGTTGGCGATGACGTGGCTCTGCGGGGACGCCTCCAGGGCGCGGCGCCACTTGCCGGCCAGCAGCCAGATCTCGGCGGCACGGTCCATCTGGTCGCGGCTGAGGTTCATCAGCGCGACGACGTTCGCGCCCGTCTCGGCCAGCACCATCGGGACGTATTTCTCGTCACATTCGAGGACGCCGTACCGGGCGGTGGGCGCCGAGGCGAGGGCCGACACGTGGCCGGTGGGCATGTTCGCGCCGAACGCGTTGGTGGCGATCTCTCCCAGCGGCGTCATCGCCGAGGTGATCAGCCGGGTCGTCGTCGTCTTGCCGTTGGTGGCGCTGACGAGGACGAGCTTGCGGTCCTTGGCGAGTCTGGTCAGCAGTTCGGGGTCGAGGCGGAGGCCGACCCGTCCACCGATCACCGAGCCGTCCCCGCGGCCCGCCATGCGGGACATCTTGGCGGCCGTACGACCGAGCGCGACGGCCAGCTGCGAACGCAGCGGAAGATCGCTCATGGACTCCGTCTTCTCTGGATGCGCCGGGAAACCGACTTGAGCCTAGCCGTTCGGCGCGTCGCTCGCGGCGCACCGGCGGCGGGGTTGCGGGCGTTCCGCCGCCCGAGGGACCTTGATGTGATAAGCATCACAGCAGTTCGGGTAAACCGGCATGGTGAATCTTGACCAGTACCGACATGTCGTGATTCGGTGCGACCTCCGACTGCGGTGTGCCAGATTGCCAACCACGCGTCTGAGAACGGCGTCACCCACTACTTTTGTCGGGAGCCCTGCGGATTTGCGGGGAAGCGAGGGCCGCCCGGTTCGGCGGCCCCGATCGCAAGCGTGGGCAAAGCGGCTATAAGGCGAGGTCTGAGCGATGCAGTGTCCGACGTGCGGGAATGACACGCCCGGGACGCTCGGCAAGTGTTCGCACTGCGAGGCCCCGATCGACGTGTACTCGGTCGGGCCCGCCGTCCCGCTGTCGGCCCCTGTCGCGGACGCCCCCGCGGCCGGCTCCGCCGACGCGCTCGGCGACCGGACGATGATGGTGCCGCCGCCCACGCCCTCCTGGGCCTCCACCGCGAGGCCGCCCGTGACGCCCGACTTCGGGATGCCGTCGCAGCCCTCGCAGCCCTCGCAGACGGCCCCCGAACCCCCGGCCGGCATGCCCCCGACTCCGTCGGCGCCATCGCCCGGGGCAGGGCAGGCGCCCGGAGCAGGACACCTGCCCGGGGCAGGGCAGGCGCCCGCGTCGACGCAGTTGCCGGGGGCGGGGCAGCCGCCGCTTCGGCTGTCCGCGGAGCCGCCCGAGCCGCCCGTGCACCAGTCCGCGGCCCCCTTCGAGACCGCGGCGTCCTTCGAGGCCTCGGCGCCCGTCCAGCCCGCGGCGCCCGTCCAGCCCGCGGCGCCCGTCCAGCCCGCGGCGCCCGTCCAGCCGTCGCCGTTCGGCCTGCCGTCCGAGCCGCTCGGCGGGCCGCAGGCCGCCATGCCGACACCGCAGTCGGGTACCCCGACGCCGCCCGCGTCGCCGCTTCCGCCCGCCGACCCCGAAGACACCGCCGCGTGGACGTTCAACCCCTATGAGGACGACGACGAGCCGGAGGCGTCCGCCCCGTCCGGCGGCTTCGGCGCTCCGCCGTCGCCCGGGTGGGGAGGCGGGCTTCCGGCGCTGCCCGCGAACGAGCAGCCCGCGCTGCCGGCCTCCGGCTCTTCGGAGCACATGCCGAACGCGTTCGGGCTGGAACCGCTGCCCGAACCCGCGGAGTCGATCGTCCCGGAGTCGTGGTTCGCGCAGCCGCGCAAGCCCGACGGCCCGGACGCCGAAGCGACCCAGATGTGGGGGCGGCAGCAGCCGGGCGCGGACGCCCAGCCGCCCACGATGCTCGACGCGGACGCGACGCAGATCGCCCCCGGCCAAGGGATGCACAGTCCCGGCATGCCCGGCGGCCAAGGCTCGCCCATGGGCTTCGGCGGCGACTTCGACCAGACGCGCATGGACCCGGGCCAAGGCATGGCCGCACCCCCGATGGGCCAGGGCCCCATGGCCCAGGGGCCGCCGATGGGCGGCCCGGCCGGTGGCCCGATGGGCGGCCCGATGGGCGGCCAGGGAATGCCCATGGGTCCGATGGGGCAGGGCGGGCCGGGCGACCCCGCGTACGGCGGCTACCCGCCGAACCAGGGCGGACGTCCCGGCGGCGGGACGAGCAAGCCGCTCATCGCAGCCGTCGCCGCCCTCGTCACGGTCGCGGTCGGCGCCGTGGTGTTCGTCGTGTGGCCGTCCGGCGGCGACTCGTCCGCCGGTGCCGACCCCACGACGTCGCCGTCCAACAAGCAGGTCGCGCAGAAGAACGAGATCCCGACCGAGACCAAGCAGCAGGCCCAGGTCGTGAACAAGGTCCTGGACGACAGCGTCGCCACCCGCCGCGTCCTCGCCGGCGCGCTCGGCCGGGCGGGCAAGTGCCAGACGCTGCCGCAGGCGATCCAGGGGTTCGAGAAGGTCGCCCGGCAGCGCCAGAACCAGCTGGCCCGCACCAAGAACCTCCAGGTCGACAAGCTCGCGAACGGCGAGCGCCTGCGCGGGTCGCTCGCTCAGGCGCTGACGGCGTCGCTGCAGGTCGACCAAATCCTGCTGCGGTGGGCGCAGCAGAACCAGGCCAACTGCCGGGGCAAGCCTCGCCCGGCCGCGGCGAAGGTTCCCGGACGCGCGGCCGGTGAGCGGCGTGCGACGACGGCCAAGCAGAAGTTCGTCGTCCTGTGGAACCCCGTCGCCAAGAAGACGGGCCAGCCGACGCGCAGTTGGAAGCGGGTCTGACGGCCCGGTCACGACCCGGTTGCGATCTTCGGCCGAGCCGGTCGGGCCGTGTGACGGCGCAGTATCTTGTCCCCGTTCGGGACGTCACGGGGTAGGGGGACCTCATGCGGTGTCCGGGCTGCGGAAACGACACCAACCCGGCGTTGCCCCAATGCACGCACTGCGACGCGCCCCTCGGCACCCCACCTGACGTCGCCCCGCCGGGCGTTGCCCCACCGGGCTTCGGCGCGATGGCCTCCGACCCACGCGGCGACGACGACGCGACCTCTCATGATCCGCCGGCGGGCGACGCGACGTCCCATGACCCGCCGGCGGGCGACGCGACGTCCCATGACCCGCCGGCCGGCGACGCGGCCAGCCGTGACCCGCTGGGCGGCGCGCCGCGCCCCGATGACCCGATGCCGCCGCCGTGGACCGTGTCGCCGCAGGAGCCCGCCCAGTGGGAATCCCCGCCACCCGGACCCCCGCCCGACCACACGACGCACATGCCTCCGTCGGGCGAGACGTTCACGCAGCTCTCCCCCGAACCGTGGGCCGACCCGGTCTCCCCGGAGCCGTGGGCCGAACCCGCGATCTGGCAGCCGCCCGCGCCACCGAAAAGGAGCACGGTCCCGTACTTCCTGGCCGCGGCGGGTGTCGTCCTGCTCCTCGGGGTGGCTCTCGGCATCGTGTTCTGGCCGAGCGGGTCGGAGACGCCCGCGCAGCCCGGTGGCGGCGTCCCGTCCGCGCAGGGGCAGGGCACCGGGCCCGCGACCGAGGAGTCCGGCGACGGCGGCGACAGCGACAGCGGCGACGTCGAAGCACAGGCCAAGGCGGTGGACGACCTCCTTGAGGACATGGGCACCACCCGTTCCGAACTCGGCGGCGTGGTCGTCGACGGCTGCCCCACCAACGGCCTGCGACGCATCTTGGAAATGCGCATGGGCCAACTGGAGAGGGCCCGCGAACTGGACGTCAGCGCGCTCGACAACGGCGTCCCGATGAAGGACGCGCTCGTCCGCGCGCTGGAGGCGTCGACCGAGTCGAACCAGCGCTACGTGGACATCGCGCCCGGCTGCCCGACCGAGGAAGAGGTCTCGGACGTCAACCAGCGTGCGAGCAACGCCAAGAGCGAGTTCATCGGCTACTGGGCTCCCGTCGCCGAACAGGCCGGCCTCCCGGCCCGCACCGAAAGCGACATCTGACGCGGCGTCACTCCGCGTCGCGGGACTGGCCGAGGAAAGGGAGCCCCTTTGAGGGGTCCTCGAACGGGGCGACGAAACGATCGAACCAGCTCAGGACGGGTTCCAACCACTGCGTGACGCGCATCGTCTCGGCGACGTGATCGACCTGCTCGTCCTCCTCGAAGCCGATCGCGACGAGCATGAGGTCCTGGTAGAAGCCCGCCTGGTCGTCGGCGCCGTAGAGGGCGGTGAGGGCGATGGGCCGGTTGCGTTCCAGTTCCATCGACAGCGGGTGGCGGCGCAGGGCGCGGAGGCGGTGGCCGAGCTTCGGGTCCGGCGGCTGTTTCAGGCCGGGGAGCTGGTAATCGAGGGGCGGCGCGGCGGCGTGCTTGTCGGGGACGCCCTCACCGTAGGGGAAGAGGCGGTCGAGTTCGTGCAGCCACCTGACCTGGGGGATGACCCAGTTCGGGCCGGGGGCGGTGCCCGGGGAGCCGCCGTCGAGGAGGCGTCCGGCGACGTCGGCGACGGCGGCGGTCAAATCGGACGGCGGGTAGGCGGTGCGCAGCGACCGTGAGCGCCGCGTCACCGACCTTTCCACGACGGTCGCCAGGGCGCATTCGCGCAGCCGAGGCGTGAGCCGCGACCAGGCACGGCGCAGCTCGGGCGGAACCGCCGGCATCGGGCGGTTCACGACATGGGAGAGGACCAGCGTGTCGGCCCACAGCCGGAGCCACGCCCAGTCGGTGTGACCGGCGATGAGATCGGCCTCGCGCAACTCGTAGAGGGTGCAGGCCCGCCCGGAACGGCACTCGCAGCCGCAGGCGGCCGAGCGGCGGCCGTCCACCGGCGGCGGTGGCCCCGGCAGCTCCGCCTCCCGGCCCTCCCCCAGCGGCACCCGCACCCGCAGCGGACGGTCCATGCCGTCCGCGAACACGGCCGCGACACCCGGGCGCAGCGACACGACCTCCCGGGACTGGTCGACGTCCAGGTTCATCGCCGCACCGACCTGGTGCCGGTCGTCGTAGGCGGGCAGCCGGTGCACGACCTTCAGCGCCGTGTTCTTGATGACGTCCGGGACGAGCTTCGTCGGGATCTGCTCCGCGACGATGATCCCCTCCCCGTACGCGCGGATCTCGGCGAGCATCCCGGCGAACAGCTCGACGGCGTGCGAACTGGTGCGCTCAGGCCCCCGGTTGCGCAGCAGCCGGTGCGCCTCCTCGATCACGATGACGTGCCGGAGCGCGGGCCCGTCGCCCCGGTCGCGGCGCCGCTCCCGCATCCGCAGATGCTCGACGATGCGGATGATGAGCGTCCCCATGAGGAATGCCTTGTCCTCGTCGTTCGCGACGTCCTCGATGGCGAGGACGATGTTGTCGCGGAGCATGCCGCCGATGTCGGCCGGGTGACCGCCCTCGAAGAACCGTCCCGCCGACCCGATGCGCAGCGAACGCAACCGCACGTCCACGAAACCCTGCACGTCGGCCATCAGCTCACGTCCGTAGCCGACGTCCGAGATGACTTGAAGCGCAGCGTTCTGCAACTGCTCCAACGTCGGAACGGCGGGCTCGATGAGCGAACCGGGAACACCCCCGCCCGTCACCACGTCCCACCCGTTGTTCTCGTAGACCCGCTGCAGGGCCTGCGCCATGATCTGCGGGAACGGCTCCTCAGCATCGAAAGCCGCCTGGAACAGCGCCCGCACCATGTCAATATGCGCCTGCACCGGGTAGCCGGGCTCGGGCGCAAGCGGATTCACCGACAGCGGCACCGACCCCGGATCGGACGGATTCACCACCGTCACCGGCCCACCGAGATCCCGGATACGCCCCGCCATCGCCGCGTACTCCGACTTCGCCGGCTCGATCGCCAGCCAAGGAATGCCCGCACGCGTCAACTGCTCCAGCAGATGCCGGACGGTCTGCGACTTGCCCGCCCCCGTCGCGCCCGTCACGAACACATGCCGGTTGATCGTCGAACGCGGCACGGTGAGCCGCCCCACCCGCCGGTCCTGCCCGTCCAGGATCGCGCCCAGCTCGATCTGCGCCTCGCCCTGCCCATCGGTCTCGGACGTGACGTCGAAGTACCCGGCGTCCAGCACCCGCAGCCCCGGAACCTCCCGCCGCGGCAACCCGGCCAGCGCCGCAAGCGCCCCAGCCGTCGCCACGAACGGAAACCGCTGCTCCGGCTCGGACATCCCGCGCACCGGGACAGGCGCCGCACCGGGGCTCAACATCTCCCCGAACGAGCCACTCCCCTGCCCCGACCGAAGCCGGTACGGGTGATGCCCCAGTTCCATCGACCCGACCAGCACCGGCGCGATCTGGCTCAACTCGTCCTGCGTGGCGGCCCCCGCCACCACCCGGACCTGCCACAGCCCCGCCTCGCGGAACGCGTCCAACTCGGCAAGCCGCTGATCCGCCCGAGCGACAGCAAGCCGCGCCTGCTCGTCCTCCCCCCGCCGCAGCATCCGCAACTCGTGATGCAGCTCCCGCATCTCCGAATCGATCAGCCGCTCGTCACCCGGCTCCGCGACGACGAACCACCCGAACGGCCGCTCCATCAACGTGACGAGCGTCGCCTCGAACAGCCCAGGCCCGCCGTCCACCCCCGCCCCCTGCGGCGCGAGCCGCCCGGGACACCGCGTCCACGCCATCCGTCCGGCCTGCCGCAACCACCCGTCCCCTACGGGAACCCCACGGGCACCACTCGGAAACAACAGCCCGTACGACTCCGCCCCAGGCTCCGGCGCCCCGATCGGCCCCGCATTAGTGATCAGCTCCAGCGGAGCCCCACCGCCCGCCGACAACCACCCGACAACGAACGGCCGCCCCAACCGCGCCGCCGACAACGCCGCAGGCAGCACACTGACAAAATCCCACTCAGCAGACGCGTCCCGCTGCGGCGCGGGGATGGCCAAAATCCGATACCAGGGCCCCGGCAGCACGAACTCCCCCACCTCACGGCGCCCCCGCGCCTCCGGCACACTCCGCGAGCCGCCCGCCTGCATCCCCGCAGGCGGCCCTCCCGGCGGCGGTGCTCCCGGAGGCAGCCCAGCCCCCCTCCGGTAGGGCGGCATCCCAGGCGACGGCGAACCAGGGGAAGAAGTCACCCCAGCATCCTGACGCCCCACCCCACCCCAAGCCAATGCCCCACCAGGAAGAGCACTCCACCGCGGCATGACCTACGACCGTTGACGATGATCGTCACCGCCACAAGCGCAACGGCCACCGGTCGTGGAATCACCACCACGGAAGCGCAAGCCCGGTTTCCGAGACGAACGCAGGCGGAACTATTGAAGTTCATACATATTTCCGGTGATCGTGGCGATGAGTCCGTTGTGATGCACGACCACCATGCGACCGGCGCGAGGCGAAATGATGACGACATCGCCCGCGGTTATCACGTCCTCAAATACCTCGGCATAGGAATGCACAAATTCCGAAAAGCCTGTGCCATGGACGAAAAATGGCCCGTAATTCGACTGGAAACTGTGCATCGTTGTTACGATCAGGATACCGGTCGAAACGGGCCGGCAGTAGTCGACCAGCCTCTCGGCGACATCTCGCGGATCGCGATCGTCGGTCGGGAACTCCGTCCAGGCCGCCGGTGAGAGCCCGACGATCTGATCGGGCTCGAACCCACCCGAGCCTGGATTGACCCCTTCCAGTACACGTTCGGCGAGCCTCCAGTTCGGATGGACGAACAAGTTCACCTTCACCCCCATTCCCCCATTCTTCTTGACCTTCGATGAAGGCCTTCTTGATGACCTTCCAGCCACTCTTGGGGCCCACCGATGGATCCTTGGGAACTCGCACCGTAACATGCGGGCCCTCATTCGTCGTGGGATGCCCGCGCGTCTCCCATTCGATCTTCACGGTCGTACCATCTGGCCGTTCGCCTTGCCACCACCCGGGCTTGATCTCTCTCAGGTTGTCAAGGTCACCACCGGCGGCTTCCATGGCTATTTCAAATGAGACCCAAGGACTCCGGGAGGTCGAGTGCGGTCGTCCTTCGCTCGGGCAGAGTCTCCTCCTCAGCGCAGGCCAGGAGCAGATCAGCCAAATGTCGGCGGTCTGCACTGGGCATCTCTTGCAGGAGAGCCGCTACCGGTTCCAGAAGGTCGGTAGCCACATCCGGGTCGATATCATCGTCGTCGGTCAGATCGATGGCGATGGCGATCTCCATGAAAGCCTTCACCAAGGTGCGTTCCACGTTACCCATCTTGCCTCACCTATACTGTAGCCACGGGATTTCCTTGCCGTCATCACCGGCTACGCGCGAATTGGCCAGATTCCCATGTGAGATGCGCGCTCAGTCGAGCAAGTTCAGTTTGGCTGCAGTCCAGCCGACAGAATGAGGGGAATTCCAGGCCGGCTTCCTACCCTGCTCTGCAAGGAAGCGGCCTTCGTTAAGAATTTCCTCTGCGAATGCGAGATTCCGTGCACGATCGAGAATAGACCGTGCCTGGCCTGGAAGGTCCTTCGAGACCGCATACTCCATGAGATCGGAGGCCGAATCAAGAATCATTTCGTCCCAGACGCTGTCCGCCAGCGATCCCGGCTCCGCCGTGGCTTGAAACCACGGCAGGGCGATCCTTCGGACATGATCGGCCAGCACGGACAGTCGGGCTGGGCGCTCATCGTACACAGTCAGGTTTACCTGATATTCTTCAAGCTGATCGCAAAAATCAATATAACTGCTTGCACAGACGAGATCATCCATGCCACCCGGGCGTTCTAGGGTGAAGTCGGGATGGCGGCGACGCCACAGCAGGAGATCCCTTTCTCTTACCTCGAGCGCCTCAATCCAGATCTGAATATCCTTGTCCGGTCTGTTTCTATAGGATGAACTCAGGGCGATCGACTCCTGCCTCCCGTCCGCCTTGCGCTCAAGACATTTCTTTGACTGGATCCAGGTGAACCCTTCTGGGAGCGCCGTGGCTGCGATCCAACTGGCGGCGGCCCGCATGACGTCTTTGGACTTATAAGCCCGAACAAGATCGCCGTCCGCGCTGCCGTATCCGAGTGCGTGCCGTCCACCGTCTTCACTCATGATTCCACTCTAGTGGCCGCTACCACAGGCCGGGCAAGTCCAGAGATCGATGTGCACATCCATCCTGATGGTCATTCCCTTTGTCAACCCGAAACGCTTCAGCTTATGGGTATCCAGGACGACTCCACTGCCATTCAGTTCCGGGTATCCCAGTTCCTGATTTGGACTGATGACCGAACCCCTTCCGGTCTTGGCGTCGACTGCGATCCAGTTTCCACTGCCATCCCTTGCAACAAAGTCAGCACGGAAGGGCTTTCCTTTGCTGTTCTTGAATTGAACCTCCTTCACAATGTGCCGGTACCCGTTATCGCGCAGCCACGTCCGGGTAGCACTCTCGCCCAGTTTTGAATGCGGGTTACCACTGACAGCACAGTTGTCGTTGTGGACGAGGATCGGCGTGGCGTCCGCCAGCACATGATAGGTGTGGAGGTTGGCGATGGTGAGGTTGTGGACGCGTTGGTGGTGGGCGGTGCGGTGTTCGGTGGCGGTGACCTGGACGTAGGTGCCGGCGCTGGTGCGGAGCCACATGCCGGGCATCAGGTCGGCAGCCTCGACCCAGGCGTTGATGTCGCCGACGACCCAGAAGGGGTGGTTGGCGGTGGTGATGACCACCCCGTTCTGTGCGGCCCGATAGAGCTGACTTGAGGCGCTTTGCTGCGGCTCGTCACCGGTCACACGGAGCCTGCGGGGAGCGTCGGAGTTGATCGTGATCTGGACGAGGTGCTTGTCGCCCTTGGTGGTGATGGTACCGAGCACGGACTGGGAACTGGTTTCACCAGTATCCGGATCGGTGGCCAAGACCTTGTCACCGACCTTGACGTCTTCGATGGGTTTGCGGCTCCCGTCGGCCATGACGACGAACGTTTCTGGGACGAAACTGCTACAGGATCCCAGGTTGGTCGGTCGGCCTGGCTGACCACCTGTCGTCCAGCGGCCGCCTCTGATGCCGGTGATGCCCCCGTCCTTACCGAAGCCGCCGTTCATCGGGAAGCTGCGCATTCCTGCTCCGAAGAACTCCAGCCCGGACATACGGTCACATCTGAATCCGCCGATTTTGCAGAGCAGTTTGGCGAAGTTGCCGAGTCTCCCCAGGTCCCCTGGGAAACAGGCACTGCCGTCAGTGGCACAGGTCGGCATGATTTGCGGGTCCAGCGGCCCCAGAGTGCCTGCGTACTTCATGTACACGTGCTGCATCATCTTCTGCAGGGCGGCTGTGTAGGCAATGGAATTGGGGGCGTGGACCGTAGTGTCGCCCCAGCGCGCATGGACTGGCCGATCCAGCGATGCCAGGAAACCTGCGGGCGGGTTGCCGCAGTCGTGACCGCAGCCGCCGGTCATCAGTGGCTTCTTGTGGCCGACAGGGACGTAACCTTTACCACAGATATCTGGTGGGCACAGGCCGTCGGGGTCGGCGTGCGTGACGGGGCTGTTGTTGGCGTAGGTATACCCGTTCATCTGCTGGGGGTCGGCCTGGTCCATGACCGGGTCGACGGAGACGAAGCGTCCGGTGTCGGGGTCGTATTCGCGGGCGCCGAGGTGGGTGAGGCCGGTGGGGTCTTGGGTGCCGCCGACGAAACCCTTGTCATTCGGCCATGTCGCGTCCTCGTCCATGCCGCGGATGGAGCCGAAGGGGGTGAAGCGGCGGACGGTGACCTGCTGGGTCGACGCATTGATGGCAATCTGGTCCGTGCCCTGATGATCACCGGTGAGGTGGGTGACAGTGCCGTCAGAAGTACGCATCGCGATTGTCTGGCCGGCGAAAGTGTAGTAGCGAATCCCGGTCGCAGTGGAGGCACCGTTGAAGGCGCGCAGTTCGGTACCGGGGAGGTACAGAGTCGAACCGGACGGGTCCCGGCGAATCAGGCGGTTGCCGTCAGCGTCGTAGATGAACGTAGCGTCATTGCCGTTTTCGGTGACCTTGGTCAGCTCGCCCGCAGCGCCCCACTCCAAAGTCTGGCCGACGGCCGGGCCGGAGCCGATGGCACGGGTGGTGACGTTGCCGGTGGCGTCGTAGGTGTAGGTGTCGGTGCGCTGACCGGCGGGCCCGCTCTGGGTGACCTGGTTGAGGCGGTTGCCCTGTCCGGGGGTGGCGTAGGTGTAGGTACGGACGGTGTCGGCGACAGCGCCGATTCCGTGCCGGGTTTCGCCGGTGCGATTGCCGGCCTTGTCGTAGGTAAAGGTCTGCCAGTAGGGCGCGGGACCACCGATCAGCGCATCAGTGGGTTCGGTGGCGCAGGCGTCGGTGGTCCCTTGCGTCCAAGCCTCGGTGAGGCGCTGCAGGTGGTCGTAGGTGAAGCACTGGTTGTCGATGCCGTCACGGGAGGTGTCGGTGATGGAGGTGATGGTGCCGTCGTCGGTGTAGTGGTAAGTGGCGTTGCGGTCGTTGCCGTTAATGCCCTCGCGGAGCGTTTTGGCGGTGTCGAGACGTTGGGTGCCGTACTGGTAGGTGAAGGTCTGCCAGGCGCGGGTCCCGCCTGTGCCGAGTTCCAGGATGGTGGGTTTACCGGTGGGGGTGTAGACGGTGTCGTTGACGTAGGTGGCTTTGTTGCTGGTCAGCCGGATGGGCCGCATCCAGGCGTCGTAGCTGTTGACGGTGCTTTCAACGGGCAGTCCGCCAGCCGCGGGCAGGCCGTTGCCCTGCACGGTGCCATCGAGGTTGTAGCTGGTGGTGAACAGGTAGGTTCCGGCGAGCGGGCCCTGTTGTGCGGGGATGGTGATATTGGTGGCCTCGACGCGCCCCAGGTCGTCGTAGCCGAGGACTCGCTTGGTGTAGGCGGCGCCGTCATGGTGGCGGGTGGCGGTGGCGAGTTTGCCCTTGCCGTCGGTGACGGTGTCGTAGGTGAACGAGGTCAGCAGCGGCCCGCCGGCGGCGCCGTCGTGGGTGGCGGTCTTGCGCCCGATGCCGTCGTAGGTGGTGAAGATCTGCTTGCCGCGGGCGTCGGTGGTGGAGACCATGCGGTCGAGGTCGTCGTAGGTGAAGGTGGTGGTGCCCTTGTCGGGGTCGGTGGTGCGGGTCTTGCGGCCTCGTAGGTCGTAGGTGGTGGTGAAGGTGTTGCCGGACGGGTCGGTGACCGAGGCGATCTCGCCGGCGGGGGTGTAGGTGTAGGTGGTGGCGTCGTAGGCGCCGGTGGGGGTGTCGGCGTGGTACTGGCGGCGTTCGATCACCTGCCCGCGGGCGTTGGTGATTTCGGCGGTGGGGGTGCCGCCGTCGGGTGGGGTGACCGAGACGCGGTTGCCGCCGCCGTAGGTGTAGGTGGTGCGCCACAGTTCCTGCTCGGGCTGCGACCCGTTGCCCTGGGTGAGCTTCTCGACAATCTTGCGGCCCAGCCCGTCATACTCGGCGCGGGTCTGGGTCTCGATGTTGCCGGGGGTGCCGACACCGAACAGGGTGGTTTCGGGGGCGCCGGTGGCGGTGTAGGGGGCATAAGTCTTGATGGGCTGGCCGCGGTCGTCGTAGAAGGTGTCGCTGATCAGCCGGCCGTCCGGACCGGGGGCTTGGGTCTGGCGGGACCGCAGCCACCCGTCCAGCAACTCGATCTTCGCCACCCGCTGCCCACCCGTGGCGGTCAGCGTTTTGGTGGTGACCGCGACGATCTGTCCCTCGGTCACCCGGTAGGCGAACTCGCGGTTGGGGTTCTGGCCATTGACCTTGGACCGGTTGGGCAGCCACACCTTCCGTAGCCGGCCCAGCCCGTCGTACACCAGATCGGTGTGGTTGCCGTTGGCGTCGGTGGTACGGGTCGGCTGCTCCCACGCCGGATCCAGTACCTGGGTGGTGGTCAGCGCCGTGGCCCCATCACCAGGCGTGGCCGGAGGGGTGGTGGTTTGTGTCTGGGTGGTCAGGCCCTGGGTGTCGGTGTAGGCAGTCGTGGTGGCCTGCCCCAGTACGTCCTTCGCCTGCGTGACCCGTCCGTACGAGTCGTAGGTGGTGGTGGCCTGTGTCACGTACTGCGGGGTGCCACCGTTGTACCCGGAGACCTTCTCGACCTTGGTGATGTTGCCCTTGGACGGACCGTCACCGAAGCCGCCATTGTCGTAGTACGTACGCGCGTCCGAGACGACTTGCGCAGGACGGTCGGGGGTGACGGTGCAGGCGGCCGAGACGGTCTCCACCCGGGATGGGAAAGACACCATCCATGCGCCGGTGTTGTCGGCGTAACTGGTCCGGGTGCATCTGTCGTCGGTGGCGGTGGCGAGGTCGCCCAGGTCACTGATGGACGTGACGCGGCCGACACCCGCGCCGGAGCCGGCGTAGTCGGTTTGGGTCTTGGTCTCGGTCCAGCCGCCGCCGTCCTTGGCCGTCCACGTGTGGGACGAGTCGGTGTGGACGGCGTTTGCGGTAGTGGTGCCCCATGAACGGGTGCGGGAGGCGGTTTGCACCCGCCACGGGGTGTTGACCGTCTTGACGTGGATACTCCCGCCCGGTTCGGTGTACTGGACGGTTTTGAGGGTGAAACCGGCGAACGCGTCGTGGTCGGTGTGGGTGCCGCCCTCACCGTCGGGGACGGTGACGCTCTTGGTGCCGCCGGACTCGTTCTGGCGGTCGCCGTGCATGCCGCGCAGGTAGTAGGTGTCGGCCTGGGTGGCCGGGTCGGCGGGGTCGCCGGTGACGGTGCGGACGTGGCCGTAGCCGCGCCACTGCGACCAAGTCTTGTTCTTCTCCTTGGTCAGCCCGTCATCGTCGTCGAAATGCCAGGCCGCATCCCCCAGGTATTGGTAGGTGGTGGCCATGTCGGGGGCCAGGCCGGTGCGGTCGGTCTGGATGACGGAGGTGACCACGTATTTGTGGAACCAGTCGGTGATCGGATCCTCGCGGCCCGGCGGCGTCCAGATCACCGGCATGCAGCGGGTGGTGTTGGTCTCCGGGGTCGGCAGATTCGCCAGGGTGCAGTCGGTGTTGGAGTAGGCGATGTCGATCTGCCCGCCGGACTCGTCGTAGATCGCGCCGAGCCGGTACCGGATGTAGGGCAGGATGTCGTCGCCGGTCTTGTCCAGCCGGTTCGGCAGCTGCACGTGGTTGAACGTCACCTTCGGCAACGTCACCGCCCCGCCGCCGTCGGTGGCGGCGTGCCCAGTGTGGACGATCTCCTCCAGCAGCAGATCCCGCTCGACATCGGCCAAACCCCACTCGTGATCCATCGACCACGAATCCACCGGCCGATAGGCCGAGCCGTCCGGCTGGAGGATCTGGGTGGTGACCTTGGTCAGCCGTTTACGGGACCAGAACGTGGGCGCGATGGTGCCGTGGGTGTCCTTGCATTCCTGGCCGGAGTTGCAGTTCAGGTCCCAGGGAACGTCCCACCATTTGTCGGGGTTGGCGCCGATCTTGGACGGAGCGCAGTCGAAGGACGCGTCCGGGATGCAGCGCTCGGAGGTGGTGAAGGTGACCTGCGCCGGCGGCTTGGCGAACAACGCGTCCGCGCGCAGCCCGTAGGAGATCGTCTTCAGATACCCGCCACGCACATACGGGGTCTCGTCCTCCGGCTTGAGGTTGCGGCCGTAGTGGTTGGTCTCCTGGCCGTAGGTGTAGTTGATGGCGTTGCCATTGGGGTCGACGACGTAGTCCAGGTTCCAGCGGTAGGCCTGCTGGCACCACGAGCTCGCGAACGACGAGGCGTGGCAGGGTTCACCGGAGTCGTCGCCGAACACCGGGGCCGTCCAGGCCGAGTTGGTCTCCGGTTTGCCCGACGTCCAGCCGGGGAGGCGGTTGAGGCCGAAGAAGTACTGGGTGCCGTCGGTGGTGGTGACCTTCCAGTACTCGCCGTTGTCGTCACCGTTGTGGTTCGACGAACTGGTGAGCTTCTCGTACTTGGTGCCGTCGTCGCCCTTGGCCCGCCACGTCCCGTCGGACGCCTTGATCAGCTCTCCGCCCTTGCCGTTCCAGGTGACCGTGGCGTTGTCGTACCCCCAGCACTGGTCACCCGGCGAGTTGCCCCACTCGTCCTTGGGGGCGCCGTCGTCCTCACATGACTTGTAGCGCCGCTCGATGTAGCCGGGCCACAGATCAAAACCTTCACCGACCCAGGACGGCTGCCCATTGGTGTTGGCCGTCCGGCCGTCCACACTGGCAGACGAATAGGACAACTCGACCTTCGGGGCCAGTTCGCCGGGGACGGGTGGGACCCGCATCGGGTACGACCAGGTGAAGTCACCGGAGTTGCCGCCGGCCTTCCACGTCGCCGACGCCTTCAACGAGGTGGCCTTGTAGTCGCCCTGCGAACTATCGGAGGCGGCGGTGGCGACCAGCAGCGTCGCGTTCTGCCCCGCTGCGGCCACCGCAGGCGAACCAGACGCCGCCGCGGGGGCGGCCTGGATCTCGGCGGTCAACGTCTTGGCCGCCGCATCATTGCTGACCGTCACTGGCTCACCGGTCCGGCATTCCGGCTTGGCCGGTGTGGTCAGCGCGCAGGGCGGCAACTGCGTCAGCCGCAGCCGCGCACCATAAGCACCACCGAACGCCTGCGCAAACTTGGCATAGTCCAGCCGTACCTTCACCCGGCCCGGCGCCGCGGTGTCGGTGCGGGCCACGGTGAACGCCAGCCCGTCCACTCCGGCCGCGCGGCTGGCCCGCTGGTCCAGCACCTGGACACGGACCCGGCCCGCCGCCGGCACTGCTCGGGCCGAACGCGGCTGTTTGCCGGGCGGCAACACCCGTACTGGCAGTCCGCCCGCACGCACCGCCTTCTTGCCGGACGGCACCTGCACCTCAGCGGTCCCCGCATCCGGCCAATCCGCCTTCGCCGCAGGGCCCTGCTCGGCGGCCGGGTCGGCCTTGCGCGGCCGGACCTTCAAATCACGCCCCGCAACCGGGTCCTCGTGGTCGGCGACCTGCGGGCGCGTGGAGTTGGGCGGATCGGCCAACGCCGCCGGAGCCGACAGCAACCCGGCCGGCATCACGAGTGCGGTCGCGGCCGCGGCCACCGTCACCGCGCGGCCCGATCCCAGCACCAGCCTCTTGCGGCCTGCGTTCACAACATCCTCCATCGCCACCACCCCAGCGGGGAGCCGGGGTGCATCACGAGATCAGCAGAAGAGAAGGGACACGGGGTCGAACCGGATAGAAGGGGGTCAGGGGCCGTCGGCGGTGGGCAACTCCACCCCGCCGGCCAGCATCTGGATCTGTTCGGTGGTCAACGCGCCCTGATAGGCCCAGATGTCATCGACGGCGTCGGTCCAGAATTCGGTGCCGCCAGGTGCGCCGAGCTTGGTGCGGCCCACCTGCAGACCGCCGTTCCCGGCCGCCTTGAACCCCAGCACCTGGTCCTCCTGCGACACCCCGCTGGAGGTCTCCTCCAGTTGCCCGTTGACGTACAGGCTGACCCGGTCGCGCAACGCGTCGTACACCACCGCCAGATGCGACCACTCCTGCGGCGAGAACCCCGAATGCGCCGCCGTCAACGGCGCCGCCGACCCGTCATCGGCATTACGCATCGTCACCTGCCAGCCACCCTGCAACTCAGAATCAGCGCCCGGCACATACCGCAACACCAACGCATCAGTGTTCACACCCGGCTGGGACCACACCGTCGCCGGCTGCAACGGCCGGCCGCTGTTACGCACCCACCCGGTCAGGGTGAAGCTCTCATCGGTGTCCACCACCGGCTGCGCGGTCTCGGCGAACGCCGACTGCGCGGGGTCGAGTTTCAGACCCGCCGGCGACGCCCACTCCCGGAAACCCGCCGCCGGGTCGATGGCCGCACCGTTGTGCAGCACCAGTGGTGAGGCACCCGCGGGCTCACCCGAACCGTCCTGGTTCAAGATCCACCGCGCCTTCAGCGCCGGATGCTGGGTGACCATCTCCTCGACCTCGCGGTCACCCACGATCCGGTCGTACACGCGGACGTCGTCGATCAGGCCGGCCCAGTGGTCGACCGGGTTGCCTCCCCACTGGGAGCGTCCGATCTCCAGGCCGCCGGTGGCCAGCCAGCGCGAGTCCACCACCGGGCTGTCGGTGCCTCGCTCACCGTTGACGTAGATCCGCAACCGCTGGGCCACCGCGTCCCACACCCCGACCACATGCGTCCACTCATCGGTCTGCGCCGGATCCTTCGATGTGGCCTGATACCAGCCCGGATCGTCGCTGTCCTGCGCGGTTCGCGCGAAAACCCACCTGCCCGTGGCCTCCACATACTTGAGGTAGAAGCCGCTCTTGCTGTCGCCGCGCGCCGACACCGCCGTGAAGTTCTGGGTGGGTGAGGTGGCCGGCCCGTCGGCCTTCAGCCACGCCGACACGGCGAAGCTGCGCAGAGTGTTGACCACCGGGCGGTCGGTGGCGGCGTACTGCTGGGCGGTGTTGTCCAGTTGCAGCGCACCGTCCACCTGCCCCTCGGCGCCCAGGACGGCCCCATTGTGCACAGTGGCCGTGAACGGCGCGACCGGGCTGTACACCCGGGACTTGCCCGCCGCCTCATCCATGTTCCAATGCGCCACCAGGCCCGTTCCCGACGGAACGGTTCCACCCGCCAGCTGCTGGGCCTGCGCGTCCGACAACGGCTGGGTGAACACCCGCACATCGTCGATCGACCCCGGCCAGTGGTTCACGAACCAGCCGTTGTAGAGACTCCGGCCGATCTGCAGCGCACCGTGGGCTTCCAGGGGCGTGACTCCACTGGCGGTCGCTTGCAGTTGCCCGTTCACGTACAGCCGCATCTGACCTGCGGCCTTGTCGTACACACCGGTCAGATGACTCCACTGGCCGAGCGGAAGCGGCGCATCATCCACAGCCCACTGCCAAGTACCTCCGCCATTGTTGTCGTCAACGGTTGGCCACTCGAAAATCGCTGCTCCATTAGCGTGCATCCCCAAGACGAAACCACTTTGGGACGTCCCTGATTGGGCCAGCAGTTCCCCCTGCCGGTGCTGAGTCGGTTTGGCCCAGGCCGACACCGTGAAACTCCCGGTGGTGTCGACGATCGGCAGCGTGCTCTCGGCGTACCCATCGACGCCGTCCAACGTCAACGCCGTGCCGTTCTTACCGGCATCACCCAACGTCGCCGACCCGCGTACCGACGCCGACCGCCCCGGACCCGTGGACGTCACCGCCGTCGAACCGGCACCCTCGTCCAACTTGAATTTGGCGACCGGATCCGCGCCGGCATTGGCGCGGAACTCATACGACACCGCCGGGCCATTCTGGTCAGACGGCGCGAACGCCTGCACTGTCAGCACATTGGGGCCCGAGCGGGTCGGCGGGATCTGTACCTGCCGGGCCGCGCCGGCGGTGGTGGCCACCGTGGTCACCGGCTCGCCGTTCATCGCGATCTCGTACCGGTCGGCCACCCCCTCGGAGTCGGAGATGGTGAACGTCCCGGGCTCGCCCACCCCGCCGTGCCATGCGCCGTCCTGGGGGTAGTCGGCCGAGGTGATGGCCGGCTCTCCCGGTACCGCGGGGTCGTAGTAGAAGTAGCAGCCGGTCTGCGCGCCGTCGTAGCTCCACGGGCCCCATTGCTCACCGTCCCAGGCCCGCACACCCCACCCGATCAACGTCCCCTCCGGGATCGTCGAGGGGAGCGGCTGCTGGAACTGGCTGCCCGAGGTCTTGGCCGGAGTCAGCGCCGAGGTCCACTTCGCACCCCAGTCCGACCCGTCGGCGTTGTCGGCCCAGTACAACGTGAACTGGCCGCGCACCTTGTTGCGGTCCTCGGTGTCGGGATCCCACAGGTAGGAGTACACCGTGGGAATGTCGTTGACCGTCTTGGCCTGACTCGCGGTCACGCACTTGGTGCCGGGGTTGGCGTACATCGAGTCGGTGTTGGGCTGATACGGCGGGTTGTTGTACTGCACCTTCAGGTACGCGTCATCGGCGAACCGCTTCCACCAGTCCATCGTCGACTCGCTGTAGGCCTTCAACCCGAACGTGATCGACCCGTGCCCCTTGTTGACCGCGTCCTGCACATGCGCGCGCAGCTTCGACCCGCCGAACTCCACCGGCGTCTTGGAGCAGTACGCCACATCACGCGAGGTCAGATGCTCATCCCACACCGAGGAACTGTTGGTGTTGTTCCACGTCGCATACGACCGCAGCGTGTTCGTCCGCCACAACTGCACCGACGTCGGATTGGAGCAGTTGTAGGCGTAGGTCTCGAACGCGGTGAACTCCACACTCTGGATATAGCGGCCCTTCACCGCCGGCAACGGCATCCGGAAGAACAACCGCTTGGTCTGGTTCTTCACACAGTTGGGGTCCTTGGCCACCTCACAGCGGCCCATCCCCTCGGTCGACTTACCATCGAACTTGTAATACGACTCATCCGGCCACCCCGACGACACCATCCCCCAGCTCGACGCCTTGTTCGTCGTCCACACCGGATCGATGTACACCGGGAACCGGGTCCCGGGATCCGACAGCAACCCCTCGTCCGGAGTCAGGATGATCTTCCCGCCGCCGACCGCCACATCGATCGACGCGGTCCTGGCACCGTCCACCGGTCCTTCCGCCGGATCCTCGGCCGGGCCGGCGGGCGCGGCGGCACGGGACTGCTTGTCCGGCGCCGGCTCAGCACGGGAGGAATCCCACATCTTCGGCGACGGCGCCTCGAACACCACCCGTCCCGACCCCCGATCAGCGGCTTTCAACACCCCGCTGCCCGCCTCTTCGGCCACCGCCAGGCGGGTGGTCGACAACCCCAGCGCCAGCCTGGCCACCCGCGGGTTCCTGGCGGCCTGCGCGGTCTTGACCACCAGCACATGCGCGAACCCGTCCGCCCGCGCCCGCAACCGCAAATCCACATCCGGGCCCGCCACACCCCGGTAGACGGCGGTGTCGCCGTCCAGCACCGGCTCAGGCAACGACCCCGGCCACGACAACGCCAACCGGCGCCCGGCCCGGGTCATCCGCACCATCGGGCCGTCCCCGCCACCGGAGAACTCCAGCCCCACCGTCGAGGCGCCCGGCACCACCGCCCCACCCGCCGAGCGCCGCAACGTGGTGTCGATGTCCACCCACTTACCGTTCCGGCGTGCACGCACCGGCTGCACACGCTCCTCGACCTCGATACGGCCGTTCGGCAACGCCCGCACCGTCCGGGTCTCCCCCCGCCGGGAAGTGATCTCCACCGGCTCACCCGACCGCTTAGCCTGCGCCACCGCCTGCTGCTCAGTCGCCGCCGCCGTCTTGGGTTCATCGGCCAGCGCCGTCACCGGCGCGACCGCTGCCGGGACCTGCAACAGACCGGCGGCCAGCACCAACGACACAACCCGCGCCGACCACACCGGACGCCGCCACACCAACGACCGCACAGCACCCGCACAACGCGACACGGCACCAAAACCCATGAAAACCCCAACGCGGAAGGGTCACCAAAACGGCCATAACGTAACTCGGCGTCCAGAAACGGGAAAGAGCCAATATCGAACTTCTGAATGTGATCTAGATCACTGCACTTCCCGGGATGGTCACGTGATAACGTGAACGGCTTTTCGCCGCCTTCTCCCGAAAAGCGCGACGATCAGTGACGACGCATACCCGAAACGAGATCAGACGACTGACCAGATGTGGCCTCAGAACTTCTGAAACGCCGACGCTAGGAGCACATCTGCCCCCGCGGACAGATAAGACGGGCTTGACGCGACACATGAAGCCGACATATGACCTCGGCTCTCCGCTGTCACGAAGAGGACGGAGGGTCCGCCTTGTGCCTGCCGTTCGGCTTCAGCGGGGGAACGATCCGGACGGGGCGCGTCCCCGCGCCTCGCGGCAACGCATGGCGGGCGCGGGACGGCTGGGGGAAGCGCGGGGCGGGGACGTCCGGCGGGGCGGGCTCGGGCGCCGCGGCTTCCGGCCCGTCCTGATGGGCAGCGTCGCTCGCCTCGTCCAGAACCTCCCTGTCCCGGCGTTCCTGTTCGCGCAAGTACTCCTCGAACTCCATCGAGTGCGCGGTCGGCAGGGTGATGATGCCGGGGTTGGCGTCGACGAGCAGTGTGCGGCGGCCGGTGGTGCCGGAATGGGTGAAGACCATGGCGGTCGGCGGCAGCTCCTGAAGCTGCGGCGGCTCGACCAGCAGTTCGCGGAACCGCTGTTTGGCCGGGGTGTCGCGGGCGCGGTGGCGGCCTTCGACGGTGCGGCCCCACGCGGTCGCGGAGCTGATGCCCTCCACGAGGGCGGAGTCGTCGGCGGCGGGTGCGGGCAGCGGCGACCAGACCGGGTCGGTGAGGCCGTCGCCGCGTGGGCGCGCGAACGCGACCGTGCTGGCGTAGGTCTCCCCCGCGACGTCGAACAGCGTCTCGCCTGCGGAGTCGGTGATCTCGGCGACGAGGAGGGGCTGGCCGGCGCCGATGTGCTCGGCGGCGACGCGGGCGTCCTCGGGGTTGCCGAGCCGCATGAACCCGACGGCGGCGTGGCCGCGGCGCCCGAGCCTCTCGCGGACGTGGCCGGGGATCGACCGGTACATCAGGACGAGCCCGGTCCCGGTGGCCTCGCAGGCGTCGATGAGGCGGTCCAGGACGTCCCCGCGGAGCTTCTCCGAACCGCACAGGAAGAGGGTGTGGTCCCAGCGGCCGCCGGGCGGGGCCTCCCTGATCCGGTGGGTCAGCGCGGTCGTGACGTAGGTGCCGAGGATGCGGTTGGTGAGGACGCCGGCGCGCCGGTCCATCGACACCACGTGCAGCCGGGACGGCGGTAGCCGCACCGGCTCGGTGGCGAGTTTCTCCAGTTTGCGGAGCTGGGCTTCGAGGGCCCAGGCGCGCCGGACGACGATCCGGTCGGTGGCGTCCCGGCCGAACAGCGTCGCGATCCGCTCGACCTGCTCGTCGGTGAGGAGGCCCTTGCGGAGGTCGTCGCGGGGGTCGCCGACCTGGGCGAGGACGCGCAGCGCCGCGGTGATCCGCGGGATCGTCGCGTCCGGGCCGAGGACCTCGATGAGCCGTTCCAGGATCGAGTTGTCGAACGACAGGTCGCGGGTTCCGCCCTCCTCCTCGCCCGCGCCGACGACCAGGGACAGCACGTCGGCGAGCGCCTCGGGGTTCAGGCCGCGGGTGACGTCGAGGCGCGGCAGGTCGGCGGGCAGCACCCAGACGAGCGGGTCGTCGCCGCGGTCGGCGGCGAGCCGCAGCAGGTCGTGCGCGATCGCGCCCTCGGACAGGTCGATGACGGTGAGGCGCGCGCCCACGGCGAGCCGCGCCGCGCCCATGGTGGTGACTGCCGCGGACCATCCGGCGAGCGTCCCGCCGACGACGTCCACCCGGTCGACGCCGGGCGGGACGGCGACCGGATACCACTCGCGCTGGCCCTCGTACGCCGACTGGCGGCGCTCCCACTCGGACCTCGCCTCGGCGTAAGCCCTCTCCGCCGCGTCACGCTCCCGGTCGCTCTCGGCGCGCCTGCGCTCCTCCGCGTCGCGCTCGTGCGCGAGCCTCTCGCGGACGCCGCGCTCGTCGCGCCACAGCGTCCCGCCGGTGATGCCGATGATGAGCGCGCAGGCCAGCATCGCCACCCCGGCGAACGGCCAGGGAACCACGCCGACGACACCGCAGAGCAGGAACAGCACGATGCCGCAGAGCGCGCCGCCGAAGACGATCCGCAGGGGCAGGGCCGCCATGTGCTCGCCCGGTTGCCGCGCCGGCTGCGGGGCCGGGGCGCGGTCGGGCTGTGCGGGCCTGTCCGGTGGCGGCCCCGGGTCGGGGTGCACCTGCGCGTAGCGCCAGCCCACATAGACGCGGTCGGCCTGTGTGAGCCGCGCCATCGCGGACTCGCGCGCCATGTCCGTCACGTCGAGAGACCCCTGGGAGTTGCGGGAATGATTGGAACGCCTGGGGGTTGCCGGGTTGGTCTCCTACACCACACAGAGTAAAGAGCTTGCCGCGTTCGTGCGCCACGTTCAACGGAACAGGACCACAGATGACCGACTGACCCCGCCAATTCGGTCACCAAGTCCACCTGCGGTAAAGATCGGACACCCCCCTTTCCGGCCCCTGACCGCATCCGGCCACTCCTGTACGGCGCGTCCCGGCTCCGGTTGGGTCTCACCCGCCGCCCGGTCAGAACGGTAATGTCCGATGCCGGGGGGGACGTCCACCAAAGGTGAGGAGCCTGTGTGTCGTTGACCGGCCGGCCGGCGAGACGCGGGCGGCCGTCTCGGGGACGCGGGCGGATCGCGCGCGCCGCCGGCCCACCACTCGCCGCCGTCCTCGCGCTCACCGGCTGCATGGCGGCCGAGGACGGCACCTGGAGCGGCGGTGGCGCGGCGGCGGGACACCCGGGCGGCCCCGCCCGTTCCCCCGCCTTCGCGCCCTTCGGCGAACGGCGGGTGGACGATCGCCAGGCCATGTACCCGAGGCTCGTCCGGCTGCGGGACGGCCGGATCATCCTCGGGGTCGCGACGTCCACGGGCGACGGCGTCACCGACATGGCGCGGTTCTACGAGAGCACTGACGGGGGCCGCACGTTCCGGACGCTGTCGGAGATCCTCGACCCGGCCGCCGCCGGGGAACGCGGCGGCTGCTGCGGCAGCCTGCTCGAACTCCCCCGGAGGCTCGGTGCCCAGCCCGCCGGGACGCTGCTGTGGGCGGGAACCGTCGGCATGAAGAACCACGCGCCCGGGCGCCGCCCCGAGCTGCGCGTATGGAGCAGCGCCGACGGCGGACGGCACTGGAACTACCTGTCGAGCTGCGCGACCGCCGACGAGGGGACACCCTGGAACCGGGGCCTGTGGGAACCTGAACTGGCCGTCGACGCGCGAGGCCGCCTGGTCTGCTACTACGCCGACGAGACGCACCACGGCCACGACCAGGTCATCGCCGAGGTGGTCTCCACCGACGGCGGCGTCACCTGGGGATCGAGAACGGTGATCGTGGCTCCCGGCGGGCACGACCGGCCGGGCATGCCCGTGGTGCGGCGCCTGCCGGACGGCACCTACTTCATGGCATACGAGGTGTGCGGCCCGTCCGCGTCCTGCAAGGTGCACTACCGCCGCTCACCCGACGGCTGGACGTGGGGCGACGCCGCCGGACGCGGCACTGCCGCCCGCACCGCGGACGGCCTGAGCCTTTACCACGCGCCGACGGTCACCTGGATTCCCGGCGGCGGCCCGCACGGGACGATCCTGCTCATCGGCGGGCTCGTCCGGGACGCCGAGGGCGGGCTCTCACACGAGGCCAGCGGCGCCACCATCTTCGCCAACACCGCGAACGGCGACGGCGTGTGGCACACGGAACCCGCGCCGGTCCATGTTCCGTTCCCAGCCCACCCGGAGCATTCGGACGTCGTCTGCGCCAACTACAGTTCGTCGCTGCTCCCGATGGACGGCGGACGGGGGCTGCTGGAGGTGGCGACCAAACGCGGCGAGGACGGGACGTGCCGGGCCTACGTGGGCGCATCGTTCCGTGCTCAGGCTCCGGCTCCCGCCGCGCCCAAGACCGGCGCGTAGGCCACGCAAGACGGGGCCGCCGGGCGATTCGCGCGGCCGGGATGCCGATACGGCCGGGAGAGCTCACGTGGCCGGGACGTTCACAGGTCGCGGCATTCGGCGCCGGAGCAGGTGCGGTATGAGGTCACCAGCGACTTCAGCTCGGCCTTCCGCGCCTCGGGCGCCTGCCCCCACATGTTCCCCAGCTCCCAGGGGTCCCGCGCGAGATCGTAATACTCGCGGTCGCCGTTCTCATACTCGACGTACAGCTCGTTCGCCGTACGGACGGCCTGGTAGGTCGGCGGATTGCCCCCGTACTTCTTCGGCAGGTCCGGGTCGTCGTCGCTGTAGTTGGGGCCGAGATGCTCGATGAACGCGGTCGTCCGCCAGCTGGAAACCTGCCGTCCGTGCAGCAGCGGCACCAGGGACCGCCCGTCCACCGGCTCCGGCGGCTTGAGCCCCGCGAGTTCCTCGAACGTCGGGCAGATGTCGGTGTTCTGCGCGAACCTCTTCTCGGTCTTCCCGGCCGGGACGCCGGGGCCCGCGACGATCAGCGGTACCCGGATGTCGGTGTCGTAGGCGGTCAGCTTTCCCTCAACGAGCCGGTGCTGTCCCAGGTGGTAGCCGTTGTCGGAGTTGAAGACGAAGTAGGTGTCGCCCCCCTCTCCCTTGGCGTTGACGGCTGCCTCCAGCGCGCCGACCATCCGGTCGATCGACTGGACGGCCCTGACCCGCTTGCGGAACGCCTCGTCGATGGCGCGGATCTTCTGTGGCCGCAGCCTGGGATATTTGCGCAGCCAACCCGGCTTGTCGGAGATATCCGGCTCATTGAATCCGGGTGTGCGGGGCGCCTTGACCGTGGGGAACTTGCGGGCGTCCTCCGGCGCGGGCGTCGCCGGGGCGTGCGGCGTGAAGGTCGACATCTGCAGCATGAACGGCTGCTCGGCGTCGGCGGACCGGTTGATGAAGTCGACGCCCTTGGCGCTGATCACGTTGGTGAGATAGTCCTTCGGCGACCGCCCATGGTGGGTGAGCGTGCCGTTGCTGTTCAGGTAGTAGTTGTAGTTCGCGTACCCCAGCCCGGTGACCTGCCATTCCGTCCAGCCTGGCGGCACGTAGGTCCGAGAGGAGCCCTGCTGCTTCGTGGTCTCGTAGCCGTTGAGGTACTTGCCCATGAGCGCCGTGCGGTAGCCGGCCTTCTGCATCGCCACGGCGAACGTGTTCTGCTCGTTGCCCCGGTCACGGAAGACCTTGAATCCGCCCTTGGGCGGGTCGTTGCTGCGAACCCCCGTGTTGTGCGGGTACTTGCCGGTCAGGATCGTGGCCCGGGACGGACAGCAAAGCGTGTCGGCGACGAAATAGTTGGAGAACGTCATCCCGCGTTTCTGGAGCCGCTTGACGTTCGGCATGTAGTCGACCAGATCCCACGACAGGTCGTCGGTGAGGATGTAGACGATGTTGGGCCGGTCAGCCTGCTTCCCGCCGGTGGGCGACACCTGTCCGCCCTTGCCGTCATTGGCGTCGCCGGGGCTCCCGCCGGGCGCGCATCCGGCGAGCACCAGCGCACCCGCCAGCAGTACCGCCGGCGGCGATGCGGCCCGCCATCGTCGTCGCGGCTTGGCGCCGAGCATCACAGTCCCTTCAGGCCGGCGGCATGTCGATCAGCGGTACGTCGATCACCGAACGGGTTGATCAATGACCTGATCGATGATGATCAGGCTAAGGCACGGACGCACGCGGAGCCTGCGCGGCATCGTGGCGGACGCCCGGGGCGTCGGCGTCATCCGAGGGATCCGCGTTGGACGGGGCATCCGGCGGCGCGGCGGGCGGCGGCGGTGCTCCGTTGCGGCGGATCTGCGCCATCGCGGACGCGAGCCGCGGACGCATCATCGACTGGAGCGGACGTTCCACGAACCGGTGGACGACGAACGCCGACACCAGCACGGAGACCGTGATGACCGGCAGGATCGTCAGCCGGTCGAGGATCGGATGCGGGAAGAACACCTTGACGATCGTCCGCGCGACCGTTTCGTGCATCAGGAACAGCGGGTAGGCGATGGCGCCGAGGAAGGTGAAGCCGCGCCAGTTCACCCTGGAGAGCTTCCGCGACGCGACCAGGGCCATGGTCATGTAGAACACGGTGACGACGACCGGGATCACGATCTCGTGGACGCCCTTCCACGCGTTCAGCGGATTGATGTCCGCCACGAGGTAGTGCACCGACAGCGCCCAGGACGCCGCGATGATCAGCCAGAGCGCGAGGTTGGACCCGAACTTGTAGATCAGGAAGAACGCCATCCCGGCGATGAAGAACGGCGCCGTCTCCGGCAGGAACACGGCGCGCATCAGGTCGTTGCCGGCCTCTTTGGCGTAGGCGCCGACGATCAGCCAGGAGACCATGAAGGTGACACAGCGCCCATAGGTGATGCCGACGCAGGCGAAGAGCGCGATGAGCACGTAGAAGTGCAACTCCACCCACAGCGCCCAGTAGACGACCTCCAGCGGAGCGACGTGCATCCCCTGCTGGAGCATCGTGAGGTTGGGCAGGAGTCGCTGGACGGGGTCGTCGCCGTCACCGTAGGGCACCGCCGAGCCGCAGACCAGGAAGAGCACCAGGCTGAGCAGGACACTGAACCAGTACGCAGGATAGAGCCGGACGACTCTCGCGATGGCGAAGTCGCCGGCGCCCCGACCCCACACGGCCATCAGGATGACGAATCCGCTGATCATGAAGACCAGGTCGACGCCGAGGTAGCCGAAGTGGGCGACCGGGGCCAGCTCGGGATAGATCTTCTGGGCGTCCCGCCCGGCCCAGATCGTGCTGCGCACCCCGGCGAAGTGGTGCAGCACGAGTGCGCCCACGGCGAGGAAACGCAGCAGATCCAACTCGCGCAGCCGCGACGGCACCGGGCGGGCGAGCACGTCGTCGGCGGGCGGCGGGCCGGCTGATCCGGAAGGGGCGGGAGGACGGGTCATCGGATGGCCTCCGCAGGGCTGCGGGACGGGGTCTGGTTCCGGGTGAGCGGGAGACGGTCCTGACGCAGCCTGGCGAGCGCGGTCTTCAGCCTCGACCGCATCCAGCGCTGCGCGGGCTCCTCGACGAGCCGTTGTACCAGGTACGCGAAGCCGAACGCCACGGCGCAGGACACGCCGAGGAGCGTCCATCGGCCGAGCTGGGAACCGATCAGCTCGTACAGCACCCGCCCGACGGTCTCGTGGACGAGGTAGAGCGGGTAGGTGAGCGCGCCGAGGACGGTGAAGCCCCGCCAGCGCACCACCTCGAACTGGTGATTGGCCACCATCGCCATGATCAGGAAGCAAAGCGTGACACCGCCGGTGATGGCGGCTTCCCACATGAGCGGCCATGCCAGATCGTCGTTCACGGTCGCGATCCGGTAGGGGACGACAAGCGCCCAGCACCCGGCCACGATCAGCCACAGGAGAAGGTTCGGGCCGAACCTGTGGATGAGGTAGAAGGCCATGCCGGCAACGAAATAAGGCGCCCACGGCGGCATCAGGATCGCGGCTAGCGGCGCGAAGTCGGCCTCCTGCGCGAAGAGGCCGAGCACGATCCAGAGAACCATGAACGCCACGCAGCGCCCGTAAGTGATGCCACGCCAGACGAGCAGGGAGATCAGCACGTAGAAATGCAGCTCGACCCAGAGCGTCCAGTAGACGTTCTCCATACCCGGCACGCCAATGCCCATCTGCAGCATCGTCAGGTTCGGCAGGAACGGTACGAGCGGGCTGTGCCCCGCCATCGGCGTCTGACCGATGGCGAGGAAGCCGACGAGGGCGAATACGACGCCGGCCCAATAGCCCGGGAAGATGCGCACCGTCCGCGAGACCGCGAAGTCGCCGACCTTCCGCCCCCAGGCGCTCATCAGGATCACGAAGCCGCTGATCAGGAAGAACAGGTCGACGCCGAGATTCCCGAAGTGGGTGACCGGCGCGAGGAACGGCATGTTGTGGTGATTCTCCACGCCCCATCCGCCGATGCGGCCCACGTAGTGGTGCAACACCACAAGGACGGCGGCCAGGAACCGGAGCAGGTCCAGTTCACGCAGCCGTGGCCGGTCGACGGGTGGTGCCGATGTCATCGGCCCGCCTCGGCCGCCTTCGCCGGACGCGCGGCGGCGCGATGGCGTTCCTGCCGCTTCTTCAGCAGCAGGTCGGCGGCGGTGTCGATGTCGCCGTCCCACAGCACACGGCCGCTCTCAAGGAAGACCCCGCGCGTGCAGAGCTGCCGCAGCAGCTTCGCGTCGTGCGCGACGATCACCATGGTGCGGCCGCTGTCGCGGTACTCGTGGAGACGGTCGATGCACTTGCGGCGGAACAACGGGTCCCCGACGGCCAGAACCTCGTCAATGAGGAAGACGTCGGGTTCGGTGTGCACGGCGATGGAGAACGCCAGCCGCATGAACATTCCGGAGGAGTAGAACCGGACGGGCTGGTCGAGGAACTGGCCGATGTCGGCGAACTCCACGATCGAGTCGAACTTGCGGACCGTCTCGGCACGGTCCATGCCGAGGATGGCGCCGTTCAGGAAGACGTTCTCCCGACCGGTGAGGTCCGGGTGCAGGCCGGCGCCCACCTCGATCAGCCCGGCGACGCGCCCGCGGATCCGGACCGAGCCCTCGTCCGGCGGCATCACCCCCGAAATGATTTTCAAGAGGGTGCTCTTGCCCGAGCCGTTCACCCCGACCAGCGCGACGGCCTCGCCGACCCCGATGGTGACCGAGACGTCCTCCAGCGCGGTGAACCGGTCGCGCAGACTCTCCCGGCGCAGCGCCCGCACGGTCATGTTCTTGATCGAGCGGGCGTGCCGCAGCGTGAACCGCTTGGTCACCGCGTCGACGACGACCGCGCGCCGCGTCCCGTCCATCGGAGCCGTCCCGTCCATCAGAGTTCCTCCGCGAAACGGCGCTGGAGCCGGGAGAACACGAACTGGCCCGCCCCGAGCAGCAGCACCGCCAGCGCCAGCAGGACGAGCGCGTCACGGGTGAGGTGAGCGGGGAACTCGAACGTACCGTCGGTCGTCGGCCACCAGAAGGCCCGTTCGAACAGCAGGACCCCGACAGCCATGGGGTTGGCCAGGTAGAGGTCCAGCGCCCAGCCCGGCAGGGTGTCGCGCACCATCGTCCACGGGTAGATCATCGGGACCGACCAGGTGACGAACAACGTCGTGATGTCGACGACCTTGTCGGTGTCGCGGTAGAAGACGTGCAGCGCCGAGCAGATCAGCCCGAGCCCCATCCCGAGCACGGCGACGAGTGCGAACCCGAGCAGCGCCGAGGCGAGCGCCGCGGCCGACGGCGTCCATCCCCAGAGCACCGCGACGGTCAGGACGATGCCCAGTCCCGGCAGCAGGTGCACACACGACACCAGCAGCGACGCGACGGGGAACAGTTCTCGCGGCAGGTACACCTTCCGGACGAGCGGGGCGTTCCCGAGCACCGAGTGAGTCGTGTTGATCAGGGTTTCGTTGAAGAACGAGACCAGGACCAGCGCCGAGAACATGAAGATCGGGAAGTGCTGGATGTACTCGCTCATCCCGAGGAAGACGCCGGCGACGAAGTAGAAGACGGAGAAGTGCGCGGCGGGCCGCACGTACGACCACCCGAGGCCGAGCAGCGACCCCTGGTAGCGGGCGCGCAGTTCCCGCCGCACTATGAGCCTCAGCAGGTAGCGGCGCCGGAAGACCTCGCCGAGCCCTCCTCCGCGTCCCGGCTCGACCAGTTCGGGATCGACCGGGCCGGCCGGCGCCCCGGATACCGCGGTCATTACTGCCGCCGCGCCTTTTCGAAGGTCTCCAGCCACTCCTCCTGCGACGTGAGGCCCGGCAGCGCGTCCCGGTACCGCTGGCTCAGCGGCGCCCAGTCCTTGCCGAGGCGGGCGTGCAGTGCCGACGCGCGCCGGATCAGCGACCAGAACCGCTGCGGGTCGCGCTGGTACCAGGAGACCTTGGTGCCGTCCGCGGACGAGACCAGTGCGCTGTTGAACTTGGTCAGCAGCCACCAGGTCTGGTCGACGTGCGGGACGACGGCTTCAGGGTGGATCTTCGGGTACGGGCCGATCGGCTTGATCTGCCGGGCCGCGCCCATCAGCGCCGTCTGGAACATCGCCCGCCTGTTCTTCGGCGGGACGACGTCGCGGCCCTTGCGCGGCGGCTTGCGCCGCCGGACGGCGGGGAACTCGTCCAGGTCCGCCTTTGCCTGGGCGTCCACGAACTCGGCACGCAGTTCCCGCAGCTCACCCATCTTCGTGACGATCGACGGATGCAGGTCCTCGGGCCCCTTGAGCGCGTCCTCGATCGCCAGCAGCATCAGTTCGGCCGTGGAGTACTGCATGGCCAGTGCGTGCTTGACGGTGATGAACAGGCTTTCCTTCAGCATGTTGCCACCGCGCTCGTACGGGGAGTACAGCAGAGCGGTGACGACCCTGTTCCGTTCGGTGAAGTACGCCTGCCAGTCGGTCATGACGTCCTTGGAGTGCCACGGCACATGCCACACCGCGGCGCCCGGGAGCGACACGGTCGGATACCCGGCCGCCTTGGCACGGAGCCCGTACTCGATGTCGTCCCACTTGATGAAGAACGGCAGCGACAGCCCGATCTTCTGGATGACCTCGACCGGGATCAGGCACATCCACCACGCGTTGTACTCCACGTCGGCGCGGCGGTGAAGCCAGGGGGTGTGGCGGAGCGGATGGGCGGCCAGATCGTGCGAGAGCTCGGTGTGCGGTGCCGGGACCATCCACCAGCGGTACCGGGCGATGGTCTCGCCGAACACGTGCAGCACCGACCGGTTGTACAGATCGAGCATGTGCCCGCCGACGAGAATCGGGCCGCGCGCCAGGTCGGCGAACGTCACCGCGCGCAGAATGCCCTCCGGCTCGAGGATGACGTCGTCGTCCAGCAGAAGCGCGTAGGTGCTGCGCCCGGCCTCGACGGTCTCGTGCATGACCCGGGAGAAGCCGCCGGAGCCGCCGAGATTGGCCTGGTCGATGACGCGCAGCCGGTCACCGAGCGCCTCCGCCGCCGCGGCGAAGTCCGGGTGGTCCTCGACCCGGTCGGTGCCCTGGTCGACGACGAGGATCTCGTCGACGGCGTCCAGCACGTCGCCGGCCGCGGCCAGCGCGGTGAGCTGCTCGACGCAGAATTTCGGCCGGTTGAAGGTCGTGATGCCGAGGGTGGCGGTGCCCGGCTCGGTCCGCTCGGTGACCGCGCACCAGTCCGCGCTGTCGAGCACGGCGGTGCGGCCGTCGGCGACGATGTCGAACCAGTACCAGCCGCCGTCGATGAACGGGGCGAGCGGCAGGTCGACGGTCTCCTCGACGGAGGAGTCGGAGTCGATGTGCAGCGACTTGATTCGTTCCAGGTGGCCCTTGCCGGTGGACCGGTAGATGAGGATCGTCGCCTCGCCGCGGACCCGGACGCGCAGCCGGACGTCCTCGACCGTGCTCCAGCGGCGCCAGTATCCGGCGGGGAAGGCGTTGAAGTAGCTGCAGAACGACACCCGCGTGCCGGACGGCACGACGATGCTGCGGCGGCCGACGATCTCGGCGCTGTCGTCCTGGGATGCGGGCCTGAACGCCGCCGCCGCGCGGGCCGCGTCACCGTCCTGCTCGGCCAGCACCCGCTCGGCGGCGCTCTTGAGGTCGGCGGTGCGGCGGCCGAACACCGCGTTCCCGTCCACGTACAGCTTCAGGACGTCGAAATCGCGCTCGCCGGGCATCACGACCCGGTGCAGGATGCGCAGTCCCTCGCCCGGCACGGCCGGCCGGAGCTGTTCTGCGGGCTCCGTGGGGAGCTCTGGCTGGGTGGCCCGCTCGGTCATCGGTCAACTCCTCCGCTGATCAGCCGCTCGCCCCGTTCGAAATGGGGCCGCAGCCGGTTGTCGACCATGCCCAGGGCGCTGGCGATCGCCATGTGCATGTCCAGGTACTGGTAGGTGCCGAGCCGCCCGCCGAACAGGACGCCGTCCTCGCACCGGGACATCTCCCGGTAGCGCAGCAGGCGCTCGCGGTCCTCGGCGGTGTTGATCGGGTAGTACGGCTCGTCACCGCGTTCGGCGAACCGCGAGAACTCCCGCATGATCACCGTGCGGTCGTCCGGGTAGTGCCGCCGCTCCGGGTGGAAGTGCCGGAACTCGTGGATGCGGGTGTACTGGACGTCCTCGTCGGCGTAGTTCATCACGGCGGTTCCCTGGAAGTCGCCCGTCGGCATGATCTCCGTCTCGAAGTCCAGCGTCCGCCAGCCCAGCTCGCCCTCCGCGAAACCGAAGTAGCGGTCGAGCGGCCCGGTGTAGACGACGGGGACCCGTCCGACGAGATCGTCGCGCAGGTCGAAGAAGTCGGTGCCGAGCCGGACCTCGATGTTCGGATGGTCGGCCATACGCTCCAGCCACGCGGTGTAGCCGTCGACCGGCAGCCCCTCGTGGGTGTCGCTGAAGTACCGGTTGTCGAAGGTGTACCGCACCGGCAGCCGGGTGATGATCTCTGCGGGCAGGTCAAGGGGGTCGGTCTGCCACTGTTTCGCTGTGTAGCCCCGGATGAACGCCTCGTACAGCGGCCGTCCGATGAGGGACACCGCCTTCTCCTCCAGGTTGCGCGGCTCGTGCCCGGCGGCGATCTCCGCGGCCTGCTCGGCGATCAGCGCGCGGGCCTCGTCCGGGGTGAAGGCTCGGCCGAAGTACGCGCAGATCGTTCCGAGGTTGATGGGCAGCGGGTAGACGCGACCCTTGAAGGTCGAGTGGACGCGGTGCTGGTAGCCGGTGAACCGCGTGAACCGGTTGGCGTACTCCCACACTCGCTCGTTGGACGTGTGGAACAGGTGCGCGCCGTACCGGTGGATTTCGATGCCGGTCTCGGGCTCATCCTCGCTGTAGGCGTTGCCGCCGATGTGGTCGCGCCGGTCGAGGACCAGTACCCGCAGCCCCAGTTCCGCCGCGCAGCGTTCCGCGACGGTGAGCCCGAAGAAACCGGAGCCCACCACTACAAGATCAACGTTCACGGTTCATCTTCCTGCGACGCCCCCCGCGTCGTACGCGCGATCCGTCCCCGGCGACCGGCCGCGGGCCCGCTCTGTCCGCAAGGGGATTGACTGAGGATCGACACTGGATCGACAATGCTGCGCGGCCAACATACCGACACATTGATCCCGGTTGTGGAGATTGACCCTCGTTGGCCGGTTGTACTCTGCCTGTGATCCGGAACGGCGTCTTGCGCGTCCCACCCCGCGACCGGCAGAGGAGAACCTGGTGGCAGCGGACCCCGGCGGCCCCCCGCCCACCGTTTTCCTCCATATCGGCGCGCCCAAGAGCGGGACGACGTTCCTGCAGGGCCTGCTGTGGGACAACGCCGAGGCGCTGTCCGAGGCCGGCGTCCACCTGCCAGGCGGGTCTTTCAGCGCGCAGGTACGGGCCACCCGCGACCTCCGCCGGCTGGAACCGGAGCCGGACGAGCCCGAACCGGGCTGGGACGGCGCCTGGGACCTGCTGGCCGACAGCGTCAAGACGTCCGGCCATCACACCGCCGTGGTCTCACACGAAGTGCTGTGCGCGGTGGACGCGGAGGGCGCCGGACGGGCGGTGCGGTCCCTCGCCCCCTGCGAGGTCCACATCGTCTACTCCGCCCGTGATCTCGCCGGGCTGCTGCCCTCGGAATGGCAGGAGTACGTCAAGCACCGGTTCCACCACGACTTCGGTCACTGGCTGCGCGAGGTGATCGACGGTCCTCCCGACGGCGGCGCCGCCTCCTGGTTCTGGCGCGTGCACGACATCCCCGAGGTGCTCGGACGGTGGGCCCCGCACGTCCCGCCGGAGCACGTGCACGTGCTGACCGTGCCCGGCCCGGACGCCCCCCGCGAGCGGCTCTGGGAGCGCTTCACCGGGCTGCTCGGCATCGACCCGGCTGTGGCGGACCTGTCGGCGGCCCGCGCGAACGCGTCGCTGAGCTGGACGGAGACCGAGCTGCTGCGCAGGCTGAACGCGGCCGTCGACGAAGACGCCCCGATGTGGCTGTACCACCGGCTGGTCACCGACGTCCTCGCGCTCAAAGTCCTGCCTGGCCGGGGTGAGCCCGGCAGGGTACCGCTGCCTCCGGACCGCCGCGCATGGGCGGGAGGCAAGGCCCGGGAACTGGTCGAAGGGGTCCGTTCCGCCGGCTACGACATCGTCGGCGACCTCACCGAACTGCTGCCCCGCGAGCGGCCGCCGGAGAACGGTACCGCCGCCGCGCCAGGGGACACGGAGTTGCTCGACACGGCCGCCCACACCATCCTCGGACTCCTCGATCGCGTCTCGATGCTCCGCGAGGAGATAGCCGAGCTGCGTGACGAACGCCGGGAGCAGCGGCACACCGCACTGCCCAAACTGATGGCCCGCCATCTCAGTGAACGCAACGAGGCCGTCTGGAAGATGCGGGTCGGGTACTGGCACCTGGTGGAGCGGCTGAAGGGCATCGAGCCGCCGCCCGAACCCGCGGCGGAGGCCGAGGACGAGGCGGCCGGCGGAGCCGGCGAACCCGGTGGGCCCGGTACCGTCCTGTCCCGCCGGGCCGACGCGCGATGAGCTCCGGCGCTGCGGACGCGCTGGTCACCGCCGTCGTCGTCACCTACAACAGGCGCGACCTCCTGACCGAGGCGCTCGACGCGCTCGCCGCCCAGACGCGGCGGCCGGACGTCGTGATCGTCGTGGACAATGCCTCCACCGATGGCACCCCCGCCCTTGTCCGCGAGCGGTTCCCGGACGTCGACCTGGTCGAGCTCGGCACCAACACCGGCGGCGCGGGGGGTTTCGCGGCCGGGATCGCCCGCGCGCTGGACACGTCCGTCCCGGAGACCGCCAGTGCGGGCGGTGTCGCGGGCGGGCGGACCCCGCTGATCTGGCTGATGGACGACGACACCGTCCCCGAGCCCGGGGCCCTCGCAGCGCTTCTGGATGCCCGGGAACGGGCACCCGGCGATCCTGTCCTCGTCGCCAGCCGCGTCCTGTGGACCGACGGCGGCGATCATCCGATGAACACCCCGCGCGTCAAACCCGGCGTGTCCCGGGCCGAGCTTGCGGCCGCGGCAGAAGCCGGCTGCATCCCCGTCCGGTCCGCGTCGTTCGTGTCCGTGCTCGTCGATGCGGCGGCCGTGCTGGACCGAGGGCTGCCGGTGGCGGACTACTTCCTGTGGAACGACGACTTCGAGTTCACCACTCGGCTGCTTCGGGGGCGGACCGGGCTGTACTGTCCCGCAAGCATCGTCGTCCACAAGACCAGGACGTTCGGCGGCACCGACGCCGACCCCGGGGAGCGTTTCTACTATGAGGTTCGCAACAAGCTCTGGCTGTTCACACGCAGCCGCGGGCTCGCACCGGCCGAACGCGTCCTCTACGCCGGATCGTCCGTTCGGCGCTGGACGCGCACCTATGCCCGCTCGCGGGACCGGGCCACTCTGCGCCGCGGGTTGCGGGCCGGTGTACGCGACGGCCTGCGGCGGCGTCCACGCCCGACCGAGGAGGTCATTTCGGCTGCCATGCGTCGATATGATCCCTGACAACGCAAACGACGCAGGGCCAAGGGGAGGGCGGGTGTGACTCCGAAGGGGACGCCGGACGACGAGCACGGGGACGGCCTGCCCGAGGAGGGCTCGCCGTCCCAGCACCTGCCGGGGCCGCCTCCGCCGCCGCAGTGGCTCAACGAGGTCGACGACGAGGACGACGAGCAAAGCGGCACGGGCGACCGGGGCAGCCAAGGCGAGGACGACCTGGCCGGGCGAACCGAGGTCTTCCGGCGAGACGCGGCGCCGGCAGCGCCGCCGCCGACCGAGTCGGCCGGCAACATCGCCGACCTCACCATGACCGACTTCTCCCGCGGCACAGCGACCGGCGCCCCGGACACCGGCGAGCCGGAGGCCGACGAGGACGAAGGGCAGGACCGCACCCGGGTGGAGCGCCTCCCAGGGGCTGCGCAGCAGGACGCGCAGGCTCCGCCGGCTCCCCCTCCGTTCCCGTGGGCGCAGCAGATCCCGGGCGAATCGCCAGCACCACCGGCACCAGAACCTCCACAGCCTCCCGCGGCGCAGTATCCCGCGCCCGTACCCCAGCCACCGGCACCTCAGCCGCCCCTACCTCAACCACCGGTACCTCAACCACCGGCATCCCCCGCCCAGGCGGCGCCACCGCCGTTCCCATGGGCGCAGCAGATCCCTGGCACGCCGAGCCCTCCGTCCCCCGGGCCGTTCCCATACGCCCAGGAGATCCCCGGGCAGTCACCGGCGCCCGCGCCCCAGCCGTTCCCATGGGCGCAGGATGTCCCCGCCCCTGGAGCGTCCGGCAACCCGGTCTCCGGTACACCCGTCGCACCGCCGCCTCAGGTCGAGGAGCCCTGGCGGACGACGCCCGGGCCCAGCCGTAAGGGGATCAACAAGAAGATCCTCTTCGGCGTGATCGGCGGCGTGGCCGCCGCCGCACTCGTCGCGGGCGGAGTGGTCGTGCTGCTCGGCATGGGTGACGGCCCCGCCGGGAGCGGCGAGGACGCACGGCTCGCCGGCAAAGTGTTCGCGGCGGATCCGGCCGCCCGTTCCGATGGCCGCGACCAGGAGCTCACCGGTGTCGCGGCCTCCGGCACCACCGTGGTCGCCGTCGGCGGCGAGGCCGACCCCGGCAACTACCGGGGCGTGTTCTTGGTGTCCGCCGACGGCGGCCGCACCTTCGAGGCCGCCCGGGTCGAGGGCCTGGACGGCGGCGAGCCCGGCTCGACGGAGATCCCGAGGGTGGTCGGCGGCGGCCCCGGCGGCTGGGTCGCGATCGGCACCCGGCCGGGCGGCGGCGCCGTGTGGACGAGCGAGGACGGTCGGACGTGGCGACGCCAGCCCGACGCGGCGGGCGACGTCTTCGGCCCCGGCAACCGTGTGTCGCAGGTCATCCGTACTGACAAGGGTTTCCTCGCCATCGGCGAACACTCCCGCAAGCGCGACTTCTCCGACTCCGTTCCCGCCATCTGGCTGTCGGCCGACGGACGGAACTGGGACGCGCTGACCGGCAAGCAAACCGGACTGCCGCTGCGCGGGAAGGTCGTGGTGGAGGAGGTCGCGTTCAGCGGCGGGGTAGTGCTGATGGAGAGCCTGCACGCCCCGGATCCGGACAAAGCCACGTTCCACCGCGCATGGCGATCGACCGACGGTGGCCGCACCTGGTCACCCGCCAAGATTCCCGCCCCGAAAGGCACCCGCGGACTGAAGATCGGCGGCGGTCCGACGGGGCTGGTGGCGGTCCGCGAGGTCAAGTCCGGGAAGTCGTCCTACGGGCAGGTCTACACCTCCAAGGACGCCGACGACTGGACCGAGGGCGGGAAGCTGGAGTCGGCCGACTACAAGCGCGTCCACCAACTGCTGGCCACCGGCACCGGCTTCACGGGCATCCTGCAACGCGAGCGCGACCTGCTGATCTCCCGCTCGGCGGACGGCGAATCCTGGCAGGAGGCGGGGACGCTGCCTTCGGCCTCGGGCCGCATCCTGCTCGGGGCGTCGGCCACCGGCGAGCACACCGTCCTGGTCGGCCGTGACCCCGGCAACGGCGACCTGAACGCTTTGCTGGCGGTGCGGGGCGCGAACGGCACCGAGATCCCCGTCGACCCGCTCAAGATTCCCGGCGCGTTCCGCAACGACCGGGCCGTCACCGCGGTCGCCGCGGAGGGCGCTCAGGCGGTCGCGGTCGGCAGCACCGGCGGCGACGCCGCGATCTGGACGTCGGCGGACGGTTCGGCGTGGAAGCGCGCCCGTTTCTCCGGCGGCATCTCCCGCCCGGCCCTGCAGCGGCTGCTCGGCGTGACGCGCGGCGGCGCGGGCTGGCTCGCAGTCGGCGACGGGGGCGGCGCACCGCGCGAGCCCCTGGTGCTGACATCGGCGGACGGCAACATCTGGAAGCCCGCCGACACCGATCCGGTGTTCGAGCAGAAGGGTGAGCTCCACCTCGCCACCCATGGCGTCGCAGCCGGCCCGTCCGGCTATGTCGTCGTCGGCGACGACGGGCTGTCCGGCGCGATCTGGTTCTCTCCCGACCTGAAGACCTGGCAGCGCGGCAGCGGTGCCGGGCGCAACGACCTCACCGCGGAGAAGAACGGCAACCGCTGGATACGTTCGGCCGCCGGAGGCGACTTCGGCTTCGTCGCGGTCGGCGGCATGCGGAACCCGGACACGCCCGGTCCCGGCCTCCCGGCCGTGTGGACGTCGCCGGACGGCAAGAAGTGGAAGCTGCAGGAGCTCAAGCTTTCCTCCGGCCTGTCGCAGGGATGGCTCACGCATGTCGCGGTCAAGGGCAACGTCCTGGTCGCAGCAGGCGACGCGGCGGGTACGTCCGGGACGACGGCCCTCGCCTTCATCTCCAACGACGGCGGTACAACCTGGCGCGAGAGCCGGCCGCCGATGCCCGACTCGACGGAGTCCGTCCGGGTGACGGCCGTGACGACCACGCCGCAGGGCTTCACCATCTCCGGCGCCGCCGGAAGCACGGGCGCGTCCAACGTCGTCACGTGGACGTCGGCGGACGGGTCGTCGTGGGAGCTGCAGACACCCGGCGGGGACGTTCTCGCCGGGACGGGCCGGCAGGAGATCACGGGCCTGACGCCGTTCAAGGGCGCTCTGCTCGGCGTGGGACGTAGCGTCTCCCGCTCCGGCGAGCAGCCCGTCCTCTGGAGCCGCCCGCTTTCGTGACCGTTCCCGGCGCGGCGGCTCAGCCCTCCTGGCGCGGACGGGCGGGGTCGCGGCCGGGAATGCTCTCGTGGCCGTCGGCGGCGCCGGTCGCCGGGCGGGCATGGCGGGGTATGTATCCGGGCTGTACGGCCACCGTCACCCGGCGCGCGTCCTCGCGGTCGCGGGACCGGTTGCGGCGCGCGCCATAGGGGGCCACGACGCGGCGGTAGAACGGCTTGCGGATCATGGTCGGGACCAACCGGTAGCCGCCGCGCACCATCACGTTCCGCAGGTACTGCGGCTGTGAGATGAAGCCCTCGCGCAGCATCTGGCGTTGCAGCCGCAGTTCCGAGCGCAGCAGGTCGCGGCCGCCGCGCCGCTCGTACGCCCCGTCCCCCACCCGGTAGTAGACGAGAGGCTCGGCGATGTTCACCACCCGTGCGCCGTTCACGATCATCCGGACGAACAGCCAGTAGTCCTCCATCAGCGGCAGGTCGCCGTAGCCGCCGGCGGCCACCACGGCGCTGCGGCGGTAGACGACCGTCGGGTGGTTGAACGGGTCGTGCAGCCGCGAGTAGCGGGCGATGTCGTCGGGGTCGCTCGGCGGGGTGCGCTGACCGACGATGTCGGAGATGTCGGTACTGAATTCCAGCAGGCCGGCGCCCACGAGGTCGGCGCCCGCGCGCACCAGCGGGACCTGGGTCTGGAAGCGGTGGGGCATGGCGACGTCGTCGGCGTCCATCCGGGCGACGATGTCGTGGCGGGCGGCCTTGAGGCCGGCGTCCAGGGCGGGTCCGAGGCCGCGGTTGCGCTCCAGGCGGACGAACGACACCTCGACGGGGCTTTCGGTGACCAGTTCCCGCAGGCAGTCCGCCAGTTCGGTCGGGACGGGGCCGTCCTGGACCAGGACCACCTGGTCGGGCCGGAGCGTCTGCTCGTGCACCGCACTGCGGAAGGCGCCCCGTGCGTGCTCCGCGCGATCACCGCCGTAGACGGTCATCAACAGGGTGAAGGCTTCGGGCTGCATGCGTCCGTTCCGGGGGGGGCGTGGGCGCCCGGCAGAGCCCTGTGCGGGGGCGGCTCCTGGGGGCAGAGGGTCGGAGGGATCGAGTGCGCTGTCTTACATGTGACGCTTTAAGGCGGTTGCTGGGTTACCCGCCGACACGATACCGATCGGCGGTGCCGGGTGTGGCCCCGGTGGCCCGGATGCGGCCTCGGTGGCCGGGGTGCGGCCCCGGTGGCCGGGATGCGGCGCGTCAGGTTCGGGCGCAGGCGTCGCGGTCGGCGCGGATCTCGCCGGCGACCTTGGGGACCGCCTTGTTCACGCCGCGCAGGTCGGCGCCGTCCTTGCCGATGACGAGGTAGACGTAGCCGGGTTTGGCGGACTGCCAGGCGCGCGGTTTGTGGCCGGGCACCGCGATGGCCATGCGGGCGGCCTGGCGCTCGGCGCCCGCGCCGTACAGGATCCGGGTGCGGGCGTACTGCTTGCGGCTGGTGCCGACCTTGACGACCTGGAAGCCGCGCTCGGTGAGCTGGTCCGCCGTCCGCTGCGCGAGGCCGTGGACGCCGGCCGCGTTGTAGACGCCGACCCTGACCTGGGCCGGAGGGACGGGCTTGACCTGGTTCTGCGCCGCCACGGGCGTCGGCGGGGCCGGCTCGGGGAGCTTGTTGTCCTCCCGGACGGCCCGGAACAGCGGCTCGGCGCGCGCCCGGTCGAACTGGACGCGGTTCCTGTCCTGCGGGTACGCCTGCACGGGGACGGTGACGAACCGGACCTTCCCGGCGCTCATGCCGCGCAGGCTGCCCGCGAGCTTCTGCATCACCGAGAGGGTGAGGTCGTCGTCCGCCTTGATCGAGCTCGCGGCGGCGGAGAGGAAGTCGTAGGTGCGTCCGGGGTCGGTGAGCATGCCCTTGTCGGTGGCCTTCTTGACCACCGACGCCATGAACGCCTGCTGCCGCTTGATCCGGTCGAGGTCGGAGCCGTTGCCGAGCACGTAGCGGGTGCGGACGTAGCCGAGGGCCTGCTCGCCGCGGACGACCTGGCGGCCCGCCTTGAGATGCAGTTCGGCCTTAGGGTCGTCGACGCGCCGCGGGACGCAGATCTCCACGCCGCCGAGCGCGTCCACGACGCGTTTGAAGCCGGCGAAGTCCACCTCGACGTAGTGATCGATGTGGATCTTGGTGAGGGACTCGATCGTCCGCCAGGTGCAGGCGGGGCCGCCGTTGGAGAAGGCCGCGTTGATCATCCCGAACTGGGCGGGGACGGTGCTGCCGTCCTTCTTCTTGCAGGGCGGCATCTGCACCATCGAGTCGCGCGGGAAGCTGATGCCGATGGCGCTCTCGCCGCCGGGCGAGATGTGCAGCAGGATCGTGGTGTCGGAGCGCTGCCCCGCCTCGACGCCGTAGCGGGCGTTCTCCCCCTGCCGGCTGTCGGAGCCCATCAGCAGGATGTTCAGCGAGTTGTTGAGTTTCTCCGGACGGTCGTCGCCGAGCCGGCCGTCGACGTTCTCGCGGTCGATCTGTCCGTCCAGCCGCCGCCAGAACCCGTACGCGGTGAGGCTGCCGGCCACCAGCACCACCGACATCACGATCGACAGCCCGCCGAGCACACGCCACAGACGCCCCCGCACCGGCGTTTCCGGTGACGGCGGGGCGGTGTCCGCGTAGTAGACGGAAGACGGCGCGGCGGCTCGCTGCATCCGTAACATTTCAGCACAGATTGGACACAGGCCACCCTCGTCACAGGAAAGTCGGCCCCCCCACCGGGCCGTCCGCCCCGGCGGCCCCTGGCACTAGACTCCGGTGAAGATGAGCACAGTAGACGCGCTGACCGACCAGGCCATGGTCGTTCTGCAGGACCGCCCCCTGGTGGCGCTGAGCGCCTGGCTGAACAAGACCCTCGGCGACTGCACCGCGAGCGGCCGCACCCTGCAGCTGATCACGCCGCTGGACTCCCGGCTGTCGCTCCCGCTGCGCACCGCCGCGTCGGGCGACGACGTGCAGTGGGTCGTCCGCAACGGCGACGCCTACTACGAGGGCCTGACCGGACGGCCGCTGAAGTGGAACGGCACGACGTTCGTGCCCATCCCCGAGGCCCGCGACTACGCGCCCGGATTCACCACCCGTCCCACCGCCCCGGTCGGCTCGCAGCTCACCCTCGTCTACCGCACCAGGCACGGCGCGGAGGGCGACCTCGGCGGGCCCGTCGAGCGACTGCTGCAGCTGCTCACCGGCAAACCGCCCGGCGCGCTCGGACCGGCCGAGCCGCTGGAGCACCCCTGGCGCAGCGACCGGTTCACCGAGTACGCGCGGGGACGCGCCACCGCGCGGCTCCTCGTCGGCGGCGATGGGCCCCGCCCCGCCCAGGCGATCTGCGACTTCACCTCCAGCGAAGGCGGCGCCGTCGCCGAGGTCAGCACCGTCACCATCGGCTACATGCCCGCGGACCCGCCGCCCCTCCAGCACCTGCCGACCCTCGTCGGCGCGCTGGCCGCCGAGCAGACCATCGCCTCCCTGTTCGTCCAGCTCACACCCGGCCGCGCCGACCTCACCACCGAGCCCCGCTGGACCGGCGCGCCCGCACCCGTCGCGCTGGCCGTCGCGGGGACCGTCACCGGGCCGAACGGCATCCCCGGCCAGCAGGTCGGGCCCCCTCGCGCGCCGCTGACGTTCTTCCCCCTCGGGGACGGGCGCTCCCCGGACGGCTGGCAGCGGCACAGCCACCTCATGCAGCACCTCCAGTCGGGCTGAAACGCCCGCGCCGGCCGCCCCTCCCGTACCCGCCGCGACAAACGGCACAAAGAGCCGATGATCTACCGGTAAGGGATGATGTACGGTCCTGCCCATGGGACAGGCCGCTCAGCTCGACGCGCTTGAGCGGGCCGTCGAGGGGACCCTCGCCGAGGGGTCGTTCGAGTTCGACGGCGACAGGGCGGTGCTCCGCATCGAGGGGTCCCTCGTCCTGACGGCGACCTGGTTCCTCTCCCTCGGTACCGGCGGCGTCGCGCTGCTGCTCGCCGGGGCCGTGCTGTCCCTCACCGGCCTGCAGGACGAGGCGCGGTGGGCGCTGGCACCCGGCGCCGGGCTGCTCGGCTGCGCGCTCGGCTTCGTCCTGCTGCGCTTCACCCCGCTGTTCGACCTCAAGGCGATCTACCCGCCCCCGGCGCTGGAACTGCGGTTCGCCGAGCAGGCGATGGTGCACCGGCGGACACGCGTCCCCTTCGGCGAGCTGCGGCCCGAACACCTGGTGTGGAAGAACGGGCGGTTCTTCCGGCGGCTCTACGTCCGGCACCCGTCCCTGCGCAAACAGCTCGCCGGGTTCTTCGGCAGCGAGGAGCGCCAGGCCGAGGAGTTCCGGCGGCGGCTGTGGGAGCTGATCTCCGCGCCCGATCCGGCCGGCGCCCTCGCCCGCGGCGACCTCACCCCCGTACAGCACTGGATCATCGCGGCCGGCGCACCCTACGGCGCGATCAACGGGTTCCGGCTGGACCGCCTCGGCGCCGCCCCCGGCGAAGCCGCCGCGGCCGCCGACCGCCGCACCGCCCAGGAGCTCCTCCAGGACCCCTGGGGCGCCTACGACCTCGAACAGCTCCTCGGCGCCGTCAACTGGCTCGTCCAGGACGGGCACCGCGCCGACTTCACCCAGGACGCCGTCCTCGCCGCCCGGCCCCCCGCCGCGCAGGAGGAGTACGGGACGCTGCTGCGCGAGGTCGACGACCTCATCGCCCGCGACATGCTCGAACCCCCGTTCGTCGAGCGGCTGATCGAGCTGGTGCGCGTCCGCTACGGCGACGAGGGCGCTTCGTACGCGCGGCTCGTCCCGCGGCTGCTGCGCGACGAGCCCGGCGCGGACGTCAGCGAGGAGGGCGCCGAACTCTCCCAGTTCCTCCACCGCCTCTTCAACGACCGCAACCACGTGCAGGAGGAGCTGCACCGCCTGAAGGCCCTCGCCGACCCGGCGCTGCGCGCCAACGTGGGACGGTTCCTGATCTGGGACTACGGGCGGGCCCTGATGCTCTACCGCTGGGGCCACATGATCGGGTGGCTCACGGAGGAGTACTGCTGGGAGCGAATGCTGCCGCTGGCGATCGACGTCCAGCGGCGCTACTCGTCCTGGCGGGACATGGCCACCTGCTACCTGCAGGGGCGGCTGCTCTGGTCGGGCGGCGGCGGGAAGGCGCAGGACGAATACGAACGGCTCATCGAGGAGCTCGCCACCGAGCCTCGCAGCCCCTGGAACCTCGTCCCCTGGGACCTCGATCTGACGCGCGACTGGGCCTGAGCGCCCGGCGGCGCGCCCTGCGTCCGGCGGGGCTCAGCCTCCGATGACGCCGCCGTGGTACGCGGCGCCGTCCTGGCCCGGGGCCCCCGCCGCCTGGCCTCCGCCCTGGCCGGACGCCCTCCAGCTGCGCGCCGGGGCCTCGCTCGCCCCGTCCGGGTAGACGACGCCGCCGGCCCAGTGCACGAGCGACTCGGCGAACCTGCGTGCCACGCGCATCGCGTCGGGCAGGTCGGCGACGGCGCGGATGTCCACCCACCACACCGGCGCGCTGACCCGGTCGGCGAACTCGGCGCCGAGGAGCCGCCGGATCTCGCTCTGCGCCGACACCTGCACCGCGTCCTCGATCGAGACGAGCAGCCGGCCCTCGGCGTCGTACATCAGGGTCGGCTCCGGTTCCCCGCCGCGCAGTTCCAGCGGCTCGCCCATGGCGATCATGCCGTCGGCCACGGCGTGCACGTCCGGACGGCGGCGCACCAGCGCCACCAGGTCACTGCTCATCGGGTCACCCCGGCATCGGGTGGACTGAGCGGGCCGTCGCCGTGCGCGGCGACCGGTCGCCGGCTTGTGTCAGACACGTGCCTCCCCTCTCCATCGCAACCCTATGAGACATCCGCACGCGCCGCCGCCGTCCCTGGCACGCGCCATCACGAGACATACCTACCATCCCCTGCGAAACCGCCAACGTCTGCCCGCTACTCTGGTCCGATCTCACCCGGCACCCCGCACGGATCAGCTCGGAGCGTTCCATGAACTCCCCCCAATGGCCCGGCCAGCCGCCCGGCGGGCCGGGATTCCCGCCACCACCGGCGCCGCACGGCCCCCCGCCGATGCCCGGCGGTCCCGGTTTCCCGCCACCCCGGCGCGGCGGCGGCGGACCACTCGTCCCGCTGCTGATCTTCGGGCTGGTCGGGGTCCTCGCCCTGCTGGGCCTCGGAGCGTTCGTCGTCCTGGAAAGCAACGACGACGACCCCGACGGGACGACCACGTTTCCGACCTACACCCCCGCCACCCCGTCCTACTCCCCCGAGCCCAGGCCCACGGAGTCCAGGACCAGCGAGACGCCGTCGACCCCGGCCTCGGTCCTGTCCACGACGATCCGGACCGCGAAGGGCAACACCTTCACCCGGGCGGGCACCCGCACCTCGTCGTGCACGAGCCGCGCCAACACCAAGCTCCGTGCCGCACTGCACTCACACCCGTGCGTCGGGGTGATGCACTCTGCGGTCTACGCGAACCCGACCAAGAAGATCATCACCGCGGTGTCGATCGCGAAGTTCTCCAGCCCGTCGGCGGCGAGCAGCGTCAGCCGCGTCACGTCCGACAAGGGCTGGCCGAAGCTGCTCACCCCGTCCGACGCCAGCGGCCTGCGGCAGCCCCGGCCCGACCCCGCCTACTGGACGCGGTCGTGGACGCAGGGCTCCAACGTGATCTACGCCCAGTCGTACTGGTCGACCGGTGCCGCCACCGGCGGCCGCACCAGCAGCGTCTTCGCCACCGCCGGTGAACTCGGCGTCGAAATCACCAACACCCTCGTCTGGACCGACTGACCCCGCGGCCGCCTCGCCTCGCCTCGCCGGACCGCCGGGGGCGCCGAGGTCGGCTCAGCGGACGCCGCCCGCGGCCAGCGACCGCGAGAACACCTCGTGCACGATGCGGGTGATCGCGGTCCGGGCGGCGGCGGAGACCTTGGACAGGTCCACCGAACTGCCGGTCGCCAGGTGCCGGTCGTAGGGGACGAAGATGACGGGCAGTCCCCACGCGGCCAGCATCTGGTGCGCCCGCTGCAGGTCGGCGCCCACCTGGGGGGCGTGCGACACCATCGCGATCACGGTGCGGCTCAGCGGGCCCCCCTGATCGTTGTTCGCGTACCACTCCAGCGCTCCACGCGCGCTCAGGGCACCGTCGACCGTGCCCGGGGTGACGAGCACCAGGCCGTGTGAACTCGACACGACGCCGCGGTTCACCTCGGTGAGGATCCCCGCGCCGCAGTCGACGACCGTCGCGGCGACATAGCGGCTCACCGAACTGAGCGCGGTCTGGAACATCTCCAGCGTGAACTCCCCGGCGATGCGCCCGCCGCGCGTGGACGACAGGACGTACAGGCCGTCGGGGGTCCGCGTCAGGAAGTGCTCCGCCTCCTGGAACGTGTTCGGGTTGTGCGCCGCCAGGTCGAACAGCGACAGCTGGGGGCGGACTCCGAGGCGCAGCGGCAGCGACCCCAGCTCCGCGTCCGCGTCCGCGGCCAGCACACGGTCGGGCCGGTTCCGGGCCAGCTCCGTCGCCAGCAGCGCGGCCATCGTCGTCTTGCCCGCGCCTCCGCGGACGCTCGCGACCGCGATCTGCCGGGCGCTCGGCACCGACCGCTGCATCAGGTCGGCGAACGCGGCCCGCTCCCTGGCCTCCCGAGCTCCGCCGCCCATCGCGTTGCGGACGCCGCGTCCCATGCGACGGGCGAGAGGGTCGCCGTGCTGGTTCTTGCGGACGAGGTCGTCCGCCGGGACCGGCTGCCCGGGCCCCGCCTGCTCGGGCGCGGCGGGATGGGCGGGCGCCGGCGGCACGGGCATGCCGGACGAGGCGTCCGCCGGCCCCTGCTCCGGCTGGACGGCGTCACCGGAGGGCACCGCGCCGAGCACGGGATTGACCGCCGCCGCCCAGTCGAACTCGGAATGAACGAACGGCTCGGCCTGCTGCGGCTCGGCGGGGGCGTCCGCCCCTCGCTGCGGCGCCGCCGGCTGCGGGGCGGGCTGCTGGGGGGCGGGTTGCTGCGGGGCAGGCTGCTGGGGGGCGGGCTGCTGGGGGGCGGCCTGCTGGGCCGCCGGCTGAGCGGCATCCGGCTGAACCGCCGGCGGGGGCGGCTCCGGCGACTGCGGGAGCAGCGGCTGCGGCTGCGGGGCGCCGGACGAGGACTGCGCGAACTCCGCGGGCGGAGCGAACGGGGGCGCCTCGGGGGACGCCGACGCCGCTTCCGGGGACGGCAGCTGTGCGGGGGCGGCCGGGGGCGGCGGCTCGGGCGCCGGGCGCGGCGGAGCCTCGGCACCCCACGACCCTTGCGCCACGCTGGTCGGGGCCCCGTCGAGCGACTGGAATCCACGCCCCGAGACGCCGATGTCGCGCAGGACGGCCTGCTGCCAACTCGAGTCGGTCACCTGCCTCCCCTCTCACCGGTCAGCCTACGAGAGGACCCGCCGCCCCATGTACCGGGACCGGGCGCGGACCCGCCCTCAAGGCGCAGAAACATCACCGCACAAGGATCTCACCGAACCGAAAGTCCCATAGTGGCGTCTAAACCTGAAACCGCCAGGAGCCTCCAGCTAATCTGTCCTCAGCACCGACCGCGCCCCGCCGCGAAACCTCCCCGGAGCGACCATGCCCCCCACCTCGGCCCGGCGAAGGACGCACCGTCCCCACCGGCCGGGACGCGCACCGAGCCCGGCGTCGGCCACACGGACTTCCCGCCTGCCTCGTGCTTCCCGCCTGCCTCGCGCTCGGCCGGCCCGGCGGCGGGGAGGGAACGGATCAGCCGCCCTGGCCCGGCCCGGCGTTCTGCGCGTCCTGTACGCCCTGCCGCCGGGCGATCGACGCCTCGTACGCGGCCAGCGCCCGCTCGCCGCCGGGACGCAACTCGAACCGGATGCCCCGGTCGCCCTCGAACGGGTTCCGGTGGTCGAACCCCGCACGGTAGATCTCGTTGGGCACCCGCTCCGGGAAGGCGTCGCAGTAGGGGATCCAGCGGTCGAGCGACGACTCCGCCCCCGGGTTGGACCTCTTGTGCAACCGCACGCAGGCGTCACAGATGTTCGGCTTCCTGCGCATCGTCCATCCGCCCCTTCCCGGTCTTCGGCTCGGACCGTGCGGCGCACCGCGCGGTCCTCGCAGTGTTCCACAACGTCAGCGGGATTCCCCACACGTCGCGGACACTCCGGAACAGGTTGCGGAAGAGCCGCGAAAACCTCTATAAACGGTCAATCTATGCATACCTGTGATCGTGCGCGGTCGCGGGCTCTCCAAGCTCCCGACGAACAGAGGGGTGCCTGTGCGCGCTGAATGGCGGGCGCATATCGACGAACTCCTGCAGACCTATCAGGAGAAGCGCCAGCAGATCCAGGAGATGCAGTCCAAGCTCGAGGCCATCGAGGCCGAAGGGGAGGCCGCCGACGGCATGGTGCGGGTCAAGGTCGACCGGCAGGGCCGGACGACCTCGCTGGAACTCGATCCGCGGGTCCAGCGCAGGCTCGGCATCACGGAACTCGCCGAAGCGATCATGGAGGCGACCAAGGACGCGCAGTCCCAGGTCACCGACCAGATGCGCGAGGCGATGCGGGGGCTCGCCCCCGAAGGCGCGGCGGATGAGGGCTTCGACATCGCCAAGCTGCTGCCCGAACGCCCCGACGACATCAACGCCGTGCGTGAGCGACTCGGGATCCTGCCGCCATGACCTACGAACACCTGGAAGTCGACACAGAGGAACTCAAGCGCGCCGGCCAGGGATTCCAAACGGGCGCCGTCCAGCTCAAGGGAATCCACGACCGGCTCACCGCCGCGCTCAGCAGCGAAGGCGAGTGCTGGGGTTCGGACGAGACCGGCAAGACGTTCGCCGAGGGCTACAAGGAGCCCAGCACGAGCGTCGAGGAGTCGTTCCCCAAGCTCAAGGACGGCCTGGAAGGCATCAAAAAGGGCGTGGACCAGATGGCCAAGACCTACAAGGCCGCCGAGGACGCCTCAGAGCTGAAGTGAGCTGATCCGTGGGTCTCGAAATACCTGAACCGGTCCAGTGGCTGGGCTGGATCATCGGTGCCGACTGGCCGGAGGGCGACGAGACGGCGATGCGCCGCTGCGCCGAGGCGTGGCGGACCGCCGGCACCGAGGTCACCGAGCTGATCGAGGAGCTGAACCAGACGGCGGCCGACGTGCGCGCCGCCCTCGACAGCGGCGCCGCCGAGGCGTTCAGCCTGAAATGGGAGCAGTGGGTCTCCACCGACCCCCAGATCCTGACCAAGCTCGTCGAGTCGTGCGGCCAGCTCGCCGAGACGCTCGACGGCGGCGCACTCGACATCGAGTACGCCAAGTACATGTTCATCGCCCTGCTGATCATCACGGCGATCGAGATCGCCTATCTGATCGCGGCGGCGTTCGCGACGTTCGGCGCGTCGACGGCGGCCATCCCGGCCGTGGAGGCCGCGGCACAGGTCACGGCGAGAACCATTGCCAAGGAACTGCTGGAGCGGCTGAGCCAGCGGTTCCTCGGCGCTGTGCTGAGGGGCGCCTTGGTCGGCGCCGTCGAGGGCGGCGGTCTCGACCTGCTCGTCCAGGGAATCCAGGTCGCGCAGGGCAACCGTGACGGCATCGACTGGGCGAAGACCGGCGCGGCCACCCTGGACGGCGCGATCGGCGGCGCCATCTCCGGCGGCGTCTCGCACGGCATGGGCAAGATCCCCGGCCTGGGCGACGGCGCCGACACCGCGCTCGGCAGTATGACCAAAGGCATGGTGCGGGAGGGCGCGTCCGAGGCCATCGCCGGCGTGGCCAGCACGGTCGCCACGGCCGCGGTCCATGGCGACCCGCTGACCTGGGAGGCCATCGCCAAGGGAGCCACTTCGGGCGCCTTCGGCGGTGCCGTCGGCGGCGGCAGGGACGGCCTTGAGGGCTACAACTCGTCTGTCCCCGGCGCGGACCCGCCGACCCCCAACCCGACACCGGTCGGCGACCCGAGCCCCTCGCCTTCCCCTTCGCCTTCGCCTTCGCCCTCACCCTCGCCCTCCGGTGACGGTGAAGGCGGCGGCTCCCCCTCCGGCGGCGGAGGAGGAGGCGTCGGTTCCTCCTCCGGCGGCGGGGGAGGCGGCGGAGGAGGCTCGTACTCCGGCGGCGATGGCGGCGGTGGCTCATCGTCCGGCGGCGGCGGCTCATCCGGCGGCGGCGGTGGCGGCGGCGGCTCGTACTCCGGCGGCGATGGCGGCGGTGGCGGCAACCGCATCTCCACACTTCTGGGCGACACCGGCGGCGGTGGCGGCGGATCCTCTCTGGCCGGCTCGGGTTCCGCCGGCGGGTCCGCTTCCGGCGGAAGCCTCGGCGGCAACCCGTCCGGGTTCGGCGGCGGAGGCTCGCCCGCCGGCCCGTCCGGGGCCGGTTCTTTCGGCGGCCCCACCCCGTCAGGCGGCGGTGCCGCCCCCGCGGGCGGCGGCGTCGTCGGCGGCGGAGGAGGCGTCGTCGGCGGCGGAGGCGTCGGCGGCGGAGGCGCGGCTCCAGTGGCCGGTGGCGGCGCCCCGGCCGCGGGCGGAGGCTCCCCGTCTTCGTCTTCCGGCGGTAGCTCCCCCTCGTCGTCGTCCTCGTCTTCTTCCTCCTCATCTTCTTCAGCTTCTTCCTCGGCGGGTACCGGATCCGGCACCCGAGGCGGCTCCCCGAGCGGCAGCTCGTCCTCCGGCGGCTCCTCCACTCCCGGCACGCACACTCCCAGTGGCGGAACCCACTCGCCGGGCGGCGAGGCGCCACCCCCCGGCGGCGCCACACCTGGCTCCGGTACCCCGTCCCCCGACGCCGCCTCCCCCACTCCGGGGTCCACGGACAGCGGCACGCCGCCGGGCACCACCCAGACTCCCGGCGCCACCCAGACCCCCGGCGCCACCCAGACTCCCGGCGCCACCCAGGCTCCCGGTGACGGAAGCACGTCCCCGGGCGGCGGCAGCTCTCCACAACCCGCTGGCGCCTCTCCCACACCCGGAACCGGCACCGGTTCACCCACGCCCGGGAGCGGGAGCAGCGGGGGCTCGCCGACACGCGACAGCAGCCCGTCCTCCGGCAGCGGCACGCCCTCCCCCGGTGGCGGCACGCCCTCCTCCGGCAGCGGCACGGACGGCGCCACGCCCGGCGGTGACGCGCCCGCCCCGAGGACCGACCCCTCCTCCGGTTCCACACCCGCCGACGGGACCAGCGAGACCGCCGGCGACCCGAATCAGCGCAGTTCGGACGGAGCCTCCGAGGCTCAGGACGCCATGCAGCGGCCCGAGGGCGCCGGCTCCAGCGGCCCGTCGGGCTTCGTCGCGCCCCTGCCGATGGGGATGATGGGCGGCTCGGCAGGTACGGCGTCCCCGAGCCGCACACCTTCATCCTTCGGCAGCGGATCTCCGCCGCCCTCACCCACGCCCACGGGAGGTTCGCCCTCCCCCTCGCCCTCCCCTTCCGCCACGGGCGGCCCCAGATCGACGACGCCGCCCAGGCCCGAGTCCCGGCCCTCGGCCGGCGACGATCCCGGCGGACGCCCGAAGCCGCCCCCGATCGAGAACGTCGACGACGGCGGTGTCGTCCGCGGTGAGCCGGTGCCACGGCAGGACGACGCCTCGCAGCAGGACCAGCCCTCGCAGCAGAGTGAGGGCGCGCCGCACAACAAGGAATCCGACGGCGGCGACTCAGGCGACACGTCCACCGGCAACGACCAGACCGACAGGTCGCAGGAGCTCGCGGACGCCGAGCAGCAGGCGCGGGACGCCCTCACCCAATTCGGCAACGATGCACCGACCATCGACTTCTCGTCGAGCCCGCTCGACCCGGCCGCGGCGCGGGAGATCAACAACGCCATCCAGCAACTCGCCGCGGACTATCCCGAGACGATGCGGGGCCTGTCCCACATCGGCTCCGGGGACTTCAGCCAGTCCCTCGGCCCCGGCAACGACGACGTCCTCGCCTACGCCACGCCCGGTGCCACCAATCCGGGCATCTACATCAACCACGACGCGTTCTCCGACAACGCTCAGCGTGCGCAGGACGGCGCGAGCGAGGAGCAGACCGGGTTCACGGTGCCCGGCGGCGGCTCCACGGAAGGCGTCTTCACGCACGAGTTCGGGCACCACCTCGGCGAGCAGCTCCTGAACAACCCGCAGATGCTGGCCGACCTGAACCAGGCCGTGTCCAACGCCCTGGGCATCCCGTACGACGCCACGCAGCCGCACGACCCCGCCACGCAACAGAGGATCGCGGACGCGCTGTCGGAGTACGGGTCCGGCGACTCGCACGAGATGATGGCGGAGGCGTTCACCGAGTACCGCCTTTCCGACAGCCCGCGTGACCTGGCCAACGCCATCGGCCAAGTCATGGACCGCCACCTCGGCGGCCAGAACACCGGCACCCAGAACACCGGCACCCAGAACACCGGGGGCAGCACTCCGGCGCCCGGCAACCCGGCGAACCCCAACGGGAACACGACGCCGCCCCGGTCAGGTGAAACACAGCCGCCCTCAACCGACCCGCAATCGCGGTCGGACGGCACGCCACCGCGCACCGACGACGGCCAACCGCGCTCGGACAGCACCCAGCAGCCCGACGGCACACAACAGCGCGGCGACGACGGGCCCCGGCCGGGTGAGGGCGAACCTCGCTTCCGGCGGGGAGACACCGACGACTCGAACACCTCCCCCGGGGACCAGGAGCCGCCGGCCCGGACCGACCCTCCTGCCGGACGTGGGCTGCCTCACCAGCAGGCCGACTGGGCACCGCCGTCGTACACCCGCGAAGACAACATCACTCTCAGGCCCAACGAGCGGCTGGTCCAACAGGGGACGCTGGAGCCGAGGACCAAGTACACCGTCTACGAGACCGACGCCTCGGGGAACAGGGTCCCTCGAAGCGAGGCCTACACGGACGGCGACGGCAACGTCACCCACATCACCAACGTCACGCCGGATCCCGGTACCCGGGTCGTCGACCCCAACGAGAACATCGACCTGACCCGGCCCGAGCCGGGGGTCACCCACAAGGTCGAACTCGGGTTCGACAACCCGCACATCTTCACCGGCGAACCCCACACCGGCGGCCGAGAGGGCATGGCGCCATCCGCCGCCAGGTTCGACCCCCCGGCGGACGCCACGCCGGTGCGGTGGCAGGGCACATACGACGTAGGGACGCAGGGCCCGTTCTCGGCCCGGCAGGACCTGCCGCCCAACTCGCGGATCGAGGTGCGCGGCCCGGGCGACAGGCTCCACGGCGTCTTCTGGACGGACGCGAACAGGCAGGTCACGCACGCCCGCACGTGGTACGGCGACCGGCAGCACGGGTTCAACCCCGAACTGGGCGACAGCAACGCCACCGTCAAGAAGTACGGGGTCCCCCGCCCGAACACGCACTACCTCGCCGAGCCCCACGACCGTTTCCAGACCAGCGACCCCGACGCGCCGCTCGACCCGCCGGACGCCACCCGCAGCGGTGATTTCGGCGACGGCAGCGTCGAGCCGGGCACCTTCCTCTTCCACACCGACCACCGCGGGCAGACGGACGCCGCCGCCGGACGTCCCGAGTACGACACGCCCCACGCGGACGAGGAGCAGCGGAACACTTCTGTCCAGAAGAAGGCCGGCCACATCGGCAAGGCGACCGGTGAGTACCCGGGCGGCCGTTTCGACGGCGGCCACATCTTCCCGCACGAGGCGCGGGGGCCGGGAGAGCGGATCAACTACTTCCCGCAGTGGAGCCCCACGAACCGCGGGAACTCCGGCACGGGCCTCACTCCCGGCGATACCTGGCGGCAGTCGTTCGAGAGCCTTCTCGAACAACGGCACAGCGGAAATCCGGATGTCACGATCGAGCGGATCGACTTCTTCCCGGAGCCGAACGATCCGAAGATCACGCCAGAGGTCGTACACACCCGCTGGACGGAGACCGACAACTCCCAGACCCCGCCGGTGACCACGACGCACTACCGGAGCTACCACAACCTGGACCCGAGCCAGCGAGCCGCAGGAGGCACGCCGTCCGGCGGCGCGCCGTCCGGCGGCCCGGCGGCGTCCCAGCCGCCGAGCAACACACCACCCGGCAACACACCGCCCGGCAACACCGCTCCTACCCAGCCATCGGGGAACGGTCAGCCCACCCAGCCGGCCACTCCGAACCAGACGGCCACTCCCAACCAGGCGGGCGCGGACAACGGATCGCAGTCATCCCCGGCCGGCGGGAACACCACGCCCGAGTCGAACGGCGGAGACCAGCCGCGATTCCGCCGGAGCAACCCGGCACCCGAGCCGGACGGGGGACAGGCCCCGCGCTCGGACGCCCAGCAGGCGCCGCCACGCACACCCTCCGAAGAGACGCGGACATCCGGTGACGGCACCGACCGGCAGAGCACGTCACGACCGGACGCCCGGACCCATTACGGCTGGTACGAGGACGGCGGGCCACGCAGCACGCCCAGCACGTCGACAACGGAATCACCCACACCCGGCACACCCACGCCGGGAACACCGGCTGCGGGCACGGCCACGCCCGGCGCGGAGACGGCCGCGCCGCGGTCCGGTGATGCGTCCGCTTCACGGCCGGATGGCCGGACCGACACCGGTACCCGGTTGCAGGACGCGTCCGCCCCGCCGGCGGGTCACGCCGTTCCGAGGTCGGCGGAGAGTGAGGGCTCGCCGCCCCGGACCGCCGAGCCCGAGCTCATGCGCCGGATCCAGGAGAACCAGCAGGTCCGGCAGATGGTCGACGAGGCCCGCGGGACGGTCGTCGACGACCGGGGGAACCGGCTCGGCGATCTGCTGGCCGACGACCTGCGCAACCGGCTGCCGAACCATCCCCACCTCGCCCGGATCATCGAGGGCGGCGGCCCACCGCCGCTGACACCTGCCGAGGAGTCGGTCCGGCAGTCGCTGCTGGCGCGGCCGCGGACGCTGCACAGCCTGCTGACGCACTCGGACGCCGTGCACATCCTGGAGGACTCGATCCGGGAGGTGAACGAGCGGGGCGCCGACGCGGTGCTGCGCGAGGGGCAGGTGGAGCCCACACCGACTCCGCTTGAGGACTGGCAGGTCGAGATCAGCGACCGGGCCATCGACGAGATCGGCCCCGGCAAGTCCCCGAAGCAGCCCGGGTTCGACGAAGAGGCGCTCGCCGCCGAGCAGGAACGCGCGGGCGGGCAGCCGCTCTCGAAGGACAACGAGCTCGTCAACCGGTACCTGGACGAGCTGTACCAGAAGGCCGCGGAAGGCACCGGCACCCTCCGCAACGTCCTGAACGACCTGGCCGGCGATCCGGACGACGCCAAGATGCGTCCGGGGCCGAAGGACCGGGTCCGGGCTCTCGACAAGATCATCAATGAGAGCGACGGGGACGCCTCCGCGCTCAACGACCTGCTCGGCGGCAAGGTCCAGTTCGACAGCGTCTCGGATCTGTACCGGGCGCTGGACCGGGTCCGGGAGGTCGCGCAGCGGCACGGCGTCGAGGTCGTGTCGATCAAGGACCGGCTGCGCACACCGCAGCCGAGCGGCTACCGCGACATCCGGATGACGGTCCGGATGCCGAACGGCCACATCGGAGAGCTCCGCCTCCACCTGCGGCCGTTCGACAACGTCGCCAGCTACGAGCACTCGCTGTACGAGGTCTCGCGCGACCTGCCCAACGTCGCCGAGGAACGGGCGGCGCGCGGCGAACGCGACGCTCCGCTGACACCGGAGGAACGGGCCGTCCGCGAAGTGATCAACCGTCGCCTCAACGAGCGGTTCGACGCGGCGCTGAACGAGTCGCTGCCGCCGCACCTGCGCACCACGCGCGAGGACGGCGACACCACCCACGGCGACTCCACCCACGGCGACTCCACCACCGGCGACGCTTCGCACGGCGATGGGCAGCCACCCGTCCGGCGGGAGGACGCCGAGTCCCCGGAGAGGGCCCCGGAGACCATCCCGGACGGTCTGCCGCCGCACCTGCACGACACCTTCCGGGACAGCGACGCCACGCCGGCCGGACGGTCGTTCCACGACCCGGCCGACCCCGCCATGCGGGACCTCGCGCGGCGTGTCCCCGCGGACCCGCAGCGGTTCACGGTCGACGGGCACGGCGACGCGGACGGGCTGCGGCTCGGCGGCGGACGCCGGCTCAACGCCGACGACCTGGCGCATCTGATCCGCAACGACCCGAACTGGAACGGCCGCGAGATCCTGCTGCTGTCGTGCCGGACCGGCGACGGCGACTTCGCCGCGCAGCTCGCCCAGCGGCTCGGCGTGCCCGTCACCGCCCCGAACGGGCTGGCGTGGTCGGACGGCGACGGCAACGTGTACGCCTCGTCCGGCCAGACCGGCCCGGACGGGCGGACCCGCCCCGGCTGGCCCCCGAACGGCACGTGGCAGACCTTCAACCCGGACGGCACGACCTCGACCGCCGGACGCGACGGCCGTCCCCCTGGCCGGGAGGACCACCGAGGCCCGGACCCGGCGAGGCCCGCGGACGACGCGGAGGCGCGGGGGCTGCGCGACTGGTTCCGCCGTGAGGGCCACGTCGACCGGGACGGGTACCGCCGTTTCGACACCGACGAGCAGGGCGAGCGGTACGGCGAGAACCGGCTGTCGGACGTCTACCGCAACCTGCCGCACCAGTTGCAGCAGGCCCTGCACTGGTACACGGTGCAGTCGATGCCGAATCCGCAGCTGCGGCCCGGCGCGGACGTGGGCCGATACCTGACCCATCTGTTCACGGAGCAGAACTACGTCCAGCACCTCGCCTACCTGAACGGCGGGGGCATGCCGGTCCACCGGAACCAGCTGATGCAGATGTGGAACCGGCCGGACCTCACCGACTACCAGCGGCAGCTGATCCAGCACGTCCTCACGCAGACGGACCCGGAGGCCCGTCTCCAGGAGATGTGGCAGAACCACGAGCAGCGCGAGTTCCTGCGGCGCTACCTCGGCGGTGAGCCCACACCGGACGCCTTCTGGCGGCGGATCAATGAGCTCGACCACGCCCTGAGCCAGCCGCTGCCGGAGCCCGTCCAGGCGGTGCGCGGCCTGCACGACGTGGACTTCATGCTCGCCTCGGACGGCAGGCCGCTGGCCGGACGGCATCCGATGCTCCTCATCGGGGCCGTGCAGAACGAGCCGGGATACATGTCGACCTCACTGGGATCGGGGACGACGGAGGTCGACGGACAGGGCTTCACCTACCAGTTGCACCTCAACCTTCCCGAGGGTGCGCACGGGGTGTGGATGGGCACCAGCAGCGCATATCCTGACCAGCGCGAACTCGTCCTCCCCCGGGGCACCAGGTACTACGTCAGAAACGTCGTGCAGACCGGGTGGAACGGCACCCAGCCGGTCTTCTCCATCGAGGCGGACGTCATCCCGCCCGGGGCGGCGCCGTGAGTGCGACATCGCCCAGGGAGAAACGGCCACCGGGGAGACGGCGACGGAGAAATGACGACGGAGAGGCGCGCGTGTCATGAGTGACGGGTTTCCGGACCTTCCGCAGGCACCGCCCATCGACGGCGGGCTCCGGCCGCCGAAGCAGACCTACGAGCGGTTCACGCGGCAGGCGGTGTTCTACCTGCCCGTCGTCCGCCGCGGCGAGCTGCTCGGGCATCTGTGGGCCGCGGAGTCCAACGCGAAGGCCGCCGGTTTCATCCGGCGCGTCGCGGCCCAGGCGGCGGGCGCGGAGGCCACCGATGTCTGGGGACGACGCCTGGACGACGCCCACGACCGCGGCGTCCCCGCGCTGGAGGCGATCCGCCTCTGGGTCGGCGCGGCGGAGGACCCGGTCGGCGGCGCGATCCCGGCGGACGCGCGCGAGTACCGCGTCGCGAACCTCGACGCCCTGCGTGAGCTGACCAACCCCGGCGCACCGGCGACACCCGGCCCCCTCATCCAGGACGGCCTGTACCCGGACGGAACGCCGGCCGACCGCTCGCAGGGCTGGGGCCCGCTGGTGAGCGTCCGGCCGCCGTCGTACGCGCCGCGGACCGCGGCGCCCGTGCTGTTCTACCCGGTGACGCGCGGCGGGGCGGTTCTCGGCTACGTGTGGGCGTCGTTGTCGGAGGAGGCGGCGTCCTACCTGCGGCGGGCGGCGGCGGGCCGGGACGGGGAGATCGCGGCGGGGCTGTGGGAGGCCCGGCTGGCGCACGCCTTCGGTGCGGGCGTGCCCGCCGCCGAGGCGGTACGGCGCCTGCGCGGAACGCCTGAGGACCCGCTCGCCGGCGGTGTCGCCGCCGACGCGCAGGAGGGCCGGGCGGCCGGGCTGGACGAATTGGACCGCCTGGCGCGGGGATAGCGCCGGGTACGGTCGTCGGCATCACGAATCATCACGGGAGTCGTCGTTGTGAAGCTGGTGAGGAAGACCTATCCGCGGTACTTCGTGTACAACGAACGGCCGGTGGTCCTCCTGGAGACGCCGGGCGGCGGACTGGACTGCCTGGCCGCAGACCCGCGGGGCGGGGCGTTCGTGCGCGCCATGCGGTACATCGGCGAGCTGGACTTCAACCGTGACGCCGACATCGACGAGCTGCCGTACGAGGAGTTCGTCACCGCCGTGGAGATGTACCGGGCCCGCAAGGGACTGGGCGAGGGCACGGTCAAGGCCCTCTACGAGACGATGCGCGGGCTTGAGGAGACCGCCCTGGAGGGCGGCCGGCGGTTGACCCTGGAGGAACAGGCGCTGATCCGTTCCCTGAGCAAGCGGACGAATCCGCTGTTCGACGAGTCCCTGCGTGAGCGGGGACTGACGGGCACCCCCCAGCCGTCGCCCGCGGGGATGCGGATCGCCCGCGTCTTCGGCCCGGCCGGCCCGTCCGGGGCGCCCGTCGCCGATCACCCGCCCGTCCCCGAAGAGGACCGGGAGGGGCTGCTGCGCTACCTGGAAGGCGCCCCGATCGTCCTGGCGGCCCGCGGCTACGACACCGATGTCCTCGACCCGGGCCGCCGCGCCGAGGTCCCGATGACCTACCACACCGACGGCACGTGGATCTGGCCCGGTGCGGTCGCCTACTACCTGCGGGTCCACGGCGTCCCGCCCGAGCCCGACCTGGTCGGCTTCGCCCGCGGGAACGGGTTCGCGGTGCCCGAGGTGGACGAGGACGTCCGCCGCGAAGCCGTCGCGACCATCAACCGGCCGGCGGAAACATCCTGAGATGCCTTCCCCCGAGGAGACGCCCTCTCCGCAGGACGAGCGCGAGCTCGTCGCCCGGCTCGCGCCCGAGAGCCCCATCATGTTCGCGCGAGCCCGTCGGCTCCTGCGTGACATGACGCGGGACGGCGCCGCCCGTTTCCGGGTCGGCGTCGCGGAGCACGGATGCCGGTCGGTCCTGCACGGCGAGAACGGCTGGCAGGCCGTGCACCGCCCGGACGGTTCCGCCGACGCGGCATCGGACCACGCCACGGCGAGGGCGGCCACCGCTCACGCGGTCGGCGGCATCCTCTCCGAGGACGGCGTGAGCCTGAACAGCACGATCCTGGAGATCGCCGACCTGATCCGGCGCGAATCCCACGAATACACCTGGACGTGGGCGCTGACCGAGACGGCGCAGCGGATCTCAGCCGAGTCCCGGAACGCGACACGGCCGTCCGGCACGCCCTGCATCGCTCTGGAGGGCCTGGTCGGACGCGCCGGATACATCGTCCTGCGGCCCGCCCCCACGCCTTCCGAAGGCCCGTTCGTGGACGTTCACACGGTCTGGTCCATGATGGCCTTCAACCTGCTCCCCGACACCCCGGGAGAACCCGCCGAGATCCTGTCCGAGGGCACGATCCTCGACGGTTACGGCGACACCGACGACGTGTTCCTCTACGAGCCCGGAACGCCGTTCACCCGTCGCGGACTGTGGGACGAGCCCGCCCGGCACACGCACCGCTCCTACCGGGTCCGCAGGCCGCTGCACGTCTATCCGTCCTTCCCGACCGACAAAGCGACGATCTCCGTCGCGGACACCACCGGGCAGGGCCGCGGCTACTACCTGGTCGACACGATCGCCGCTCTGCTCGCGACCGGAACGCTGCGCGAGACCACCGAGGGCCCATGACGAACGACCCGGAAACAACGCTGCTCCAGCAGCTGATCGACGAAGTCACCGGCCTGCTTCCCGACACGTGGACAAGGGCCGAGCTGACCTACCGTGCGATAGGCGACCATGAGGTCATCTACCTGACCGGCAACGAAACCGGCCGCAGCTACCCCAGCGGCATCCGCGCCGCCGGGCGGCGCATCCCCAGAACCGGCATCCCGGGCCTGCTGCGCCGGCACCGGGAGATCACCTACCACCCCGACCAGGGGACCTGGCCGTCATTCAGCTACAAGCTGCGGAACAAGAACGGGGTCGCCGACTGGGGGGTGTCCGCCCGGCCCCCCGCCGAGTTCGCCTGGACGGACGAGATCACCCCCGCCGACTGCGCCGCGGAACTCCAGCGGTTCCCCCGCCCGGACGGCGCGGTCCCCGAGTGGATGCGCTCGCTCCTGGACCTGCACCACGCGGCGCGGACCTACAGCCCCGTCCCGCAGCGGGAAAGCGACCTGGTCGCGCTGCTGCCGCCGGGCATGGAGCAACTGTTCATGCGGGCACGCGTCAAGCTCGCCGACTTCGTTCCGGGCGCGGGAACGCTTCGTATCGGGGCTCCGGGCGAGGGTCACTGGACGGTCGCCCACACCGGCGACGCCTGGCTGGCCGTGGCGCCCGGCGGTGACGCCGCCCCCTACGCCGAACCGCACCGCGCGGTCGCGCACGCGATGGCCGGGGTGATGACCGACGCCGGGATGGAGATCAACAGCGCGGTCCTGAGCGTGGTGCAGATCATCACCGGGGAACGCATACCGAGAGACGACCAGCAGGCATGGACCTTCGGCGACGTGGGCCGAGAGCTGAGCGTACGCAGGTCCAACTCACCCCGGCCCGACGGAACCGGCCCCTACATCCACCTCGACCCGCTCCACAACCGCCCTGAAGATCACTTCGTGTGCTTCCCCGGCGCCGCCCCTGAAGAAGGCGCGTACGTCTCCGTCCACGAGGTGCTCATGATGCTCGCGGAGAGCGGGCTCCCCGCACCGGCGCCGGAACCCGAAGCCGCACCCGAACCTCCCAGCGAAGTGCTGGAAACCGGTAGGGAAGTCGATGCGTACGGCGACCCCGCGAACTGTTTCGTCTACACGATCGGAACTCCGTTCCTGCGTCGCGGCCTGTGGGGTGCGCCGAGCGACTACGCCTACCACGTCTACCGCGTGGAGAAGCCGATCCGCGCTCACACCGGCCTCTTCGCCCCCGGCCCACTCGGAAGCGACCCTTCCCCGCCCGACACCGGGATGGGCTTCTATCTCGCCGACTCGATCGCCGACCTCGTCGCGTCCGGCCACCTGGCGGAGATCACCGGTGACCGGGCAGGACACTAAACTCGCGGAACAGGAGGGACAGCCATGACCGACGCTCCAGGCCGCGGGCCGATGCCCTACGACCCGCAGCGCTACGACGTGCTCACCAAGGGAGTCGCGACGCTGCTCGCCCAGGCGGCACCGGCCGGCTGGAAGCGCATCGACATGAAGGCCCTCATGACCGTCGCGGTGTCCGACATCGCGCTCACGGTCGTCCTGCAGGACGGTTCGTCACCACCGGCCGAGATGCCGCGCGACGTGATCGGCATGCTCGGGGAACTGCGCTCGATGATGTACCGGCCCGGTACCGGCACCTGGCTGAGCATGCGCCTGATGATGGACCCGCCCGGCGCGTACCACACCAGCTTCAACTACGACCACGACCCGCTCTGGCAGCCGGGCATCACCGCCGCCGAGTGGGCAGAAGACCTGGCCGCGTTCCCGCGCGACGACGAGCACATCCCCGGCTGGTTGCGCGCCAGGCTGCAGGAGGCACAGTGAGCGAGCAGCTGAACCCTGCCGAACAGAACCGGCTCCTCGAAGAGATGACGCTGTTGCTGGTCCACACCCTCCCGGCCGCCTGGCAGGAGTGCGTCGTCGTCCACCGGTCGGTCGGCTCCCACAGTGAGACCCTGGGGCAGGTCCGCAAAGTCTCCGGTCCGGGCTTTCCCAGCCTGTGGACGCCCCCGCCCGCTCTCGGCGACCTGTTCGCCCGCCTCCGCTCCGGCATGTACGCCGACGGGCTCGGCACCTGGTTCTCCGCCAAGTTCCGGCTGACGTACCCGTTCTCCTACGAGATCGAGTACGACCGGGAGAACGACCCCAAGTGGGCCACCTCGCCGCCGGCGAAGGCCTATGCGGAAGAGCTGGAGCTCTACCCCCGCACACCCGAGAACATCCCGGCCTGGCTGCAGGATAAGCAGCCGGCCGGCGGCTGATAGGCAGCGGGGCCTGCAGGGTGTCCGATGGGTCGCGTCCGGAGTTCGAACCCCCGGACCAACTGCTGGACGGGGCTGACCGCACGGCCGCCGAACCGCCCGAGCCCGCCGAACCGCCCGAGCCCGTCGCGGAACCGCCCGAGCCCGTCGCGGAGACCGCGGCGTTCCGGTGGTCGCGGATGGCGAGCAAGCCATGGCTCATGGGTTCCGGCGTGCTCGCGGTCGCCGCGGTGTGCGCCGCCGCCTGGGCTTTGAGCAGCGCCGGGGACGAGCCCGAGCCGGCCCGGTTCACCTCGATGCCGGAGCCGTGCTCCCTCGTGCCGGGCATGACCCTCGAACAGCACGTGCCGAACTCCGCCTTGCCCGTCCCCAGCAAGGCCGGCACCTCGGCGGCCGAACGGTACGCGGCCTGCGAGTGGGCGGAGCCCCTGATCGGGGCGCCGGGCGACGAGACGGCCACCGCGCGTCGGCTCGACATCGCGGTACGGCTGCACCTGGACGGGGTGACGCCGGCGAAGTCCGACTACGACGGGGCGTGGAAGGGCGCCCGGCACATGGCGGGCACCTCGCGCGGCGCGGAAGGTGCACTGCACGCCGAGGCTCCCAGCGTCATCGGACTCGGAGACCAGGCGTTCACCCGCTATTCGACGCTCAAGGGGCCGCTGGGGCAGTCCGGTACCATGGCCGCGACCGTCCGCCTGCGCAACGCCGTCATCACGGTGCGGTACCGGGGAACGACATCGCCGCTCGACAAGGACGGCTTCCCCAGAGCCGGCGCGTCGAAGGCACTGGACGAAGGAGCCGTGCGCGGAGGCGCCGAAGCGGTCGCGAAAAGCATCACCGACACCCTCGCGAACTGCGGCGAATGCCTGAGCCGGCGACCCGGCGGTTAGCCCGGTCGGCGTGGCCCGGTCGACGGTGAAGGGCCGGCCCGAAGACCGGCCCTGCCGTCAGCGGCCGGGCGGCGGATTCTGCGGACCCCCGTGCGGACCTGGTTGCTGCGGAGCCGGTTGCTGCGGAGCCGGCGCCTGCGGGCCGGACTGGTAGGGCGACTGCTGCGGCCCCGGCTGCGGCGGCCCGAACTGCTGTGGTGGCCCGAACTGCTGCGGCGGCGACGACATGGGGCCCGCGGGCCCCGACGGTGCCCCCGATGGCCGGCGACGCCGAACGAGCAGGAAGGCGCCGGCGCCCAGAACGAGGAGAACGACCACGACTCCGCCCGCGATCAGCACCGGGAAGCCGCCGGAGTCCTTCTCCTCCGCAGCAGCGGGCTTCTTCGTGGCACCGGCCCCGCCCTCGCCGCCGGCGACCTTGTCGAGCCGCGCGTACACCGGGTTGGGCGCGGTCTCGGGGACGTCCTGCTTGAGGGCGCGCGGGATGCTGATGACGCCGTATCCCAGCAGGTTGTCCTTGCCGCGCGGGCCGAAGTCCTTCGCGGTGGCGATGAGGCGCTGCACGATCTGGCGGGCCGGCATCTGCGGGTAGCGGCTGCGCAGCAGGGCGACGGCGCCTGCGGTCAGCGCGGACGCCTGGCTCGTCCCCTGACCGGCGGTGAAGACGTGGCCGGTCTTACCGATGTAGCCGACGTCCTGGCCCGGCGCACCCACCGCGACGTAGCTCTGCTGCTGCGTCGACTCCCACGGCTTTCCGTTGTGGGCCAGCGCTCCGACGGCGACGACCCCCGGGCACGAGGCCGGATAGGCGGGCTTGTTGTTGAAGTTGCCGGAGTTGCCCGCACCGGCGACGATCACGACGTCCTTGCCCGCCGCGTACTTGATCGCTTCGAGCAGTTCTGGCGGGCACTGGTTGGGATAGAGGTTCGCGGACGGGCTGGCCTGGGAGATGTTGATCACCTTGGCGCCGTGATCGACCGCGAAGCGAACCGCCTTGCTCGTTATCGGCCCGCTCAGGGAGGGAGCGGCGATCGGAAGGATCTTGGCCTCCGGGGCGACCCCGACGAACCCCGTCTTGGTGCCCTGCGAGGCGATCAGGCTCGCCATGCCGGTGCCGTGGCCCTCATTGCTGGTGTCGTAGTCCCGCCGGCCGTCGCCGCCCTTGCCCGTCATGTCGCTGCCGGGCAGCACGGCGGGCTTCAAATCGGGCAGCTGGGCATTGACCCCGGTGTCGATGACGGCGACCGTCACACCCTTGCCCTTGGTGACGGGCCAGACCTCCTTCTGGATGTTCCAGGAGTCGAACCACCACTGCTGGGGCGAAGGGGCCGGCGCGGCGTGTGCGGGGACGACCGGGGCCACCGCCAAGCCGATCGCCACCGTCGACGCCGCCGTCCGAAGCAGCCATCGCATCTGTCGCACACTCCCTAGTCCGTCGCGCAGGCGCGGGCGGCCTGCGACCGAAGCCGCCGACCGCCCGTGAGCCGCGCGTTCACCGTGGGTTCAGCCGATCACCGGGGGCGCGGTGTCGTCGTCGCCGCCCCAGACGTCCTCGTCCTCGGACAGCCAGGTCTCGCGCTCGCGCTCCTCGCCCTTGCCGCCTTGGCCGCCGCCCCCGCCCATCGGCATGCCGCCCATGGGCATGCCACCGCGCATGGCGCCGGCGCCGCGTCCCGCGGCGCCCATCCCGCCTGGACCGACGCCCGAGCCGGCACCGCCACCGGAGCCGGCGCCGCCGAAGCCGCCCGGGTCGGCACCGAAGCCGCCGCCTGCACCGCCGCCGCCACTGGGCATGCCGCCGCCTCCGCCGCCTCCGGGGAAGCTCGACAGGTCGGAACCGGGAGCCCCGCTGAGCGACCCGCCGCTTCCACCGGGCACACCGCCGCCGGAAAGGTGCGGTCCGCCGCTACCCGGATCAAAGGGGCCGCCGCCCCCGGCCCATGGGCCCGCGCCGCTGCCCGAACCACCGGTGAACGGAGAAGCACCGTCGGCACCCAGGGAACCGGCACCGCCAGCGAACGGCCCGCCGTCGGCGCCGAACGGGCTGGAGCCGCCTCCACCGCCGCCGCCTCCGAACGGGCCGGGGCCGCCGGGCGGGGTGTAGGGCGGCGGGTCCTCGCCCGTGGTACCGACCTCGGACGGAAGATCTTTTTGGATCTTGAGCGGGTGGCCGTTGAACGCCTCTCTCATCCGGCCGATGAACCTGTTCATCAATTCGCGGGCGTTGTCGTCGTCCCCGCCGGTGTGAACATAACCGTCGGTCATGGTCTCGCCCTGGGTCTTGTACCAGTCGAGAATGTCGTGCTTGTACCAGGCGTAGAGGGTCGCGTTCTGGTGGCTGTCGTCGGACAGCTTCACGGAGGTGTTGTACACCTGCCCTAGCTGGTCGAGAGCCTTCTGCGCGGCGTCACCCTGCCAGTGCTGAATGATCTTCTTGGCGAAGTTGTTGGTGAGCTCGTCGCTCATCTCGGCGAGGGCGTCCGCCGCGTCCTTGTAGGCGGTGGAGGCGTCACCGACCTTTTCCGGCTTCAGGCTCTTCAGCTTGTTCTTGACGTCCTCATGGCTCATGCCGCCGGCGTCGTGGCTGCCGAACTGCAACCCGTCCTTGATCGGGTAGTACGTGGTGTTGTCACCCATCGGGCCTCCTTTCAGGGGTGCTGATCAGCCGAGATCCGGGTTGACGCCGTCAACCGTCGTCTTGGTGTTGCCGTGGGCGTTCTCGTACTGGTCCGCCGTCGCGTTGAGCCTGCTGATCACACCCAGGTAGGCGCCTTCGATGGCACCGATGTACTCCGAGAAACCGGACTTGCTCGCGTTCACGACCCCCACGAACTCCTCGGAGCCCTGGATGTTGCCGAGGTCGCCCTGAGTTATCGAGGTGGTGGCGACCTTGTCGAGCTTGCGCTTCCAGATGTCGAGCTTGTACTGCATGTCCCTGGCGAGCTGCCTGAGCTCCGCCGGATCCACGTCGTAGCCCTTTTCGGCCGTCGCGTTCCACTCGCCGCGCTGCGGCTCGGTGCCACGCGGAAGGGTATTGCTCGCATCATTCCACTTGCCGGCGTCGGCCCCCGCGCTGTACTTGAAGTACAGTTCGCGCTGCTCGGACTCCGAAAGGTCGTTCCACTCATCACGGGTCGGGCTCTGCACGTGCTCTGCAGGCGTTGAGTAATTGCCATGCATCTGGCCCGGGAAGGTGTGGTCGATCCTCGCAAGTTCCTCGTCGGTCAGATAATAGTCGCTCATCGCTCGCCCTCCCGGCGAATCACGTTTCTTCCCCCTGCACGCCTACGTCGTGCGGGTCCAGCGGACCTGCACGACGTAGGCGGACCTCGCGGACCGGTGTGTCAGCCCGACCAGATGTTGAGGTTCGCGCGCTCCGCGCCGCTGTAGTTGCTGTGGGCCTCGCCGATGGTGACACCGAGCTGGTTGAGGATCTGACCGATGTGGGCCGCGGCGGTGTCCCACTGGCGCTTGGCCTCCCAGTAGGCGGTCTGCGCGCCGCCCTCCCATTGGCTGAGGTGGTTCTCAAGGTTCTTCTCAAGGTCGTCGAGTTCGTCGACGAGGGCGCGGTAGGCCAGCGTGAAGTCCGCCTGGGCCTGCTGCATCTGGCCGAAATTCGCTCTGGTGTAGCTGTCGCTCACGATGGAAGTCCTTCGGTCGGAGGGAAGTCGGGTGAACGGGACGGATCAGGTGCTGCCGTTGAGCAGCTGGTTGATCTTGTTGACCGCGTCCTGCTGCTCCTGTTCCTTGCTCTCGTAGACGATCTTGGTCTGCACCAGCTTCTGGTGCATCCCTTCGAGAGCGGTCCGGACCTTGGTCATCTCGGTCTGGAACTCGTTGAAGACCCGGTCGAACGACACCGCGGCGTTACCGGCCCACCCGGACATCAGCTGGCCCTTGTGCCCGTCGAGCTTGGTCTGCAGGCCCTTGACGATGCCCGCGGAGTCCTCGATCCGCGTGGCGGCCTGCTGCATAGCTGCTCTGTCGACTGCGGACTGGTCACCCACAGTGTCACCTCCGTTGCGATTCTTGATTTCGCGTACCAGAGAGAGGGGAGTCGATCAGCCGGGTGCCAGTCGGCCTGGGAGCCCCACCGTCGGCACAAGATGGCAGAAATCATAGGTGTTTGCCGCCATCTAAGTCGACGCAGTAGATGATCCGACGGTTCGTGTGACGTACATCACGTTTACTATCCTCGCGCCGTTGAGATCGGCTTTCTCGCGAGCGCCGGGTCGAGTGCCGGCCCCTGCGGAATCAGATGGATGACGCTGGACGGGACGGGCGCGGCCTTCCCGGCGTCGTAGCCGAGCTTCTTGGCGACCTCCGCGGACGGCAGCGCGAACCGGATGCCCTGGTCGTTGACCAGCGACAACGAGCCGGAGCCACCGCCGCCGACGGTGGTGGTGTCGCCGCCCGCGGGCACCAGGCTCATCAGCGCGGCGCCGCCCGGCGGCAGCACCATCTGGTCGATCGAGCCCGACGCCCCGGCGCTGCCGGACCCGAGCGCGCCGGCGGACGGCGCCGGGAGCGTTCCGCCGATGGTCAGCTGCGCCGTGGGCGAACCGACCGGGAAAACGGAACAGAGCGGCTTCGAGGTGTCCCAGGAGACGAACTTCGGTAGCGTCGGCGGCAGATTGTTGTCCAGCAGCCGCGTCGCCGACGCCCGCTGCTGCGCCGACGGGACGTCCGTCGGCAGCGGGCGGGCCTGCTCGCCCGGGTAGGCGTCGGCCGTCTTGACGTCGCGCAGCAGCAGCTGCGCCTGCGTCTCGTTGATCTGCGAGAGCCCGTCGGCCAGCATGACATACCAGAGCGCCTGCCCGCCGGCGCCGGTCTCGGCCTTGAACACCTGCCCGACCCGGGCCGTCCCGCCCCGGGGGCCCGGCACCTCCTTGCCCCGCTCGGGGACGTCCGGCGAGCCGAAGTTGCCCGCGGCGGGAAGCGCGTTCAGCCACGTCGCCGGGACCTCGACGGCACCTGGCCCACCGGTCAGCGCCGTCACCTGGTTCAGCGGGAGGGTCAGCTGCATGCGGTGGTCCTGCCAGACCACCCAGGGCGTGCCGCCACTCTGCACGACGACGGCCTCGCCGGCGCTCAGCCGGCGCCCGCCGACCTTCTTCCCCGCGGCGAGGGCGGTGATCTGCCGCTTCACCCCGGTGGGCCCGGCCGCCTCCCGCGTGCACACCGACCAGGGGCCGCGGATGAGCTGCTTGTCGTCGGGCAGCGAGTCCGGCGCGCCGGGGATGCCGATCATCGCGCCGCGCTCGAACCCGGCCAGCGACTTGCGGGACACGCTGCGCCGCTCGGGCTCGCTGTCGGAGTCGAGGGCGAGCAGCGCCGACGCGTAGTTCGCGACCGGGAACATCTTCCCGGTGTTGCCGTCGTAGATGTACTTGGTCCCGGTCTCCTTCTCGATGATCAGTTTGCCGGGCTTGTCCAGGCCCTTGGCACCGCCCGGGGACAGCAGCCCCCAGATGCCGAACACCGCGACGACCAGGAGGCCGATCATCACCCCGGCGAACGCGCCCACCGTCAGCCGCCGCATCGGCGACTCGGCGACGTCGGGCTCGCCCTGCAGCAGGGCGAGCCCGACCCGCTGCGTCATCAGCCGGTGCGCCTGGTAGAGATCCCGCCTGCTCTGCATCAGCGCGTCACCCGGCCAGCCCGCGGACGCGGGTGTAGACGTCGAGCACCGCGAGCGCGAGCGGGATCAGCGAGATCATCACGAGCATGTCCAGGATGTCGCCCCATCGGCCCCAGACCGGCGTGGGCCGGTGGCTCGGCAGCCACAGCGTCACCGCGACGAGGATGCCGGTGAGCACCAGCAGCGGGACGAGCGCGGCGGCGAGCGCGACCACCTGGCTGCCGTGCACCGCCATCCCGATCGTCGTCAGCACCAGCCCGAACAGCCCGATCACGAGCATCCACGACCGCTGCGCGACACCGCGGAAGATCCGGGCGCGCAGCAGCAGCGACAGCGACATCACCGCGGTCATCGTCGGACCGGCCCAGCCGCCGGTGTCGAAGAGGAACAGCATCGCCCCCGCCGCGACGAGCGCGATCGCGGCGATCAGCCCGGTGGAGAACCGGTCGGCGGCGGCGGTACGGGTGAGCACCTGCGCGCCGTCCACCGTCTCGGTGTCGCGGCGCAGGTCCTCGGCGCTGCTCGGCACGGGCGGCAGCGGCATCCTCGCCAGCTTGAACGACAGCGACGGGACGGCGGCGAAGAACATCATCACGATGACCGCGGAGACGGCGGCGATGCCCGCGGCGGGCAGGTCGTCGAACAGGAATCCGACGGTGGACCCGATCGTGCCCACGAGCGCGGCGAACGCGATGCCGAGAAAGACCGGCAGCCCGTCCGCGACGGCGAACGCGGCGATGATCGCGGCGAGGGCGGCCACCCCGAACCCGGCGAGCAGATGCGGGGCGCCGAGGTCGAGCAGTTCCAGGTCCTCGCGGGCGGGCGCGGTCAGCCCGGCGAGGAACGCGTACGGAAGCGCGGCGTAGCCGAGGATGACGCCCGCGCCGGAGTCGGCGACCGCCCGCGACAGCACCGTCGCCACGGTCAGGATGAGCAGGGCCAGCAGCCCGGCGGCGATGGCCGGGACGATCCACGGCGGGCCGGACAGCGCGATCACGACCGCGCCGACGAACAGCGCGACGCCGCCGGCGCCGAGGCCGAACGAGCGGGTCGTGGTGGGGCGCCAGCGGTCGGAGCGTTCCCGGATCCCGGACGCGATCACGTCGGCGACGTCGTCGAACGACATCTCCGGAAGCTGCGCCATCCGCGGCCGGAAGTACAGGATCTCGCCGTCGCGCACGCCGAGCGCGCTCATCGTCTGGCCGGCGTCGAACGGCTCCGAGTCCAGGCGCTGCAGGACCCATCCGGAATGGGCGAGCCCGGCGTCCGCCAGGTCCTCGCCCGCCGCGCGCAGCAGGGTGGGGAGCATGTGCGCGAGCGGCACGTCCGCGGGCAGGCTCACATCGACCCGTCGCCTCGGGGCGACGATGGTGACCCTGCAGAGTTCCGTTGTAGCAGGCGAGTTCACGGGAGCTACCGTTCTCCATGTCAGATCTAGGGGCGGATCCGATCAGCGCGCAGCCTAGGATGTTGCGTCGAGCTACGGTAAATCAACCTCATGCACGGATAAGTATCCCGCGGGCCGGTCGTCCCCCCCGGACGATGACGAGGCCGCCCAAGGCTAGTCCCGGAGGAACGCCGAGGTGAGCACGATCCTCGTCAGGCGCAGAGAGCGCCGCAAACCGCCGCCGGCCCCCAAGGGGGAACTGCTGCTGGAGTCGCCGCCGGAGATTCCGGAGACGCAGAGCGGCGGCCTGCAGAACGTGCTCATGTACCTGCCCATGGCCATCATGCCGCTCATGATGGGCCTGATGCTCCTGGGCGGCGGCACCCGCAGCCCCATCATGATGATCGGCAGCGGCGGCATGGCGCTGGCGATGGGCGCCATGATGGTCGGGCAGATCGGCCGCGGCTCGGGCGAGCGCAAGTTCAAGCTGAACGGGGCGCGCCGCGACTACTTCCGCTACCTCAGCCAGGCGCGCCGCAAGGTGCGCCGCGCGGCCGAGCAGCAGCGTGAGTCGCTGGAGTGGAACAGCCCCTCCCCGGACTCGCTGTGGTCGCTGGTGATGAGCGCCAGGATCTGGGAGCGCCGCCCGTCCGACCCCGACTTCGGGAACGTGCGGATCGGCGCCGGGCCGCAGAAGCTCGCCGTCCAGCTGATCCCGCCGGAGACGCGCCCGGTGGAGGACCTGGAGCCGATGACGGCGGGTGCGCTGCGCCGCTTCGTCCGGGCGCACTCGACGGTGCCGAACCTGCCGGTGTCGGTGTCGCTGCCGTCGTTCGCGCGGATCCTGCCGATGGGCGACCTGGACGCCGCACGCGGGATGGTCCGCGCCATGGTGTCGCAGCTGACCGCGTTCCACTCCCCCGACGACATGCGCGTCAGCGTGTGCGCGTCGCCCGAGGCGATGCCCCACTGGGACTGGATCAAGTGGCTGCCGCACGCGATGCACCCGACGATGACGGACGCGGCGGGCCCCGTGCGGCTGATGTCGCACACCCTGTCCGATCTCGAGCGGATGTTCGGCAACGAGGTGAAGGACCGGGCGCGGTTCACCCCCGGCCTGCAGCAGAGCGACCTGCCGTACCACGTCGTGATCGTGGACGGCGGCACCGTCACGCCCGACTCGCAGATCGGCTCGGACGGCATCGAGGGCGTGTGCATCGTCGACCTCACCGGCCATGTCGCGCCGACCGCCGACAACACGATGCTGCGGCTGCGGGTCGCGCCGGACAAGATGGCGATGCTGCGCCGCGACCGGACCGGCAAGGACGTGCCGAGCTCCCTCGGCCGGCCCGACCGGTTCAGCTACGTCCAGGCCGACGGGCTGGCCCGGCAGCTCGCCCCGCTGCGGGCCAGCGCCGCCGCCGACCCGGAGATGGACGCCCTGTCGGCCGCCACGACGCTGACGACGCTGCTCGGCGTGCCCGACCCGGCCCGGGTCGACCCCCGGCAGGCGTGGCAGCCGCGGGCGCCGCGGAACCGGCTGCGGGTGCCGATCGGCATGGACGCCGACGGCCGCCCGATCGAACTGGACATCAAGGAGGCCGCGCAGGGCGGCTACGGCCCGCACGGCCTGTGCATCGGCGCGACCGGCTCCGGTAAGTCGGAGCTGCTGCGCACCCTGGTCCTCGGCCTGGCGATGACGCACTCGTCCGAGGTGCTGAACTTCGTCCTCGTCGACTTCAAGGGCGGCGCGACGTTCCTCGGCATGGACGGCCTCCAGCACGTCTCGGCGATCATCACGAACCTGGAGGACGAGCTTCCGCTCGTCGACCGCATGTACGACGCGCTGCACGGCGAGATGGTGCGGCGGCAGGAGTGGCTGCGCGCCGCCGGCAACTACGCCTCGCTGCGCGACTACGAGAAGGCCCGCGAGCAGGGCGCGCCGCTCAAGCCGATGCCGACCCTGTTCGTCGTGCTGGACGAGTTCTCCGAGCTGCTGTCCGCCAAGCCCGACTTCGCCGAGCTGTTCGTGATGATCGGACGGCTCGGACGCTCGCTCGGCGTCCACCTGCTGCTGGCGTCGCAGCGGCTGGAGGAGGGCAAGCTGCGCGGCCTCGACACGCACCTGTCCTACCGGATCGGCCTCCGGACGTTCTCCTCCGCGGAGTCGCGGGTCGTCCTCGGCGTGCCCGACGCCTACGAGCTGCCGCAGGCGCCCGGCAACGGCTACCTGAAGATCGGGACCGAGACGATGACGCGGTTCCGCGCCGCGTACGTCTCCGGCGCGTACAAGCCGGAGGAGAACCAGGGCCAGGAGTCGCGGCAGGGGCCGCGGCAGCTCGCGCAGATCGTCCCGTTCACCCCGGCGTACGTGCGGCCGCAGATGCAGGAGCAGCCGCAGCAGGAGCAGCGCGGCCGGGAGGACGAGGGCCCGCAGATCAGCCTGTTCGACCTGGTCGTCAGGCAGCTGGCCGGGCATGGCCCGCCGCCGCACCCGATCTGGCTGCCGCCGCTGGCGGAGCCGTCCACGCTCGACCAGGTTCTGCCGCAGTTGCAGCAGACGCCCGATCTCGGGTTCACCACGGCGGGGTGGGACGGCAGGGGGCGGCTGCACGCGTTCGCGGGCATCGTCGACAAGCCGTTCGACCAGCGCCGCGACCCGATGTGGCTGGACCTGTCCGGCGCCGCCGGGCACATCGGCGTGGCCGGCAACCCGCAGGCGGGCAAGTCGACCGTGCTGCGGACGATCATCACCTCGCTGGCGCTCATGCACACGCCGCAGGAGGTGCAGTTCTACTGCCTGGACTTCGGCGGTGGCGCGCTCGCACCGCTGGTCGACCTGCCGCACATCGGCGGCGTCGCCAGCCGCCTGGACCCCGACCGCGTCCGCCGCACGGTCGCCGAGGTGTCCGGGCTGCTGGAGTCGCGGGAGCGGTTCTTCACCGAGCGCGGCATCGACTCGATCGGCACCTACCGGCGGATGCGGGCCGAGGGCCAGATCGCCGGGGACGGCTTCGGCGACGTGTTCCTCGTCGTCGACAACTGGCTGACCGTCCGCCAGGAGTTCGAGGCGATCGAGGCGACGATCACCGATCTCGCCGCGCGCGGCCTGGGCTACGGCATCCACGTCGTCGCCGCGACGAACAAGTGGTCGGAGTTCCGGCTGACGATCCGCGACCTGTTCGGGACGCGGCTGGAGCTGAAGCTCGGTGACCCCTACGAGTCGGAGATGGACCGCAAGCTCGCCGCGAACGTCCCCGAGGGGCGTCCGGGGCGCGGCATCACCCGCGAGGGCCTGCACTTCCTCGGCGCGCTCCCCCGCATCGACGGCCGGCAGTCCGCCGACGACCTCGCCGACGGCGTCCGGCACCTGGTGCAGACGATCAAGACGGGCTGGCAGGGGCGGCCGCCCGCGCCGCCCGTCCGGATGCTCCCGGACCTGCTGCCGCACGCGCAGCTGCCCGTCGTCACCGAGACCGGCAAGCGCATCCCGATCGGCATCGACGAGGACACCCTGTCGCCCGTCCTGCTGGACTTCGAGAACGACCCGCACTTCGTCGTCCTCGGCGACAACGAATGCGGCAAGTCCAACCTGCTGCGGCTCATCGTCGAGTCGATCAAGGCCAGGTACACCACCGACGAGGCCCGCATCATCATGCTCGACTACCGCCGGGCCCTGCTGGACTCGGCGGAGAGCGACCACGTCATCGGCTTCGCCGCGTCCTCCACGGCCGCGGGCGGGCTGATGAAAGATGTCAACGGCGCCCTCGTCAACCGGCTCCCGCCGTCCGACCTGACACCCGACCAGCTGCGCAACAGGTCATGGTGGAGCGGGTCGGAGCTGTTCCTGGTCGTGGACGACTACGACCTGGTCGCCACTCCGTCCGGCAACCCGGTCGCGCAGCTCGCCGAGCTGCTGCCCCAGGCCCGCGACATCGGCATGCACCTGATCATCGCCCGCACCATGGGCGGTGCGGGGCGCGCCATGTACGACCCGGTCCTGCAGCGGCTCAAGGACATGGCCAGCCCGGCGCTGATCATGTCCGGCAACAAGGACGAGGGCAACGTGTTCGACGTCCGGCCGAGCCCGCTGCCCACTGGCCGCGGCACCCACTCCGACCGCCGCGCCGGCAAGCGCCTCATCCAGACCGCCTTCTACGAGCAGTGACCTGGTGAACGGAGAGCCCCGCTCGGGGCTCTCCGTCTCCGGACCGGTGAACGCCGGTGGTGGGCGCCGGTGGTGGGCGCCGGTGGCGGGCGGCCGGTGGCGGGCCGGGCGTCGGCCCCGGCGGCGTCTCAGTCGCGGTCCTCGGCGGGAATGACGGTGCGTCCCGGCTTCCAGCCCCGCTTGCGGCCGAGGGGAATGAACGCGCCGCCGAACGCGACGAGCATCGCGACCAGGAGGGCTCCGCCCGCGATGGCGGCGCCGATGGTGCGGGTCCGGTGGTCGACGGGCTCCGGTTTCGCGATCGGGACGGCGCCGCCCATCGGCTGCGCGTTGGTCCCGCCGGGCTTGGCGTTCGGCTCGACCAGCGCGGACACCGCCTGCAGCGGGCTGATCATGCCGTGCCCGCTGCCCTGCCCGTTGCCGCCCTCCGCCGTGATCAGGATCCGGTTGATGACCTGCTGGTAGTTCAGCTTGGGATGCCGGGCGCGGACGAGCGCCGCCACCCCCGCCGCGTAGGGGGCGCCGAAGCTCGTGCCCTGCAGTCCCCCCGCGTAGCCGTCGCCGAGAGTCGAGATGACGTTCTGGCCGGGCGCCGACACGTCGACCCGGGTCTTGAGGTTGGAGAAGTTCGCGATCGTGCCGGCCTCGTCCACCGCGGCGACGGACAGAACGCCCTTGTAGCTCGCCGGGTAGGACGGACCCTCCTTGCCGCGCTGGTCCTCGGCGACGTTGCCGGCCGACGCGACGATCAGGGCGTCGCGCTGCTGCGCCTTCTGGACGGCCTGGCGCAGCGCCGGCGTGTCCGGGGCGTCCGCCGACACGTTGATCACCTTGGCGCCCTGATCGGCGGCCCAGGCGATGGCCTTGGGAAGCAGTGTGTTGTCGTTCGTGCTCTGCCCGCTGGACCATTTGGCGTTCAGCAGCTTGACCTGCGGCGCGACCCCCACGAACGGGACGCCTTTGGAGCGCATGTCCGCCGCGGCGATGATGCCGGCGACCTCGGTGCCGTGCCCGAGGCAGTCGTCGGTGGTGGTCTTGGTCGCGTCGAAGTCGGCCGCGACCTTGCCCCGGAGCTGCGGGTGGCCGGTGTCGATGCCGCTGTCGACGACCGCGACCGTCACGCCCTTGCCCCTGGTGATCGACCATGCCTGCTCGAAGTCCAGCCGCCGCTGGGCCCACGGCTCCACCGTGATGGCCGACGCGGGCTGCCCGGCCGGCTTGTTGCACTCCGGCTTGGCCGGCGGCCGCTGCTTCGGCTTCTTGCTGGGGGTCGGCGCCGCCAGCGGACGGTCCGCCGGGGCCACCGGGGTCGCAGCCGCCGCCGGAGCGAACACCAGAACGGCCGTCAGGGCCAGGCCGCCGGTCCCTGCCGCAAGTCGCCCTCCGCGCATTCCTCGCCTCTCCAGATGTGTGCGAACCCTAAGAATCTAAATGATCCGCACGACTCTAAGCGATCCGCGCGGAGGAGGCGGTCATCCGCACGGGCCGTGCGCATAACCGATCTTTTGGTCGCACCGGGGTAATACCATCTGGCGGGTGCACTCGTACGGACCGGTTCCCCCGCCTCCCGGGGACGAGCAACAGCGGCGCAGGGCTCGGCGCTGGGTGATTCCCGTGTCCGTGCTGGGCGTGGCGGCCGTCCTGACCGCGGCCCTGTGGGCGACGGGCGGCCTCAAGGAGACACCGAAGCAGCCGGCCGCGACGGCGGGGAAGGCCCTCGACCTCGGCCTGTTCACCGTCACCGTCCGGGATGTGCGGATCGGGATGGCGAAGGAAGACTTCGGCAGTGACCAGGAACGTTTCCTGATCATGCGGATGAGGGTGGTCAACAAGGGCAAGGAGACCGAGTCGCTGGGCGACAGCGGCCTGGCAGCCGGTGTGGTCGCGCTGACCAAGGCCGGCAAGTGGGTGAAGCCGGACCGGGTCGAGGGCGTCGCCGGCGGCGCGGAGACGGACGTCGCGCAGCCGGGGCTGGCGGTCGAGGCGTCGGCGATGTGGAAGATGGGTCCGGCGGACTCGCCCGAGAAGCTGACCGTGGGGCTGCGCAAGTGGAAGTACGAGCAAGGGTTCACCGACAGCAGCTTCAACTGGCTGGTGCAGCGTGAGGACGACAAGCTCGTCGGCCGTCTCACCCTCCCGGTGGCGCCGATGAGCCCCGCGCCGCAGCCGCGCGCCACCACGCGTTCGCCGAGGCCGACCGCGAGCCGCCGATGAACGCGCGGCAGGTGCTGTTGCGGGGCGGCGCCGGGATCGGCGGGACGGCCCTGCTCGCCGGCGCGATGTGGCTGCACTCCCTCCGGCCCGGAATCAGGGCCGCGGAACTGGACCCGATCCGGGGCGGCGGCACGATCGGCGAGGAGATCCGCAACCGCGACTTCAGCGTCCGGGTCGAGAAGGTGGAGGCTGCGCGGTCGCTGGCACCGGGATTCTCGCTCCGCAACCCGCCCCCGGTCGGCACCGACGGCATCTACCTCATCGTGCGGCTCCGCGCGACGAGCCATCGTGAACCCCTCCAGCTGGCGACGGCGGAACTGGAGACCCCCGGCGGCTACACCTTCAAGGACGACCCGCGGACGGGCACCGCGTCGGCGGGGCGACAGCCCACCTTCCAGCCGCTGATCTGGTCGTCGGCGGCGTTCGTCTTCGAGCTGCCGAAGAAGCGGCTGGAAGGGGCGCACCTGGTCGTGGGCACGGGCGGGCTGCTGGCGCAGCTGTCCGCGGCCGCCGACATCGACCTCCGCATCACCCGGGACCGGGCGGACGCGCTGATCCGGGACGCCGGCGAACGCTACGAGATCAAGGACAACCCTTGACGGCAGACGACACCCGGCCCGATCTCCCCGCGGTCCCGCCGGAGTTCGGACCTCCGGAGTCCGAGGAGACGCCGGAGCCGGAGGAGACGCGGGAGTCCAGGCTGCGTCCGCTCGACAGGCGGGTCCTTCAGGCGATCGCGCTTCTGTGCGCCGTCCCCGCGATCCTCGCCCTGCACTGGGTGGACGAGACGAACAACATCGAGAAGAACCTGAAGCCGCCCGAGACGGTCACCACCGTCCCGCCGGGGAAGGTCGGCGAACTCGTCGGGGCCAGGTGGATGATCCTGAAGCGTGCGACGGCACAGCCCCGCCCGGGCGGCGCCGAACCGGGCTCGAACGGCGTCACCGAACTCCGGCTCACGGTCGGCGTCCGCCCCGGAGACGCCGCCAGCGCGAAGACGGTCGGGTCGTACGGTCTCGCCTTCCGGTTCGTCGACGATGAGGGCCGCGAATGGACCGCCGTCAAGGCGGGCGGCCAGGAGCCGCGGGCCGGCACGGCGATGCTGGTCACCGTCAAGGGGACGGTGCCCCGTGCCAAGGCGGACTCACTGGACCTGGAGATACGGGCACCGAAGACGTCCCGGAAGGAGGGGGAGCCACTGCCTTCGCTGCGGTTCGAGCACTGACCCTCGCCATGACGAGGTTGAACGCCGCCGCCAGCAGGCAGACGCGCAGGATCTCGAAGACCAGCGACGTCCCGTACCCGACGAACGGCAGCACCTGGATCCACCACGTCACCTCGTGCGGGCCGATCAGCTCGTAGACGAAGCGGCGTGAGGCCTCCTGGCCCACGTCCAGGGCGGCGAACAGCAGGCAGAACGTCGCGAACGGCATCATCCCCGACCGGCGGACCAGCCGCAGCCCGAACCAGGCGGGCAGCCACATCTCCCGGAAACCGCGCGTGAGGATCTCCCGGGGGCTGTTCGTCCGCTCGATCCCGCCGGCCCTCGCCAGCCGCTGCGCCGCGCGGCTGCGGCCGAGCACGACCCGCTCGTCCCCGGCGTCCAGCCCGAGGATCACCCCGGCGATCACCAGCAGGATCAGCGCCCCGAGCACCGCGTCCTTGAACGGCGGCCACAGGGCGAGGGCGGGCCCCGTGGCGCCCGTCAGCCACTCCCACGCCTGCCGCCCGGTGGCCCACTCGGCCGCCTCGGAACGCAGATGGTCGACGGTGAAGATGCCGAACAGCGCGAACTGCACCTCAAGGAACGCGACGAGCGCGCCGACGGCGCGGGGCAGCCGCTCCTCCAGCCGCCACTCCGCCGCCACCTTCATCACGAACAGGCCCGCGGTGAGGCCGATCGCGAGCCCGACGTGCTTCTCCAGCGACAGCAGCAGTTCGAGTGCGTCGAGCTGTCCCTGGATACCGCCCTCGGCGAAGCCGCGGCTCGCGGCCATCTCGGCGAACTCGCGGGCGTCCTCCGACTGCTTGCCCCACGCCAGATAGAAGATCACGAACGGGAGCGCGGCGCGGCCCATCGCGCCGATCACCGACTCCTCGTTCCCGACCGCCCACGGCGTCAGCTCGCCGTCGGACTCGCGGGCGTGCACCACGTCCAGGCCCTCCCGGACGCTGTGCACCATCAGCACCGTGACCGCCAGCGTGATCACCACCAGCAGCCCGACGGTGGCGATCGGCGCGACCGTCGCCGCCGTCCCCTTCATCGAGCCGAGCCGGTAGCCGCCGTACATCACGCCGTAGCGCAGCAGCTCCCCGATCGTGAACCACAGGGCGAGCGGCAGGACGAAACGTCCCGCGAGCTTCAGCGTGGCCCACGGAAGTACGAGCGGCGATCGTGCGGACAGTCCCAGCATCGCGCCGATGGTATCGAGCCTGCGCACCCCTCCGCGGCGCTCCCCGGATGCCGGCGCGGGAAATGACGGACCCCGCCGTCCGCATGAAGCGGGCGGCGGGGTCCAAGGTGCGCCTGCCCCCTGATGGGATCAAGGGGGACGCCCCCCGTGCCACCGGGGAGCCGTGTCGTGGCGGCTCGGGTCAGATCGCGACCTCGAGGCCGGCGACCTCGCCGGTCTTCGCCGTGACGGTGTTGTCGACGCTGACGCCGCCGGCCGCCAGGACGCGCACGGTCCAGTCGCCGTCGGCCGCGAAGAACCGGAACACGCCCTCGTCGCCGGTGACGACCTCGGCGGTGAACTCGCCGGTCGAGTCGAGCAGGCGGGCGTAGGCGCTGGACACCGGGGCGCCGTCACGGGTGACGGTGCCCTGGATGACGGCCTCGTTGGTGAGATCGACGGTCGCCGGAAGGTGCGCCGTCTGCTCGGGCGCTGCGCAGCCCTGGGTCATTGCTCCTCCATCTCCATGCACACGGAAAATCTGGTTACTTGGGTGCGCCGAGCTCGATCGGGACGCCGATGAGCGAGCCGTACTCGGTCCAGGAACCGTCGTAGTTCTTCACGTTCTGCACGCCGAGGAGCTCGCGCAGCGCGAACCAGGTGTGGGAGGAACGCTCACCGATGCGGCAGTAGGCGATGGTGTCCTTGCTCAGGTCGACGCCGGCGTCGGTGTAGATCTGCCGGAGCTCCTCGTCGGACTTGAACGTGCCGTCGTCGTTGGCCGCCTTCGACCACGGGATGCTGCGCGCGGTCGGCACGTGCCCGGCCCGCTGCGACTGCTCCTGCGGGAGGTGCGCCGGGGCGAGCAGCTTGCCGCTGAACTCGTCCGGGGAACGGACGTCGACCAGGTTCTGCTTGCCGATCGCGTCCACGACCTCGTCGCGGAACGCGCGGATCGACGCGTCCTGGTCCTGGGCCTTGTAGTCGGTCGCCGGACGGGTCGGGACGTCGGTGACGAGTTCGCGGGACTCCAGCTCCCACTTCTTGCGGCCGCCGTCGAGCAGCTTCACCTTGTCGTGGCCGTACAGCTTGAAGTACCAGTACGCGTAGGCGGCGAACCAGTTGTTGTTGCCGCCGTAGAGGATCACCACGTCGTCGTTGGCGATCCCCTTGGCGGACAGCAGCTGCTCGAACCCGGTCTTGTCGACGAAGTCGCGGCGGACCGGGTCCTGCAGCTCGGTCTGCCAGTCGATCTTCACGGCGCCACGGATGTGGCCCTTGTCGTAGGCGGACACGTCCTCGTCGACCTCGACGAGAACCAGGCCGGGCGCGTCCAGGTTGGACTCAACCCAGTCGGTGTCCACCAGGACGTCTGAGCGGCTCATGCAGCAACCTCCCTTTCGGAGTTCTTCGCGGTATTACGTCGGAGCACTACTTCTCGAGGGGGGCCGACCCCCCACGCCCCCCGGCCGACTTCGTCGGATCATGAGATACATCTCGCACCCGAGGCAGAACCCGAACGCCGCGTTCAGGAACGCCGCCGCCAGCGCGAGGGCGGTCGCACCGATGCCGAGCCAGGTGGTCCCCGTCACGTAGCCGACCGTTCCGACCAGGGCGAACGCGAGACCGACACCCTGCGCGAAGCGGGGGCCGGCCGCGTCCTCCAGTTCCCTTGGCGGAGCGAGCCGGGGACGGATCAGCACTCTGAACGCAAGCCCGTACGGGGCGTACCGGAGGCCGAGGAAGGTCGCGATGGCGAACACGACGGCCTGAGCGGCGAGCAACGCCCAGCTTCCGGTCACCAGGACCGCGACGAGAATCACTGTCGTGACGGTCGCGCTGAAGCGTGGCCCACGAGGGTCGACCTGCATCGGGGTGCTCCTGGCGGAGTGGAAGCGTGCGTACGAGCTGGGAGTGGAAGTGCTCGGGGGGCGGGTGGGCTCGATGCCTCAGGCCATACGACAGAGCGAAGCGGCCATGCGGCAGAAATCAACCGCGCGGCGCTTCGTGAGCATCTGCTCTGTCATGTCACGCACGGACACGATGGTAATCCGCCGATCCACGTACTGTCACATCCGTCTCGCCTTCCGAGACAGTGACATCCGTCTTGTCGCAGGTCGTCCGCGTGCGGCTCACCGCACGGCCTCGCCCAGGGCCGCGATGACGCCGGGCTTGCGCGGGGCGCCGGCGGCGCGGCGGACGATGCGGCCGGCGTCGTCCAGGATGAGGACGGTCGGGGTGCGGATCACGTTCAGGCGGCGGACGAGGTCCAGGTGCGCCTCGGCATCGAGTTCGACGTGCGCGACGCCGTCGACCATGCCGGCGACCTCGCCGAGGACGCGGCGGGTGGCGCGGCAGGGGGCGCAGAAGGCGCTGGAGAACTGCAGCAGCGTCGCCTTCTCACCGAGGTCGGCGCCCAGGTCGTCCGGCCGGAGAATGTCGCCCACGTCGTCCCCGCTTCCCCGGCGTGCGCGCAGGACACCGTCGCGGCGCCGCCGCAGCAGGCCGAACACCGTGGCCGCGGCGAGCACCGCCGCCGCAATGAGTGCACCAGTCATCGGTAACGACAACCGCGCGGGGCCGTGAGTTCTTCCATGAGCATCGAGACCGGGAGGGCGGGAGGCGGGCCGGGTGAGGGCGGGTCAGGTGGGGATCGTGAGGAGCGGGCGGCCGTCCCGCGCGTTCCGCGCCGGTCGCTTCCGGCCCGTCACCGCTGCACTCCGTCAACGCCGCACTCCGTCACCGCTGCACCTGCTGGATGTCGTTCAGCTTGACGTTCTCGGCGGTGGCGCCGATCCGGAGCCCCTCCGCCGTCGGCCGGATCTCGCTGATCTTGGCCCCGAGCGGCAGCGCGGGAACCCGCACGACCCAGGTGAGCTGCCGCTTCAGCACCGCCAGCGGGATCTGCGGCCCGCCGTCCGACGCCACCGACACCGGGCTGACCGCGATGCCGCGCGCGGTCGGCTTGACCTCGACGACGCCGTTGCCGGACACCGGGAAGCCGAGGATGCTGCCCTCCATGTCCACCGCCAGGTTGTCGCCCTTGGGCCCGATCCCCTTGACCTCCTTGGGCGCGTTCTTCTTGATCAGCGGGTAGGGGACGACGGCGGACACGGTCGCGGTCCGCGCGGTGACGTTCGCGGTGTTGCCTCCGGCGACCTGCGACAGCGGCGCGCTCACCCCGCGCATGTCGATCCTGACGTCGGTGACGGTCACGTTCTGTTCCGTCCAGTCGCCGATGGCCATCTCGATGTGCCCGTACTCGCCGCCGACCACCTGGGTGAGGAACGGGATGCCGTGGATGGTGACCTCCGGCGGCTGCGTCAGGTCGGTCTGCGCGGCGACCTCCTGCGCGATCCTGTCCTGGGCGATCCGCACACCGATCCGGTCGGCGGCGACCACGCCGACGACCATGAGGACCAGCAGCACCACGAGCACTTTCCGCATGTCACTCCTCCGCCCGGCGCCATGCGATCGCCACACCGCGCCGGCTACACGTGCGATCGCCACACCTTATTGCGCGGACGCACCACAACGGGTCAGACCGGAGAATGACCTCGAAGTTCGGAAAATCACTCCATTGTGATATCAACCACCTGCGAACGGCGGCAGAACCTCTACGACGCCGCCCTCGGGCAGCTCCACCGACTCGTGCGGACGCGTGCCCACCGGATCCCCGTCGATGAGGAACGAGCTGCGGCCCACGACCAGCTCGAACTCGTTCCCGCGCCCGTCCCGCAAGGTCGCGGCGGTGATCGCCTCGGCCAGCGTGCCCGCGTCGTACGGCTCCTCGTGGATACCCGCCGCCGCCTTCGCAGCGGCCCAGTACCGCATCGTCCCCTTGGCCATGTCCCCAGACTCCCATTCCCGCCGCGTGACCGTCCCGACCTGGCCACTCCATTGTCCGCCGGACCGGTTCCGTTATGCTCGGGGGGAGGGATCCGGGCGACGAGGCCATGGAGTTCATCCGAAACCCTTCATGGCCACCTCGTCCTTGAGTCGTCGGCCATGGCCGGGCTTGGGGGTGAGCCGCCTGGATCCTACGTCTTTGTGGACGGGAGGCGGCATTTGAGCAGCTTGCTCTTGCTGACCAACGCACTGGAGCCCTCCGACGAGATCCTGCCCGCACTCGGGCTTCTGCTGCACTCGGTGCGCGTCGCCCCGGCGGAGGCGTCCGCCCTCATCGACGCTCCACCCGCCGACATCGTGCTGGTCGACGCGCGCCGCGACCTCGTGCAGGCCAAGAGCCTGTGCCGCCTGCTGCGCACCACCGGGCTCGACTGCCCGCTGCTCGCGATCGTGACCGAGGGCGGGCTCGCCGCCCTCAGCCCGGAATGGGGCCTGGACGACGTGCTGCTCCAGACCGCCGGGCCCGCCGAGGCCGAGGCCCGGCTGCGGCTCGCGGTGGGACGCGCCGCCGTCGCCGGCGCCGAGGAGGTCCCCGGCGAGATCCGCAGCGGCGACCTCACGATCGACGAGGCCACCTACACCGCCCGGCTCCGCGGACGGGTGCTCGACCTCACCTTCAAAGAGTTCGAGCTGCTGAAGTACCTCGCCCAGCATCCCGGCCGGGTCTTCACCCGCGCCCAGCTGCTCCAGGAGGTCTGGGGCTACGACTACTTCGGCGGCACCCGCACCGTCGACGTCCACGTCCGCCGCCTGCGCGCCAAGCTTGGCGCCGAGTACGAGTCCCTCATCGGGACGGTCCGCAACGTCGGCTACCGCTTCGTCCCTGACCACCGCCCCGGCGGAGACGCCGAAGAGAAGACCCCGGCGCGTGCCTGATCAGCCGAAGCGGCCGGTGATGTAGTCCTCGGTCGCCTTCTGCTCCGGGTTCGTGAAGATCTTGCTGGTCTCGTCGATCTCAATGAGCTTGCCCGGCTTGCCGGTCCCGGCGATGGTGAAGAACGCGGTGCGGTCGCTCACGCGGGCGGCCTGCTGCATGTTGTGCGTGACGATGACGATCGTGAACTGCGCCTTCAGCTTCTCGATCAGGTCCTCGATGGCGAGGGTGGAGATGGGGTCGAGCGCCGAGCACGGCTCGTCCATCAGGAGGACCTGGGGCTGGACGGCGATGGCGCGCGCGATGCAGAGCCGCTGCTGCTGGCCGCCGGACAGGCCGGCACCGGGCTTGCTCAGCCGGTCCTTGACCTCGTTCCACAGGTTGGCGCCCTGCAGCGACTCCTCGACGATGTCGTCGAGCCGGCTCTTGCGGCGCACGCCGTTCAGCTTCAGGCCCGCGGCCACGTTGTCGTAGATGGACATCGTGGGGAACGGGTTGGGCCGCTGGAAGACCATCCCGACGACGCGGCGCACGGCTACCGGGTCGACGGACGAGTCGTACAGGTCCTCGTCGTCCAGCATGACCTTGCCCTCGACGCGGGCGCCCGGGATGACCTCGTGCATCCGGTTGAGCGTCCGCAGGAACGTGGACTTGCCGCAGCCGGACGGCCCGATGAACGCCGTCACCGAGCGCGGCTCGACCGTCATCGAGATGTCCTCGATGGCGTGGACGCCGCCGTAGTAGGCGTGCAGCCCGGAGACCTCGATCCGCTTGGCCATGGGGTTGGTGGTCCTCTCTGTGGTTCAGGCCTGTGGTTCAGGGCACGTGGGGTCAGGAGCGCGTGGGCGAACTGCGCCGGGCGACGAGCCGGGCCACCAGGTTGAGCAGCATGATGATCCCGATCAGGACGAGAGCGCCCGTCCAGGCCCGGTCGATCGAGTTCTGGTTGGGGTCGGCGGCCTGCTCCCAGATGAAGGTGGGCAGCGACGCCTGCGGGCCGTGGAACGGGTCGTTGTTGATCGCCTTGGTGAAGAAGATCGTGAGCAGCAGCGGCGCGGTCTCCCCCATCACGCGGGCGACGGCCAGCATCACGCCGGTCACGATCCCGGTCATCGCGGTGGGCAGGACGACGAACAGGACGGTCCGCCAGCGGGGCACCCCGAGCGCGAAGGACGCCTCGCGCAGGTCGTTCGGGACGAGCTTGAGCATCTCCTCGGTGGCCCGCACCACGGTCGGGATCATCAGGATCGTCAGGGACAGCGCCCCGGCGAACCCGGAGAACTCGAACCCGAACGTCAGCAGCCACAGCGCCAGGACGAACAGGCCGGCGACGATGGACGGGATGCCCATCATGACGTCCACGGTGAAGCTGATGATCTTGCCGAGCCGGCCGTTCGCGGCGTACTCCACCAGGTAGATCCCGGTCAGGATGGCGATCGGGACGGCGATCAGGCTGGTGATCGCCACCTGCTGAAGGGTGCCGATGATGGCGTGGTAGGCGCCGCCGCCCGGGTCGCTGCCGCTGACCGCGTTCATCGAGAACTGGAAGAACGTGAGGTCGAGCCGCTTCAGGCCGTTCACGAGGACCGTCCACAGCACCGACACCAGCGGAATGACCGCCAGCGCGAACGCCAGATAGACCAGTCCCTGGACGGACCGGTCCTTGATCTTCCGCCCGAGTGAGACCGACGACAGGCTGCTGGCCTTGCCGGTGCCGGTGGTCAGGGTGGTCACACGAACTCCTTCCGGCGGGCGACGACGGCGCGGGCCGCCATGTTGACGACCAGGGTGATCACGAAGAGGACGAGGCCGGAGGCGATGAGAGCGCCGCGGCCGGTGACCGACGCCTCGGCGAAGCTGTTGGCGATGTTGGCGGCGAACGTGGAGCCGCCGTTCTCCAGGATCTGCCAGTTGATGCCGGGCACGAACGTCAGGACCATCGCGACCGCGATCGTCTCGCCCATCGCGCGGCCGAGCCCGAGCATCGAGGCGCCGATCATGCCGGACCGCCCGTACGGCAGCACCGACATCCGGATCATCTCCCAGCGGGTGGCGCCGAGCGCCAGCGCGGCCTCCACGTTGGGCCGCGGAACCTGCAGGAACACCTCCCGGGAGATGGACGAGATGATCGGCAGGATCATGATGGCCAGCACGATCGACGCGGTGAAGATCGAGTTCTTGCCGGGGCTGCCGGCCAGCAGCGGGATCCAGCCGAGCACCGCGTTGAGGAACCGGCTGACGTCGTCCATGTGCTGCGACAGGAACACCAGGCCCCAGAGCCCGTACACGATGCTGGGGACGGCGGCGAGCAGGTCGACGACGTAGCCGAGCCCGGACGCGAGCCGCCGCGGCGAGTAGAACGAGATGAACAGCGCGATGCCGATCGCGATGGGCGTCGCGATGAGCATCGCCAGCAGCGAGGAGATCGCCGTCCCGAACGCCAGCTGCGCGATGCCGAACTCCGGCGGGTCCGCATTCGGGTTCCATTCCTCGGTGGTGAGGAAGCTCGCCTCGTTCTCCCGCAGGGCGGGGATCGCCTTCCAGACGAGGAACGCGGCGATGGCGGCGACGAGCGCCAGCACGGTGATGCCCGAGCCGCGGGCCGCGCCGGCGAAGATCCGGTCACCGGCGCGTCCGGTGCCCATCGCGGTGCCGGTGGCGCGGTGCCGGGCGTCGGCCCGCGCCTCGACGCCGGTCTCGCTGGTCATGGGGGTGCCTCCTTCGATCACGTCGGCCGAACCCAGGCCGGCCCCGCCGCCGGGACCCCCGGTTGGGGGGTCGTCGGCGACGGGGCTGCGGCTGGCGTCGTCCGCTGTCAGGACAGGGCCTTCACGGACGCCTGGACCTTGGTCAGCACACTCTGCGGGATCGGCGCGTAGCCGTGCTGGGTGAGGATCTTCTGACCGTCCGCGCTGGAGGTGTAGGTCAGGAAGGACTTGACGAACGCGGCCTGCTCGGCCGGCAGCCCCTTCTCACACGCGATCTCGTACGTGACCAGGACGATCGGGTAGGCGCCCGCCTCCTTGGTGGTGTAGTCGATCTCGAGTGCGACGTCGTTGCCGGTGCCCACGACCTTCGCCCCGGCGACGGCCTTGGACGCGCTCTCCGGCGACAGCTCGGTGAACTCCCCGGCGCCGTTCTTCACGTGCGCGGTCTGCAGCTTGTTGTTCGTCGCGTACGACATCTCGACGTAGGAGATGGCGCCCTCGGTGCTCTTCACCTGGCTGGTGACGCCGTCGGACTTGGGCGCGCCCTGCCCGGTGGAGTTCGGCCACTTCTTGGCGGCCTCCCACGTCCAGACGTCCGGCGCGGTGGTGTTCAGGTAGTTCGTGAAGTTGTCGGTGGTGCCCGACTCGTCCGAACGGTAGACCGGCTTGATCGGCGAGGACGGGAGCGTCGCGCCCTCGTTCTCCTTGGCGATCGCCGGGTCGTTCCACGTCTTGACCTTGCCGGAGAAGATCTTCGCGATCGTCTCGGGCGACAGCTTCAGCCCGTCCACACCCGGGACGTTGTAGACCACGGCGACCGGGCCGACGACCATCGGCAGGTTCACCGCCTTGCCGCCCTCGCAGCGCTTCTGCGCCGCGGCGGCCTCCTCCTCGTCGAGCGCCGAGTCCGAGCCGGCGAACGCCACCTGCCCGCTCGTGAAGGCCTGGATGCCCGCACCCGAGCCGGACGGGTTGTAGTTGAGGTTCGCACCCGCGCACTCGGAGGCGTAGACCTTCGTCCACTCCTCCATGGCGTTCTTCTGCGCACTGGAGCCGGCCGCGTTGACGCTGGCCTTCGCGCAGTCGATCTTCGCGGACGGCGCGCTCCCCGTGCTCGCCGTCGTGTTGGCGTCGCTCCCGCAGGCGGTGAGGGCCAGTGCCCCCGCGACGACCACGCCGCCCAGGGCGGCAAGTCGGGAACCGTTCTTCACCGGAGGGTCTCCTCTTAGTTTCGTTGGCCGGGTCCCCGGATCCGGTCCTGGTTCGTTGCCCAGGTGCCGGGGTCACCGTCGGATGCGACGCTAAGCAGGCGAGATGACCAGCCACCCTGATCCAGGTGAACGGCAGATGAACGAGGATGACCGGCGCTGCGAAGAATGCCCCGATTTGCCATGGACGCCGGGTTAACAGCGCAGCTCACAACGCAAAAGACCCGGTCGAGACCGGGTCATGCGCTGTGAGAATCCCCGGGTGCCCGGGTGAACGCCCGGCGGTGCGGAGGCCGGGTCAGGGCGGAGGCCGCGGGCTAGGACGTCGCGTACATGACGTCCACGGCGTACCGGGTGAACCCGAGGGACTCGTACAGGCGGACGGCGGCGACGTTCGACTCGTCCACATAGAGCATGATCTGGTCGACGCCGGCGTCGCGCAGGTGATGCAGGCCCGTCAGCGTCAGCGTGCGGCCGAGGCCGAGGCCCTGCGCGTCCGGGTCGACACCCACCACGTAGACCTCACCCAGAACCTCACCGGGGACGCCTGGATGGATCTTGGTCCAGTGGAAGCCGACCGGCCGGCCGTCCCGCTCGGCGAGGAAGAAGCCGGCCGGGTCGAACCAGTCCTCGGCCTCCCGGTCGCGGACGTCCTCGATCGTCCAGGCTCCCTGCTCGGGATGGTCGGCGAACGCGCGGGCGTTCACCTCCAGCCACGGCCGCTCGTCCCGTCCGGGCTCGAAGGTGCGCAGGGTGACGCCCGGAGCGACCCGCGCCTCCGGCAGCGGACCGGACGCGGGGCGCCGCATCTGGAACAGCGCGCGGACACGCGCCATGCCCTCGCCGGCCGCCAGCGCGGCGGCCGCGGGAAGATCGCCGTGCGCCCACACGCGGAGCGGCCCTCCGGCCTCGTCGCGCAGCGCACGCAGCAGCGCGCGCCCGTGCCCCCGGCGCCGGTGTTCGGGATGGACGACCAGTTCCCCCGCCGCCGGTTCCCCGTCGGCCGCCGGATCAAGATGCGCATACGCGACGATCCCACCGCGCGCTCCGCCGCCGACACCGCCGACACCGCCGCTGTCTCCGCCGTCTTCCCCCCGGCCGGCGCCGCCATCGCGGATCGCCATCCCGGCGCGGCCGCCGCGAAGCGCGAGCACCGAGTGCTCGGACAGCGGCCCGACCCCGTCGGCGTCCGCCGCCGCCTCGGCCAGCGCCAGCACCTCGGCGATCTCACCGTCCCCCAGCGTCCCGCGCGCCCGCAGCTCACTCACGGCCATCACCCTATGCGGCAACGCCCAACGGTTGCGGACGGGCCCGGAAGGTGCGGACGGCCCTGGTGATCGCCGGAATCCCTGATCGATTCGTCACAGAAACGTCACCGCGCCGCCGGGAACCGTATGCCGGGCGCACTTACCGTCCGCAGCATGACTCGACGACGCACCATCCTGGCGTGCGCAGCGGCGGGGCTGACGGTCATCGGCCTGACCGCGCAACCCGCCGCCGCAGGGCCCGCACCGACCGCGTCCTCCCACTTCTGGGGGGACGACCCCCCAGGCCCCCCGGCAACAGCGTCGGTTCGGCTGCTGTCCCTCAACGACTTCCACGGCAACCTCGAGCCGCCGTCCGGCAGTTCCGGGAGGGCCGTCAACGAGAACGGCGAGACCGTGCCCGCCGGCGGCGCCGCCTACGTCGCCGCCCACCTGAAGAATCTGCGGAACCGCGACACCCTCACCGTCGCGCAGGGCGACCTGATCGGGGCCTCGCCGCTGCTGTCCGCCGCCTACCACGACGAGCCCACCGTGCAGTTCCTCGGCGACATCGGCGTCACGGCCTCCGCCGTCGGCAACCACGAGTTCGACGAGGGCTACGAGGAGCTGCTGCGCATCCAGAACGGCGGCTGCCACCCGGTCGACGGCTGCTCCCCCGAAGGCGAGTGGCGGGGCGCGGAGTTCGACTACCTCGCCGCGAACGTGCTGAAGAAGCGCGAGGCCGGTGAGCACCGGCACGGGAACCGGCCGGCCCTGAAGCCGTGGACGATCCGCCGCGTCAACGGCGTCCGGGTCGGCTTCATCGGCGTCGTCACCAAGACCACCCCGAGCATCGTGACCGCGGAGGGCATCAAGGGCCTGGAGTTCCAGGACGAGGTCGAGGCCGCGAACCGGGCCGCCCGCGAGCTGAAGCGCCGCCACGTCCGCGCGATCGTCCTCCTCGTCCACGAGGGCGACGAGGTGAACTCCGGTCAGCGGCCGGACGCGTGCGGCGTCGTCCCCGGCGCCGGGTCCCGCATCGCCTCGGAGGCCGACCCGGAGATCGACGTCGTGCTGTCCGGGCACACCCACGAGCAGTACATCTGCTCGATCGAGGACCCGGCGGGCGACCCGCGCCTGTTCTCGTCCGGCTCCTCCTACGGCCGCGTGATCACCGAGGTGAACCTCAGGGTGAACCGCCGCACCGGCGACATCGTCCGCTCGTCCCTCCGCGGCGACAACCACGTCGTGACCCGCGACGTGCCGCCGGACCGGAAGACGGAGCGGTTCGTCCAGACCTGGAAGGACCGCGTCTCCGAGATCGCCGACAAGCCCATCGGCGGCATCACCGCCGACCTCACCCGCACGCCGTCCCCCTCGGGCGAGACCGCGCTCGGCGACGTCATCGCCGACGCGCAGCTCGCCGGGACCAGGGATCTCGGCGCGCAGGTCGCGCTGATGAACCCGGGCGGCGTCCGCACCGACCTCGCCTACGCGGCGAGCGGCTCGGAAGGCGACGGCGTCGTCACCTACGGCGAGGCGTTCGCCGTCCAGCCGTTCAGCAACGTGATGGGCGTCGTGTCCCTGACGGGCGCGCAGATCGACGCGCTCCTCGAACAGCAGTGGACGGACGCCGGCGAGAAGATCCTCCAGCCGTCCGCCAACCTGCACTTCGCCATCGACCGGTCCAGGCCCGTCGGCGACCGCGTCTCCGCCATCACCATCGACGGGACGCCCATCGACCCGGGCACCGCCTACAAGGTCGCGGCGAACAACTTCCTCCTGGGCGGCGGTGACGGCTTCACCGTCTTCACCGAGGGCACCGGCCAGGTCCTCGGCTCGATCGACCTGGACACCTTCGTCGCCTACTTCAAGGCCCAGGGCACGATCTCTCCCCCGCCCCTGGACAGGATCACCGGCCGATAACCCGGTCCGTTGAACTGCGGCGTGTCGCCCCATGCGCGAATTCGCAAGGGCGACGCGCCGCAGTTCAATGTGGGGGCTCGGCCCGGTGAGTCACGCTCCGAAGAGGTGGACCACGAAGTAGACGATGGCGGCCACCGCGGCGGCCATCGGCATGGTGAGGATCCAGGCGGTGATGATGTTGCCCGCCACACCCCAGCGCACCGCGGAGAGCCGCTTGGTCGCGCCGACGCCCATGATGCAGGACGTGATCGTGTGGGTGGTGGAGATTGGAGCGTGCCAGATGTATGCGGTCGCATAGAGGATCATCGAGGCCGTCGATTCGGCGGCGAAACCCTTCGGCGGGTCCAGTTCGATCACCTTGCGGCCCAGCGTCCGCATGATCCGCCAGCCGCCGGCGTAGGTGCCGAGGGACAGCGCGCCCGCACAGGCGATGATGACCCACAGGGGGACGCCCTTGCCGTCGGAGTGGCCGGTCGTGACCAGGGCCAGGACGATGATGCCCATCGTCTTCTGCGCGTCCTGGAGGCCGTGGCCCAGCGCCATCGACGCGGCCGACAGCGACTGCGCGATCCGGAACCGGCGGGCGATCCGGCCCGGATTGGCGCGGCGGAAGATCCACAGGATGGCGACCATCACCAGGTAGGCCAGCCCGAAACCGGCGACCGGGGAGATCACCATCGGGATGGCGACCTTCTCGACGACGGTGTCCCAGCTGACGGTCGACGCCGACGCGATCCCGGCCCCGACGACGCCGCCGATCAGCGCGTGCGAGGAGGACGACGGCAGCCCGAAGTACCAGGTGATCATGTTCCAGGTGATCGCGCCCAGCACGCCGGCGGCGACGACGGTGAGGCCGTGCAGCCCGGACGGCGGGGTGATGACCTCGCTGACGGTCTTGGCGACCTCGACCCCGAGCAGCGCGCCGATCAGGTTCATCACGGCCGCCATCAGCAGCGCCGCCCGCGGTGTCAGCGCCCGGGTGGACACCGACGTCGCGATGGCGTTGGCGGCGTCGTGGAAGCCGTTGGTGTAGTCGAAGACCAGCGCGATGACCACGACCAGGATGAGGACCGCGGTCTGCGCGTCCTGGCGCAGGCCCAGCGCCCCGGAGATCACCACCGCGAGGAGGCCCAGCAGCAGGAAGGGCCAGAACCGCACCGGGCCGCGTCGGACCTGCTCGGCGAGGGTCGGGTCCGCCCCCGGAGGCTCGTCCTTGGCCAGCACCGCCCCGACGGGTCCGCCTACGGCGAAATCGGCGGGGCGGCTGGATTCTGGCGGTTCGTCCTTCGCGATCATGATTCCTTGACCGAGATCGTCTCGACCGTGTTGGCCACGTGCTCGAACGCGTCCGCCGCGTCCTCCAGCCGGTCGATGACCTGCTTCAGCTTCAGGACCGTGAGGGTGTCGTAGTCACCGCTGAACAGCTGCGCCAGCAGCTTGCGGTAGACCTGGTCACCCTGGTTCTCCAGCCTGTTGATCTCGATCCAGTACTCGTTGAGCTCCTTCATCGAACGCAGCCGCGGCATCGCCTCGGCGGTCAGCTCCGCTGCCCGCTCCAGCACCTCCACCATGGCGACGATGCCCTTGGGGAACTCGTCGATCTTGTAGAGGACAACGAGGTCCGCCGCCTCTTCCATCTCGTCCATCACGTCATCGATCGTCGAGGCCAGCCGGTAGATGTCCTCGCGGTCGAAGGGCGTGATGAAGGTTTCGTTGAGCCGTCGCATGATCGCGTGAGTACATTCGTCGCCCGCATGTTCGCAGGCACGCATCTTCTCCGCGATCGCTGCACGGTCCGAGCCGTCGCTGATGAGCTCCACGAGCAGCCTGGCACCGGTGACCAGGTTGTTCGCCGAGTCGGCGAACATGTCGTAGAAGCTGTCCTCACGCGGCGTGAGACGCAAGCGCACGTCGTTCTCCTGAAGTGCCGGAACAGTCCGCAGAGGATCGTAGGCGCAACCAGCCGTAAAAAGAACCTTTGCCCCAGCTTCGGCTGGTGTCCGCCATCCTCTCACCTACATGGGTGCCCTACACCACCAGGTACATACCTTCTGCGCATCGCCGTATGGCCGGGCCTCCCGAGCCCGCGGGCCGGACGCGGCCGTCACCTGGAGAACGGGGCGGCACACAGGGTGAGATTCGTTACAGCGACCGGCGTGGCGAGCCGCCACGGCAGGCACGAGCGGCCTGCACGAAGACGAACCGGGGGCGCCTTGATCGGCGCCCCCGGTGCGAACTGCGGGCTTCGGCTCGGCCGGGCCGGGGGATCGCCCCCGGGACCGCCTAGTCTTGCGGCGTCAGCTCGCGACGACCGGCTTCGTCGGACCGTACTCCGAGCACCATGTCGATTTCCGCGATGGTGAGCGGCTCTTCCGCCGCCGCCACCGCACTGAGCATCTCGGCATAGAGTTCGATCTCGTCCAGCGCAACGCGGTCGTGGACGCGCAAATCAAGGTTCTGGCGCACCGCGTCCACCTCCGTTCGTTCCCCACACCCAAGTCGAGGCTACGCGGCCGGCCCCGGCGGGCACATGACCCAAGCGGGCCATTCGAGGGTCACTCCGACCCTGTCAATCCGGGCCCCCGACCCCCGCAGTCACCCTTCCCGGATGAGGCCCGTCTGATGCCCGTGTCCGGGCCGTGTCAGGTTCGCCGGGCATCCGGCGGCGATGCTCAGCGGCGGTTCAGCGGCCGGGACGGAAGTCGCCGAGCATCTGCTCCAGCGGCGTCTCGGGCAGGTCGCGGGCCGTCAGCCGGGCCACGGTCGCGGCGTTGACGTCGGCGCCCGCGAGCCGGGCCGCCTGCCGCGCCACCGTCTGCTCGAACAGGGCCCGGACGGTCCGGGCGTAGGCGAACTGCGGGTCGTCGCGCAGCCGCTCGAACCGGCTCAGCAGCTCGACGCGCAGTTCCTCGTCCAGCATGTACAGGTCGCGCTCGGCGTAGCCCTGGAAGAGCCGGACCATGTCGCGGTCGCCCATCCCGGTGAACTCCATGACGCGGCCGAGCTCGGCGCGGAACGCGGGGTTGCCCGCGAGGAAGCCCTCCATCTCGGCCACCGGGCTGGAGCACACCACCATGAACCGGGTGCCGTTCTGGTTCATCTGGCGGAGCAGCTCGTCCACCACGGCGGGGCTGCGGTCGAGCCGGTACGCCTCCTGGACGAGCAGCACCCCGCCGAGCGCCTGCTCGACCATGCCCGCGACGCGGCGCTCGGTGTCGAGCCGGTCACGTCCCGCGAGGTGGACGGGACGGCAGGCGACCACGTGCCCGGAGTGCAGCAGCCCGAGCGCCGCGTAGATGCCGCCGACCAGGCCCGCCACGGTCGTCTTGCCGGTGCCGGGCGGTCCCACGAAGATCAGGTGGCGGGGGTCGCCGCCGCCCACCCCGTACCGCGCCCGGTCGGCCGCGAGCCCCGCCTCGGCGGCGAGCTCGTGCACGGCCGCCTTGACGTCGTCCAGCCCGGTGAGCTGGTCGAGCTGCCGCAGGTAGCCGTCGATGTCGCCGGGCGGGCGCAGCGCCGGCTCGATGCCCTCCGCGACGCCCGCGAGATCGTCCGGGGTCAGGACGAGCCGGTCGTGCGACGCGCCGGCCCGCTCCATGTTCCGCTGGGCCGCCTGGTCCAGGTAGGCCTCGACCAGGCGCGCGTTGACCAGGTCGCCCGGCCCGCGGAGCCGGTTCAGGTCCTCCCGGACGACCTCCAGCGCCGACGCGCCGATGGTGACGCGCCGCTCGTCGGCCAGCAGGTGCAGCAGCGTCAGGCGGTTGTCGAGGTCGCTGAAGTCGGGCAGCCGGTGCACGCGGAACGCCTGGACGAGCTTCGGATGCTCCTGCAGGAGGCGCTTGTACGTGTGCGGTTCACAGGTGGCGATCACGGGCGTCGTGTTCACCGGGTCGCGGCGGGCCCGGCGGACCGCGCCGACGACCGCCGCCGGGTCGGGCGCGCCGTCGATCGCCGCGTCCAGCCGCTCGAACAGGATGACCGGGCCCGGCTGGGAGAGGATCTGCCCGATCCGCTCCGCGGGCGCGTCCCGCACGTCCTCGGCGTCGTGCGCGCGGATCGACCCGTCGCCGAGGCCGGCGTTCGCCAGCGTCAGCGCGATCATCCGGGCGAGCCGGCGCTGCCCCGAGTGCGGACCGCCGACCAGCAGCACGCCCGGCAGCCCCGACTTGATCGAGCTCGGCGCGCCGTCCACCCTGGTCCGCTCGACGTCCTGGCCCGCGGGCGCGTTCCACTCCTCGGCCTGCGTACGCAGGTCCGCCAGGAACGGGCTCGCGTCGTGATCCCCGTACACGAAGCCGAAGCCGAACCGCTCCAGGACACGGCGCTCACTGCGGTCCTGCGGAGGCGGGATCTCGTGGACGGGCTGTTCCGGCGAAGGCGTGTCGTCCAGGAAGTCGAAATCGCCGACCATCGTCTTGGACATGACCTTCGTGCCCGGCCCGCCTGCCGGGACGGGCGGCGGCGGTGGCGCCGGATCGTCGTCGAGGTCACCGGGCCCCAGGACGCGCGTGCCGGGCGGCCCCTGCCGGCCCGGTGGCTGCGGCGGGGGCTGCTGCGTTGGCGCGCCGGGCGCGCCCTGCGGCGCTCCGGCCTGGTCCTCCACCCGCGTGGCGTACGGGTCGAACGCGGCGGGCGCCGCGGGCTGCTGATGCTGCTGCGCCTGCTGCGGTGCCGGCTGTGCCTGCGGTTGTGCCTGCTGCGGCTCTGGAGGCCGGACGGGATTCGGCGGTCCTTGCGGGACGGCGCCAGGCGCCGGCCCCTGCTGCGGAGGAGCGGCGCCCGCCGGCTGATACCCGAGATGCGTGTACGGCGGCACGAAGTCGTCGTCCTGCCGCCCCTCCTCCGGAGGGGAGAACCCTCCGAGCTGTGGAGCCGGGGCAGGTTGCCGCTCCGGCGCGGCGGGCGGCGGCGTGGCCTGTTCCTGCGCCGCGTAGGGCATCTGGCCCTGGCCGGGAGCCTGGGGCGGCTGAGAGGCGCCCTGGTTCGGCGCGGGGCTCTGCATGGGGGCAAGGCTCTGCATCGGCGCGGGGCTCTGCATCGGGGCAGGCGGCGCCGCGCCCGGACGCTGGAACCCGAGTTCGGTGTAGGGAGGCGCGACGTTCCCGTCGTCCCGGCCCTCCCTGCTCTCGCGCTCCTCCTCGGCGGGCGGCGAGCCCCCCGCCGGCGGCTCGGGAGCGGCGAACGCGGCCTGCTGCCCCTGGCCGGGACCCTGTGCAGGCATCTGGCCGGGCGCGGGACCGGCCGGACCGGACGGGTTCTCCCACCCCTGCTGGGCGGGCGGCTGCACGAACGGGCGGTCGGGCTCGGACGGCTTGCCCTGCGGCTGCGGAGGCGTGCCCGGGGCAAGACCGGGCTGGCTCTGCATGCCGAACGGGGACGGCTGCGAGGGCGCCGGGTTGGGCGGCGGGGTCGGGGCCGCCACCGCGGCCGTCGCGCGGGCCCGGTTGCGGCCGATGATCCCGGCGATGAGCGCGGTGGGGACGGGAAAGCCGCGGGGACGCGCGGGCATCCCGCCGAGCCGGCACCAGGCGAGGTCGACCTCGTACATCGCGGCCAGCAGTGACTCCGCGCCCGGCCCGGACCCGGTCGCGGACCGCAACGGCTCCGGGAGGCGCATGTCCTGCGGCCACAGCCGGCGCAGAGGGTGGCCCTTCTGTTCCGACACCGCCTGCACCGTGTAGCGGATCTCCGGGTCGAGCCAGGGGACGATGGTCCCCACCATGTCCTTGCGGACGACGTCCAGGTCGGCGGCGAGCAGCGCGGCGGCCACCAGGCGCGGCTCAACGTAGGCGGGGTCGGCGGGGTCGCCGGCGAGGTCGGCTATCAGCTCGCTGAGCGTGTAGAAGGCGTGACGGAAGTTGTCCCCCGGCGAACTCTCGTTCCTCAGCGCCGGGACCAGGTTCGCCGGGCAGCGGGTGAGCCACTGCTGGACGATCGCCTGGTCCCCGTAGGGCAGTGCCCCGTAGTCGACGGTCGGGTTGGCGAGCGTGGTGCTGAGGATGGCGAGCAGGGCGTCCGCCCGGCTCTGGTACCGGACGTCTTCGCGCAGTGCGCTGGCGACGGCCCACATCGTCCGGAGGATGACGACCGCCGCGTCCACACGGCTCGCCCGCAGGCGTTCCGCGTAGAGCCCGGCCAGCGTCTCCAGGGCGGGCGGGGTGAGCCAGCGCGGGCCGTCCACGTCCGGGAGGGGCTTGGCGCGGTACGGCTTCCAGAGGTCGAGCATCTGCGCGTCCAGGCGCGCGTCGAACGCGGGCGCGGACGCACACCACAGCATCACACCCCACGCGACGACCACGGTGGACGGCGTGCCGCTGGAGAACTCCGGCCACCAGTGCGGGTACTCGGGGGCGGGCAGGGCCGCGGCGGACTCGACCGTCGACCGGACCCGCGAGGTCACGTCCGTCGCGAACCCGTGCCCGACGAACGGCAGGCCCGTCGGCGGGTCGTAGGAGAAGTCGGGACCGGCCGGGATGACGTGCGGCGGCAGGTTGGGCACCTGCCCCGGCGCCTGCTGCGCTGGCCTCGCCGCCATCCGGACGGCGGGCGTGCGGGGCGGCGGGCACAGGTACCACTGGCCGTCGGACGGGTGCAGCCGGTACCAGCGCGCCCACGCTCCGAACAGCCACCATGTGCCGTCGGGCAGGACGAGCATGCGCCCGCCGATCGCGTGATGGCGCTGCTGAGGAGGCGTCGACGGCCACCATGCGGCGGCCACCATCGCCCTCGTGTCCCGCTCTGCCTCCGCGAACGGATCCTGCCCCATCTGGGGGCTGGGCGGCGGAGCACTGCCATAGCCCGGTCCCCACACCACGCTGGTCATCGTAGTCAGGAGAAGCCGGTTGGGATGCCCCTCACCGGCCCATTAGCCACATAACCACAGGTCAGCGAGACATCAATTCGGCTCGACGGCGACCGGACCGTCAGTGCCACTCGGCGGTGCGGTGCCGCCGGGCCTTGGTCACGTACACCTCGGGGGTGTGCGCCAGGACGAGCCGGTCATCGTCGGTCAACTCCCGGACGATCTTGCCCGGAGTCCCGGCGACGAGGACGCCGGAAGGGATCTTCTTGCCGGGCGGCACCAGCGCGCCCGCCGCGATCAGCGTCCCGGACCCGATCCGGGCGCCGTTCAGCACGATCGCGCCGATCCCGATGAGCGAGCCGGTTTCGACATGCGCGCCGTGCACCATCGCCTTGTGACCGAGGCTGACCCGGTCCTCCAGGACGGCGGGCATACCCGGGTCGGAGTGCATGCAACTGAGGTCCTGGATGTTGCACTCGTCGCCGACGACGATCTCCTCGTCGTCGCCGCGGAGCACCGAGCCGTACCAGACGCTGGACGCGCGGCCCAGCGTCACCCGCCCGACGACGACCGCGCCCGGCGCGACCCACGCCTCAGGGTCGATCTTCGGCCGGTCCTCACCCAATGATCCCAGGTAGCTCATGCGGCCGATGCTAGGACGCGTCCCGTCCCGTCCCGAACGGCACCCCCGGGACGGGCGCCCACCGGCACGAACCCCGACACGAACCCCGACACGAACCTCCACACGGGCCCCACAGCGCGAAGTTTGTGCAGATTAGGTAGCTTGTCGGGCCTACCCGGATGAAGAAACGGCAGCGAGAAGCGCGTTCCGGTTGCGCGAATGGGGTGGACCGGACAAGAGTCGTCCTGACGTTTCCACATGTGGGCCCGCTCAACGGCGGGTGAGGATGTTATCGCAACCGACCCTGACGGGGTGATGACCCCCGCCAACGACCCCCCAAGGCATCATGAGCAACGAAGCCGAAATCCTGCCGAATCTCCTCCAAGAAGAGTCCTTCGAGATCGTCATGCGCGGCTACAACCGCCGCCAGGTCGACGATTACATCGCCCGCGCCCAGCAGAAGCACCGCGAACTGGAGGCGCGGCTCGCCCGTGCCCAGGACGACGGCGAGCGCCTCCGCCGCGAGATGGCCGAGGTCCGGGAGGCGCGCAAGCCCACCGGCGACGACCTGTCCGACCGGCTCCGGCAGATCATCAACCTCGCTGAGGACGAGGCCCAGGACAAGGTCGCCCAGGCCGAGGCCAAGGGCGCCGAGATCCGCGAGGACGCCGAGCACGAGTCCAAGCGGATCATCGACGACGCCCGCTCGCACGCCGACAAGAACCTCGCCCAGGCGCAGGAGAAGGCCGAGAACGTGCTCGCCTCCGCCAAGCAGGAGTCCGAGAGCGTCCTGTCGGCCGCCAAGCAGGAGGCCGAGCAGACGGTGAGCAGCGCGCGGCTGGAGGCCGAGCGCACCCTCACCGCGTCCGAGCGCCGCGCCAGCGTGATCAACGAGGGCGCGACGCAGCGGCTGACCTCGCTCACCAAGAACCACACCCAGGCCCTGCAGCGCCTCACCGAGATCAGCGAGACGCTGCACCGGCTGCTGACCGCCGAGAACGAGGCGGGCCCACTGGAGAAGATGGTCGAGGACGCCGTCCGGCAGAGCGCGCCCCGCAAGCAGCAACCCGCCCCGCCCCAGGCCGGGCCCACCCAGGCGGCCCAGCCCTCCTCGCCGTCCGGGCCGCAGTCCGGGCCCGGGACGAAGCCGATTCCGGCCGCGCCCAAGCCGGCCACGGCTCCCGGCGCGCCCCAGGGCGCCCCGTCCATGAAGAAGCCCGGGCCGGCGGCTCCGGCCGCCGACGCTCCCGCGCCGCCGGCCCCGCAGCAGCCCAAGCCCGCACGCCCGGCCGAGGAACCGGACGGCCCCGCGCAGTCCGGTCCCGCGCAGTCCGGTCCCGCGCAGTCCGGCCCCGCACAGCCCGGCCCCGCACAGCCCGGCGGTCCCGGGCAGTCCGGTGGTCCGGCCGTCCCGCCGCAGCCTCCGCGCGGCCCCATCGAGCTGTAACCCCACCCGGCTCCGGAAGCGTCAGGCGGGCTCCGCGGTGTGCCCTGCCCTCACCCGGCCGGGCACACCGCCTCGTCCTTTATAGGATCTCGGGGTGAGCAAGAGGACCCACACGCGCCGCGGAACCGCCCGCCCGATCCGGCTCCTCGGAGACCCGGTCCTGCGCACCGGATGCGACCCCGTCCGGACGTTCGACGCCTCCCTGGAACGCCTCGTCGACGACATGTTCGTCACCATGTACGAGGAGGACGGCGCCGGGGTGGCCGCCAACCAGGTGGGAGTCGGCCTGCGGGTCTTCGTGTACGACGTCGGCGACGACAAGGGACGGCGGCACATCGGGCACGTCGTCAACCCGACGCTCGTGGCGGCCGACGGGGAGATGCTGGTCGAGCCGGAGGGCTGCCTGTCCGTCCCCGGCCTGCGTTTCGAGACGCCCCGCCACGCGCACGCCGTCGTCGAGGGCGTGGACGTCAAAGGCGAACCCGTACGCGTCGAGGGCACCGGCTACTTCGCACGCTGCCTCCAGCACGAGTGCGGCCATCTGGACGGCGGCGTCTACATCGACGTCCTGTCCGGCGACGCGCGCCGCGAGGCCATGCGCGCCATCCGGGACCTCGGCCGGTAGGCGCGGGCACCCGGTCTCCCCACCAGGCACGATGACGAAAACGCACTCACCCGATCCTCTGCGCGCATTCAGGGGACATTCAGGTTGAGATGGGAACCTCTGCGGTGATTGTGGAGGGAGACTGTGCCATTGGCTGATCGAACGGTTGATCGGACGGCGAACGGCGGCGGCAAGGCGGCGGAGGCGACGCTGCTCGTCGTCGAGGACGAGCCGAACATCCTGGAGCTGCTCGCCGGCAGCCTGCGCTTCACCGGATTCGACGTGGTCACAGCGACCAACGGGGCCGACGCCGTCCAGTCGGCGCGGCGGCACCGCCCGGACCTGATCGTGCTGGACGTCATGCTCCCCGACATCGACGGGTTCGACGTGGCGCGGCGGCTGCGGTCCGGCGGCGACCACACCCCCGTGCTGTTCCTGACCGCACGGGACGCCGTGCAGGACCGGATCAAGGGGTTGACGATCGGAGGCGACGACTACGTCACCAAACCGTTCAGCCTGGAGGAGGTCATCGCCCGCATCCGGGCGGTCCTGCGGCGGTTCCGCGGCGGAGTGGCCGAGCCGACGCCGCGCATGGTGTTCGCCGACGTCGAACTCGACGAGGACAGCCACGAGGTGTGGCGCGGCGGACGCGCGATCCAGCTCTCGCCGACCGAGTTCAAGCTGCTGCGCTACTTCATGGCCAACGCGGGACGCGTCGTGTCGAAGGCGCAGATCCTCGACCACGTGTGGAACTACGACTTCCGGGGCGACGCGGGGATCGTCGAGTCGTACGTGTCGGCGCTGCGCCGCAAGGTCGACAACGCCGAGCCGCGCCTCATCCACACGCTGCGCGGTGTGGGGTACGTCCTGCGTGAGCCGGCGAGACCGGGCTGATGACCGCCCGGGTTCCGGCGTCCGCCACCGGCGCCCTTGCATCCGCGGCGCACCCCGGGCCGCCGAACGCCCCCGGCGGGAACGCGGCCGGGTGGACGCGGCGCGGCCTGGCCCACCTGTGGGGGCGGACGTCGCTGCGCGTCAAGCTGGTCGCCGGGATGCTCGTCCTCGCCACCCTCGGGATGACGGTGATGGGCGCGGCGGGCGCGTCGGTGCTGCGGCAGTACCTGGTGGGGCGGGCCGACGATCAGCTCCGCGGCTCCGTGGGCCGGACGATCGACCAGGTCGTCCCCCATCTGGAACGCGGGCAGACCCGGTTCACCGTCCGCCTCCCGAGCGAGATCTACGGGCAGATCCGCGTCAATGACGGCCGTACGGTCGGGCAGAACCCGGCGTGGAGCGATCCCGGCCATCCGCGTCTCCCGGAGGACCTGTCCGGGTGGATCGACCGGCCGTTCACCGTGTCCGGGACGGGCGGTTCGACCTCGTCGTGGCGGATCCTGGCCGAGCCGATCCCGGACAGCGACGGCGCGATCCTCGTGCTGGCATTCAGCCTGGACGAGGTCGACCGGACCGTCCGCCGGCTGGTGGCGATCGACGCGATCGTGGGCCTGGTGGTGCTGGCCGGCCTGGTCGGGCTCGGTGTGTGGGTCGTCCGGGCGAGCCTGCGTCCGCTCGCCGCGGTCGAGGAGACCGCGGGCGCCATCGCCGCGGGCGACCTGTCCCGCCGCGTCCCGCAGGCCGATCCGCGCACCGAGATGGGACGGCTCGGCCGCTCGCTGAACGCGATGCTCGCGCAGATCGAGACGGCGTTCCGGGCCCGCGCCGAGTCGGAGGCGGCGGCGCGGCAGTCGGAGCGGACGGCGCTGCGCTCCGAGGAGCGGATGCGGCGGTTCATCGCGGACGCCAGCCACGAGCTGCGCACTCCGCTGACCGCGATCCGCGGATTCGCCGAGTTCTACCGGCAGGGCGCCGCCCGCAGCCCCGAGGAACTCGACCGGCTGATCGGCCGCATCGAGGAGACCGCGTCCCGGATGGGCCTGCTCGTGGAGGACCTGCTGCTGCTCGCCCGGCTGGACCGGCAGCGTCCGATCGAGCGGCGTCCGGTGGACCTGCTCGCCGTCGCCGCCGACTCTGTCCAGGAGGCCAGAGTTCTCGCACCCGAGCGCACGATCGACCTTTCGGTCGAGGGAGGATTGGCGTACCAGGTCCGGGGGGACGAGCCGCGGCTGCGCCAGGTGCTCGGGAACCTGCTGACGAACGCGATCGTGCACACCCCCGAGGGCGCGCAGGTGGAGGTGCGCCTCAAGCCGGGGACGCTGCGCGACGCCCCCGCGGCGATCGTCGAGGTCGCCGACCGGGGCCCCGGTCTCTCGCCGGAGCAGTCGGAACGGGTCTTCGAGCGTTTCTACCGCGCGGACGAGGCCCGGTCGCGGGAGGGCGGCGGCGCGGGCCTCGGCCTCGCCATCGTCGCGGCACTGGTGGCGGCCCATGAGGGCCTGGTGGAGGTGGACTCCACACCGGACGAGGGAGCCACCTTCAGGGTCGTCCTGGCCTTGGACGAAGACTGACCACGGGCTTGCCGACCACGGGCGAGAACCGACCACGAATGAAGACCGAAGGTCGCGTTCAGGCAACTTTCAGGTTGGATCCAGGTGGATTGCAGCCCCGGGACGCATTCTCGATCGTGAGTGAACGAAAGACCGCCGACGAGATCATCGCCGGCGCCCCGATCTGACCCGGGCGCCGTCCGGCCAGGCTCTGGGGGGAGCGGGCGGACGGGCGGCGGAACCGGGCCAGAGGTCCCTCCCAGCCGGGCCGGGTGAGGAGGGACCGAGCAAGGGAGAGCGGCCGCGTGGCTTCCCTGTGGGCCACGCGGCCACTCAACGGCCACACGCCCCATGGCCGCTTTGATCAGGTGGATCTGACCGAGATCGCGGGCCGCTGCTTCACCTTCGCCAGCATCTTCCGCGTCGAGCGCAGGTAGACGGACCGCGGCAGCGTCCGGACTCGCAGCGGCAGCCGCGGGTACACGACCGACAGCACGTCGACCAGGAGCCGGAACCGCCGCTCCCGTGCGGCGTCCCACTTCCACCCGTACTGCTCGCGGATCGGCGCCGGCATCAGCCCCGCCGTGAGCAGCCGGATCGCCATCATCCCGGGCGCGTTCAACGGGCCGCCCGGCAGCTTCCCCCCGTCCAGCACCTGGTCCGCCACCGCCCGCGACGCATCACTGATCTTCAGGTTCTGGAGCATGTCCGCGTAGTACTCGCGGAACCGCCGGTAGTTCCCCGGCATCCGTTCCTCCGGGCAGCCGAGGATCGTCGCGTAGGTCTTGCTCTGCTGGTAGAACTCCTCAAGCTCCGACTCGTCGAACGTCCGCCGGAAGAGCATCTGGTAGAACTGCGCGGCCACCGCGAACAGCGTGGAGGCGACCCACACCTGCAGTTCCGGGTCATTGGCCTCGTAGTCGGGTCCGGTGATGGACTCATGCCCCTTGGTGACCAGTGCGCTGAGGGTCTCGGCCTCCTCCCGCGTCCCGAACTGCACCGTGTAGAGCCACCCCATCGTGTTCCGCAGCCGCCGCACCGGATCGTCCGCCGTGTAACTGTGGTCGTAGACGCCCTGCGCCACCTTGGGATGCGCGGTCTGCAGCAGCGACGCGGCCCCACCCGCCGCGATGAGCACGCCCTCCTGCGTGATGACACGGATGAGGTCGCCGTCCTGGAACACTCCTTCAGCCATGGCGTTCATTGTAAGTAAGTGCTTGCAGTTTGCCGCCATCGGGGGTTACTCGTACGACAAGATCACCCTCCCCTGCGACAATGGGGACATGCCCGACCAGATCCATGTCCGCGGCTCGGTCTCCATCCCGGAGTCCGAGCTGAGCTGGCGTTTCTCCCGTTCCTCGGGGCCGGGCGGGCAGCACGTCAACACCAGCGCCACCGCCGCCGAGCTCTCCTTCGACGTCGCGAACTCCCCGTCCCTCCCCGACACCCTGAAGTCCCGAGCGCTGGAACGCCTGGCCGGCCGCCTCGTCCGCGGCGTCCTCACCGTCCGCGCCGAGGAGTACCGCTCCCAGCTCCGCAACCGCGACGCCGCACGCACCCGCCTGGCCACGATCCTCGCCGAGGCCACGGCCCCGCCCCCGAAGAAGCGCATTCCCAAGAAGGTCCCCCGCGGCATCAACGAACGCCGCCTGGAGAACAAGAAGCGCCGCGCCAACATCAAGCGCCAACGCTCCACCCGCTGGGACTGACCACCCCGCTGACATCCGTCCGTCTTCCCTGCGCGCCGGGCGGTCATCGGCGCGTGGCCGCGGTCACGAACAGCGGGAGGGCGAGGTACATCCGCCCGCGCCGTCCCCGTTCACGCTGCTCGGCGACCCAGGCTTCGGCCTGCGCGTCGCTGATCGCTCCGGCCGAGCGCGCCCCTTCGGCGAGGCCGGCCAGCGCGGGAACCATCGCCGCATCGGTGAAGATCCAGGTGTGGGCCTCGACGGTGACGTCGGCGAAGCCCGCATCGAGGAGGAGGTTGCGGCTGCGGCGGACGACCCGGGGGGTGGGGACCCGGTCGGCGCGAGCGTGCACGATGGTGCGGGTGAGCGCGGCGTCGTCGGCGTCGATGACGAAGGTGTCCCAGTCCTGCCCGATCAACGCGATGCGCCCGCCGGGGGCGAGCACGCGCCGTGCCTCGCCGATCGCGCGGGAAGGGTCGTCCAGGACGTGGTACACCTTGTCCGCCCGGTAGCCGTGCAGTTCGCCGTCGGCGAAGGGCAGATCGTAGGCGTCCGCCACGCGGAAGTCCGCGGTGGGCCAGCGCTCGGCCGCCACCGCGATCATCCGCTCGTCGGGGTCGATGCCGACCGCCCGTGCGCCCCGCTCGGCCATCTCGACGGCCGCCCGGCCGGATCCGCATCCGACGTCGACCACCGCCGCATCCGGCGCGATGCCGAGCAACTCGTACGAACGGGCACGAAGTTCGCGCGCCCCGGGGATGTTGTCCGCGATGTCGAGCAGGGCGATGAGGGCGTCGGATTCGTCGTCGGTTCGGCCTGTCGTCCGAGTCTTGTCCATGCCCCAGACCCTGCCGCTTAAAGTCCACTTGAAGTCAAGCGAACCCGGTCGTACGGCTTCCGGCCCCGGGCGAAGCGGCCAGGACGGGGGTCAGGTGGGCCAGGCGAGGGCCTTGGCGATGCCCGAGGTGATGCGGGCGGTCTCGGTGCCGTGGTGGATGACCTGGAAACGGACCCGGTACCCGTCGCCGACGGTGTCCGCCGGGAGGCTGTAGTGGACGAGGGTCGAGCCCTTGCCCGCGATGTACTCGGCGACGGGGCCGCCCGCGACGTCGCCGCCAGAGTCGGCGTGCTCGATCGCGCGGGCGCGCAGCCCGGTTCCGGGGGCCAGGCCGTCCACCTGGACGTTGGCCGTGAAGGCGTAGCGGGCGGGGCCCTCGACGAAGGACGGTCCGCCGGCGTCCCGGTGGTGATGGTCGCGGTCGGAGTGCTCGCGGCCCCAGTCGATCGTCACCCACGTGTTCGGCGGGAGGGCCTGCTCGGCGTCCATCGAGACGGAGACGTAGTCGGGCACGTCATCTAAGTCTGCGGGCATCCCGGCCCGTACCCAGGCGTACAGCTCGTCACCGGGGCAGCTCGTCGCGTACACGTCACGGTGGCCGAGCTTCTTCAGGTCGCGGCCCCCGCGCCGGCCCGCTTCGTCGTACAGCCGGCGGATGGACCGTTTCGCGGCGGCGGTGGCGTCGCCGTCCCGGCCGATCATGCACACGCCGATGCCGGAGGTGTTGTGGTCCGGGGCGTGCGCGCCGACGACCAGCCAGCCGCGGCCCGCGTAGATCCGGCCGCCGACGTCGACGAGGAAGTTGTAGCCGATGTCGGCCCAGCCCCGGCCGTCCATGTGGAAGTCCTGGATGCTGCGCACCGACTGGTCGGTGGGGCCTTCGGAGTAGTGGACGACGAACTCGGTCCGCTGGGACCAGCTGACTTCGGTGCGGGATCGGGGGGCCCGGGCGTCCCATTCCGCCCGGCTGATGATGTCCATGGGTCTCTCCCGGGGGGTCGATTCCGGTAACGAGCCTACGGGCTTTCGGTGTCTCGTGACACCCCGTAGCCGAATCCGTGCTGTTCGTGCACGTCGTGGGCTGCACGGGCGTGATCGCGAGCCGCGTCGTCGTCGCCTGTGCGGCGCGCCAGTCCGGCCAGGACGAGGTGGGTGGATCCCCAGCATGCGGTCCCCATGCCGGCGACGACGAACTGGTCTGCATGAGGGAGGAGACGGCGATACAGGTCACCGGGGTCGGGGGTGCCCAGGCGGGCGGCGACCAGGCCCCAGACCGGGATGAGGAAATCGGCGACCCAGTCGTCGGGAATGCCGGTTCCCCAGCGGCCGATCAGCTCATGCGCCAGTGCGGGACGGTCCGCTTCGACGGCCGCCAGGACGGCGACGGGGCGCAGCGGAACGAGATGGGGTTCCTCTGCAGCGGCGATCAGCTCGTCCAGTACCTCGGGGACACGGCCTTGAGCGCGGCGGCACGTGAACGTCGTGACCAGCCGGCGGAACCGGCTGCCCCAGAGCGCCGAGCCGAACCGCATGTCGTGGGCGAGCAGTGCCTCGGCCTCGTCCCACCGCCCGTCCAGGGTGCTGCGCGCCGTCTGCGCGACACGGACCATCGACTCCAGCTCGGGCCGGGGCGCCGCGCCGAGGAGGGTCTCGCAGCGGGCCAGTTCGCGGTCCCAGCCGGGCACGTCGCCGTCGCGCAGCAGGCAGGACATCAGGAACACGCGCGCCATCACCTCGCCGCTGACCGGGAGGCCGGGCAGGTTCGCCAGCTCCTCCGCCGCAGCGCGCCGCTCGGCGTTGCGGCCGGGACGGAACGCCGCGAGCAGATAGTTGTTCAGCGTCCGGGCGAGGAGCGGGACGTCCGCGGTCCTCCTGGCGATGTCGACCGCCTCGGCGGCGTGGCGTTCGCCCTCGGCGCTGCGCGGGCCGTAGTGCAGTTCGAGTGCGAGGGCACCGAGAAGCGCCGCCCGGTCGGCGTCGCGCAGCGGCCCGGCGAGGAGATCCTCGATGACCGCGACCATCTCGCCGTCGACGACGCCGTACGGCCGCCAGTTCCACAGGGACGGTCCGCCGATGGCGGTGACCGCGGGGATCAGTGCGTCGCGGTCGCCGATCGTGCGGGCGATGCGGATCGCGTCCTCCCAGTCGCGGCGCGCCTCCTCCGGCCGACCGACGGTGCGGCGGGCCTGGCCGAGTTCGGTGCGGATCCTGGCCCGTTCGGCGTCCCGGCCCGGCGGGAGGACGGAGAGCGCGAGAGCCCACAGGTCGACGGCCTCGGTGTGCGCGAGCTGGCCCGTCGCGTGCCGGGCCGCGCGGGACGCGTGCTCGGCCGCCTTGTCCGCCCTGGCGGCCCTGTCCGTACCGCCCAGCTTCGCGGCCTGGGCGAAGTGGTGCGCGAGCGTGGCCGATTCCGCTTCCGGAAGGACGGGTTCCAGCGCCTCCCCCACCCGCAGGTGCAGCCGCGATCGCTCCAGCCGGCTCAGCCCCGCGTAGAGCGCCTCGCGCACGAGAGCGTGCGCGAACCGGTAGTCGGGGGCCGGCCCCACCGTCCCGGCGGGCGGCTCGACCAGCAGGCCGGTCGCGATCGCCGGTTCCAGCGCCGTCATGACCTGCTCGGGTGTCATGTCCGTGACCGTTTCGAGCAGGTCGATGCCGACGTCGCGTCCGGCGACCGCGGCGGCGCGCAGCAGTGCCCGCGTCTCCTCCGGCAGGCGGGCCACGCGGCGTTCGATCACGTCCCGCGCGCCGCTCGGCACGGTCTCCATCCCCTCGCTGCCGCACAGGCGCAGGACCTCGCCGAGGTAGAAGGGGTTGCCGCCGGTCCTGTCCAGCAGGGTCTCCACCAGGCCGGGTTCTTCGGTGACGCCCCTCACGCGCAGGTAGGACGCCACGTTCTCCGCGGTGAACGGGCTCAGCTCCACACGTTCGGCCGACCGCGACAGCCCGGCCAGGGTGTCGCGGAGCGCGGCCGGATGATCGCCGGGTTCGGGGCGGCACGTGACGAAGACCAGCAGCCGGTGCCGGACGGCCGCGTCCGCCACGAAGGACAGCAGCCGCAGCGACGACACATCCGCCCAGTGCAGATCGTCCAGGACGACCGTCAGCGGTGTCTCGTCCCGCGTCAGAACGTCGGCGACCTGCTCGAACAGGGCGAACAAGGCGGCACCGGGGTCCTGCCCGCGGGAGTCCGGTTCGGGCGAGCCCGGTTCACGGGAGTCCGGTTCGGGGGAGATCGTCTCCGCGGTGAGCAGCCCGGACTCGTCCCCCGCCTCGCGGACGATCTGCCTCCACGGCCAGAACGCGGGCGCGGTGCCGTCGACGCAGCGTCCCCACGCGACGCGGAATCCCCGGGCGGCGGCCAGGTCTGCGGCGGCATGAACGAGCCGGGTCTTGCCGATGCCGGCTTCCCCGGTCACCAGGACGACACCGCCCCGCCCGCGCCGGGCCTCGCCGAGACACCGTTCGACCAGCGCCATCTGCGCCGACCGTGCCACCAGCCCGTCCCCATCCGGTTCCGGGCCCGCCACGACGGACCCCGCCGTGGCGGACCCTACCGTGGCGAACGCCGCCTCACCCGGCGGCTTGCGCTGTGCCTCGCGTGGGGGGAGGCGGAGGTCGGGCGACTGGTCGAACACCGCCCGCTCCAGCTCCTGGAGCTCGGGCCCCGGACGAAGCCCGAGGTCGTCCGACAGGCGTGCTCTCACGCGGCGCAGCGCGGCCAGGGCGTCGGCCTGACGTCCGGCCCGGTAGAGCGCGAGGACGAGCAGGGACCACGTGCGCTCCCGGTAAGGCGCGTCCTCGACGAGCGCCTCCAGCCCCGGGACCAGGGAGGCGGTCTCGCCGAGCGCGAGCCGGGCGTCGAACCGGTCCTCCAGCGCGGCCGCGCGCAGTTCGGTGAGGCGGGCGGCGGCGGGGCGGGCGAACTCCTGGTCGGCGAACTCCCCCAGCGGGTCACCGCGCCACAGGTCGAGGGCCCGGTCCAGTGCCTCGACGGCCTCCGCGTGCGCGCCACGGGCGAGTGCCTCGCGGCCTTCCTCCGCCCAGGCGGTGAATCGCCACAGGTCGATCCGTCCCGGCGGGACGGCGAGCTGGTAGCCGGGCTCACGGGTCAGCAGGACGGACGGCGGTGTCCGCGGCGCCCTGCCGGGCTCCAGCACTTTGCGGAGGTGCGCGATGTAGGCCTGCAGCGTCCGGGTCGCCCGGGCGGGCGGCTCCCCGGCCCACAGCTCGTCGATCAGCCGGTCCAGGGACACCACGCGGCCGGGTTCCAGCGCCAGCATCGCCACCAGCGCGCGCTGCTTGCGCGTACCGAGGTCGAGCGCGTGTCCCGAGCCGTCCGCGACCTCGAGCGGGCCGAACAGCCGGAACACCGGTCCCTTCGCCATCACCCTCCCGAATCGTGCGAGTGCCCAGCTTACGGGCACCTCAACTCGATCCCAGCTCGATCCCAGCCGCCGGCGGGCACGCTGAACCCCAGATGACGAACACGACGACGAAGAGGAGAAACATGAATATCGGGGACGAACTGCGCGGCGTGGTCCGGGGCCGGGTGTTCGCGGCGGGCGACGGCGGATTCGAAGGCGCGCGGCGCCCCTGGAACCTCGCGGTGGACCAGCCCGTCGGAGCCGTGGTCGAGGCCGCCGACGCCGACGACGTGGCCGCCCTCGTCCGGCACACACGCCTCGCCGGGCTGACCATCGCGGCACAGCCGAGCGGCCACGGCGCGGCCGGCGACCTCGGTGCGGCCGGCGGCCCCGGCGACCCCGGTGACGTGATCCTGCTCCGCACCGCACGTCTCAACGAGCTGGAGATCCGTCCGGACGAGCGGATCGCCCGAGCCGGCGCGGGCGTCGCCTGGGGGCGCGTCCTGGAGGCGGCGAGCCCGCACGGCCTGACCGGTCTCGCGGGCAGCAGCCCGGTGGTCACCGTGACCGGCTACACCCTCGGCGGCGGGCTGAGCTGGTTCGGCCGCAAGTACGGGTGGGCGTCCGGGAGCGTCCGCGCGTTCGACATCGTGGACGCGGCGGGGGCCCGCTCCCGTGTGACGTCCGAGACCGACCCGGACCTGTTCTGGGCGCTGCGCGGCGGGGGCGGCGACTTCGCGATCGTCACCGCGATCGAGTTCGCCCTGCATCCGGCGCCGCGGCTGCACGGTGGACGGATGCTGTGGCCCGCCGACCAGGCCCCCGCCGTCCTGGACGCCTACCGGGAGATCACCGCGGCGGCCCCGGAGGAGCTGACCGCCTGGTACGAGCTGCTGCAGTTCCCGGGTGCGGCGCCGCTGGCGGCGGTCGACAGCGCCTTCCTCGGCGACGGGGGCGACGCGGAGGCGCTTCTGCGTCCGCTCGACAAGATCCCCGGAAGGATCTCCGATACCCGCGCGCCGCTGCCGGTCGCCGACCTCGGGTCGATCACGGCCGAGCCGACCGACCCGGGCCCCGGACGGTCCCGCGCGGAACTGCTGACCGAACTGACGGACGACGTGGCGGCGGCGCTGCTGGAACGCCCCATCGACCCGCTGCTCAGCGTCCAGTTGCGGCACCTCGGCGGCGCGCTGGCCCGTCCGTCCGGCACGCCCGCCGGGCATCTGGACGAGCCGTTCGCCCTCTACATGTTCGGCGTCCCCGGCGAGGACGGCGGGACGGCCGTGCGCGACCGCCAGCAGGAGATCGCGAACGCCCTCGTCCCGTACACGACGGGCCGCAAGCCGTTCACCTTCCTCGCCCCCGGCGAGCGGGCCGCGAAAGCGTTCACACCCGGGACGCTCGCCGGGCTGCGCGACCTGAAGCGCCGCCGCGACCCGCACGGCGTGTTCCACAGCAACTTCCCCGTCCTCCGCTGAGGCTCGTGCACCACATACGTCGAGACGCCCGAAACCAGTTGATTCCGGGCGTCTCGGCGTACGGGTCGGGCCGGTGGTGGGGCTACTCGCCCTTCCAGTTCGGCTTGCGCTTCTCGGCGAACGCCGCCGGTCCCTCCTGGGCGTCCTTGGACGTGAAGACGGGCAGCACGATGTCCTGCTGCTTCTTCCACGCCTCGTCCGACGACCAGTCCGCGGACTCGACGATGACCTTCTTGGTCGCCGCGAGCGCCAGCGGCGCGTTCTCGGCGACCTTCAGGGCCAGCTCCTTGGCCGCCGCCAGCGCACCACCCGACTCGGCGAGCCGGTTGACGAACCCGAGCTCGGCCATCCGCTCCGCCGGGTACTTGTCGCCGGTCAGGGCGATCTCCATGGCGATGTGGAACGGGATGCGCTGCGGCAGCCGCAGGAGGCCGCCGCCCGCCGCGACCAGGCCGCGCTTCGGCTCCGGAAGCCCGAACTGGGCGTCCTTCGCCGCGACGATCATGTCGCAGGACAGCGCGACCTCGCAGCCGCCGGCGAGCGCGTAGCCCTCGACGGCGGCGATCAGCGGCTTGGCCGCCGGACGCTCGGTGATGCCGGCGAACCCGCGTCCCTCGACGGTCGGGTTGTCGCCCGTCAGGAAGCCCTTCAGGTCCATGCCGGCGCAGAACGTCCCGCCGGCGCCGGTGAGGATGCCGATGGACAGGTCCTTGCGGGAGTCGAGCTCGTCGACGGCCGCCGCGATGCCCCGCGCCACCTCGCCGTTGACCGCGTTGCGGGCCTCGGGGCGGTTGATGGTGATGACGAGGACGGCGCCGTCTTCCTCGGTTAGAACAGCGGCGTTTCCGGGGGGCGTGGGGGGTCGTCCCCCCTCGGGTGATACAGCGGCGTTTCCGGGGGGCGTGGGGGGTCGTCCCCCCTCGGGCGATACAGCGTCGGTCATTCGGGCCTCACTTCGGCTGGAAGCGGATACCGCCGTCGAAGCGGATGGTCTCGCCGTTCATGTAGTCGTTCTCGACCAGGGACTTGACGAGGTGCGCGAACTCCGACGCCTTGCCCATCCGCTTCGGGAACGGGACGGGCGCGGCGAGCTTGGCCTTGAACGCGTCCGCGGCCTCGCCCTCGCCGTAGATCGGGGTGTCGATGATGCCCGGGCAGATGGTGTTCACCCGGACGCCGATCGCGGCGAGGTCGCGCGCCGCCGGCAGCGTCATGCCGATGATGCCGCCCTTGGACGCCGAGTAGGCGAGCTGCCCGGTCTGGCCCTCCAGGCCGGCGATGGACGCGGTGTTGATCACCACGCCGCGGGCGCCGTCGGCGTCGGCGGGCTCGGTCTTGGAGATGGCGGCGGCGCCGATCCGCATCAGGTTGAAGGTGCCGATCAGGTTGATCCGGATGACGGTCTCGTAGGAGGCGAGGTCGTGCGGGGTGCCGTCGCGGTTCACGGTCCGCGACGCCCAGCCGATGCCGGCGCTGTTGACGATGACGCGCAGCGGGTTGCCGGTGTCGACGGCGGCCTGGACGGCGGCCTGCACCTGCTCCTCGTTCGACACGTCCGTCTTGACGAAGACACCGCCGATCTCGTCGGCGAGGGCCTTGCCCTTCTCCTCGTTCAGGTCGGCGATGACCACCTTGGCGCCGTCGGCGGCCAGCGCGCGGACGGTGGCCTCACCGAGACCGCTCGCGCCACCGGATACGACGGCGGAAACTCCGTTCAGGTCCATAAGCAGCACCTTACGTCAGGGACCGAATGTGGTTCGGGATGATGTTACCCAGAAGTCATCCCGCGCTCTGCTCACACCCCGGCGGATTGCGGAGCACGATGTTACTTAACAGTCACAATAGGGGTCGCGTTTGCTCCCCGCAGCCCCGGGCACCCGCACCCCATGAGCCAACCGAACCGGCAGGCATGGGGGTCGACGCCCCACAAGGGGGACTGAGCCATGAGCGAGCGACCGGCACAGAGCCAGCCATACCCCGGCCGGACCGGGGACATGTCACCCGAACCCCGCGACGAGATGCGCGACTACGCCGGGAGCGGCCTGCTGGACGGGCGCCGCGCCCTCATCACCGGCGGCGACTCCGGCATCGGACGCGCCACCGCCGTCGCGTTCGCCAAGGAGGGCGCCGACGTCGCGATCACGTACCTGGAGGAGGACGACGACGCCCGGCACACCGCGAGCCTGGTCGAGGCGGCCGGACGCCGCTGCTTCACGTTCGGCGGCGACCTGGCCGAGGAACGGCACTGCCGCGAGGTCGTCGAACGCGCCGTCCGCGACCTCGGCGGGCTCGACCTGCTCGTCCTCCACCATGGGACGCAGACGCCGGTGAAGGACGTCCGCGAGATCGACGACGCCCAACTCCGCCGGACGTTCGACGTCAACGTCTTCGCGCTGTTCTGGACCGTCCAGCAGGCCCTCGACCACATGGGGCCGGGGTCGTCCATCATCATCACCGGGTCCATCAACGGGCTGCGCGGCAACAAGACGCTCATCGACTACTCCGCCAGCAAGGCGGCCGCCATGACGCTGATGGAGTGCCTCGCCCAGAACCTCATGGACCGCGAGATCCGCGTCAACTGCGTCGCCCCCGGCCCCGTCTGGACGCCGCTGATTCCGGCCACGTTCGATGAGGAACGCGTCGAGGGCTTCGGGCAGCAGGCACCGATGGGGCGCGCCGCCGACCCCGACGAGATCGCGCCGTCCTACGTGTTCTTCGCGTCCAACCGCCAGTCGTCGTACTACACCGGGCAGACGCTGGTACCCGCGGGCGGCGAGATCCATCCGGGCTGAGGCCCCGCCGAACGTGCCGTCCTCGACCTGCTCCGCGGCGCTGACTGACCGAATGCGCTTCACCATGCGGAGACGCTCTCCTGGACTCGGTGACGCCCGGCCGCTTCCGAGGTGTCCAGGCGGTACAGCGCGTAGGCGTGCTGCAGTACGGGCAGGGCGACGTTCCGGACCCGGACCCCGCCCTGTGTGAGGCCTTTCTCCGTTCCCTTATGCGCGTGGCCGTGCACGGCGAGGTCGGCACCGGCCGAGTCGATCGCCTCGCCCAGCAGGTAGCTGCCAAGGAAGGGATAGATCTCCGGCGGCTCGCCCTGAAGGGTGTCCTCGGTGGGCGAGTAGTGCGTCAGGCTGATGGTCACGTCCGCGTCCAGGCCCAGGAGCGCCGCGCTCAGCCGTCCGGCGAAGTCCTTGGTGTGCGCGACGAACGCCTTCATCTCCGGTTCGCCGAAGTCGCTGGCGCACTTGCCCTCGAACCCGCCGCCGAACCCCTTGCCGCCCGCGATGCCGAGCCTCGTCCCGCCGCAGTCCAGGACCGTCCCGTCCCCCTCCAGGACGGTCACACCGGCGTCGCGCAGCACGTCCGCGATCTCCTCCTCGGCGTCGGAGTGGTAGTCGTGGTTGCCGAGGACCGCGACCACCGGGACCCCGGCATCGCGCAGCTCACCCGCCGCGACGCGGCCCTCCTCGACCGTCCCGTGCCTGGTCAGGTCGCCGGCGACCAGGAACACGTCCGCCTGGTCGGCCAGCGCGGACAGGTGCCGCCGGTACGCCCCGGCGACTTCCGGCCCGACGTGCAGGTCCCCCGCCGCAGCCACACGGATCATGAAATCCTCTCCTCCCCCTCCGGCTCGGCGACCGCGACGACGTGAACCTCGTTGCAGATCTCGCGGCCCTCAGCGACGGCCCGGGCGGCCGCCTCCACGTCCCCCCGCCGCTCCTCGCTCACCACCTCGCCGCGCAGATGCACCACGTCACCGCGAATGTCGACGCGAATGCCCAGCTCGTGCGCCTCGTTCGCGAGCCTCTCCTGAATGTGCGCGGACAGGTAGCCGGGCAGAGCGGCCACGCCGCGGTCCCTTCCGGTCACCACCGTCTCCTCTCGGTCACAGGACGTCCTCCTCGATGACGCCGAGGCGGGCGAGCAGCGTCAGGAAGGCGTAGGCGTAAGGGGATCGCGCCGTCTCGGCGGCGACGCGCCGCCAGTCCACCTGCTCCCGCAGCGCCCGGCTCACGTGCAGGAATCCGCTGAAGTCACACGCGGTCTCGGTGAACGCCAGCAGCCTCATGATCATCAGGTCGGTCGCGGGCAGGACGGGCATGAACACCGCCGCGACCGTCATCTCCTCCGCCCGCCCGAGCAGTTCCCCGTCCACGGGACGGCCCGACGGAGTGTGGATCAGGTCGATGAGGTACTCACCGTCGCGCGCCTTCTCCAGCCAGTTCTCCGGGCTCTCCATATGCGTCATGCCCGCGGCGGCGAGCGCGTCCAGCGCCCCCTGGACGTCCCGCTCGCGCACCACGAAGTCGACGTCGTGCGTCGACACGGCCGCACCGTGCGCGTACGCGGCGAACCCGCCGGCGAGCGCGTACCCGATGCCGGCGTCCCGCAGCGCGGCGGCGGCGCGCTTCAGGCTCAGCAGCAGGCCGTCCGCCGCGCCGCCCGAGCCTGGGCCCGGACCCGCGGTACCGGACCCGCGGCCCATGAGCTTGGGTTCTGTCCGCACATCCCCCACGCGATCCTCTGGTCGGTAACGGTCGCGATGGCGGTACCCGGGGACGCGCGGGTCATGCCTCGCCCGTCACCCCGGGACGCGGTATTCGGCGGGCGGCGTCGGCGTCGTGCCGAGACAGGTGGCGATGGGGTCTTCGATCGAGCACCAGCCCGGCTCGCGTACCGGCACATACCCGGCCGGAACACCCTGGTTGGCGATGATCGACCGGTAGGTCGCGACGGCGTCGGTCGGACGGCGCGTCAAGGACGGATCGGTCAGCACGTCCACCGTGTACAGGCCGAAACGCGACCGGTAGCTGCCCCATTCGTAGTTGTCCGTGAGGCTCCAGTAGTTGTAGCCCATCATCTTGACGCCCTCGGCCATCGCCCGTTGGACCCAGTAGAGGTGGTCACGCAGATGGTCCGTGCGCGTGTAACCGTCCGGGCGCGGCTTGCCGTTGTCGGTCGGCATGCCGTGCTCGACGATGTAGACGGGCAGATGCGGTAGCCGGCGCTGATAGTTCTTGAGGACGTAGTACAGCCCCTCCGGCTCCGGGTCGATCTTCCAGAACTCGCCGGTGAGGGAGTACACGGCGCTGAAGTTCTCCAAGTTCGCGCCGTAGTAGTAGTCGATCCCGATGAAGTCGAGCTTGTCGGTGACGTCGTTGAACAGGGCCGCGTCGAAGATGCCGTTGAGGAGCGTCCCGTACGCGACGTTGCTCGACACCATGGCGTCCGGGTCGATCCTGTGAATCAGGTCGTAGGCGGCACGGTGGGTCTTGATGAGGGCGTCGCGCATCGTCAGCATCTGCCCGATGTGCATGGGGCGGGTCGTCAGTTCTTTGTAGATGTATGCGCTGGCCTCGTTGAACGTGATCCAGATGACGTCCTGGTCCTTGTAGCGGTTGACGACGAACTCGGCGTTGCGCAGCCAGTCCTCCTGCGTACGCGGGTTGTCCCAGGCGCCCTGGTCCGCCACCCACCCCGGGTACACCCAGTGGTCGAGCGTGAGCATCGGCCGCATCCCGTTCGCCTTGATCTGGCGGATGAGGTCGTCGTAGTAGGCGATCGCGTCCGGGTCGCGGTGCCCCCGGCGCGGCTCGATCCGCGACCACTCGATGGACGTGCGGAAGACGTCCACGCCGAGGCCCTTGGCGAGCTTCAGGTCACCGGGGTAGCGGTGCCGGAAATCGACGGAGCCTCCGTACGGGTGCTCCACCCCGTACGCCCCTTGCTCCGCGTACCTCGTCCAGTTGCTGTCCGGGAAAGACCCTTCGCTCTGGAACCCGGACGTGGAGACACCCCAGAGGAAGCCGGGCGGGAACTTGGCCGTCGCCGGCTCGTCCTGGGCGGTCGCAGGGGATGCGGCGGCAAGCGCAAGCGCCACCGACAGGGTCAGTGCTGAGAGGAGACGCGCGGTACGCGCTCTGCCTGGCCTGCCGAACACGGGACTCCCTCCGGAGACCGGACATGATCCTCCATCGGACTACAGGTGGCTTCGCCGTCCCCGTCAACCCCCTGGTCTGGCCGAATCCGGCTATCCAGCCCGACCGCTCCACCAGCCGTCCCTGCGGGGATGTGCCTGAAATGGCCAGGCATTGGCGGAATTTAGCGATCTGTGATCAACCAAACAAATGCCCGTCCCGGCGGCCGGGTTTTCCACAGAACGCTGTTCTACTTACCTGTCGTCGCCCGGGACGCGAGCATGGACGTCGATCTTCATTCGGAATTGGTGATGCGTATCACACATTCCGAAATGGAGTCGGAATCGCCGCAGGCCGACCCGGGGCCTTGTGTCTCCTTGCCAGTGCCTGCCGACACGGAAATGCCGAGGAGGATTTGCCTTGTTCGCCCGAGTCCGCCTACGTTCCTGCTCGGTTCATGCGGCTCAGAAGGCCGCCCAGATAACAGAACACGCACTCCGACGAGCGGCAGCGACGTGCCTGGCCACCTGTGCGCGGCGGGCACGCTCCCCCGAGGCCGTCCCCCTGGACCCTTCCCGGAAAGCCGCCGTCGGTCGCCGAATCCGTGCAGTCGAGAGGCACGGAACCGGAAGCGGCCCTGATTCTCCCGCGTCGTGCTTGATGACGTTTTGGATCCGCACGGCCGCAGCATCCCGAACCCATGGTGAACACCCCGTGGATGACGGCTGCCCGGTAGGCATCACCCGCGAGGTCTGGAGTCATTCTGCATACCCCCCGAATCACCCCGAAGACCGGAATCACCACTGGCGGCTTCGCCCTCACCACGGCCGCGGCGCTGGGAGCGTCCCTCCTCACAGCCGCACCTGCGGAGGCGGCGGCGCCATCGCAAAGGCACGCCGCCCTTGCGGCCACGCCGGTCACGAAGGCCTCCACGTCGCGGGCCGCCAAGCAGAAGAAGCGCGCGGCCTACGCCGTGAAGTACGCCTCGAGGCAGATCGGCGACCCGTACCGCTACGGCGGGACGGGCCCCGGCTCATGGGACTGCTCGGGCCTCGCCGGAGGCGCCTGGCGCAAGGCCGGCGTGAAGATGCCCCGCACCAGCCAGCAGATCTACCGCGCCGTCAAGAAGAAGGTCTCCTGGAAGGGAGCCGTCAAGGGCGACCTGCTGTTCTTCTACAGCGGCCGGTCCCACGTGGGCGTCTACGCGGGCCACGGCTACATGATCCACGCGCCCAACTCCCGCTCGCGGGTGAAGAAGATCAAGCTGAACTCCTACTACAAGCGGAACTTCAACGGCGGCGTCCGCCCCGGCCTCTGATCCTCCCCCGCCCCCGGCCCGGCCCCGCCCTGGCCCCCGGTGAGGGGCCGGGCCGGGCCCCGGCCGGGCCGCCGCCCCGGCACCTGGTCCGGCCCTCCTGGCCCCGGGCCATGCCCGGCCCAGCACCCGGGGGCGGCCTGGTGCCACTACGTCAGGGTGGGGTAGTCGGTGTAGCCGCGGTGGTCGCCGCCGTAGAACGTCGCCTTGTCGGCTTCGTTGTAGGGGCCGCCGGCCTTGATGCGGGCGGGCAGGTCCGGGTTGGCCAGCCACATCTCCGCGAACGCGACCGCGTCGGCCACGCCGTCCCGCAGGGCCTCCAGGCCGTACTCGGGCCTGGAGGGGAAGGACTCGGGCGTCGGGTGCGGGTTCAGGATCAGCGCGCCCGGCCACTCGGCGCGGATCCGGCGGGTCGTCGCGCGGTCGCCCAGCTCCATGACGTGCAGATAGGCGAGGCCGTACGGGGCGAGTGCGGCGATCAGCGCCGAGTACAGCTCGGGGGTGTCGCTTTCGCTGACGCCGTTCGCGGTGCCGCCCGGCGACACGCGGAAGCCCACCCGGTCGGCGCCGATCGCGTCGGACACCGCCTGCGCGACCTCGGCGGCGAACCTGACCCGGTTCTCGACCGTCCCGCCGTACGCGTCGGTCCGCGTGTTGCTGCCGTCGGCGAGGAACTGCTGAATCAGGTAGCCGTTCGCGCCGTGCAGTTCCACCCCGTCGAACCCGGCCTCGATCGCGTTGCGCGCCGACGCGGCGAAATCGTCGACGGCCTGCGCGATGTCGGCCGGCGTCATCTCACGAGGCTCGGGGTGGTCGAGCATCCCGTCCGGGGTGAACAACTGCACGCCGGACGCGATCGGCGAAGGCCCGAGCGGCAGCGCGCCGTCCGGGTACAGGACGGGGTGGCCGACGCGGCCCGCGTTCATCAGCTGGGCGAAGATCCGTCCGCCCTCGCCGTGCACGGCGTCGGTCACCGTCCGCCATGCCGCCACCTGGTCGCCGGAGTGCAGCCCGGGCGTGAGGATGTACCCCTGGCCCCGGACGCTCGGCTGCGTGCCCTCGGTGATGATCAGCCCGGCGCCGGCGCGCTGCCGGTAGTACTCGGCCGTCAACTCGGTCACGGTGCCGTTCTCAGTGGCCCGGCTGCGGGTCATCGGCGCCATCACCAGGCGGTTGGGCAGGTCCAGCTTCCCCGCGGACAGTGGCTCGAACAGTTCCTGCATGACGTCCTCCTAGTGCGTTCTCGCTGGTCAAGAACGTACGAGCCGTCCGCTACAAGGCGAATCCGTATGACTTCGGTAGTTCGGCCCGTAGTTTGGACACGTGCTTTACGGGCGGAACGACGAACAGGCGCGAATCTCCTCGCTGCTCTCCGAGGCACGCGCGCACGGCCGCAGCGGCGCGCTCCTCCTGCGCGGGGAGGCCGGCATCGGCAAGTCGGCGCTGCTCGCCGAGGCGGCGGGTCTCCTTCCGGCGGACGCGCCCCCGCATGTCCTGCGGGTCACCGGCATCGAGGCGGAGTCCGCCATCGCGTACGCGGGCCTCAACCAGCTGCTGTGGCCCGTCCGGGACCAGCTGGACGCCCTCCCCTCCCCGCAGGCCGCCGCGCTGCGCTCCGCCCTCGGCGGGCCGGGCACCGCGTCCGCCGAGCCCGGGCGGGACAGCTTCACCACCGGCCTCGCCGTCCTGACCCTGTTCGCCGACCTCGCCGACTCCTCCGGCCTCGCCGGAGAGAACGGCCCGGTCCTGGTCCTGGTCGACGACGCACAGTGGCTCGACACCGCGACGGCCGAGGCGCTGCTGTTCGCGGCACGGCGGCTCGCGGCCGAAGGGGTGGTGATGCTCTTCGCGGCGCGCGACGACGCGTTCACCGGCACCGGACTGCCCGAGCTGCGCGTCGAGAGGCTGGCGCACGGCGACGCCGAACGGCTCCTCGCGGCGCGCGACCTGACGCCCACCCGCCGCGCCAGGGTGATCCGGGAGGCGGCCGGCAACCCCCTCGCCCTGCAGGAACTGGGCGCCGCCGGGACCCGCCTCGTCGACGGTCCCGACCCGCTGCCCGTCGCCGACCGGGTGCTCGCCTCGTTCCGCGCGCAGATCGGCCGCCTCCCGGAGAGAACCCGGCTGATGCTGCTGATCACCGCGGCGGAGGGGCGGGGGCACATGCCGACGCAGCTGAGCGCGGCGCACAGCATGGGCGTGGGCCTCGCCGATCTGGAGGAGGCCGAACGTGCCCGGCTGGTGGCGGTCACCGGCCGCGACATCGTTTTCCGCCACCCGCTGATCAGGGCGGCGTCGTACCACGGCGCGGTCGCCGCGCGGCGCATCGCCGTCCACCAGGCGCTCGCCGACACCGCCGACGACCCGGACTGCCGCGCCCGCCACCGCGCGTCCGCGGCCATGGCGCCGGACGAGGACGTCGCCGCCGAGTTGCAGGACGCGGCGGAGCGGGCTCGCCACCGCGTGGCGTACGCGACGGCCGCGGCGATCTACCGCCAGGCGGCGGACCTGACGCCCGCCCCGGACATGCGCGCCGCGCGGCTCGGCTCCGCCGCCTCCCTGATCCTTCAGGCGGGACGGCTCGACGAGGCCGAGGAACTCGCCGTCCAGGCGGGCAAGATCACCGCCGACCCCGCCGCGCCGGCGCGGCTCGCCCGCGTTCACGCCGCCGTCGAGTACGAGCGCGGTGACCCGCGCGCCGCGGCCCGCATGATGGTCGACCACGCCGCCGGCGCGGCACCCGACGAGCGCGCCGCGATGCTGCGGACCGGTGCCGTGTACGGATGGACGTCCGGTGAGCTGCCCGCCGTGCTGCGAGCCGCCGAGCTACTTCCGGGCGACCGCATGATCCGCGGGCTCGCCCTCCTGGCCGGCGGCGACCACGCTCACGCCCTTCCGCTCCTCACGCGGCTGGTCGCAGAGATCCGCGGCGGCCGGGTTCACCGCGACGGCACCGGCCACCACGGCGCAGACGACTCAGGTGTCCCGGGCGCGGGCGACTCCGGCCCCGGTCGCGGTGGTCCCCTCCAGGGTGCCGGGGCCGCCGTACGCGACACCGGAAGTGTCGCCCTCGACGCAGCGAACCGCCTCCCCGATGCGGGGGATCTGGTGCGCGGCGCGCAGCTCGCGCTGATCATCGGTGCGGACGAGGCCGCGCTGGAACTGGCGGCCGCCGAGGTCGCGCATTCCCGGCGGCACGGACTGATCGGCGCGCTTCCGAACATCCTCCAGACACTGGCCCAGGCGCAGATCGCGGCCGGTCGGCACGCGGACGCCGAGGCCACCGTCGCCGAGGCGATCGCGCTGGCCCGCGACACCGGCCGGCCCCACCGGGTGGGCCGGCTCGGCGCCGTCCTGTCGCGCGTCGCGGCGATCGAGGGCGACGAGACCCGGCTGCGCGAGCTGATCGCCCCACTCGTCAAAGCCGGGCCCCCGGCGCGCGGCGGCCTCGCCGACGGCGCCCTCGCGCTGCTCGACCTCGGCCTCGGCCGCTACGACGACGCGCTGCGCCGCCTCGACGAGATCGCCCACGGCCCCCGTCGCCACAGCACGGGCAGCATGGTCTCCGCCGCCGACCACGTCGAGGCGGCCGTGCGTTCCGGGCAGCCCGAACTCGCTTACGCGCCCTTCGAGCGGTTCCGCGCCTGGGCCGAGGCGGGAAAGCAGACGTGGGCCCTCGCCGTGGCCCTGCACTGCGAAGCCCTGCTGGGCGACAGCGAGGAACCGTACGCACGGGCCGTCCAGCTGCACGAGCGGTCGACGCGGCCGTTCGAGCGGGCCCGCACAGAACTCCTCTACGGCGAGTGGCTGCGGCGGGCACGCCGCCGTTCCGACGCACGGGTCCTTCTTCGTTCCGCAGTGGAGATCTTCGAGCGCCTCCATGCGACCCCCTGGCTGGACCGCGCGCGCGCCGAACTGCGGGCCACCGGCGAAACGGGCCCTTCCGTGCCCACGGCCCCGGATCTCCTCGACCGGCTCACTCCGCAGGAGCTTCAGGTCGTCCGCATGGCAGCCGAGGGAACGAGCAGCCGCGAGATAGCCGCGCAACTCTTCCTCAGCCCGCGAACGGTCGAGTACCACCTCTACAAGGCGTACCCGAAGCTCGGCATCTCGTCCCGCAGGGAACTGTCCCGCCTCACCTTGGAACCCGCCACCACATGACCACCCGCGCCCGCGCATACGCCTCACTCCAGGGCCTCGCCTTGGGGGACGCCCTGGGCTCCCAGTTCTTCGTGCCCGCCAACCGTTCCGCCTTCGAGGCGCAGACACTTCCCCCTGGGCCTTGGCAATGGACGGACGACACCGAGATGGCCGCGTCCATCTACCTCGTCCTGTCCCGGCACGGCACCATCGACCAGGATGCTCTGGCCGCGAGCTTCGCCGAACGGCACGACTTCGACCGCGGCTACGGCCCCTCCACGGGACGTCTTCTGCGGCTCGTCCGCGAAGGAGGCGACTGGCGCACTCTCGCCAGGGAACCGTTCGACGGCGCAGGCTCATGGGGAAACGGCGCCGCGATGCGCGTCGCGCCCATCGGCGCCTGGTTCGCGGACGACCCTGCCGAAGCAGCCGGCCAAGCCATGCTCTCCGCCGAGGTAACGCACCCCCACCCCGAGGCAGTAGCGGGCGCGATCGCCGTGGCCGTCGCCGCAGCCCTCGCACCCACCGAACCACCGCCGGGCAGGTTCATCGACGAGATCCTCCGTCATGTCCCCTCCGGCACCGTCCGCACGGGTATCACCGAGGCCCGCCACCTTCTGACCGTCAGTGACCCGTCGACCGCGTCCGCCGTCCTCGGCAACGGGCGTCAGGTCGCCGCGCACGACACCGTCCCGTTCGCCCTCTGGGCCGCCGCACGGCACCTGCGCGACTACGAACGGGCGTTCTGGACGACGGCCGCCGCCGGCGGGGACATCGACACCACCTGCGCCATCGTCGGCGGCATCCTCGGAAACGCCCCCGCCGCCTGGCTGCCCGACTGCGAACCGCTGCCGTCCTGGGCGCTATGAAAGGGTTCGGGCGAGGAAGTCCACGGTGAGCCGCCACGCCCGCTCTGCGGGCTCCGGCTGGTGGAACATCGGCGCCTTCCGGTTGTGGAACGCGTGCCCGCCGTCCTCCTGGACGTGGATCTCCATGCCGTCCCGTCCGTCCACCGCACGCTCCACCTTGGCGACGTCCTCCCGGGGGATGTACGGGTCACTCCCGCCGAAGTGGAACTGCACCGGCCCCCGGATGGCGTCGATCTGCTCCAGAGCACCCGGAACGCCCGACCCGTAGAACGACACCAGGGCATCGACCTCGGCCTTGGCGGCCAGCAGGTACGCGACGGTCCCACCGAAGCAGAACCCCAGGACACCGGCCTTGCCGACCCCCGGCAGCCCCTTCAGAACCGCCAGCGCCGCCGCCGCGTCCTCAATGCCCTTCTCCCAGTCGAACCGGGACACCATCGACATCCCCGCCGGGACAGCCTCCTCGTCGTGCACGACCGCCCAGTCCGGCTCGATCCGCCAGAACATGTCGGGCGCCGCCACGACATACCCGAGCGCCACCAGATCCTCGGCGACCGCCTCCATGTACTCGCCCACCCCGAAGATCTCCTGGACGAGCAGGATCCCCGGCCCCCCGCCCTCCGGAGCCCACACGTGCAGGTTGAACTCACCGTCCGGGACAACGACCTTCTCAACGCGCGTCATATCACCCGATGATCGCGTAAACGGCGCTCGCATGCGCGACGGTCTTCGAATCCGCCGTCATGTCGATCTCCGCGAACGCCAACGTCCGCCCCAGCTTCGTCACCTCGACCCCCACCAGCACATCACGTCCCACCACCGGCCGCTGAAAGGACGTACTGAGCTGCACCGTCGTCATGGGGACGAAACCGCCCTTCGCCCCCGACACGGCGATCACCACCGCCGTGTCGGCTGCCGCCATCAACGCCTGCCCGGACAACGCCCCACCCTCCCGGGCCAGCCGATCGGACCACGGCAGCCGCAACACCGCCGTGCCGTCACCCACCTCCTCGACGACCAGCCCCAGATCGAGCACCCAGGGCGCAAAGTTGTCACGCAGGATCTCCTCAGGCTTCACCGTCACACCCGACATGATGCACGCTGAGGGCATGCACGAGGAGATCTTCCTGCCGTCGACCTACACGACCGGCGTCCCGTACGAGACCTTCCGGAAGCTGCGCGCCGAATCCCCGGTCACCTGGGTCCCCGAACCCGCCATCGGCCCCTGGCCCGCCGGCCCCGGCTACTGGGCGGTCTTCCGGCACGCCGACGTCAAACACGTCCTGCGCTCCCCCGACCTGTTCTCCTCGAATCTCGGCGCCACCCAGATCCGCGACCCCGACACGCCCGAAGATCTCGCGTTCGTCCGCGCCATGATGCTCAACCAGGACCCGCCCGACCACTCCCGCCTGCGCCGCATCGTCGCCGCCGCGTTCACCCCCCGCGCCGTCCGCGCCCTGGAAGAGACGATCAACGCCCGAGCCCACACCCTCATCACCTCGGCCCTCAACGAGGAAACCGACTTCGTCGAACTGGCGGCCGACCTCCCCGTCTGGACACTGGCGCACATCATGGGCGTCCCCGACTCCGACCGCCGCCTCCTCTACGACTGGGCGTCCCGCGTCATCGGCTACCAGGACGACGAATACGCCGGCATCTCCACCGCCGACGCCGCCTCAACGAGCCCCATGGCCCGAGAAGCCATGAAGTACCGCCCCGCCACCTCCACCCATCCCGACGGCCGCCCCATCAACCCCCGCTCCTACACGGCCCTGGCCGACATGTTCGCCTACGCGCACGCCTTGGCCGCCGAGAAGCGCGCCAACCCGTCCGGCGACATCATGTCCCGCATGCTCCAAGGCGGCCTCACCACCCAAGAGTTCGAGAACATGTTCTTCCTCTTCGCCGTCGCGGGAAACGAAACCCTCCGCAACGGCATCCCCGGCGGCCTCCTCACCCTCCTCGACCACCCGTCCGAACTGGCCCGCCTCCGCGCCGACCCGTCCCTCCTCCCGTCCGCCGTCGAGGAGATGCTCCGCTACTGGCCCCCGGTCATGGACTTCCGCCGCACCGCCACAACGTCCCTGCAACTCGCCGGCCACGACATCGACACCGGCGACAAGGTCGTCGTCTACCACGCCTCAGCCAACCGCGACGAAACCGTCTTCCCCTCCCCCGACCGCTTCGACATCACCCGCACCCCCAACGACCACGTCAGCTTCGGCTTCGGCCCCCACTTCTGCCTGGGCGCCCACCTCGCCCGCACCCAGATGCGCGCCGTCTTCCGCGAGCTCCTCCCCCACCGCATCACCCGCACCGGCGCCCCCGTCCGCCTGGCCTCCAACTTCCAGAACGGCCTGAAGCATCTCCCCATCCATCTGAACTCCACCCCGTAACCACGTCGCAAACCCCCCAGCGATCTCGGTACCCTTGCACGACGGGTCGCTAGCTCAATTGGCAGAGCTCCGGACTTTTAATCCGTAGGCTGTGGGTTCGAGTCCCACGCGACCCACCCATCCTGACCAGGGCAAACACGAGAATGCCCGGCTTGCCCACCGCCTGATGTGTCCCAGTTCGTCCCCGTGGCAGCTCGGTGGCGGCTCGGCGGCACGATCCGGGCTCCGCGTCCACCCTGGCAGTGCCTCGAAACCGGGCACTCTCCGCCCGCCCAAGCCGGTCATGTCGCCCACAGCACCGCCGGTCAGAGCCGCCAGAGCAGTCAGCACCGCACTTCCACGGGCGTGAATCCGCAGGCTCGCATGACGGCGCGGGCGGCACCATCGAGCACTCCCCGAGGCGGTCCTGAAGAGCAGTCGCGATCAAGAACGTGAACACTGGCGATGGCACACCTCCGGCCCTGCGGGTGCCGAAGATGTCATCCATGCAGGTGAGGGCCCATGCGGCTGGTGGTCAAGCCACCGGGTGCTGTGACACTGGTTGATCAGCTACGAACGGCCGTGCGGGAGGTAGTCACCGCGGCATGATGGTCGGCTGTGTTGTTGCGATTGGCCTATCTGACGGTGACGAACACCTTCTCGGTCGGCGATAGACGAGGTCCCGCTCGCTCCGCGTGAATAGCGTGTCCGTGGTCTCGGTGCCCTGAGCCCGGAGCTCGCGCTTGAGAACCTTGTTCGTCGCCGTACTCGGCAGGTCGGTTGCGATCCGGACGAACTTCGGCCATGCCTTCGGCGACAGGTCCGGCTGGGCAGTCAGGAACTCCTGGAGATCGACGGGCGTGAGGGTCGCGCCGTCGCGCAGCACCAGCGCGCACATGAGCTGGTCGCCCGGGGCGTCGGCGTCCGGTATGCCGTACACCGCGGCCTGGCTGACCGCGTCGTTGCGCAGCAGCACCCGCTCGATCGGCGCCGCCGCGAGGTTCTCGCCGTCGACGCGCAGCCAGTCGTCGGTGCGACCCGCCAGATACACGAAGCCTGCTTCGTCCCGGTAGGCGAGATCGCCGGACCAGTACATTCCCCCGTCGAGCCGCTCGGAGGTCGCCTGTTCGTCGTTGTAGTAGCCGGCGAAGAACCCGGCCCCGGTGGTGTTGACCAGCTCGCCGACCGCCTCGTCCAGGTTGGTCACCCGGCCCAGGTCGTCGAAGACGGCGCGCGGGCACTCGGTGCGGGTGTCGCGGTCGTAGACGGCGACGCCGTCGAACGGCTGCCCGATCGAGCCGGCCGGCGTGTCGTCGGTGCGGGTGATGATGACCGCGGTCTCGGTGGAGCCGAAGCCGTCCCACACGGTGCAGTCGAAGCGACGGGCGAACTCCTCGATGTCGCGGTCGCTCGCCTCGTTGCCGAACGCGACACGTAGTGGGTTGTCCCGGTCGTCGGGCTGTTCCGGCGTCGCGAGCAGGTAGGCGAGCGGCTTGCCGACGTAGTTGAGGTAGGTCGCACCATAGTGGCGCAGGTCGCTGAGGAACCGGCTTGCGCTGAACTGGGCCGGCGCCAGAGCGGCACCGGCGTGGGCGTGCACGGCGTATCCGGCGAGGATGGCGTTGCTGTGGAACATGGGCATCGACGAATAGACGATGTCCTCGGTCGTCAGGTCGAACTTGTCGGCGAGCGTCGCCCCCGACATCACCGCCATGAAGTTGGCGACCCGCACGGCCTTCGGCTCCCCGCTGGTGCCGGAGGTGAAGATCAGCATGAAGGTGTCCATCGCGTCGACCGCCGGGAACCCGGCGGTTCCACGCGGTGCGTCGGCCACCCGCCTGAGCCAGTCGGCGTCGTCGGTGTCGACCACCGTCGCGCCACCGAGGTCGAGCCCGCCGAGCAGGGCCAGGTGCCGATGATCGGTCAGCAGGATCTGGCAGTCGGCCCGGCGTACGTCGGCCGCGAGACCCTCGCCGCGCCGGGTGGTGTTGATGCCGACGGTCACGTGCCCGCCGAGCGCACCCGCCGCGATCGCCATCGCCATCTCGGGGCTGTTCTGCATCAGCACGCCGACGTGGACCGGCCGGCCTGGGTCGGCCATCGCGTGCAGCACGTGCGCACGGGCGGCGCTCTCGCCGAGGTAGTCGCGCCAGCTCCGCACCTGGTCGCCGTACTTCAGGCCGGGCGTGTCCCGCTCGGCATGCTGGAGGAGGAGGGCCTGGACGGTGTCAGACACGGGACGGCTCCGATGCGGTCGCGGTGGGCGAGGTGGCGGCGGAGGGAACAGTCAGGTGGCGGCTCAGGAACGCCACGACGTGGCGGGTGGCGGCCTCGTGGAAGGGCTTGCCGGCGAAGAGGTCGAAGTGGTCGCCGGGGTAGTGCCGCACCTCGGCGCGACCGGCGAAGGCCGCCTTCGCCGCGGCGTACGGCGGCGCGCTCCTGTCGAAGTCGCAGATCTGCACCAGCCACGGGACCCGCAGCGACTTCGCGTCCTTGGCGGGCGTCCGGCCGCCGAGCTCCAGCACGACGTCGGCGGCGATCTCGTTGCGCCAGGTCGGGCCCGCGAGCACGAGGTAGTCCTCGTAGGCGCCGGGCAGGGTCAGCGCGCCGAGCTCCCCGGGACGAGCCACGACCGGGATCATCGTCGGCGCGCGGCCGGCCTTGCGTCGTACGGCCGAAGCGATGCCGCGGCCGGTGGAGGCGAGCAGCCGGGCCGGGCGGTGGTGCTTCGTGGCGAGCCGCGCGGCGGCGAGCCCGTCGATGAGCGGCACCGCGGAGACGACCGCCGCGACGTCGTCACGCGCGGCGGCGACGGAGACGACGTGGCCGCCCGCGAGTGAGATGCCCCAGAGCACGACCCGTTCGGCGTCGACGCCCGGAAGGCGCTTCGCTGCCTCGACGGCGGCGTGCCAGTCGGCGACCTGGTCGGCGACGGACACGCACTGGCGCGGACCACCGTCGCCGGCGTCGCTCGCGCCGAAGCCGCGGTAGTCGAAGGTGACGGCGTGGAAGCCCGCAGCCGCGAACGCCTCGGCGAACGGCTGGAGGCCGGAGTCCTGGGTGCCGGCGAGGCCGTGGCCGAGCACCACGACGGGCGCACCGTCCGCGCCGGCGTGGTGCGTGGCGGCACAGCGCACACCGGCCGAGGTGAAGTCGAAGGTGGTCATGCGATGCCTCCGTAGATGCTGGTCACCCAGATGTGCGTGAGCGCGTCGACGTGTTGCTCGCGCGGCGGTTCACCGCCGAGCGCATGGCGCTCGAGGGCGTGGTCGTTCAGGTCGAGGAGTACGGCGGCTAGGCCCGCCGCGTCCGGACCGTCGGTCGCGTGGCCGGCGGCCCGCTCCCGCTCGATCATCTCCGCGACCATGCCCGCGAACTCGGCGCGGCCCGCGTCCCAGCCCTCCCGGACCTGCGGGTTCGCGGCCCTTGCTTCGAGCAGGGCGCGGTAGGTGTGCGGCGAGGCGTCGACGGAGTCGAAGAGCGAGCCGAGGACCTGCCGGATCCGCTCACCGGGATCACCCTCCGCCTTGACCAGCAGGTCGGTCGCGTCCGACGCGGCGTCGTACAGGCCGGTCATCAGGGCGAGCACCGCGGCGGCCTTGCTCTCGAAGTAGAAGTAGAACGCCGAGCGGGTGACGCCGGCACGCCGCGAGATCTCCGCGACGTTGACCTGGTCGAGGGTCTGCTCGCGCAGCAGGTCGTCGAGTGCCTGGAGCAGGGCCGAGCGGCGCTGGTCGCCGCGGTTGGCACTGCGGCGGTCGACCAGCCGCGCCCAGGTGCGCTCCTCGCTCACCCGCGCGCCTCCACGGGCCGCCGCGCCCGCTGCCGCCCAGCTCGCTCCAGCCCCGCGGGGATCTCCCGGGTGCGCAGGTCGTGCTCGTAGAGGAAGTAGTCGAGCTGCTGGGTGTGCCGCGGCCGCTGCACCATGTGGGCGGTGTACTTCTGCTGGTCCTCGTCGATCACCCGCTCCATCTCGGCGACCGGCGGCGGCGCGTAGCGGCCGACGAGCCAGGCCGCGACCAGCCGGGTCTGGCACTCGACGAACGGGAACAGTGTCGGCGTCGCCTGGGCGAACCCGATGAACGCGAGGTCGTCCATGCCCGGCTTGAGAATCCGCTTGTAGAGGCGGATGTGGTTCTCGGGTGCGCTGATGAAGTCGGGGTCGAAGAACGGGAAGGTGATGTTGTAGCCGGTGGCGTGGATGACGACGTCGAAGTCCTCGGCCGTGCCGTCGGCGAAGTGCACGGTAGGACCGTCCCAGCGCTCGATGTCGCCCTTGGCCCGCAGGTCGCCGGAGCCGAGCCGCAGCGGCAACTCGACCGACTGCGTCGGGTGCGCCTCGAAGAACTTGTGGTTGGGCTCGGGCAGGCCGTAGTCGGTCGGGCGGCCGGCGGTCAGCGGCTGCATCACCTGCATGAACTTGCGCTGCCACGCGAACGGGATGTGCGGGGAGGTCTTGTAGTACTTGTCGGCCGGCGTTCCGGCGAAGTACTTCGGCACGATCCACGCACTGGACCGCGTCGAGATGACGACCTCGTTGTCGAGTGTCCTGCTGGAGAGTTCGACCGCGATGTCGGCGGCGCTGTTGCCCAGCCCGATGATCAGGATCCGCTTACCTGTCAGGTCGTACGGCGTCCGCGGGTCGATGTAGGCGTGCGAGTGCATCGTCAGGCCGGTGAACTCTCCCGGCTTGTCGGCGAAGCGCGGATCCCAGTGGTGGCCGTTGGCCACCAGGAGCACGTCGAAGCGACGTACGCCGGTGCGCTCGGTCTCCAGCAGCCAGCCGCCGTCGGGGTGCCGCTCGGCGTGCACGACGCCGTTCTCGAACTCGATCCGGCGCCGGATGTCGAACGCGTCGGCGTAGCCGTCGAGGTAGTCCTTGATCTGGGTGTGGTGCGGGAAGTCGGGATACTCCTCGGGCATCGGAAAGTCTTTGAAGGACAGCTGGTACTTCGAGGTGTCGATGTGCAGCGAGCGGTAGGCGCTGCTGTGCCCGTTGGGGTTGCCGAAGGCCCAGTTGCCGCCGACGCGGTCCGAGGACTCGAACGTGGCGTACTCCAGCCCGTAGTCCTCCAGCATCTTGCTCATCGTCAGCCCACTGATGCCGGCACCGATCACGGCGACCGTCGGACCACTCATCGGCTACTCCTCGGCATCTGCTTGACAACCTGGCGTGATGCACGTCACGTTAAGACCGCAATTGACACGTGTCAACAGATACCGACGAGCGTCAGGATGGTGGCGGATGGGTGGGCAGCGCACGGTCGTGGTGGTCGGGGGCGGGTCCGGCCTCGGAGCGGCGACGGCCGCGCTGCTGCGGTCGCACGGCGAGTTCGTGGTGGTCGCCGACCTCCCCGGCACGGGCGCCGACGTCCAGGTCGATGTGACCGACGAGGGAGGAGTGGAGGCGCTCTTCGGAGGTCGCTGCGCTCGAGTTCGCGCCACGCCGTGTGCGCGTCAACGCAGTGGCGCCCGGCCTGGTCGTCACACCGCTGACGGCGCCGGCGATGGACATACCCCGGGTGAACGCGGTGCCCACCTGATGCGCTACCCGGATCTCGCCGGACTCGTGGAGAAGGCGTTCACATGAGCCTCGCGAGCAGATCCGCGATCGTCACAGGCGGCGGCTCGGGCATCGGAGCGTCGCTCACCGCGGCACTCGTCGGTGCAGGCGCCGACGTGGTGTGCACGGACCGCGACCTGGGCGCCGCAGAGAAGACCGCCGCCGGCCTCGCCGGACCGCGATCGGCACGTGCTGCGGCCGTCGACGTGACGCAAGCGGCCCAGGTGCAGCAGGTCGTCGACGAGGTCGTGGAGGCGCACGGACGGATCGACCTGATGTTCAACAACGCGGGCATCACCTATTTCGGCGACACGGAGCACCTGACGCTGGACCTGTCCCGCTCGATTATTGAGTTTCGCGCTCTGACCAGGGCTTACGCGGCGTGGTGATATTCGCTGATCATGCCTGCGACGACGCGTTTTCCGTCACGCCGCCCAGGTGGAGTCTGCGGGTCCCGTGCTCGATGAACACCAGCACGTACAACCTCTTGAGCAGCACCGTCTCCACCGTGAAGAAATCGCAGGCGATGATCGCGTGCGCCTGGGCCGTCAGGAACTGCCGCCACGTCGGGCCGGCACGCCGGGGCACGGGATCGATGCCAGCAGCGTGCCAAATCTCCCACACCGTGGATGCGGCGATCACATACCCGAGCCGGGCCGGCTCACCCTGGATTCTCCGATGGCCCCAGGTCGGGTTCTCCCGCGCCATCCGCAGAATCAGTGCCTTGACCGAAACCCCGGTCGATGGTCGCCCCGGCCGACGTCGGTCGGTAAACGTCCACTTGCGGGCGACCAGACTGCGGTGCCAGCGCAAGATCGTGGCTGGGGTGACCGGGAAGACCTCCGCCCACCGGCGGCGGTGCACCGATCGGGACAACGCCGCCAACCAGAGCCGGTCGAGGTGATCCCACCGCAACCGGCGACCGCCCACCTGACGACGCAGCACCTGGTTCTCATGACGCAACACCAGCAGCTCGGCGTTCTTCGACAGATCAGACCGGACCAACACCTCCAGCACGCCGAGCAAGCACCTCACCAACCGGTAGACCAACGACAACAGCACCTCGAGATGATCCCAGTCACTCTGCTGATCGTGCAGCAAAACCCCAGGTCACAGCCCGAAACCGAGAAGTTTCGAGCGGCACACGCTCAGCCCCGACCCCCTGGACGACTTGGACAGGGCACCGCCTCCCTACTCACGAACCTGTCCGGTTGGTATCGACGCGTCCGCGTGCGGAATCCCGAGAGCGCCGCACAGTCGTATGCGAGGCCCCACTCAGCGCACGGTCCCGCATCCAGAACGCCCTCGACAGAAGGACGAATCAGGCAGTGAGCCACGTGTCGATCACCCGTGCCCGAACGACGGACGAAGAAACCCTGCCGTGTCATTGCGGGAAGAGCATGGCCCGCTGCGTCACCTGCGGCATGCCACGATGCCTGACATGTGACCCATACGTATCGGACGACTGCGATAGGCCGACGGCGGAACCCGTGTCATGAACGAGGTCCCCGTTTCACACGGCTTCCGCTCGTTCATCGTCATCGGTGAGACCAACCTGGCCCGCCACGTATGCGCGTCGCTGCATGAAGGTGGGCACAGTGTCCAACATTTCACCGAACCCCGCGACGAGGAGCTGCGCACCGTGATGACCGCACGCCCTCAAGGTGTCGCGGTGCTGCTCCACGATGACGTCGCGGCCCTGCGTTACGCGCTGGCCATCGCCAACATCTCCGCCAGTGTCCCGATCATCGTGACGATCTTCGACCGGACGGTCGCCCACGAGCTGCTGCGCCTGCTGCCGCAGTGCGACGTCACCTCCCCCGCCAGTCTGGTGGCACCGGCCCTGGCCGGGCCGTGTGTCGACGCGACCTTCACCGCCCTGCGGCACGGTGGCCACGGGCCCCAGGCCGTACAGGTGATCGGCCAAGAACCCCGGACGGAGCCGTGGCAGCCCGAACGGGCATCTTTGCTGTCACGGCTGCGCCGGCTCGCCGGGCAACTGCGCCCGCACGACGTCGGCACACGGATCATGCTCGCAGGCATGGCGGGTATGCTCGTCGCGTTGTTAGGAGACTGGGCCTGGCTGCTGAGCCTCGGCCGCCCTCCCGCGGAGGCGTTCTTCGACGCCGCCCGGGTCGTCACGACCGTCGGTCCTGCCACCGCCCCGCACCACTCCCCCCTCTACCAGGTGGCCTCCAGCGCGGCCATGCTCGGCACCATCATCTTCAGCGCGATGTTCACCGCCGGCCTCGTCGACCGCATGCTCGGGCCCAAGCTGGTCGGGCTGATCGGGCCTCGTACCGTACCCCGCTTCGGACATGTGATCGTCGTCGGCGTCGGCCAGGTGGGGCTGCGGCTGTGCCGCGAACTGCAGCTCCTGGGCATTTCGGTGGTGGGTGTGGAACGCGATCCCAACGCACCGAACGTACGACTTGCCCGGTCCCACGGCATCCCGGTGGTGAAGGGCCACGGCGGCGACCGGGCGGTGCTGGAGCGCCTTCACCTCCATCGGGCCATCGCCCTGGCCGCGGTGGGCTCGAACGACCTCGACAACATCGCCGTGGCCATCGCCGCACACGGAATCTCCCCCGAGACCAGGGTCGTGCTGAGGGCCGGCGAGCACGAGGCGATAGCCGAAACCCGCTCTCTCCTGCCGCTGGGGACCATCCGCGACGTCACCAGCCTGGCCGCCGCCTACGTCCTGGCCCGGCTACTCGGACAGCCGGCCACCGGCGTCGCCGCGGACCAGCACCGCATCTTCGTGGAGACGCCCGACGACGGCTTCACCGTCTGGCCGCTTGCGGCGCGAGAGGGCTGCTGTCACGTGGACGTCGCCGTCTCCGCATGACAGAGCCAAGGCCGCCATGCCCTTGGCCGCCCAGCTTGACCGGGCGCGGAAAGTCGTCGAAATGGTGTGTCCGGTGGTGGACGGGTTAGGCTCGCGGAGCGGGCGCAGGTCACGGGAGGGCCGCCTCAGCGGTCCTGGCGGGCTCGGCCGGGGGCTCGCGGCTCACGCGGTCGACGCGATCTGAATTGGGACGCCCATGTCCCGGATCATTGCGAGACGTCCGGCGACAATGCGGGTGCCTGAGCGTGGATATTGTCCAGACTGGACCGGTCGCCGCATATTTCGCGGCGATCTCCCGGAGCGTCGCCACGTCGCTCGTGGAGGCTGCCGCGACTGCGGCCGCCGCCGACCGGCAGGAGGGCACTCTGGTAACCGACCGTGCACGGCAGCGGGTCCGGACGCTGCGCCGCCGTACCAGCGAACTCGCCCGGCTGCCGATCGGACCATTCGCGCAACCGGGCCAGCCACCGCACAAGCCCGCTGGCGCAGGCGGCACGGAGCCGATGAGCGGTGCCTGCGCCACGAGCCGGCCGGCGGACTTGGTGCGGCGTTCGTGCCGAACATCATCGCTCGACCAGTGGCGGTCCGTTTCCTCGAACACGGTCTTCGGGGATCCGGGTCGGCGCTGAGCCCGGGTCGCCGGTGGTCGGTCTGTCCGTCACTGGTCCAGCGCGTTCTCCGCAGGCGGGGGCCGGGTACCAGCCGATAACCCCGGCGGAGGGTGATTGGTGTGAGCGACGATGCCGCCGGGCGGTCGCCGTCCGCGCCCGGGGCGCGGTTGAGGGTGCGCACCGAGCCCCGCCCGGGTGGCCGGATCGTGGTGGTGCACGTCGACGGGGAGATCGACAACGCTACCGCCGGTCTGTTGCGCGAGCACGCGCTCTCGGCCGCGCGGTCGGCCTCACCGCCCTTGCTGGTCCTGCATCTGGGCCCGGTGACCTTCTGCGACGCCTCCGGGCTGGGCGCGCTGGTGGCGATCGGCAACGCGGTCCGCGCCCGCGCCGACGACCTGGTCATCGCCTAACCGCCACAGATGTGCCGCTGGATCCTGCACCGCACCTGCCTGGACCAGTACATCCCCGTCACCGCCACCCTGGACCGCGCCATCACCGGCCTCACCAGCCGAAACGCCCCCCGCCGCGACCCCGGAAACCCCTGGTCCGGGCACTTCCACGCGACAACGGCAGATATTCACATCCACTGATCTCCGGAAACCTCTGCTGGCCGAAGTAGATATTCGCTGCGGTGTGGGGTATGGTTCCTGTCATTGAAGAGGAACAAGTCCAGCAGGTGCGGCAGATGACGAACTGCCCGCGTAGATGGATGACGCGGGCCGGGCGTGCCGGGGTCAACGCAGTGGAAGGGACCCCGGCAGCCGGCTCCGCGCCCGGCGGCCAACGGGCCGCCGGTGGCAGGAAGGCAAGTCGCAACACCGCAGGAGAAACAGGTAACGAAGGTAGGAAGAACACGGAAGGAGGGTCTCGGCACCATCGGGATCGCCCGCAGCGGGTTCCAGTCACTCCGCGCGGGCACCGCAGCCCCACAGATTGGACGGTGGTCTACGGTCACGCATCCGCGATCCCCGCGCCCCCGCTTCAGGCGGGCGGCGCGGAAGACAACCGGCCGCAGCGCCGGATAGATGGTGTTGTACCTCATGGCCCCGGCGCCGCCCTTGGCGCCGGGGCCCCGTCGTTTCCGGCATGGTCCAGCCCGGCAGGCGTCCGGCACCTACAACCCACGACAGTACGGAAGGTTCTGTGAGAGCACCTCAGCTGGCTGAGCCCGGCACCCACCCGGCACACCGCGACCCGCACCCTGCCCAGTCAGGCCCGGTGCCAGACGATCCCGGAGGGCAGGACGACTCCGACACCGGGCCCGACAGCAGACTGGACGACAAGCTCGACGACGAGGACTACCCCGCCTACAGCATGGGCCGGGCCGCCGAGATCCTCGGCGTCACCCCCGGGTTCCTGCGCGGCCTGGACGCCGCCAAGCTGTTCGTCCCGCAACGCTCGACCGGCGGCCACCGCCGCTACTCCCGCTACCAACTGCGCCTGGCCCAGCGCGCCCGCGACCTGGTCGACCAGGGCACCCCCCTGGACGCGGCCTGCCGCATCATCATCCTTCAAGACCAACTCGCCGAAGCCATGCGCATCAACACCCAACTCAGGCGGCGCATCGACACCGGCGCCGACCAGGACTGAGTTCGCCGTGCCCGCCCACGCGCCCAGCCGATACGCGCTGAACCGATCACCGCAACCGATCACCGAGCGGACCGGTCGGCCCGATCGGGATTCCCGGGTCAGCCGGTCGTCTGGTCCGCGGCGGCCAGCCAGCCGAGCCGTTCGGACATGTTCCGGGCGCAGGCGACGACGGCGCGCACATGATCGGAATCGTCCGCCTCGCGCCACAGGATCGACCAGGGATAGAAGGACACCGGTTCGGTGAGCGGGCGCCAGATCGTCCCCGGGAGCGCGGAGATGCAGGAGGAGGGGACGCGGCTCAGGCAGCGGCCCTGGGCGACGAGCGCGGACGCGGCGCGGATGCTGTCGACGGTGCCCTCGTACACCGTCGGGGCGAAGCCGGCGGTCCGGCACATCTCGACGGTGAACTGGTTGAACTCCGGAGCCTTCATCTCCTCGGCCAGCAGCAGCGGTTCACGGGCGAGGGCCTCGACCGGCACCGCGTCCAGTTCGGCGAACCGGTGCCCGCGAGGGATCAGGACTCCGAGACGGTCCAGGCGGAACAGGTGTGAGGTGACGCCCCTCGGTGCCAGTGCGGCACGGCCGATGCCCACGTCGAGACGCCCGTCGACGAGTTGCTGATACTGCTCGGGGACACCGACCTCCACCTGGTGGATCACCAGGTCCGGGTAGAGCGCCTGAGTAAACGGCGACGAAATAGCGGAGCTGGCGCAGTTCCACATCTCCCACCTTCTGAGCTGGAACAGCGAGGCCTGCTTGCCGAACCTACATCGCGGCGTGCCCTAGAGGGCTTCACTGACCCAGCGCCAGACACCCCCCTCATGCCGTGCGCGGACGAGGTGCGCGGTGCTGGAGTCGGCGAGCTGGGCGACCGCCCGGATCAGCTGGCGATGGAAGTCACCTGGCGGGCGGACGCCGGACGAGCCTTCCAGAAGGGTCACACTGACCTTGGCGTCATCACGAAGCTGCGCGGTCAACCGTCCGGTCTCGTCCAGGCGGAGCATCACGATGGAATCAGCACGGATCAGATCATGGCCCCCACCGGCCTCGACCCAGACTTCGGGCACGGTCCCGCTCATGGGCCTCATCTCCTCGGTTGTGCCGGCCAAGGCCCCGCCACTCAACATAGACGGTTCGGCATCACCTCCGTCAGCATCACGACGACCCGCGGCCCCCGCGTCATGCGGGTCACGACAGATGCCGGCGGTTATCGCCCCCACTGATCGAGCTTGCTCGTATCGCTCGTTACAGCCCGCTGAAAGCCGAGGTCAACTGATAGTAGGCGCGTCCACGCGTGGACGGCCCTCCGGATCTGTTTGAGCTGCGGTTGGGTAGCGTGCTCCGACGACTCGCCGCACCGGCACGCACGAGCGCATTACCAGGAGACCGATCATCCGCTCACCGCCACGATGGAACCGGGATCCACCTGGAGATGGTGCTACGTCCACGAACGTCAGGTCTGACTCCGGCCAGGCTTCCGGTGGTCAACGGGTCACCAAGGCGAGCCGATCACGAGCTGAACAGTCTCGGACACATGGAGTTGATGATGTGTATTGGGGCACGTAAACGGCCGTGGGGGAACTGACCGGGCCCAAGGACACCGTGGACCGGAGTGAAGGCTTCGGTGAACGGCTGCTAGGGCAGTTGCTGGACCGGGCGCACGAGATGCCGCCCCAGCTCATCGCTCCGCTGGTGGCCGAGGAGGTGCGCGCGATCGGCGGCCGGGACGTCTCGATCCTGTTGCAGGACTACGCCCAGCTGACTCTGGTGCCACTGCCGGGCCGCGGCCTCACCGACGGGGAACCGCTGCCCTTGGCAGGTTCCCCGGCCGGACGTGCGTTTCTGTTCGAGACGATCGTCGAACAACGGCAAGCCGACGGCGTGCGCATGTTCCTGCCGCTGCTGGACGGCAGCGACGAGATCGGGGTGATGTCGCTGACCCTGGACAGCGTCAACGATGACGACCGCCGGCTGCTGCGACGGCTTGCGGGCCTGGTCGCCGACATGCTGGTGACCAAGAACCACTACACCGACCAGTTTCTCCAGGCACGACGGCGTGAACCGCTGAGCGTGCCCGCTGAGATTCGGTGGTCACTGCTGCCCCCGCTCACCATGACGACGCCGCAGGTCGCCGTCGCCGGAATCCTGGAACCCGCATATAACGTCGCAGGCGACAGCCTCGACTACGCCCTCAACGACGACATCCTGCACCTGGCCGTGATCGACGCGATGGGCCACGGCCTGAACGCCGCCGTACTGGCCACCGTCGCCGTGGGCGCCTACCGGCACGCCAGACGCGCCGACGCCGGCCTCGCCGAGCTGTACGCGTTCATGGACACCGCCATCGACGCCCAGTTCGGTCCCGACCACTTCGTCACCGCACAGATGATGCGGCTCAACATCGGGACCGGCCACCTGCAGTGGGTCAATGCCGGCCACCCGGCACCCATGCTGATCCGCGATCACCACGTCATCGGCACACTGGAAGGCCACGGCACCCAGCCCGTCGGCGTCGGCGGCTCAACACCCCAGATCAACAGCAAACGGCTCCGCCCCGGCGACCGGGTCCTGGCCTACACCGACGGCCTCATCGAAGAGCACACCACCGGCGGAGAACAGTTCGGCGAGGAACGCCTGATCGCCACGATCGAACGCGTCGGCCCCGCCAGCGCGACCGTGCAGCAAATGGTGCGGGAACTTTCCCACACACTCATGCGGGAAAGAGGCGGGATCACCAGCGACGACGCCACCCTCTTCCTCATCGAATGGCGCGGCGGCACCGCCGACCACCTCGCCCGAACAGATCTGTGACCGCAAGACGCCGAGCCGGTGGGACGGTCCCTCAGCGCGGGCGCCTGCGGGTCAGCGGGCGCAGCTGCGTGAGGCGGGCGGTGCCCAGGATCAGAATGACCGCGATCCCGGCGGACATCGCGGCCATGAGCACGACCGCCGGCGGCAGAACACCGCTCATGCCGGCGAAGGAGATCCGCACATCGCCGGTGTTGCTCACCACGAACACCATGAAAAGAATCAAGATGAGCGCGACGGCCCACAGGCCGGCCCACACAAACGCTGGTGCGGGTCGCCGCCCTCTTGAGACCCGGCCAGGAGGAATCACGAGCCATGCCACTCTCCACTCACTCGTCATCCTGCCCGACCCCGGCGAGCAGGGCAGCGAATGAGAGTGAACCCCGACCGGCTTCATCCCGGCTTCGGATCGGCTTCACCGACCGGCCGGGGCGCTTGGTCAGGGGGTGGTTTCCTCTAGGACGGTGCGGATTCGGCTCCAGGCGTGTTCCAGGTCCGTGTCGGGGGCGGGTTCGAAGACCAGGACGCCGTCGCCCAGGTCGATGGTGAGGACCGGCCGGCCCGCCTCGGTGAGCATCGGTTCTCGTGCTTCCACGCCGTAGGGCGCTTCCAGGACGCTCATCTCCGCGTCGCCGCGCGGGTCGAACATCAGGAGTCCGGGGGCGACCCACAGGGCTCCGCGTTGCAGCACGTTGTCATGCACGACGCCCTCGTCGTACGGCAGGGGGCCGCACAGCCTGCCGATCAGGCAGAGGCGCGGGCGGCGGCCGGCGGTCAGCTCGGCCACGATCTCGTCGGTGTTCCCCAGACCGGGCGGGATGACGTAGAAGGCCAGGCCGGGGCGCGGGCCGGTCAGCTCGCGGCGGAACGACCGGAGCGAGGGGCGGCGCCGCAGCATTCGATCCAGGGCGGGCCGGAGCAGCAGGCCCCCGGCGAACCCCGTCAGAGCCGCGGCGATGACCGATATGACGATGGACACCCGCGTCACGGTAGCTCTTGGGGATTACGCATGGGTGTCCGTCTTGCGAGCCTCACCACATGTGGGAGCGGCTGTCATTCTGAAGGCATGCGGATAGTGGTCGCGGGTGCGGGGAACATCGGTGCCGCGCTGGCCGACCGGCTCGCGTCGCGTTCGCAGGACGAGGTCGTCCTGGTCGAGGAGGACGCGCCCGGTGGGTCGCCGTCCTCCAGGAGGTCAGTCCGGGTCGTCGCGCGGGGGCGGGTCGAAGTCGACGTCGACGTTCTCGAAGCCCTTGTGGCGTTCGGTCTCCGCGTAGGAGGCGTAGGCGCGCCGGTCCGCGGAGGTCAGCTCGACATTGTCGGTGAAGGGCGTCAGCAGGCTGCGCGGCCACAGCCGCCGCTCCCGGACGACGTTGATCTCGGCGCTCAGCACGAAGGTGAGCGCGCCCAGATAGATCCACGTCAGCAGGCCGAGCACGATGCCGAACAAGCCGTAGGTCGCGCTGGCGCCCTGGAGCCAGTGACCGAACAGGAAGGTGCCCGCCCACTGCAGCAGCTGCCAGACGAGAGCCGCGACGATCGCCCCCGTCCGCACCTGCGCGATGGTGAGCGGCCGGGCGGTCAGCATCCGGAACGTCACCGTGAACAGCACGACGTTCATCGCGATCGCCGCCGCGATGACCACCGCCCGCACCCCGGTACCGAAGGCGCCGCTGGACGTGATGATCCCCGACAGCAGCGCCGTCCCCAGGAGCACCACGCCGCCGACCGCCAGCAGCGCCAGGCTGCGCACCCTGGCGAGGACCGGGTTCGGACGGGAGTTTCGCGGCACCCCCCACATCTTGTTCAGGGCGTTCTGCGCGGCCTGCACGACGCCCAAGGCGCCGTACACGCTGCCCACGACGCCCGCGGCGAGCGCCAGTTCGCTGCCGCGGAAGGACCCGATGTTCGCGCCGATCTGGTCCCCGATGACCGGGAACTGCGCGAGCGCCGAATCCAGTGCGCGCTGCTGCAGCCCGGGATTGCCCTCCAGCACGAAGCCCAGCACCGTGACGAACAGCAGCAGCAGCGGGAACAGCGACACGAACCCGTAGTAGGTGATCATCGCCGTGAGGTACGTGCCCTGGTCGTCCACGAACTTGTACACCACCGCGAGCGGCAACCCCGCCCAGCGATGCCGCCGCTGGTAGGCGTCCACGCGGCCGACAACTCCCACACGGCCCTTCTGCCCTTTTCAGCGCACACGCAACGCCCCGCCGCCCCCCGTCTCGCGCGGCGGCATGACCCGCTCGAAGCGCCCCGAGCAGACCCGGACGAAGGCCAGCCGGTCCCGGTGCGCCCGGTCCATCCCGGCCTGCACCTTGAACACCTGCCCGGCGAACGGCGCCGACACCGGGCGCTCCCTACCGGCGTCGTCCACGCGCGCCGCCGGCACACGTCGAACAGCTTCAGCGTCTGCGCCTCCAGGCCGCGGGTCCCCGAGGAGCCGAGGCCGGCGGTACGAGCCAGCGGCCGGGTTTTCGGCGGCTCGCGCACCGGCGGTTCGGGTTTGCGGACCGCCCGAAATGGTGAATGATCTGAGCAACCTGGTCATTTGCTTAGCGATGGAGACCGAGTGGACCCCGACTTCCCGCTGTGGCTGCGCAGCACCCACCTGCTCAACTTCGTGCTCATGGGCATCGTCCTGCGCAGCGGCTGGGAGATCATCTCCTCGCTGCCGCGGTTCTGGTGGCGCAACGACTGCAAGCCCGGCACCGAGTGGATCAAGTTCACGCGGCGCAGGCTGCCGCAGGAGGAAGGCGTCTACACGTCCCTCATGGACGAGCGCACCGCCAGCCCGCTGCTCACCCTGCCGGGCAGGAAGAACATCGGCCTCGGACGGCACTGGCACGGGCTGGGCGTGACGCTATGGTTGATCAACGGCTTCGTGTACGTGGTCCTGCTCTTCGCCACCGGGCTCTGGCGCCGGATCGTCCCCACGTCGTGGGACGTGTTCGGTGAGGCGTTCGACTCGCTCAAGGTCTACCTCGGTTTCGGGGTTCCGTCGATCGAGCACTTCCAGCCCTACGACGCACTGCAGATGCTCATGTACACCGGGGTCGTGTTCCTCCTCGCGCCGTTCATGATCCTCACGGGGATCGCGATGTCCCCGGCCGTCCGCTCCCGCTTCCCCCGGTACGTCAAGTTCTGGGGCGGCCACCAGGGCGCGCGCTCGCTGCACTTCATCGGCATGGCGCTGATGACGGCGTTCATCGTCATGCACGTCGGGCTGGTCTTCATCGTCCACCCCGAGTACAACCTCCCGCACATGGTCTTCGGGGTGACCGACACCTCCCGCCACGCCCAGGCGTTCACCGTCGCGCTCATCACGATCGTCGCCGCCATCGGCCTCTGGATAGCGCTGAGCTACGCCACGCTGGCGGACCGGGCACGCTCCCAGCGGGTCCTCGTCGCGCTGACCGAACCCGTCCGCAAGCTCACCCTGAACTGGATGAAGCCGCGCATGGGCCGGCAGAACGCCTACACCGAGAAGGACATCTCCGAGTTCCACTGGACCAACGGGCTGCCGCCGACGGAGGACGAGTCCACCGAGTGGCTCGCGCACCGGGACTCCGGGTTCCGCGACTGGCACCTGGAGCTCGGCGGCGAGCTGAGCGGGCAGACCCTGCGGCTCGGCCTGGAGGACCTGCGCCGCCTGCCCAAGACCGAGTACGTCGCCGTCCACACCTGCATGCAGGGCTGGTCGGCCACCTCGAAATGGGGCGGGGTGCGCATGCGCGACCTCCTGGAGGTCCTCGGCCCGCGCCCGGAGGGCGCGAACTACGTGATGGTGACCTCGCACGGGCTGGCCCAGGAGATGTACGACCACCGGCCGCGCGAGCCCTTCTACGCCGTCCTCGACCTGGAGATGATCGAGGAGGACGACACGATCCTGGCCTACGAGCGCAACGGCCGCCCGCTGGACGTCCACCTCGGTGCGCCGCTGCGGCTGCGGGTGGAGTCCAACCACGGCTACAAGATGGTCAAGTGGGTCAGATCCGTCGAATGGATCACCGACTACGCGGACTACGGCGACGGGCGCGGCGGCACCCGCGAGGACGCCGCGCTGCAGGCGTTCAACGGCCGGATCTGAACCGGCCGGAGCCCAACGGAGGCACCATGATCAGCACGACGTTCCGGATCTCCGGGATGACCACCGCGGCCGACGCGCGCACCGTCAAGGACCGGCTCAGCGCGGTGCCGGACGTCGGCGCGGTGGCCACGGAGATCCTCCCTGGCGGCGACTCGCTGGTGATCCTCAAGCACAAGGACGACGTCGCCATGGACCGCGCCGCGCTGGAGGAGGCCCTGCGCGGCGCGGGCGGCTACACGCTCGCCTGACCGCCCGCGCCTGTGCCTGCCGAAAACCTCGTCCGCGCAGGTCAAGCCGCATCCACTTCCACCTGCCATCAACACATTGGTGTCGGGAGTGAAGCTATTACCGCCGGAACACGCGACCTTCAGTAGATTTTTCCTGATGAGAATCTGTTGGGCGGACCGGGGTGTGTCCAGTTAACGGCTCTGTCGCTCTTTCGGTGGTAGCGGAGGGTGCCTGCCCATCACGCTAAGACGTGGGCAAGGACGACGGGCTTGTCGGTGCGGTGTTCTCAAGCCTGTCCCGGTCCGGCCTGCGTCCCCATCCGTCCCAAACCTGGCGCCAGGTGACTGCAGACGCCCCCGCAGCCTCCGTGCCCGGCGGCGCCTGATTGGAATTCTTCGGTCGGGTACCGCAGCCGTCGCATTTCCGTCCGATGTGGTCGTTTCTGGGTGGAATGGCGGTCCCTGCTGGCAAGCTTGCCCCTGCCACAACGCGGCACCGGTCCCGAGCGTGAATCTGGGAGTTCCCATGTCAACCGACCTGTACGGTGCGCGCGTGCTCGGCGTCGCCGACGACCGGCGGAGCCTTCGGCTGCGGGTGTTCGTCGTTTACAACGAGCCCTCGATCGAGGGGGGCTTCCCGCTGCCCGAGAACGCCGTGTTCTTCCTGCGGCTGCTGTGGGATTTCGCGGCGGACGGGGCGTACGGCCGTCCGCGCCCGCTGGCGCGGGTCTTCGACTACAAGCCGTTGATGGACGAGGCTTGGGTGGCGGCCAACGCCCGGTGGTTCATCGAGGGCGTGGAGCGGGTGGCCACGCGCAACCATCCGATGACGTCTGAGCAGTGGGACAGGCTGGGGATGTTCTACTACCTGCGCGACGGCGGCTGGCAGGACGAGGAACTGCTTGTCCAGGGCGACTACGTGGTCCGGGTCACCGACCCCCGCTGGCTCGAGGGGCTGGAACCCGGGGACACCCGGTCGACCGTCTGGGACACCGGCTTGAGTGCCCCCGAACCGCGCGACGCGCCGTACGTGCCCGACTTCTCCCGCCCGGCGCACGTGATCGAGCCGTTCCGCGCGGGGAGGCGCGAGGGCCGCCAGGTGAGCGGCATGGCGTTCTCCGACGACGGCGCCCATCTCGCCGTCCTCAACTGGGGCGGGGAGCTTGTCGTCTACGAGACGGCGGACTGGACCGAGCGGTTGCGTCTCGCCCATGGGGTCGAGCCGACCGCGGTACTCATGTGGGTGCCAGGGCTTCCCGTCGTGGCGGTGAAGTCGTTCCTTGATGACGAGCAGTGGGCCTACGACCTGGCGGCCGGCGCGGTGACCGAGGTGCCGCACGAGCCGGGGAGCGTCCGGTCCGCTACGGGGCGGTATCGCGCCCGGCACCTCCTGCCGGGCGTCGAGTTCGTCGACTCCGCCGGCGGGGCGGACGCATCCGTGGTCCTGCCGGAAGGCTTCGACGCGAGCCGCCTACGGCAGGTGGCATTCAGCGCCGATGAGTCTCGGATGTTCCTGATCGGCGAGGACCATCCCGACATCACGGTCGCCGAGCCACGCACCGGCCGCGTCCACGGCCGCATCGCGACGGACTGGGGATGGGTGCGCGACATCGCGGTGGCCCCCGGCGACCGGTACGTGCTCATCACGCAGAGCCCTTTCGCCTCGGATCACCGGCGCGAGCCGAGCGTCTGGCGGGTGGACGGAGGCGGCCCCGTCATGTACGGCTCACTGGAGCGCCAGGCGCACCTCGTGGCCTGGTCACCCGACAGCGAATGGGTGGTGGTGGAGAGCCGGATCGGCGAGAAGGCGCCGAGCCGACTCGACGTCTTCCCCGTGGGCCTGCCCGCGGAACCGCCCGAGGAACTGCGGGCCGCACTGGCCGGAGAGGAAGAGTCACGCCGCCCGCGGGCCAATGGTCTTGGTCCTAATTAGCGACGGCGGAAGGTGCCGGCTGCGGACCAACCTGACCGCCGCCGGGCGGTCTCCTCACCAACTGGCGCGGAGGGAGCGTCCGCTGGTCTTCACCGACCTCGTATTTTCGGTCCTTAGATCAGGTCCAGTGATGCCACCTTCCGGCCGCTGCCGGCCTACGCCTGGAGCCCGCGGGCCCGAAGGACACCGACGGCCTCGTCGATGAGGCGGCTGTCGGAACACTGCAAGATCACGACCGCGACGCCCTCGTGGGAGCCGACGAGGTGCGGTGACGAGGAGTTGGAGACCAGCCCCCGCGCAGGATCTGCGTGACGTCCCTCAGCTGCTGGGAGTGCAGATCCGGGTCGAGTCGCCTCTGGCTTCAGTTCGGCAGGACGATGGCGGCCACGAAGCACGGTCCGTGCGGCTCGAACCCGAACCTCCTGGGAGGTCGGATGGCCGCGAGAAGCTGCTGGTAGAGGACGCTCGCTGCGGGCCACACGTTCGTTGACGGCGTCCTTGATGGAGCGCGGGGACGAGTTGGCGCTCCGGTGAGAAGAGCAGCGGTCATGACAGATCCTTCAAGGATGAAGGCGGGGCCCGGGGTCAGGCCGCGTCGTCGTGTGCGGTGGCGGCGGATCTGTCCCGCCAGGGGGCCACGTCCTGCTCGATCCGGTCCAGCTTCACCTGCAGCCGCTCCAGGGTGTCGAGCCCGAGGTACAGGTGACCCGGCAGCTCCTCCTGGCAGGTCACCTCGTAGATCAGCGCGGCCCCCTTGACGGGGTCGCCGAGCTGGGTGTGGTTGGCGGTGCCCGCCCAGTCCAGGGTGACGTGGGCAGGGGTGCCGTCGTAGGCGCCGACGCGGCGTGCGGCGGTGGACAGGGAGCTGGCGTCCAGGAAATCGGTACGGAAGACGCCAGGCTCGACGACCATGCACTGAATTGCGAACGGCGCCAGCTCCGCCGCCAGCGCTTCGCTGAGGCCGGCGACGGCGAACTTCGACGCGGCGTACACGCTCACCCCCGGCTCGCCCTCGAAACCGGACCGCGACCCGATGTTGACGATCCTGCCGCCACCCGCGGCGCGCATGCCCGGCAGCACGGCCCGGGTGAGGTTGATCAGCCCGAACACGTTGAGGTCGAACAGGGAACGCGCCTCGGCGTCAGTGATCTCCTCCAACGCGCCCAGCAGCCCCCGGCCGGCGTTGTTGACCAGGACGTCGATGCCGCCGAACCGCTCAACGGCCGCAGCGACGGCGCCCGCGATCTGCTCGCCGCGGGTGACGTCGAGCCGGACGGCGAGTACCCGGCCGGACCGCTGCAGGTCTTCGGGCAGGGCGTCCGGGTTACGGGCCGCCGCCACCACGGTGTGGCCGCCCGCGACGGCCGCGCGGGCGATCTCCAGGCCAAGGCCCCGGGCGGCGCCGGTGATGAACCACGTGGACATGCGAGAACTCCTTCGTACGGAATGAGGGACAGGACCGAATCAGCGGCCCGATCTCCACTCAACCAGCCCTGAACGGCAGAAACGGGCGGCAGAATGGCCCAAGCCATCGGGGGACGAACTGGGCCACTCTCACCGGTCGGCGCACTGCGGAAAGGCGTGACACTGGGTGGCATGGACCATGGCAGAACCAGCACCCCCCTGGCGGAGTTCCTGCGCTCAGCCCGCGCCAGGCTGAGTCCGCACGAGGCCGGGCTCGACGAGCCGCTCGTGGGCCGGCGCCGCGTGGCCGGGCTGCGGCGTGAGGAACTGGCCCGCCTGGCCGGGGTGAGCGTGGACTACTACACCCGCCTGGAGCAGGCCCGCAGCCGCAGCGCCTCCCCCGAGGTGCTCGACGCGCTGGCCACCGCCCTCCACCTCGACGACGCCGAACGCGAGCACCTGCACACCCTGGCCCGTCCCCGGCCCGCCCGGCGCAGGCGGCGCCCCCGCCCGCAGCGGGTCCACCCCGCGACCTGGCGGCTGCTGGACATACTGGAGGCGGCGCGCCGACCCGGCTTCGTCCTGGGCCGCCGCCTCGACGTGCTGGCCCACAACCGGCTGGCCGGACGCCTGATCACCGACTTCCGGGCGCTGCCCGCCGCCGAGCGGAACCAGGCCCGCTTCGTCTTCCTCGACCCGCACGCCCGCGAGCTGTACAAGAACTGGCCCATCGTCGCCGCCGACACGGCCGCCATGCTCCGCCGCGACGCCGGCCGACATCCCGACGACCCCGCTCTCAGTACTCTGATCGGCGACCTGTCCATCCGCAGCGGGGAATTCCGCCGCTCGTGGTCCGACAACAAGGTCCACCAGCGCACCACGGGCAACAAGGACTACCACCATCCCCTGGTCGGCGACCTCACCATCACTTACCAGGCCCTCACTCCAGCCGACGACCCCGACCAGACGCTCTTCATCTACGACGCCGAGCCCGGCAGTCCGTCCGAGACCGCGCTGCACCTGCTCGCCCAGTGGAATGAGCCGGCCGCTGACGATCACATCCCTCTGCGCAGGGCGGAGGACCGTCCGAGATGACAGCGCCCCTCACCCTCGCCAACGCCGGGGGCGAGGCGGCCGGTGAGGGGAGGGCCTGGCGGTGGCGGCGCCGCCGGACCGCCGAGAGCGACCCGGCCCTGGAGATCTGGACCCAACACCTCCGTCGCCGCGCGGCGGGTCGGCCCTCTACCTTCGCGGTTCGCTCTGGCGTCGGGTGGCATGGATGGAGCCGAGGAGATCGAGGGCCTGGGCGCTGCCGCCGCCCGGCTCGGCGTGGTAGATCACGAGTTGCTGGCCGGGGGCGTCGCGTACGTCGAAGGCCTGGTAGGTGAGCGTGAGCGGGCCGACGTCCGGGTGCAGGAGGTGCTTGGCGTCCTGCGTCTTGCCCCGCACGGTGTGGGCTTTCCAGAGGCGGGCGAAGTCCGCGCTCCGCTCGGTGAGATCGCGGACGAGTTCGGCCAGGCGCGGGTCGTCCGGGTCGAAGCCGGCGGCCTGGCGGAGGTTGGCGACGGTGGCCTGGGCCGCGCGGTCCCAGTCGGTGTAGAAGCGCCGGCCGGCTGGATCGAGGAAGGTCATGCGGGCCAGGTTGTCCGCCGGCTCGAAGGGGCTGTAGAGGGCGTCGGCCAGGGCGTTCGTGGCCAGGATGTCCAGGGTCCGGTTCATCACGAACGCCGGAGTGTGGGGATAGCCGTCCATCAACTGGCGCAGCGCCGGGCTGACCCGCTCGGCGGTCTGCGTGAAGGGCCGGTCGTGCGGGGTGGTCCCGGCCAGCCGGAACAGGTGCGCCCGGGCGTCCGCGTCGAGGCGCAGCGCGCGGCCGAGAGCGTCGAGCACCTGGCCTGAGGGGTTGCGCTCGCGGCCTTGTTCCAGGCGGGTGTAGTAGTCGGCGTTCACGCCGGCCAGGACGGCGACCTCCTCACGGCGCAACCCGGCGACTCTTCGAGTCCCGTAACTCGCCATGCCGACATCCTCCGGCCGCAGGGAGGCGCGGCGCGCGCGCAGGAATTCGCCCAGGTGGTTGCCGTCCATGCGACCAAGCTATCCGGGGGCCGCATGTGCTGCCGGGGTGCGCCGCACCCAGGCAGCACGCGTCCTGGTTGATGCCCTCTGACCTGCACAGACTCAATGGAGTAGCGCCCCACTAATCCCTTATCTGCGGAGGAAGCCTTGAACGCCACCCTGGACCAGTTGCGCCGCGCCGTCCCCGGTCGCCGCGTCCTGCTCACCGGAGCCGCCGCCGTCGTCACCATGGACCCGGGGCTGGGCGTCCTGCCCCGCGCCGACCTGCTGATCGACGGCGAAAGGATCGCCGCCGTCGGCGCAGGCCTGCCGGCAGGCGACGCATTGGTCATCGACGTCAGCGGCGCCGTCCTGGCCCCGGGCTTCGTCGACACCCATCGCCACGCCTGGGAGGCGCAACTGCGCCGCATCATGCCGGACGTCAACGACCTCGGCGAGTACGTCACCTCCACCCTGGCCGGCATCGCCCCCGCCTACGAGCCGCAGGACATGTACATCGGCACCCGCTTGGCCGCACTGACCGCCATCGACAGCGGCATCACCACCATGCTGGACTTCTCCCACAACTCCCGCACCGCCGCCCACTCCGACGCCGCCATCCGGGCGCTGGCCGACACCGGCATACGCGGCGTGCACGCCTCGATGCGCCCACACTTCGGCGACTGGGACGGCCAATGGCCCGCCGACCTGACGCGCCTGCACGACACCCACTTCGCCGCAGGCGGGCTGCTCACCCTGCGCCTGGCCGCCCTGGCCACCGGCGAGGTCGCCGGCCCCGACCTCGCCTACGGCGAGCACCTCGCCCGCACCGCCCGCGACCTCGGCATCGGCGTCAGCATCGACGCCGTCTTCGGCCCGCCCTCCTCCGAGGCCATCCTCGGCTGGGCCGAGCAGGGCCTGCTCGGCCCCCACGTCTCCCTCATCCACTGCACCGGCCTGACCCGGCAGGCCTGGCAGGCGATGGCCGACACCGGCGCCAACGTCGCGCTCGCCCCCACCTCCGACGCCCAGATCGGCCTGGAGAGCGCGGTCCCCGCCATCGACGAGGCCCTCGCCGCCGGTATCCGGCCCGGCCTGAGCATCGACGTCGAAGTCGCCCTGGCCAGCGACATGTTCACGCAGATGCGCGCCCTGCACACCGTCCAGCGCATGCGCGCCGTCCACGCCGTCTACGGCACCGGCGAGCAGCCCGTCCGGATCGGCGTGCACGACGTTCTCGACTTCGCCACCCTGCAGGGTGCCAGGAGCATCGGCCTGGGCGACGTCGCCGGCTCCCTGACCCCGGGCAAGCAGGCCGACGTGCTCGTCGTACGCGCAGAAGACCTCAACAACATGCCCCTCAACGACCCCATCGGCACCCTCGTCCTGGGCTGCGACGCCCGCAATATCGACGCCGTCCTGATCGCCGGGCAGGTCCGCAAGTGGGCCGGCACCGTCCTGGACGTCGAGTTGTCCACGCTGCGCGAAGACGTGCGCGCTTCCCGCGACCGCGTCCTGCACGCCTCCGGACACGCCGGCCGCCGGCTCTGACCAGCCGCACCGTCGCCAGCGCCGCCGCGACCCGCGGAATCGGCCTGACCATCACCTGTCCATGCAATGGAGCCCGTCCATGTTCAGAAAACCCCTGCACCTCCTCGGACTGTTCACCATGCTGCTCGCCTGCGCCGCCCCGGGCAGTGGCCGCGCAGCGCGCGCCCCTCACCCGTACGTCGGCATGTGGGTCACCGCCGACGGGCGGATCCGCCAGGAACTCCTCGCCAACGGCCGCTACGAGGAGGAACGCGACGGTCGCAAGCGCGCCTACACCGGCCGCTACACCGTCACGGGCACCCACCTCGACTACCACGACGACCTGGGCTTCACCGCCACCGGCGACGTGCGAGGCGGTGTGCTCTACCACGAGCACCTCGTGCTGTACCGGCAAGAGCGGCCGTCATGACCGAGATCGCCGGATCAGCCCGCCCCGTCACCGTCGCCCGCAACGCAACGCAACGCAACAAGAATCTGACCCAACACCCGCCCGACGGCCCAGGCGTCCCCGCCGGGTGCCGGACACCCGCCACCCAGCCCGCAGCACATGGGTGGCGGTCTTTTCGGCGGCGGTGTGTGCGAGCGGGCAGGTGCGGCCTACACCCGCCCGGTCCCGGCCGAAGGTGGATCAGGTGAGGACCTTGGTCTTCGCCCGCTGGTACTCCACCTCGCTGATGTCGCCATGCTTCCTGAGCTCGGCCAGTCTGACCAACTCGTTGGTGCTGCTCGGCTCTGGCGCCCCGGCGGTCTCCCGAACGTAGGCGCGGAATTGCTCATCGCGCTTCTGGATCGCTCGCAGGTCGCGTTCCCCCATGTCCCGGCCGCGCGCGATCAGGTACACGAAGGCGCCGAGGAATGGCAGCACGATCACGAAGATCGACCATCCCGCCTTCCCCCAGCCGCTCAACCGGTCGTCGCGGAAGATGTCAGTGATGATCCTGAAAAGCAGCATCAGGAACAGCACCCATAGGAAGAACCAGAGCATGGTCCAGAAGATGTTCAGCAGGGGGTAGTCCGTGGCGCCGATGGGTGTGGCGAGTTCGTTCATGGTGGTCCTCCAGTCGTGAGGCCCTGTGCATCGATGCCGCCTATGCTCCCCACACCCGTCTTCCCCTGCATCACCCGCAGCGGGTGGCTCTCGACGTGCGACGCACTACCGCCCCGGGCTGCCGCCTTCCCGCGACGATGGTCTGGTTCGGCTTGACCTGCCTCGTGGGCGCCCGCCGGCGATACTCCGCCGCCGCGTCCGGGCCCGCGCACGGACCAACCTGCAGGCCTTCGCGAAGCTCACCCGCTTGGACGGGGGCGTACGGCGGATCGTCCCCGACCCGCCGCTGATCACCCCCGGTCCGCGACCTGCTTCCCGGGGCGGAGGGGGCTGGTCCGGCCGAGATGCTACGGGCGCTGGTCGAGAACTACGGCCGCAGTCTCTCCTCCGAGCGCCGGGCCCTGCTCGGGCGCTACCGCGTTGCCGACATACCCCTGCCGCATCTCGATGGGGGTCTTCAGCATCGGCGTGCCGCTGCGTGACGTATGAACCTCCTCATTGCATGGATCACTCGCAGAATCGCCCGGCGACGGTGCTGGGGGCTCACCCTCGGCGGGTGAACCGGGTAGCACCGCAATCACCCGTGGTGGAGGATGCGGCCCGACCTGCCCGAACGGTGTCATTTCGATACAGGGCCGATCCGGGACGCGTAAGCCGTCCGGGAGGCCGGAAACCCGACGCAATACGTCAACATGGGAGGAGCGATAATGTCGACGACATCTCGGAGGACGGGGGGAACCGTCCCTGGTCGCGGGCAGGGCACGACGCTCACGCACATGGTGAACGAGCACCAGGCGATGGCCCTGACTCTCGGCGGCATCTCATTCTTGCTGGGCGTCGTCGTCGTGGCCTGGCCCGGTGTCACCGTCGGCGCGCTGGCCGTGCTCATCGGGCTCCAGCTCATCATCAACGGCGTCGTCCGGATCGCGCAGTCGGTCACCGGCGGCCTCACCAGGGCTAGACCGCGTGGCGTCGCGTTCAGGCCCTCGCCGCCTGCTGGAGCGTCGCGAGGTCACAGCACGATGGGGCTTCGGCGTTCGAGGAGGACGACGTCGCGCCATTGACCGTGGAGGCGGCCGAGGTCGCCCCTGCCGAAAACCTCGTCCGTGCAGGTCAAGCGGCATGTTCGTACTCGTTCAGGGAGCCCTCTGCTCGGGATGCGGCAGCGATTGCTCCTCCTGCGGATGCGCTCCGGCACCGCACCATGTGCGCCCGCAGATGGAAATCACCCAGCACGGGACACCGCCGGTCGTACCCGCACCGCATCCGGAGTTCGATGCCGTCTATCCGGTCGGCCCCCCGGAGGGGGGATACCGGCGGCTTCGGCGTGCTGTGAGGTGGGGCCGTCTTGACGCCCGCCCTTCTGACTGCACTGTCTCTGCTGGCACCGGGACACGCGTTGTGCTCAGGAGTCAGAGACACCAGGTCCGCTCGACATCCAAGGGGCATCAGCTTGCCATCGGAACAATCCCGCATGATCCCGTCGGCGATCATGGGGAGGCGGTCCGCGGTCCTCGTGATCGCCGGTAGCACGGCTCTCCTCTCGATCGCCGCGGCCCTGGCATGGCGGCTGTCTCCGGAGGGAGGGCCCGGCCGCCTCCACGACCTACCGGTCCCGATGGAGAGCTCCGGCTTCCACCTGCTCCTCGCGATCGGCGTCGTGCTCGGCGCGGCCCGGCTCGGCGGGCTGATCGCCCAGCGGTCCCGGCTGCCCGCGGTGCTGGGCGAGATCACTGTCTGCGTGCTCCTCGGTCCCTCCCTCTTCGGGGCGCTGTCCCCGGACGGCATGGGGTGGCTGTTCCCGGACGAGATCGTCTCGGCCGTCCACGGCCCGGCGCAGCTCGGCCTGGTGATGTTCATGGTGGCCGCCGGAGCCGAACTCGACCTGGACGTGCTGCGTACCGGACGCCGGTCGCTGCTCACCGTCGTGTACGCCGGACTGGCGGTCCCGATGGCGGCCGGGCTGGCCCTGGCCGTGCCGACGGCGGCCCAATACGCCGGGCCGGTGAACTTTCCCGTCTACGCGGTGTTCCTGGGGCTCGTCCTGGGCGTCACCGCGCTACCGGTTCTGGCCCGCGTTCTCGGTGACCTCGGATTGAGCGGAACCCCGATCGCCTCGTTCGCCCTGGGCGCCGCCGCCGGGACCGACCTGGTGGTGTGGTCCCTGGCGGCGATCTGCCTGGGCATGGCCGGAACAGGGGCGGCCTCGGGCACCACGGTGATCCTGTTGACGGTCCTGTTCGTGGCGGTGATGGTGGCGATACGCCCGGCGATGGCTCGCATCGCCGCCGCGATGGAGTCGCCGGGGTCCGGCGGCTCACGCGTCGGCGGGCAGGACGCGGCGTTGCCGCTCGTCATGGTGGGCGCCTTACTGGCGTCGACGGCCACCGACGCCATCGGCGTGCACGCGGCGTTCGGCGCGTTCGCCTTCGGCGTCGTGCTGCCACGCCATTCCCTCGCCTGCATGGGGGCCGCCGACCGACTCGGGCGCTTCGCCGCGGCGGTGCTGCTGCCGTTGTTCTTCCTTGAGGTCGGCCTCCGCACCGATCTGGCGGACGCGCTGGGCGACAGCGGCGATCGCTGGTGGTGTCTGGCGTTCGTCGTCACCGCGGTGGCCGCGAAACTGGGTGGTGTGACCCTCGCCGTCCGGGCGGGACGCTGGCCCTGGGTTCCTTCGCTGACGCTGGGTCGGCTGCTCAACTGCCGTGGCGTCACCGAGTTGATCCTGCTGCGGATCGGCGTGGACACCGGGATCCTCTCGGCCGACCTGTTCGCCATCCTGGTGGTCATGACTCTGGTGACTTCGGTGATCACCGCCCCGCGCGCCGGAGTGACGGCCGGGTCCGGCGACCTCCGCGGCGGAAAGAGTGGCGATGCCGCAGTGACCGCGGAGAGCGGAGACGCCGGCGCACTCCGTGGAGCCGCAGTCCAGCGGAATCCCGGAGTGTCCGGCGATGTCCCCCCAGGCTCAGGCGGTTGACACTGCCCAGAGCGTACGGACGGTGAAGATCACCGAAGACGACTTCGGTTCCTGGGCCGGCGAGGGGTGCCATGACCTACTTGTCCCACATCCCGATCAACCCGCTGCGGGCGGAGAGCCGGGATCTCCTGGCCTGCCCGCGCGCCATGCGCGGTGCGGTCCTCGGTGGAATCTCCGATCCGTCCGAGATGAAGCGGGTTTTGTGGCGCCTGGACGCCGACGATCCCCAGCGGCCCCTGCTGTTCGTGCTCAGTCCGTCCCGTCCCGACTGGACCCGCCTGGTCGAGGCGGCCGGCTGGCCGGGCGCGGCCGGAGACCAGGCGGCGACCCGTGAATACCGGCCGTTGCTCACCCGGCTCGCCATCAACAGGGAATTCGCGTTCCGGGTCACCGCGAGCCCGGTTCGCGACGACCCGGGCGAGAGTCAGGCGCCCGACGACGATCGTGCTCACCTGACCCGCGCCCAGCAACTCGGGTGGTTCCTCGAACACGCTCCCACATGGGGCTTCGCCATTCCCCGTACCCGCACCGGCTCCGCGACCTCCGGTCTGGACGGCTGCTCCCCACGCTCCGCGCCGGACGTTCGGATCACCGCGCGGAGCCGACGCTCCTTCACCGAAAGTGGACGCGGCGTCCCGGTCACCCTCCACACCGCGACTTTCGAGGGCAGGCTACTCGTCACCGACGTGATTCTGCTCACCCAGGCAATTCTGAAAGGCATCGGCCCCAACAAGGCTTACGGCTGCGGACTGTTCACCCTCACTCACCCGCATTCAGAAGATTTTTATAGCGGCGGCACCCTCAATGAGGCGGGGGCATCCGCCTGACGACAATGTTAGGTCGCCGTCCAGGGCCGCGCGGCGGCGGCAACCGCCCAGGGACGCGGATCGAGCGAATGGCGACGCCGCGACCTGGGCGGCGTCGGCTCTGGGCTCGTCCCGCGACGGCGTGGAGGGCAAAATGACTGCCCGGTCGCTTGCGGTCCGCCCGGTCGACTGAACCGTAGTAGACAGACACGACATCCACCCCAGGAGAACTGGCCACACCATGCCGCAGGTAAAGAGATGAATTCCTTCGCTTCAAGCGAAGATCCACGTCATTTGGCAAGGCAACTTCAGCAGCGCAGCAAGCAATGGATCTGCTGGTACGGGAACCGGACCGGCCACTACTGGGCGGCGACACGCCACGGCCGAGCAGTCCTGGTCGAAGGAAGAACTCAGAAAGAATTGCTCAGAGAAATAGTCCGCCTCGAGACCTCTGGTGGGCTGGGCATCCGCGGTGCTTGACCCGTCCGACGACGTCCTCGGCCGAGCCACGCCTGTGCCTGCGGAGATCGGGGCGGTCCGCGAAGGCGGGTGTCGGCGGGGCCGGCGGGAGGGTGCGGGGCTTCGCCGCATTGAGCGGCGACATGGAATCGACGGCGGGGCGGCTGATTCATCACCGGCTGCTCCAGCGCAGGGGTAAGTGTGATCGTGACGGTGCGAACCCGAGAGGAACCGGTGAGCGAGCTTGAATCGGGCGCTGTGGGCGCTGCGGGAGCGGGTGGAAGCGGTGTCTTCGGCGGTGGGCGACGACACGGACGAGTTGACGCTGACCGGAGCCGGTCAGGCAGTGGAGATGGTCACGGATGTACTGGATCTGGTCTGGAACATCGTCGGCACGGTAATGGAGCGGACCGAGCAGATCCGGGAACTCGAAGTGACCGGGCAGCCGCCGGGTTCGGGTGTGGAGATGGTGGAAACGGCCCTGGTCCACTTGGACTACGGGCACAAGGAGCTGGAGGTGGCCCGTCACCTGCTCGGGACCGCCAGGGAAGACCTGCTTCGCGCTGAACGGGGGTGAGGCGCCCGATTCCGCGCCCACCTCCCTATCACCACTGTTAGCCGGAAGCCGAATCGGCATGCCCTGGAAAGGGTTTGCGCGTCACCTCCTGGTGACCAGCACCGTCCATCATTCTGTATCGTCAGTGGCTTTACTGTCCGGGGGGATGGGGAGCGTGCCGGCTGAGTCGGCCGTCACGCGCGGCGGTTAAGGCAGCCTCGAAAGGGTTGCCCTGACGGGGGAACGAGCGAGGATGCCAGGAGCCCAGCACCGGTTGTGCACAGCGATCATTACGGTCGGCGACACCGAGACAGGTCTGATCCATCGCAGCGTGCTGGGCCGGGTGGCCGATATCGCCGGCAGGCTGGGCTGCCGCAGCGCCGCCTCGGTCGACAACCTGCCCGCCTCGTTCACCGGTGCCGTCCTCGTCCGGATGCGCCGCGACCTGGACGAGGTCATGGCTTTCGCGGAGGCGGCCCGGCGCACCGGCTGGGTCCTCGGCGACCTGGCCGCCGCCCCGGGGGACGAGCCCGTCCCCGTACTGGACACACCGGACGGCAGGGTGTGGGCGAGTTCCGCTCGCGGTTTCGAACTGCACGGCCCGGACGGGGTACGGTACGTCACCGAGTTGGCCGGGCTACCCGGGACCGCGCGGCGCACCGCACTGATGCTTCTGATCACGCCGCTGGCGGAAGCTGCGAGACGGGCGCAGCTCCTCCAGATCCACGAGTTCAGGGGTTGAGCCGCTCACCGTTCACGACCTGCTCAGATGCCGACGCTCAGTTCGATCTCCACGGGCGGAGCGACCCGGCGGGGACGGGCCCGCACGGGCTCGAAACGATCGGCGACGTTCGTCTCCGGCATCTCGGCGGCGGGCTGGGAGGGGACAAGGAGACTGCTGCCGGGCAGCACCTGCTCCATCGCCTCGGCGTGATCATGTCCGGCCCTGCGTTCGCACGCGTAGGCGAAGGCGTCGCCCGTCGCCATGTGCGCCTCCAGCACCTCCTGGTGTGAGGACCGCCGCCTGGCCGTGACGTAATCCCGCAGCCGGATCCCGCGGCGGACGGCGGTGACGATGTCGTCGTTGTGGAGGCCTATCGCCTGCGCGTCCGCGTATCCGGCGGCGCGTTCGCCCCAGAACAGCAGCCAGGCGATCCGGCGCGTCCCGGCGCCTGCCTTCCCTGCGGCCATCAGCTCGTCCAGCACGGCCATCCATTCCTCCCGGCGATCCGAAGCCCGCGGCGTTGAGAGCTTCTGCCGGGTACCGTCCGGCGGCACGCCGAACCCGCAAGGTCGCAATGCACGCGACGACCGGATCGCTCGCGAGGCGGGGTCCAGAGAGCACTGATGAACGGTCGATCGCCGCACGTGGGAGAAGGGACGGCGCCCGGATCCGGTCCTGGACGCGGCGGGTGCCAGGAAACGCCGGAAAGACCTTGCACATCCGGGTGGCGACCGCACTGTCTTATCCAACGCGGCAGGAGGTGAACCATGCCCGGACAGCCATCGGGGCGTCCTGCCCGGGGGCTCACACGACGATCGGGCCACCCGGCGTCCCAGGCGCACGGTTCGCCTTCCTTCGGCGGACGCGGTGACCGGCTCTGGCTCGACGGCACCTCGACACCGCAGAGAGGGCCGGCATGCGAAGACGCACAATTTGGTTGATCATTTTTCTTCCAGGCAGCGCCATGACCATCGTCATCATCTTGCTCGTACTCGCGGTCGTCGCCATGATGCTGATCCCCGGCTCTCCGATGTTCGTGCAGGCGGCGTGCGCCCCGAATTCCAGTGACGGGGGGTCGGGAGTGGCGCAGGCGGACGCGAAGGCGTCACCAGGGGAAATACCCAGGAACTACGCCAGATGGTACTCGGCGGTCGGGGAGCAGTGGAACATCCCCAAGAACGTGCTCGCCGGCATCGGCTGGGTGGAGACCCGTCACGGCACGGCCAGAGGCGCTGACGGTGAACTGCTGCCCGGCGTTGCCAGAGGCACAGAGAACTATGCGCACGCCGGCGGGCCGATGCAGTTCATCCCATCGTCCTGGATTGCTTACGGTGCCGATGGCGACGGGGATGGAAAAGAAGACCGCTGGAACCCGGCGGACGCCATCGCCGGTGCGGCCAATCACCTCCGGGGCAGCATCGGCAAGAACACCAAACAAGACAAATTGACGGCACTCACTCCGGACGAGATAAAACGAGCCGTCCATCGCTACAATCCCGGAAATTACACCCCCGACAGCAATCCCTACGTGAAAGACGTGCTGGCGGCGGCGAACTACTACGCCAAAGATTTCAACGTGGGGTCGGCCAATTATGCGAGTACCTGTTCGGGGGGCGGCAAGTGGCCACCTGGGGCGACATGCCCCGGCGGTAAGGCACTCGGCCCGGAGAACATCACGGCGCGAATGCGCTGCGTCCGGAATCAGATCAAGGCCAAGTTCTCCATCCCGCGCGGGATCGGCTGCTACCGCGCCAACGGCGGCATCCCCGGCGGCGGTGAGCATCCCCTCGGCCGGGCCTGTGACTTCATGATCTCTTCCGGCTCTCCGACCGCCCAGGAAGCCCAACTCGGCCGCGACATCGCCGACTGGGCCAAAGCCAATGCTCAACCCCTGGGCATCGAGTACATCATCTATCGCCAGCAAATATGGAGCCCCGCGCGAGCCCGAGAAGGGTGGCGTGCCATGGAGAACCGTGGCGGAGTGACGGCCAACCACTACGACCACGTCCACATCTCGGTCCTCGCTGAACGCGTCGCCAATGTCTGAGCGCACTCGACGCAGGTGTGATGTGACCAAAGGATTGGCCACCAGCCTGCGTTCCGCCTGCTGTGTCGTTTCGGTCGCCGCACTGGTGGCCGGCTGCAGTGGGCCGGGAAGTAGTGGTGAGAGGGCCCGACCCGAAACACCGTCGGCTACTCCGGGCGCGGCTAGCAGTATTCCGATCAGTACAGAGTCACCGTCGCCGTCGGCTTCCCGGCTACCGGACGACCTGCCAACCCCTGGCCGGATCGACGAGCGGGACGCGACGGCGCTGTCGAGAGCGGCCCTTATGGTCATGTACACGGCCGACAGCACTGTCGACGCGGGGTTGCGAGACGCCAAACTGCGTGCGGCACGCTACCTCACTCCCGCATACACGGCCAGAGTCAGGGCCGAGCCCAGACAGTACATCCCCAAAATATGGGCGCAGCACCGGGCTTATCTCGCGGTGCGCCTCAAAGCACTCGGGCGGGAGGCGGGGGACCCGTCCGACCGGCCGACCACCGCCTATCGGCTGTGGGAGATGAAAATTACTCCCACCGGCCGAGACGACTGGCACGGCTCTCCCACGAATTACTTGGTCTCCATCGACCTCACCAGGTCGTCCCCGCGTGACCCGTGGCGGGTCTTCGGTGCCATCGTCAATGCGAATAATTAGCACCCCGGGACAAGAACAACTGCGCCAGGGCAGGATTGACATGAGGAGCCTTCGTGAGCAGTAGCGATGACGACGAGGTTTACGGCTGCCTGATCGGTCTCGGAGTCGTCACCTTCCTGCTGGGTGGCGCGACCAGCTTCCTGGTATGGCTGGCGGGCCAGTTGTCCGGCCTTCTCACCGGGCGCGGCTGGCCCGACTCGAGCCCCGGCGACGCTTTGCGGATCACCTACAACCTCGTGCGAAGTCCCGGCGATCCGCAGAGTGCGTGGCCGCCGGTCGCCGCCGCCGCGATCGGGTCTTCCCCCCTGTTCTTCTTCCTGCTCATCGTGCTGCTCGCCTTGGCATCGGTGGTCGTCTACTTCGTGGTGCGGCTCCTGCTGAACGTGCGGCGCCACCGCCCCATCCGGCGGCTGCGCCTGGGGTACGCGTCCGGCTGGGAGGTCCGGAAACTGCTGAGTGCCCGGACCGCCCTGAGCAAGGCGCACCAGGTCCGGCCGTCCACCGCGACCCGGTCCCCGCGCGAGGTGAAGCCCGAGGACGTGGGCTTCTACCTCGGACGGGACGTCAGGTCCCGGCGGAAGCTGTACGCGTCGATCGAGGACACCGCGATCATCGTTTCGGCGCCGAGGCAGGGAAAGGACGTCCATTTCGTCACGCCTTTCACCATTGACGCGCCCGGTCCCTGCATCGTCACCTCCACCAGGCGGGAGACGTTCGTCAACACCGCGATGGCCCGTGCGCAGTTCGGTGAGGTGTACGTGTTCGACCCGTTCAACTGGACCGGATGGCCGAACCGGATGCGCTGGTCACCGTTGCAGGGATGCGAGGACCCGAACGTGTGCGCGGTCCGGTCGGCGACGCTCGTCCAGTCCAGCCACTTCAGCATCGCCGACGAGGGCACCCACCTCACCGGGGTGCTGACCATCATCCGCTGCCTGCTGCACGCCGGCGCGATCGGCAAGGTCAACTTCCGCCGGGTGATGGACTGGGTCCACGATGCCAATCCCGACGAGGCGATCGAGATCCTGCGCACCAACGCCAAGGCCGCTCCGGGATACGCGGCGCAGCTGGAGTTCCAGCGGAGCTCCCGACGGTCCTGGACCACCGTCATCCAGGTCATGCACTGCTTCTCGCATCCGAACGTGCTGGAGGACTGCTCTCCGCCGCTCGGCGAGGAGTTCGACTTCATCAAGTTCCTGAAGGGGCGCAACACCCTCTACTTCGTCGGAAAGCAGCAGCCCGACTGGGGCGGCATCGCTCCGGTCGTCACCACGATCATCGAGCAGTACTTCCGGAGCGCCCGCGGTACGGCCATGAAGAACCCGACCGGACGCCTCGACCCGCCGCTGACCTTCGAGCTGAACCAGGTCACCGACATCTGCCCGATTGGCGGTCTTCCCGTGTACATGGGCGAATCGGGTGGCTACTCCATCACCGTGCACGTCTACCTGACCTCGCTGGCGGACGCCCGCGCCAGATGGGGCGGGGACGGTGCCGCCCGGCTGTGGGAGAACTCATCGATCAAGATCGTCTCGGGCGGTACCGGAACCGCCAAGGACCTCGACGAGCTCTCCAGTCTCGTGGGCAAGGACCACGGGCAGCAGGTGCTGCGTCCCGAGGAGCTCAGGACCATGCCCTTCGGCCGCGCGGTGGTCGTCGCGGGCACGGCCCGTCCCGTTGAGATGTGGCTCACCCCGTGGTGGAAGCGCAAGGACGGGGACTTCATCGCCCAGGGCAAGAAGACCGTCGAACAGATGATCGAGAGGAGCGTCGCGCAGCAGGCGGCCGGGACGGGCCCCGCCCCGGACCCGATCACCGCGGAAGAGCGAGACTCCCGGCCGCGGAGCTGAGACGTCCCCGGTCTTCCCGCAAGGACGATGCCGCCTTGCGGGAAGACCGGACCGGTCGGCCCGACCGGTCAGACGGTGTGCGCGCCGGGCATCGTGGTCGAGTTGGTCCAGCGCTTGTTGGTGTCGTTGACCTCCATTTCGACGGAGGTGAGCTCCACCTTGAACGGGATACCGGGGCGGCCGCCGACCTTGACCAGGAACCTGCCCCGTCCGGGGGGCTCGCTGTCCCGGTTCATGTCGGGGTTCCAGGAGGGCGGCGTCGACCAGTCGACGATCATGCGTTCCTCGACGGACGACATCCGGACCACTTCGTTCACCATGGGCATCTCCGCCTGCGGCAGCCCACCGCAGATCACCATGCCCGCACGTTCAGCGAAGCCCCTGGCCTTCATCCGGTCGGCCTGGTCGGCCAGTGACAGCAGGTCGGCCATGGTGTGCGTGATCATCACCTGGCCCGCGCCGCGCTGCCGGTTGAGGCGGGTGAGGGCGTCGACCCGGTCCACCAGGCCGCGTCCGGACCGCAGGACCCGCCACAGCTCGTCCAGGACGACGAAGAAGTGCCGCCGCGGCGCCAGCCCCTCGTCGGCCAGCGCGTGCGCGGCCTCCACCGCGCCGAACCCGTCCGACCAGCAGGCCAGCAGGACGGCCGCCTGGAGTTCGGCGTCGGCGTCGTCGATCCCGCTGATGTCGATGCAGACACCGCCCGGATTGTCCAGATCGATCGCGGTGGTGGTGTGCCGCGAGAACGCCTCCCCCATCGGGCCGTCCAGCACTCCGAGGAGTGAGGCGTGCAGCGGGTCGACGGCCGTGCGGTACCGCGCGTCGTCCCCGCGGGCGAGGGTCACCGAGCGGAGCCGCTCCGGTCCCTCGTCGATCACCCTGATGAGGTCCGGCAGGACGGGCACGCCGGGGTGACGCTCGTCCAGAACCCGCAGGGCCGCGTTGAGGACGGTGCGCTCGGTGTCGGCGATCGGGCCACCGCGCAGGACCGTCAGCAGCGCGGCGACCATGTTCAGCCGCCGACCGTGCGCGTCCGCGACCAGTTTGACCCGCGCCTGCTCCGGAAGTATGGCCGCGGCGGCGGCCGTCGCTCCGGGATCGAGCACGTTCAGTGCCCCGAGGCCGCGGCCGAGCTTGATGATCTGCCCGCCCATCGCCTGGATCAGGTCGACGTAGTCGGGCTTGAGGTCGCCGAGGACCATGGGGAACACGCCCTGCCCGACGAGCCCCAGCAGCATGCGGCGGATCATGGTCGACTTGCCCAGCCCGGGCTTGCCCAGCACCAGTGCCGACGGGTTGTGGATGAGGTTGGCCCGCTGGAACCAGGAGATCGGATCGCAGCACAGGGCCGCCCCCGTGGTCAGTTCCCTGCCGAGCGGCACGCCGATCATCGGCGTTCCCGACCCGGCCCCGAACGGCCACAGCCCGCACACCTGGACGGTGGTCCCGCGCCACTCCGAAGGCATCTCCACGTGGGAGGCGCGCCCTCCGCCGCGGCGGGTGAAACCCCTGAATCCGGGTTTCGGCTCGGCCTTGCCGGGCTTCTTCGCGTCCTTGCCCGGCTTCTCCGCGTCCTTGCCCGGCTTCGTCTTGCCCCTGCTCACATGGACTCCCTCACCAGCGCGGGGACCTGAAGGTGATCGGGCAGGACGACGCCCAGCGGGAGAGCCGCCGCGAACGCCGACGACTGCGCCCCGTACATCCGCCGCAACTGCAGGCGCGCCGGGGCCGAGAGCGTGTCGACGGCCGCCGCGGCGACCGGCAGTTCCTCGGCCGAACGGACGGTGGCGGTGACGAGGACGGTGAACCGGGTCACCCCCGCGCCCCGTGCCTCCTCAATGGCCGACTGATCGCTCTTCATGACGTCGATCTCGTTCCGCGCCGCGCTGGCGTTTCCGTCGAGACGGAAACGCGTGTCCTTGCGGTCCCGTTCCACGATCCGGGCCGCGGAGGCCGGATCGTGCGGCCGGTAGAGGAAGGTGACGCGCTTGCGCGCGATGTCATGGTGCGGGGCCACCAGACCGGTCATCACGTTGGACAGCACCTCGCCGCGCGGCGCCTCCGTCATGCCCCAGGTGATGGAATGGCCGCTGTCGTGGACGTAGTGGTCCCACGATTCCTGCGCCGCGGCCGGTCCCGCGTCCTCCCAGGGCGCTTCCGAATTCTCGGCGGCGTCCAGGGTCGACTGCGCGCCGGGGTCGTAGGCGAGCCGCACGGCGCGGGCGAGTTGGTGGGCGGTCATCGGGCGAGCGGCCCCGGCGCCGGTCATCTCCAACCCCGAGATCAGCCCGGGGATGCGCATCCCGATCTCCCGCACCATGGCGTCCTGGTCGCGGCGCTTGCCTCCGGCATGCGGTAGAGCCCCATAGGTGACGGCAATGCGGGTGGAGACCCGTGCGCTGCCCACGGGGTAGTTCCAGACGATCTCTTCCAGGGCCGCCCGGGCCAGTTCCGGAGCGTTCGGATCGGTGTGGGCGTGGATCTCTTCCCGGAGGCGATGGCCGAGGTCGGGGGCCGTCTCAATGGTGACGCTCGCGCCGACCAGACCCGGTTCGTAGCCCAGCGACGCCAGCCAGTGTCCCCAGTGGGAGACCCACGCGTCGACCTGCCTCTGATCGACCAGCGCCGCCCCGTCGGCGTTGCACTCGAACACAACGGTGTAGTGCCGCGTGGACGGGATCACGACCAGGGCGAACGGGCGTCCGTAGGAGTCACGGCCTTCCACCAGCCGGGAGGCGGCGAGCAGCCCCGGCAGCCGGCACGACCCGTACGGGATGACGCTCAGCGGTCCCGAACGGTAGAGATGCCAGCCCTGCGAACGCCCCCACCACCAGTTCAACCGGGCCGTGGCCGACTGGAGCGCGGTCCGCCCGTGCTGGTCCTGGATGACCAGCGGAAGCATGGCCAGCCCCAGCAGCACCGCACTGATCAGGGCGGCCAGAGTCGACACCATGGCCATCATGGTGACGACGATGAGCCCCACCATGAGGATCAGCGTGCCGGCCAGGCCCAGCCGGCCGATTCCCGGAGAGACCGGTTTACGCCAGTTTCCGTACGTGGGCTCACGATACTCGGCTGCCATTTCCGCTCACCTCATTCCTTAGACCTGGTCAGCGCCACTCGGGCCTCTCACCTCGCCGAGGCTGTCACGCAGCGTTCGAGTGTCCGGCTTGGGCCGGTCGCCCCCACCGGCGATAGTTCCTCCGCTCGGACCGTTCGACGGGTTGCCGCTCGGACCGTTCGACGGGTTGCCGCTCGGACCGTTCGACGGGTCGCCGCTCGGAACGTTCGACTCCCACCACGGAACGCTCGACGGGTTGCCGCTCGGAACGTTCGACAGGGTGCCGCTCGGACCGTTCGGCGGGTGGCCCTTCGAACCGCTCGACGGGTTGCCGCTCGGACCGTTCGACGGGTCGCCGCTCGGAACGTTCGACTCCCACCACGGAACGCTCGACGGGTTGCCGCTCGGAACGTTCGAC
>NZ_JBICUS010000001.1:0-268182 GCF_043198455.1 Spirillospora sp. NPDC048824 | reverse complement strand
CGACAGGGTGCCGCTCGGACCGTTCGGCGGGTGGCCCTTCGAACCGTTCGGCGGGGTGCCGTTCGGAACGTTCGGGTTGCCCCTCGGACCGTTCGGGTTGCTCCTCGGACCGTTCGGGTTGCCGTTCGGACCGTTCGGGTTGCCGTTCGGACCGTTCGGGTTGCCGTTCGGACCGTTCGGGTTGCCGTTCGGACCGTTCGGGTTGCCCCTCGGACCGCTCGGGTTGCCCCTCGGACCGCTCGGGTTTCCCTCCGGGGTCAAGCGCTTGTTGATATAGCCCGTCGCGCCAGACCAGACGCCGTTCAGCTTGCCGACGTTCACAGCGGTGCCCCCGAACAAGAAGTGGCCGACCTGGCGCGGGCTGAAGGAATTGTTGTCCTCTCTGACCGCGGGCATGATTGCAGAGAAGACCGCCGGTAGGGCGAACACCATTCCGATGATCAAGGCCATGCCGGCGAATCGGTCTGCCTGGTAATCGGAAGCCATTAGTCGCTGGCCCGCGGCCGCGCCCGTCGCAGCGATCGGGCCGTACGCCCACCAGGAGATCAGGTAGCCCATAGCCATTTTGTAGGCGCGCTCCCCATATGAAGTGTACCGCGATGCGGCAAATACGGGGATGATTCCCACCAGAACCACCATTGCGGCGGACCGAAAGAGCATCAGCCCCCATTGAATGAGTGACGAGATCGTCAAAAAGACACCGAAAATGGCAAGGAGGAAGATGGTGCCGGCCTGCTGGTGGGGACCGAGCTCCTCGTTCCATTTTTTGGTCCAATTGCTATCTTTCGGCGCGGCTTCCCACAGAATCCACGAGGAGTATCTGTCGCCCGCAATCGACGCCAGTTGCACCACCGTGGCAAGCATGAGGACAATTATGGCCAACTCGAAAAATTGCGAGAACGCCGCTCGAAAAGGTTCGCCCTTGCGCTGTATAGCAGCCCTGAATGCTGCGAAGATGAACCCGGCGAACGCCATGAGCGAGGTCAGCCAGTTGGTATGCACGCGCAGAAAATAAAGAACACCGCCCGCCCCTTTGCGATCGGCGAAGTTCTGGCTGTAGGATTCACCGATCCACCAGCTCATCTGCATCTGGAAAGAATCCATCGCGGCGAGCAGGATTTGCTCGGTGAACCAGGAAAGAATTGAGTCGAGTATGTCCTCGATCATCAGGCCTCCGCACGGTGGCAAAATACCATCAGAAAAACGCCTGACCTGGGTGAGGCATATTTCCGTTCAGAGCGGCTCGAACAGGAGGGAGATAAGACCCATCACCAATCCGGAGCCGGCTATCAGGCACGCGAGCAGCACCCAGCCCAGGTTGGCGGCATGAGCGCCGACCTCGCCCCTCTTGTGCTTGAGCGCCATATTGCCGCCGACCAGCATGAATCCGAGCATGCACGCGCCCAGCGCGAACCAGACCAGCCAGCCGTTCAAGACTCGCAACGGCTCGGCGACTTCCGAGGCATTCTCCGCGTGCCCTCTTAGCTCGAGCTCCTCCTCGGGCCTGTCATTGATGGACTTTTTGGAGCCTCCCGGAGGGGGTGGCTTTATCCACGGCTTGCCGCTGGGAAACACATTCTCGTACTTCCGTTCACCCGTACCGCGTTGACAATACTCTTTCGCCGGACCCTTGATCTTGTCGCAAGGACTGTCTCCGCCTTGGCATTTGACGAGTTCCGCGCCGGAAAAATTGTCCTTGCAGTAATCTTCTTGCCGGTCCGCATCGGGCCACTTGGTGGTGTCGCTGGTGTTGCAATACCCCACCCCCTCGTCCGAGCCCAGGCAGACCTTGAGGCCATATTTCACGATCAGGGCCAGCTTGTATCCCGAGTCGGGCTCATCACACTTGCCTTTTTCACCCGCGCGCATGGTGGCGACTACTTTCCCCCCTCTCGTCACGTAGCCGCGCACGTCCTTGCCGTCACCCTCGACATCGCACACTCTCACCCGGCCGCTGGCGGGATGCCATTGCAGCTTGCCGCCGGGGTCGCCGTCCACGGTCTTGATCTCGTCCGTCTCATCCCAGTCCACGGGAGCCTTCGCCGCCGCAAGGCCGACGGCGACCCGCTGAGATCCCAGAACGGCAGGGGCGGCTTCAACCGCGAGCCGTACCGGGCCGGGGGAGAACTGACCGGCCGGCTGCGTCCATCGTTCCGGGGCGGGACCGCCGTAGACCAGGCGAGCCTGCTCCGGAACGGAAGCATGAGGAAGGCCGATCGCGCACAGGATGATGCCCAGCCCGAAGATCACAGCAGGCAGACCGGATACGCATCGACGCACCGGGCTTCGGGAGCGGGCCACACGCGCGGGACCGAAGTATCCAGTCATCACGTGGTCGTGGCGAACTTCTCGACGATGACGACTGCAGAACCGATGATGGCGCAGGCGAATGACACGATGGCCAAACTCGCTATGTGCCCCCCTCCCTCACCTCTCTTGTGCTGGATTCCCATTCTGGCACCGACGAGCATGAACCCCGCCACGCAACAGAAAAAGGCGCCCCACTTGGCCCAGCCGAGGATTATCTCAAACTGATCGGCTCCCGGCGGGGCGGTAGATTCGTCGGGCTTGGGGACAGGAGCCAGAGCGACCACATGGTGCGCCAGATCGGCCGTCAGCGAGATCATCACGTCAAGCATGTGCGTCCTCCGAGATGATGCGATTGAGGTCTTGAGCCAGCCGCGCGTATGCGGACGGCAGTCTGACCTGCTCCGGGGGGTCGCCGAGGCGCAGGGCCTCGACCCAGGGAAGCTCCCAGACCTGCGGTACGCCTCCGGAAATGAGGCGCAGCAGGTCCTTCAGGGGCTTCGGCAGTTTTCCGGGGGCATCGGCGATGGCCACCAGCCCCAGCAGCCGCACGTTCGGCAGTACACCCGCGGCCCACTGCCCGGCGGCGGCCTGGGCCGCGCGGAGGCCGACGGCGTGGGTGCGCGCCACGAGAATCACCCGGGCCTGCCCGGGCGGTTCGGGAGCCGGCCAGTACCGTCCGGTGCTCCTGCCGAAGGGGATGAGCGCGGCCAGCGTGGAGGCGCCGGCTCCCCCGTGGCATGAGGAGATCCAGAGGGCGGGGCCGGGGCCGCTGTACCCGGCGAGCCCCAGCGAGCTCGTCGGCGGCGGTGCCAGCCGGGCGGGTGTGACCGCCCGCGCGTGGAACCGGCCGACCTGGACGTCACCCTGCCCGGGAGCGTCGGCGACCGCGTTCGGCGGGCCCTCGGGAGCGGCCGTCCACTGCGCCGCGTCCGCCACTTGCATGATTGATGAGCCCCCTCTCCGAAGGGACCGCTCGCCGGTCGGGACCGAGCCGACGAGGCGAGCACCGTTCCGAGCACACCTCTGCCATGCGGTGAACCGTCCGCGCTTACACGTGATCGTCAACCGCGGCGGGCGAGAAATTTCGCGCGGCCGCGATACGGCCCGCTCAACTGCCGCTTTCCGCGCCGGTGGCTGGCGGCGAGCGTGCTCGTCCGCACAGTCGGAGGTGGAGGACGTCGCGTTTCGAGAGGTCGCGGACGCGGCGTGAAGCTCCTCGGGAGAGGAAATCGGTATGGCAGCGGACGACACTTCCGTCAAGGGGACGGACTTCTGGGCGGCCCTCGGCACTGAACCAGAGACCGGCAAGGCGCCGCCCCTGCCGGACAGCCGGGACAAGCTCGTCGCCGGGCGCCCCCGCGACCGTTCCCCGCGACCGGCCGAGCGGCCCGGACCGCCTGCGGAGGAGGCGGGCGACCGGTCCTCGGAGAAGGAACCTTCCCGTCCTTCGCCGCGGGTCACCCGGCATGCCACGGTGGAGTTCCCGGCGCCGGGCAGCACGCCGGGACCGGAGGAGCGGGTGGAGCAGGACGAGTCGGTGAAGCCGGTGGAGCAGGAGGAGCGGGTGGAGCAGGACGAGTCGGTGAAGCCGGTGGAGCAGGAGGAGCGGGTGGAGCAGGACGTGTCGCTGAAGCCGGTGGAGCAGGAGGAGCGGATGGAGCAGGACGAGCGGGAAGCGCCGCAGCCGATCCGGCCGGTCGCCGCGCGGGCGGCCGAGGCGGTGGCGGAGCCGGAGGGCCCGCAGGCGCCCCCGGACTGGGTCGCCGCCGAGGAGATCGCCCGTTCGCTCGAGCCGCGGCTCTTCGAGATCTGGACGGAGGCCCTCGCCCGGCACACCGGCGGGGACGAGGCCATGGCGGGCCGCGTCCACGACGTGCTCAGCGGCTGCCACCTGCTCGGCGAGCTGTGGCGGGACGAGAGCGTCGACGAGGTGCACGTCCACGGCACCGAGGTGACCGTCTGCGGCCGGAACGGCATGCACCGGGTCGTCGGATTCCCGGACCTCGGCACAGCTCAGCGTGCTGTGGAGGCTTTCCGGACGAATCAGGGCACGCAGGGCGCCGTCGTGGCACGGGTCGGCGATGCCGTGGTCGTGAGCCGCACCCCGGCGCAGGTGGCCAGCGCGGACTGGCTCCTCGCCGCCGGCGTCCTCACCGAAGACCAGCTCTCGCAGGTCGCGATGGCGCTGCGGCACATGCGCACGGTGACCGTGACCGGTCCCGCCGCGCGGATCGTGGTGCGTGCGCTCGCCTCCCTGATACCGGCGGGCAGCCGGGTCTTCCTCGGCCCGTACGTGACGCTGCCCGCCGGCTGCGTCACCGCGGCGTCCCCGATGGAGGCCGACTACGTGGTCGGTGTCCGCCCCGGCGCGCTGGCCGAGGACATGGCGACCGAGGGCCAGGTGGGCGCGCTGATCGCCAATCCCGCGACGCGCGTCCGGGCGGCGATCAGGCTCGCGGTCTCCGGGCCGTCCGCGAACCCGGGCGAGGTCAGCCAGATACCGTGAGCGCGCGCCGGCTCACTTCCCCCGGCCCGTCCGCGCCCGCCGCGTCAGGCGGGACGGCCGGGCCGACCAGAGGGGTGCGCGCGGGTCCGACCACCATGCCAGGCGGCGGACCGGTGAGCTGGAGCGCCGCAGGCCCGCCGCCAGGGCGCCGACCTGCGCGGCGGCGAACGCGGCGTCGTCCGGGGTGACCGGGCCGCCGAAGCCCGCCGCGTCCACCCGCGCGCCCAGCCGCCGCAGCGGTCCGGGCTCGGTTCCCGGCAGCCGTGCCGCGAGGAGCGCCGACACGTCGGCCGTGGTGGCGGACGCGGGCAGGGTGAGACCCGCGAGCCGCATCGCCACCAGGAGCTCCGTCCAGGCGGCCAGGATCCGCTCGCGCGCCGTGCCCCGCCGCGATCTGCGCAGGCCGCGCAGCCGCAGCAGCGGCACCATCGTCAGGAAGAGCAGGAGCAGGACCAGCGGCGGGACGGCCAGGACGGCGTACCCTCCGCCGTCTCCCGGCGGCGCCTCGCCGCCGCGTGCGCCGGTGCCCGCCTGGTCGCCGGCGTCGTCGTCGCGGTAGGTGCCGTCGTCCGTCGTCCGGTCTCCCGGCCGCGGTGCCGGGGACGCGGCCGAGCGCTTGCGCGGGTTGGGGTCGTAGGAGACCCAGCCCACGCCCTCGTAGTAGATCTCGCCCCAGGCCACCGCGTCGCCGCTGCGGACCGTCGTGCCGTCGCGGGCAGGTCCGAACCCGACCACCACCCGGCTCGGCAGTCCGGCGGCCCGGGCGAGGACCGCGAACGCGCCGGCGAACTGCTCGGAGGTGGCGCCGCCGCCGCGGCGGCCCGGCGGGACCAGCAGCTTGCCGAGCCTGGCGTAGCCGTGCCCGCCCGGGACGCCCGGCCGGAAGGTGTAGGAGTCGCGCAGGTACTCGGCGATCCGGGACGCCCGCTGGTGCGGGCCGCCGTCGCCGGCCGCCTTCCGCGCGATCTCGTCCAGGCGGGCCGGGGCACCGGGCGGGAGGCGCAGGTAGCGCTCGAAACCGGTTCCGGAGGCGGCCATCGCGTCGGTGCCGCGCCATCCGGTCCAGTCGGGGACGGTCCCGGTCGCCGTGTACGAGTGCCCCGCCACCGGGCCGTTCAGGGACAGCAGCGTGCCGGAGCCCGCGTCGTGGCCGACCGCCATCCCGTCCACCCGGGTGGGGATGCCGGGGACCGGCAGCCAGTCGCCGGGCAGGTTCTGGACCTTCACCTGAACCGTGCTCCGGGTCGTCCGCGGCGGTACCGCCTCGGCGGGCGGCAGGGTCGGGCCCGCCGGGGTGTAGGTGGCGTCGGGAATCCACATCGTTCCGGTGAACTCCGCGAGCGCGACCCAGCGCAGCGGCGTCCGCCCGCCCGACACCGTCATCAGCGGCAGATCGGGCGCGGCCGACCATTCCGACAGGTAGGCCATCGGGTTGCGGACCTCGCGCGGCTTGTCGGGGAGCTCGCCCTGCCTGCGCGGATCGGACGCCCGTACCGGCCAGCCCTCCAGCATGCCGGGTGCGGCGACCGCCGCGCCGATCCCTGGAAGGGCCACGGCGCAGGCCACCGCCGTCCCCGCCGCGGCGACTCGCGGAAGGGGCCGCCGCCGCGCGCGCGCCGTCTCCGGGGCCCGTACCCGGACCGTGAACCCCGCAGCGGCGGAGTCGGGGGCGTCGGGCGGGGCGGAGGCCAGCACCAGCGCGGCGGCGCCGGCCAGCAGCGCCGCCGACCAGTACCCGGCGCCGGCCGTCTCCGGGTTGAGCGCGGCGGCCCCGGCCAGGAGCACCGCGCCGGGCAGCAGCGCGGGCAGGACGCGGCCGTCGCGGCGCAGCACGGTCGCGATCGCTCCGGCGAGCCAGACCGCCAGCAGGGGGAACGCCAGCAGGTCCACGGTCGCCGGGGGGTGCGGCGCCGTGGTCAGGATGCGGGCCCCCGAGTGCAGCAGTGCGTCCACCGCCCCGGGCACCGGCTCCCGCACCGGCCCGGGGGCCAGGGCGGCCACCACCACGAGCCCGGCGGCGGCCACGGGGAGCCCGGCGAGCACCGCGATGGGTCCGAGCCCGCGCAGCAGCCGGTGCGCCGCCGACGTGACGGCCACCGCCGCGATCGCGGTGCCGGCCAGCACGGCCGCCACCGGTGCCGGCCGCTCGTACCCGGCGGCGAGGAGCGGTGACGATGCCGCCGCGGCCAGGGTCACCGCGGCGGCGGCGAGCAGGGCCCGTCCCCGGTTCACCGCGTCCACCAGCGGCTCCGGTTCCAGCCGGCGGCGAAGGCCTCCGCTGTGTCCGCCTGCAGCAGCCGCACGCCGGGAGGCGCGGCGAGCGGCTGCGCGCCGGACGCGGGGCCCACCAGCGCGACCAGCGACAGGACGCGCCGCGTGGCGAGGGCGTCCATCGCGGCGGCGGTGTCCGCGGGGGCGGCCCGGCCGGACAGCAGGACGACCGCGCGGCCGCTGCCCGCGCGCAGCCGCGCGCAGGCGGCGGTGAAGTCGGCGTCGGGGCGGGACGTCGCCTCGGCGAGCAGGTCCAGGTGGGCGGTGACGCCGGCGGACGGGGGCGAGTACCCGCCGCCCGCCAGGCGCAGCTCGACCGGGAGGTCCGGGCCGGACACCACGATCGAGGCCGCCGCCTCGGCGAGGGCGTCCAGCTCCGCCCGGCCGTGGCGGTCGTCGACGAGCACGGTGACGCCGGGCCGGGCGGAGTCGGCGTTCTCGCGCACCATCAGGCGCCCGCGGCGGGCCGAGGTGCGCCAGTGGATCCGGCGGACGTCGTCGCCGGGCGCGAGCTCGCGCAGCCCCGCGAAGGAGCCCTCGGTCGCCCGGGTCGCCGCCGAGGAGGTGTCCCGGCCGCCGCCGCCGGCCGCGGGCAGGACGGTGAGCTCGTGGTGGCGGGGATGCACGAGGAGCCGCACGGTCTCGTCGCCGACCGTCCGGGCGGCCCGTGCGAGGCCCAGCGGGTCGGTGCGGACGAGGTCGAGCGGGCCGACGTCGAGGAAGCCCCGCCGCTGCGCGGACAGCTCGTAGCGGATCCGGGCGCGGGCCGGGCCGAGCGGGAGGACGAGCGTCCCGGCCGGCCCGGTGACGCGTTCGGCGGCGGTCACGCGTCCCTCGCCGGGGCCGTCCGATTCGACGATGACGGTGACGGACTCGCCGGCGCGCACCCGCGTGGCCGTGACACGGCGGCGCACCCGCGCCGGGCGGGGCGGCCTGGCCAGCGCCATGGCGAGGCCGACGGTGGGGAACACGAGCGCGCCCAGCGCGCCCGGCGCCAGGTAGCCCAGGCCGAGGCCGCCGCCCGCGAGGACGGCCCCGGAGGCGATCAGCCCCCAGCCGCGCCGGGTGAGCCGAGTCGTGCCGCCTGCCATCGGTCTAGCGCCGGTTCTCGTGCGGCCCCGGTACCGGTACCTCGGCCAGGACCTCGTCCAGCAGCACGGCGCTCTCCTCCGCGGTGGCGATGCCCGACAGCGGTACCAGCCGGTGCCCCCACACGGGCCCGACCAGGGCCCTGACGTCGTCCGGGGTGACGTACACGCGGCCGTCGGCCAGCGCGTACATGCGCGCCGCCCGGCACAAGGCGATGGACGCGCGCATCGACACCCCCGCCCGCAGCCGCGTGTGCCGGCGGGTCCGCTGGGCCAGCCGCAGAACGTAGTCGTACACCGGGTCGGCGAAGATGACCTGTTCGGCGACGGCGTTCAGGCGCGCCACCTCCGAGCCGTCCAGCACCGGGTCCAGGGTCTCCGGAGCGGCCGGGGCCGCGTTGCGCATCAGCGACAGCTCGGCCTCCTCCCCCGGGTACCCCAGCGACAGCCGCATCAGGAACCGGTCGAGCTGGGCCTCCGGGAGCGGGAACGTGCCCTCCAGGTCGACGGGGTTCTGCGTGGCGACCACCAGGAACGGCCGGGGCACCGGGTGCGCGGTCCCGTCCACGGTGACCTGCCGCTCCTGCATGACCTCCAGCAGGGCCGACTGCGTCTTGGGCGAGGTCCGGTTGATCTCGTCCACGATGAGGACGTTGGCGAAGACGGGGCCGGGGTGGAACTCGAACTCCCGGGTCCGCTCGTTGAAGATCGTCACACCGGTGATGTCGGACGGCAGCAGGTCGGGGGTGCACTGCACGCGGCGGACCGACCCGCCGGTCACCGCCGCCAGCGCGCGGGCCAGCGTGGTCTTGCCCATGCCGGGCAGGTCCTCCAGCAGGACGTGCCCGCCCGTGGCGAACGCGGTGAGGATCAGCCGCACCGTCGCGGGGGCGCAGTGCGCGACCCTGCCGACGCCCGCCGCCATCCGCGCGAAGGCGTCGGCGGCCAGCATCGCGTCCTCGCCGTTGATCGCGCCGGCCTCGGCCACAGTGGTGCTCACGTTCGGTCCTTCCTCATGTCAGCCGCAGTTGCCCCAGCCGCTCGAGGCGCTGGCGCCGGACGCGCCACCGGAGACGCGGACGCAGACGCCTGACGCCGACACGTACACCGGACCGGCGTAGTACTTGAACGTGCCGGAGTCGCTGCCGACCTCGCCGCCCTTCTGCTCCACCAGTCGGACGAAGACACTCGTGCCCTTGCCGACGTTCGCGGTCTTCATCGTGACCGCGCAGTTCTTCTTGGTGCTGGCACTGTAGAGCTGGTAGACCCGCCCGCCGGTGAACGAGATCGACCGCTGAACGACGTAGTTGCCGCCCGAACCGGAGTTGCAGACCTGCTGCGGCGTGTACGGGTTGCGGGTGACGGGCGGCTTCGGCTTCGGCTTGGGGGTGCTCGGCGGGGGAGTGGAGGGCTTGGTCGTGGTGGGGCTGGTGGAGGGCCTCGTGGTGGACGGCTTCGTAGACGGCCGCGTGGTCGACGGCCCCGGCGCCGGTGCCGTCGACGGAGAGCGTGTGGCGGGCGTCTCCGGTTCCCGGCTCTGCGGCGGGGCGGTCGTCCGGGGCGAGCGCGGTGTCGTGGGCGTCACCGGGTCCGGCCCGGTGGGCGGCTCGACGGGCGCCTGGGCCGGGTTCGGGAAGATCGGGTCGATGGTCGGCGCCGGAATCGGCGGCGGGCTGTCCTCGCCGCCGCCCGGCGCGACCGGGCGGTCGCTGCCCTTCCCCGGCCCGGTCGGGTACTTGCCGACCGGGCGGGCCCGGCCGTCGGGGCCGACGACCTGCGCGTCCGGGCTTCCCGGCGCGTTGATGAACAGGTTGTTCTCGCGAACCTGCAGCTCCAGATCGCCGCGTCCGGACGGCATGTTCAGCACGCCGGTCTGGCGGCCGGCCTGGTCGAACACCTCGACCTGGCCGGTCTCCCGGACGGGCACGTACACCTTGCCGGCGAACGGCACGGCGGGTTCCTGAACGGGGGCGCGCAGCGGGAACGACCCGACCTCGCCGCCCTCGCCCACGTTTTCGAGCGTGACGACCGAGCCGGCGCCGGGAACGGTGATCGCGGCCAGGGCGCCGTGGGTGCGCTCGGGCACCATCGCGCCCGCGAGCGGGACCGGCGCCGTGAGCCGCCGGACGTCGTCGCCGGTCGCGACCACGAGGTCGCGCCCGCTGCGGTCGATCACCAGCGCGCCCTGGTCGAGCACGGTCACCGCGAGGTCGTGTCCGGGCTCGGCGGCCTCCTTGGTCACGGCGACCTCGGCGCCCTCGGCGGAGACCTTCAACGCGACGACGGTCCCCTGTGCGGGCACCGCCATCCACAGCCGTCCGGCACCGTCGAACTCGCCGCCGACCAGCGGCCCCGGCAGTCGCAGGACGGGACCCACGGGGCGCAGCGTGGCGGGGTCCAGCGCCCGCACCGCGCCAGTGGTGCGCTCGACCAGGGCGGCGGCGGTGGCGCTCAGCACCAGGTGGGGGTCGCCGCGGGTACCGACGTCCAGCCGACCCGACAGCCCGAGGCCGCTCAGGTCGAGCGAGGACACGCGCCCGGTCTCCAGATCGTGGATGAGCAGGTGCTGGTCGTCCTGGGTTACCTTGACCCGGTGGCCACGGGCGCCGGGCACCTCGCGGCGTCCCTGCACCTGGCCGTTGCCGGGGTCGACCAGCGCCGCCTCGCCCGTCATGCGGCTCCACAGCCAGGCGCTGCCGTCGGAGGCCTCGAGGGCGTAACCGATGCGGCCGCTGCCGAGCAGCGTCGCCGCCAGCGCCACGGTGACCAGGACGGCCGCGCCCCAGCCACCGACGCGCACCCGGGCCTTCAGCCCGGCCGCCTTCCGCTCTTGCGGAGGCGCCTCTTCAGTTCCCACCCGCGATTCACCCCGCGTCGTCACATCGCACCAGAGGTTCCACGACTGACTGTCCGGAGGAACCCGCGATGCGCACGACCGAATCCTGTGGCGATCGGGTAAGCCGCCGATCCGGAATGGCCATATCGTCACTTGCCCGCACTGTCTCTACTACCCGCACTGTCCCTACAAGCGAGAAGCACGGGCCGAGGTCGGTCCGGCCGATCACCAGAGCGCCGAGGACAACGTGATGACTACCGCGCCGAACCTTGTCGTGACGGGCGACGTTGGCCTGTCACAAAAGCTGCGCGAGACGCGGCGGTTCCCGGCCGTGTTCGACGTCGCCTCCGCGACCGAGTTGCGGGAGCTCTCCAGGAGCGGCAGGGTGCGGCCACCGGCCGCGTTCCTGTTCACGCCGGGCTTCGACGAGGACCTCCCCGAGACCCGGGTCCCCGACCTGGCCAACGGGCTGGCGGCCAGCGGGTTCACCGTGCTCGTCCACGGCTACTTCAGCGAACGCGGCGACCGGTTCGTCGAGGACGTGGTCACTAGCGCGCGGCCGATGAGCCTGTCGGACCTGCTGGCCGCCCTCGGCGTCGCCCGGCCGGCGAGCCCCGCACCACCCGGCCAGGAGACCGCGCCCGACCTGCATCCCGAGCCTCCTCCGGAACCATGGGAGTCCCAGGAGGTCGAGGAGGTCGAGGAGGTCCAGGTCCAGGAGTTCCACGTCCGGGAGTTCCCGGTGGTCCGGGACGCTCGGGAACCCCTGGAGACCCCACCCGGGTACGGCGCGCCGGAGTTCACCGATGCGCTTGAGGAGAGCGCGCACCCTGCCGCCGCACCGCCCACCGTGATGGAACAGCTGCTGGAGCCCGCATGGGAGGAGGCGCCACCAGAGCCGGAACCCGAGACCTGGGCTCAGCCCGCGCCCGAGCCCGAGACCTGGACACAGCCCGCACCGGAACCGGACCAGGCCGTCTGGCCCCCGCAGGCGGCGCCCGAGCCCGAGATCTGGACTCAACCTCCGCCGGAGCCCGACCAGGCCGTCTGGCCCCAGACCATGCCGGCATCCCCGGCTCCACATCCCCGCGATCGCGGCCGAAGCGGCCGAAGGAGCGTGCTGATGGCCCTGGTGGTGGTCGTGGTCATCGCGGTGGGAATCGGTGCGGCCGGCCTGATAGGCGGGGACTGGGCGGACGAAGGACGCACCCAGGCCGGGTCCTCACCGGAGCCCTCACCGGCGAAGGCGGCGCAGCCGTCGGAGTCGGCGAAGCCGCAGTCCTCGCAAGCCGCTCCGCCTCCCGCGTCCAAGTCCCCCGAGGTCCCCTCGTCCGCCCCGACGGCGGTGCGCCCGGTCAAGCAGTACACGCCCGGCGCGCTGCGGATCGTGGACGGCCGGATCTCGATCCAGGTCACCTGGCAGGACCGCAGCGCGGGCCGGGCCTCGCACTACGTGGTCGGCGGGCCGACGGGACGTCCGCCCACGACTCTGGCCAGCACACCGCCGGGGACCGCCAGGGTCGAGGTCACCGCGCTGAACCCGGGCGTGGACTACTGCCTGACCGTCGTCGCCGTCGTGGACGTCGACCGGGTCGCCCAGGCCAAGCCGGTCTGCACCCACCGCGTCAAGCGGAGCGGCTGAACCGCCCGGTGGTGGCCCGGCGGGCGCGGCCCTCGCCGCGATCAGTGCTCGGTGAGCGCGGAGATGACTTGCTTCAGCTCACTGAGCTCGAAGGGCTTGCCGAGCACGCGCGTCCGGACGCCGTCGTCGAGGTCGCCGGACGCCTGCACGGCCGCCGTCAGCACCAGTACCGGCACCTGCGCGGTGCGGGAGTCGAGGCGCATGCGGGCCAGCAGATCGGCGCCGTCCATGTCGGGGAGCATGCGGTCCAGGATGAGCAGCTCGGGGCGGCAGGGGTCGTTGAGCTCCGTCCAGCCGTCCTCGCCGCATTCGGTGACGACCGGATCGTAACCCTCGCGCTTCAGGATCACGCGGAGCAGCTCACCGACCCTGGAGTCCTCGACGATCAGCACCCGCACCTGCTGCTCCACCGCCCGGCACCGTCCGACCCGTACGGCCGGAGAGCCTACCAGTATCCGGGCACGGGCCTCCGGCCGCGTCCGCTCACGGTCGGCAGCATCGCAAGCGGGACGGCTCCACCACTCACTTGACGATGAATCGATCTTGGAGTCTTCGTCGGATATACCATTGACACGTGGCACGAGTACTCGTCGTCGATGACGATCCGCGGCTGGTCAAGGTCGTCACCAGCCAACTGCGCAGGCACGGCCATCAGGTCGAGTCGGCGCCCAACGGCGAACTGGCCCGCCGGGTGCTGCGCCGCGGCGACGTCGACATCGTCCTGCTGGACGTCAACCTTCCCGACATCAACGGCATGTCGCTGATCCTCCACTTGCGCGAGGAGGACGACACCACCCCGGTCATCCTGCTGACCGTCCGCTCGGAGGCGCAGGACCAGGCGCTCGGGCTGCAACTCGGCGGGGACGACTACGTCCCGAAGCCGTTCAACTCCGAGGTGCTGCTCGCCCGCATCGAGGCCGTGCTGCGGCGCAGCGCGGCGGGCGCGGCGCCGGGGGCCGAGGACGCGCGCGGCGGCACGATGAAGATCGATTCCGTGCTCATCGACTTCGCCCGGCGGCAGGTGACCAGGGACGGGGCCGCGGTGCAGCTCGCGCCGCTGGAGTACGCCCTGCTGGAGTTCCTGGCGATCAACCGCGGCCGGGCGGTGTCGAAGGAGGAGTTCATGCTGCGCGTGTGGGGCACCAGCCGCGGCGTGTCCCGGACGCTCTCCGAGCACATCTCCCGGCTGCGCCGCAAGCTCGGCGACGACCTGATCGTCACCCGCAGCGGCTACGGGTACCTCATCCCGGCGCCTCGGCGAGATCGCGCAGCCACAACTCCGTGACGAGGGCGTCCCGCTCCTCCAGCCGGGACCACACCTGGTGGCCGAGCGCCTGCATGGTCGTCCGCCAGCGCGCCAGCCCGAGGTCCTCGCCGATCCCGCCGCCGACCCGGGTCGGCCACGGCAGGCCGACCTGCGCCCGCGCCACGTCCAGGTCGCAGCGCTCGGGGCGCTGGGGCACCGAGCGCACGGTGTGCACCGCGAACGCCCCGCGCCGCCGTAGCGACACCTCCTGGGAGCCCAGCCCGCCGAGCAGCACGTCATGGGTGCGCATCGTGTCGGCCACGATCATGCTCTTGCACTCCTCGGGGCGGCGCACGACCCCCAGGTCCTTGAGGAGCTGACCGAGGCCCGTGATCGCCGAGCCGAGCATCCGCACGTCCTCGCCCGGCTGCGCTTCGGCCGTCTCACCGACCAGTTCCGCCGTCACCGAGGCGATGGTGAGCTCGATCGCCATCCGGTGGGCGAACCCCCGGAGGAACCGGTCGTGCCACCGGTCCACCCCCGCCAGCTCGGGATGGTCGAACGTCACGGCGGACGCCCGTGTCAGCGGCACCGCCAGGACCGATCCAAGCGTGAACGGGGACTGCCACGTCAGCGCCTGGCCCGCCGCGACGAGCGCGTCCCGGTCCGGGGGCGATCCGTCACCGCACTCCAGGTCCTCGACTCCGGTCGGCGGGGAGCCCGTACGCGCGTGCACGAGGACCGGAAGCGCCGGCCCCGCGTACCTCAACACGTGCGACCGGTCGGCGACTCGGGGGCGGCGGGGCGGAGTGCCGCCCGCCCGCAGGATGCGGCGTTCGGGGTCACCGTCGCGCTGACGAGCCGAGGCTCCAGACCGAGATACCTCGGAATCGTTGACACCGTCTTGTTCCTCTCATCCGCAACCTGCGCGTCCCAGCGTCGCTGATCCACCTCGCTCCGATGGCGCGAGCCCTCTCCCTCTAACGTCCGTGTGCGCGCGGATCGGCAAGCCCGCGACCGGAGTTCGTCCCCCGAAGTTCGCCCTGCGCGCGCACGGTGAGTCAGAACGAGCGGACACGGATCGTACAACGATGCCTTCGTGACCTTGTCAACCATCGTCGATCCCCCGGATCTTCCCGGGTCGCGCCCCCGCGTCAAAGACCTCGCCGGCGCCCTCCTGCGCCGGCGGCACGCTCACACCGTGCCCGCGACGGGCCCCTTGAGCTTGGCCAACGCCTTCTGCTGGATCTGCCGGACGCCCTCACGGGACAACCCGAGCTGCTCACCGAGGATGCGGAGCGACTGCTCCCGGCCGCCGTCCAGGCCGAACCGCCGCGCCAGCACGTACCGCTCACGGGCGTCGAGGCGCGGCAGCCCCTCGGTGAGGAGAGCGCGGAGGTGGAAGCGGACCAGCACCTCCTCCTCCAGGTTCAGGGACGGGTCGGTCAGCCGGTCCTCCCAGGCGACGACGTCCTCGTCCTGCCCCCTGCGCGGCGACTGCAGGCTCTCCAGCCGGGCCGGGGCCAGGACCCGGCGGACCTGCGCCTCGGTCACCCCGGCCCGTCCGGCGATGTCGGCGTAGTCCACCGGAGTGTCGGCACCGCGCTCCTCGATGAACCCGCGCTCCGCCGCGAGGATGGCCGGCCGCTTCTCGAAGTCGCCGAGGGTGAGGTTGGCGTGGTCGGCGTCCCGGACCGCCCGCAGCACCTCCCGCTGGATCGGCTTGAAAGCCCAGCTCGAGAACGACCCACGCGCCGGATCGTAGGAGGAGATGGCCCAGAGCAACCCCACCTTGCCGGCGCTCTCGAAGTCCTCGCTGTGCTCGACGGACCTGGTCGTGAACATGGCGACGTACTGGCGGACGAGCCCGTAGTTGGCGGTCAGGATCTCGTAGGTGAGGTCGTCGAAGTCGCGCTCGGCCTTGCGCAACGCGACCTCCGCCGACGTGTCACCGGAACCCGCGTCGATCCGTGCCCGCAACTCCATGATCTGGCCGTGGAGCTCCTTGCGGCGCGCGAAGAGAGCGTCGTTGCGGGCGCGGAACTCGTCCGCGGCGGCACGCTTCTCGTCGGCTGGCTGCGCGTTGTCCATCAACCTCTCCAGTTCGTGGCACAGAACCCCTCCGACGCGACCATGACCGAAACAAGACCTGTCAGGAGACCATCGTTGACTTGTTTCCGCGGTTTCCGCACCCCACTGGACGGCCCGCCACCCGGACGGTGCCCGTTCACCGCGCCGGCGGCCCCGCGAATTCGCAGGTCAGCGATTCACGCTGCGAACGCCCGCGGCGGCCGGCATGCCGCGCACTCGTTGACAAAAAGTTGATCTCGCGGGGATCGCTCGTTGGATCGTTGGTGCTCGCGCATTGCCGTTCTGGTGCGCACCCTCGTCCGCCCGCTCAACGGTCGGTGGTCGTGGACTCTCCGGGACCCGGGATGAGGTACCCGTAGCCGCTCTGGGTGGAGATCAGACCGTCACCGAGTTTGCGGCGCAGCCGGGAGACGTGCTCGGTGAGCGTGCGGGAGGCGCCCCGGCCGGTGCCCCACACGCTCTGCATGAGCTCCTCCCTGGACACCGCTCTCCCGCGGTTGGTCGCCAGGACCTCCAGGACGGCGTACTCCAGCGGGGTCAGGCGCACGGGGACCCCGTCCCGGAGCACCTGCCGTGCGGCGAGGTCGATGACGACGGGCGGGATCTCCAGTTGCTCGCTCTGCCGGCGCGCGGGGCGCCCGGCGGCGCCCCGCGCGCTGCGCCGCAGCACGGCCTGGATCCGGGCGAGCAGCAACTCGGGGTTGAAGGGCTTCACGATGTAGTCGTCACCGCCGAGCCGCAGCCCGAGCGCCTGGTCCTGCACCTCGGTGCGGACCGTCAGCAAGATGACCGGAGTGGTGTCGCCCTCCTCGCGGAGCTGGTGCAGCAGGGAGATGCCGTTGACGTCGGGCAGGTTCACGTCCAGCAGGACGATGTCGATGTCGCCCCCGCGCAGGACCTGGCGGGCCAGCTTCCCGTTGGGCACGAACTCGACCTGGTGGTTCCGCTTCCACAACAGGCTCGCGACCACTTTCACCAGTCGCGGGTCGTCATCGACCACGAGCACCCGTGCCACGAGATCATCCTATGGGGGCCGAAATCAGGCACCTGCCCCGGCCCGGGCCCGAACCGCGATCGACCGCCGGGACCTACGGGGAACCGGGCGGCGGGCCCTGGGCGCGGTCGGAGCCTTCGGCGAGTCTGCGGCGACGGAACTCGCGCGGCATCTCGCCGTAGCGGCTCTTGAAGGCCGAGGAGAACCAGGCGGGCGTGAGGCCGACGCGGGCGGCGATCTCGCCGATGCCCAGCTCGGCCGAGGCCGTGTCCTGGAGGAGGTCCCGGGCGGCGCGCAGCGTCTCCTCATGACGCAGGTCGCGATAGGTGGTGCCGACCTGGTTGAGGGCGTTGCGCAGCTGGCGCGGCGACCAGCCGAGCTCGTGCGCCACGCTTTCGAGCGGCAGTTTGCCGGAGCCGATCCGCTGCCGCACGTACTGCCGGACGACCTGGGCGACCTGGGCGAGGTGGCCTTCCGACGGTTGCCTGTCCTTGAGTACGACCATGCAGAACAGCTCGCTGATCCGATTGCACACCGCATGGAATTCCAGGTCGGACAGGTTGTCCCGTTCGGCGTGGCTGCTCTCGATCAGCGCGCTGAGGATCCGGCCCAGACCGGTGTTCAGATCGAGGACGAGGCACAGCGTGTCGCGCGACTTCACGTGGCTGTCGATCTCCGGGCGCGGCACCTGGATCGCGTACGCCTCGGACTGCGGGACAAAGAGCACGCAGGACTCGTCCAGGCCCATCACGGAGACCTGCCCCGGCAGGGTCCGCGTCTGGCCCTCCCCGCGGCTGACGGTGTAGACGCCGCGCCGCGGCGCCACGACCCAGTAGTGCTCGTCGCCCGGGAACCTCCGGAGGTGCGAAGGCGTGCGGGTGGCGATCCGGTCGCCGACCTGGTCCCAGTGCAGCAGCCGGTAGCCGCCGCTTTCCTGGACGGTGAGGTCGGCGTGCCAGTCCCCGGGCCGGAAACGATGGTCCATCGGCAGGATGCTGTCGGAGACATCGCGGTAGTCCGCGGTGCTGTCGGTGGTCCAGGAGTGATACCTCATGGGCCTCCCTTCACTGTTGCCCCGCTCGTCGCCATTGACTGAGCTCCCCTGCGGCCGGTCCCGGCTGGCATGCCGGCCCGGCCGGACTTCGGTTTTCGTGACACCTGACTTCCGGTTCGGGGCAGAACCTCGAGCAGCCCTGTCCCGGATGAACCTCGACCGACGATACTCGGTGATCGACCCGCTGGCAGAGAGCCGTCGGCGGGGCGTGTCAAAAGGGGGCATTTCCGTGACAACAGGACTTCCCGCGTTCCCCGCTATGACTTCAGTGACAGCAATCGTCCTACGGCACCCTGACAGACGCGTGGTCCGGGCCCTGGCCGTGCCGTCACCATGCTGATCGATATCATGACGTGCCGGTCCGAGCAGACCGCACCTGCCACGGTCTCGCTGGCCTGGGCGGTGGCCGTCGGCACGTCCGCGATGCTGGTGCTGAAGGCGATGGGCTCGGAACAGGCGCTCTTGGGGTTGCTCGCCCTGGCTTCGGTCGGCGCCGTCCTGCTGTGCGCAGGCGTCCTGACCGCCCGGTCGAAGGCGCTGCGCATCGCGGAGCGACTGCTCGAACTGCCGCACCTGGGAGCGGCGCACCGGGTGACCGGCGAGGACCTGGTGTCGCTCACCGGCGACCTGCGGTGGATCCTCGGTTCCGACGAGCTGTGGCTGTACATCACGCTGCCCGGCGGAGAGGTGTGGACCGAAGCGTCCGCCGACGTCGAGGCCCTCCGCACCAGAACGCCCTATGCCCATGAGCGCTTCAAGCGCCTCTCCCACCGGACGGCCGGGTGCATCCCGCGGGTCATGCTCCCGAATGGCTGGCGGGTCGGGGTGCACATCCCGATTCGCACCCCTGACGGGCTCGACGCCGGCTATCTGCTGCTCGGCTGGACCCGCCTGGGCGGCCGGCACCTGGCCGCCTGGACGACCACCGGAGTGCTGGGCCGCGCGGTGAACAGGGCGGCGCGCGCGCTGGGCACGCTCCGGGACGAGGCGTATGCCGCTCACCGCGCCGAGGCGGAGCGGTCCAGGCTCAGCGCGGTCGTCGACGATACGGACGTCGCCGTCCTCGCCCTGGACGGGGAAGGCTCGATCATCGTCTGGAACGTCGCGATGGCGCAGCTGGTGGGCGTGACCGCGAACGGCGCCCTCGGCCGGCGCCCCGAGGACCTGTTCACCCTGACCGGCGAGGAGGGAGCCGTGGGTCTGGCCCCCGGGCTGCGCGGAAGCGTCCGGCTGACCACCCCCGGGGGGCGCTCGTCGTGGATCGGGGTGTCGTGCTCGGCTGCGCCGGAGACCGCGGCCCCCGGCCTGCTGACCGCGGTGTTCGTGGACGAGTCGGCGCAACGGCAGGTGGAGTACACGCGGCACCTGCTCCTGACGTCGGCGCATCATGAACTGCACGGCCCGCTGACCGCGATCCGGGGGCACGGCCAGTTGCTCGAGGAGGTCCTGCCCGACGACGAGACCGTGGCGGCCTCGCTCGGGGCGATCCTGGACTCCGAGGAGATGATGCACCGCATCATCGCCGACCTCGTGCACGTCGTCGGACCGGACCCGACCGCGCCGCCCGCGACGACCGTGCGCCCCGTCGAACTGGAGCCGCTGCTGCGCCGGACCCTGCGCAGCGTCCCGTCGGTGGCGCAGCGCGCGGTGGTCACGGCGCAGTGCGGACTGACCGTGCAGGGCGACCCGTTGCGGCTGCGGCAGTGCCTGCTTCTCGTGCTCGGTAACGCCCAGAAGTACGCGCCCGACGGGAAGATCGACATCACGATGAGCCGGCAGGGCTCGTCCGGTGTGATCAGCATCATGGACGAGGGCCCGGGCCTCGCGCCCGGGGAGCACGAACTGGCTCGCGAGCCGTACTACCGGTCGAGCACGGTGCGGGACCGGCCCGGGAGCGGGATGGGGCTGTACATCGCCGACACGGTGATGACCGCCATGAAGGGCCGGGTCGAGATCACCGCCGCACCGTCGGGCGGTCTCGACGTCCGGTTCCTGCTGCCCCTGTCTCCCGACCCCGGGCAGGACGGGGGCGCGCTAGTGCCGCGCCTCGGCCAAGCAAGTGCTGATCACCATGGTCGAGCACGTCCTCACCAAGAAGACGTCCAGGCGCTGGACGCATCCGCTCCCGCGCCGCGGGCGTAGTCCCGTCGTCCCCATCCCCCGCATCCAGCAAGGATCACATGCCAATGACCCTGCCCGCCTTCCCCGCCGCGGACGAGAAGCCGCTCGACACCTGCGTCCGGCTGCGCGACATCGCCCCCGTGGTCGAAGTGGAGTTCCCAGGAGGCGTCGCCGCCTACCTGGCGCTGACCCACGAGGCCGTGAAGGAGATCCTCTCCGGAGACAACAGAACCTTCCTGCGCGAGCCCGAGAACTGGCCCGCCCTGTACGACGGGACGATCCCCGAGGACTGGCCGCTGCGCGCCGTCGTCCAGGGAGGCCACCTGTCCACCAAGGACGGCGACGACCACCGGCGGCTGCGCGGCCTGATCGGGAAGGCCTTCACCCCCGCGCGGGTCCAGGCGATGGAGCCGCGCGTCCAGCAGATCGTGGACGACCTGCTCGACGACGTGATCGCCGCAGGCGACGGCGTCGATCTGGTCCCGGCCTTCACCGAGGCGCTGCCGATGGGGGTCATCTGTGAGCTGTTCGGCGTGCCCGCCGCGGACCGGACCCAGATGCGCGACTGGACGGCCTCCCTGCTGGCGCACACGACGCCGCCGGAGGAGGCTTTCGCGACGCAGAAGGCCTTGCAGGCGTACCTGCACGCCATGGTGGACCGTACGCGGAAGAACCCCGGCGACGACCTCACGTCCGGCCTGGTGCAGGCGCACGACGAAGAGGACCGGCTCACCACCGAGGAACTGGTCGGCGTGCTGTGGCTGATGCTCGTCGCCGGCCACGAGACGACCGTCCACATGCTCGGCCACGCCATCCTGGCGCTGGCCCAGCACCCCGACCAGCTGGCGCTGGCCAAGGCCGAGGACCGGTGGGACGACGTGGTCGAGGAGACCCTGCGCCACCGCCACTCGGTGATGATGACCAGCTGGCGCTTCACCGCGCAGGACGTGACCGTCGCCGGCGTCGACATCCCCAAGGGCCAGGCGGTCGGCGTCGTCTACCAGGTGACCGGCATCGACCCGGCCGAGCACGGCGAGACCGCGGACCAGTTCGACATCACCCGTGAGCAGAACACGCGCCTCAGCTTCGGCCACGGTCCCCGCTACTGCATCGGCGCGTCGCTGGCCCGCCTGGAGGGACGCCTGGCGCTCGGCACGCTGTACCGGCGGCTGCCCGGCCTCGCCCTCGCCATCGACCCGGACGACGTCCCCTACTCCCCCTCCTTCTTCACGATCGGCCCGCTCTCCATCCCGGTTACCCTCGGCCTCTGACGCACCACGACACCCGGCCCGGCGGCACCTCCACCAGGCCGGGTGTCGCGCACACCACTGCCCCCGGCAACGTCCGCACCCGCGACGCAGGTCGATGGGTTTCGACCGCATCACTGACCGGCTGACCGTTGGGCGGATGGTGTCAGGAGGCGTTCGCTGCTTTGAAGGCGGCCTTCCTGATTCGCTTGGCCAGGTGTTTGTCGAGCGGTTTGGCCGTGCTGGCCAGGACGGTCAGGACCTCCTCGCCGTGCGGGTGCCGTGCCCTCCACAGGTCGTCGGCATGGTCGGCGAGTTGATCGAGCAGTCCGGCGGCGGCGTTGAGGCGGGCGCGCAGCGTCTCCTCGCCGAGCCGGGCGAAGGGCAGCAGGCTGTCCACGATCATCCAGTCCAGGCCCCAGGACGCCTGGTCGGCGGGCGGTTCGCCGATCCTGCGGAGCATGGAGGCCGCCGTGCGCGCACGGCCGTCGGCACCCGAGGCTGCCGCCGTGCGCAGCAGGTCCTTCGCCTGCCCGGCCTCGTCGGCCGTCAGGACGGCTTCCAGCACGAGTGGGTTCGCCAGCCGGCGCAGCGCGTCCCTGGGTTCGGTGCCCGCGCAGGCGTCCAGAACCTGTGCCGCGGCGCTGGCGGGAGAGCGGTGGGTCAGCCAACCGGTCACCTCGGCAAGGACGTCCTGCTCCGATTCGTACACCCCGATCGCGTCCAGCAGGTCCCCCGCGTCCGCCTCGGCGAGCGTGCCGATGACGGGTGCGTTGAGCCCGAGACCGGAGAGGAGGGCGTGGACGGCGGAGCGGCCGAGCGGGGTGAGCCGCATCCGGCCCGACAGCGCTGGCTGCTCCGGTCGCGTGCCGAACAGCAAGATCATGCCCGGCTCGGCGGGCCGGGAAAGGTTCTCCCACTCCGCGACGCCGAACAGTTCCGTGATCTCCGCGAGTTCGGCGAGTTGGCGGCCGTAGAGCGCCTCGAGGAACCATCCCGAGGCGTCGTCGGCGACGTCGGTCATGCCCGACACCACGAAGTCGCGGCACGGCACCCACTCCCCGTCCGGAAGCCCGTACGCGGCCACCAGCATCACGAACGACAGCGGTGGCATTTCCTCGAGGAGCCGCCGGATCTGCGGCATCTGGCCGATCATCCCGCCGACGCCGGGTACCGCCAACGCGACCTCGGACGCGGCGCTGGCGGCGATTTCCTGGTAGGCCGCCAGCAATGCCGTGTCGTCGCCCTCGTCCGGGAGTCCCTCGCCCGGGTACGCCCGCTTGGCGTCGGTCTCGATGAAGCCACAGTTGAGCCCCCACGTCCAGGGCAGGTCGACGAGCCTCATGTCGCCCGCACTGCGGATCGCCGCCAGCCGCGCGGCCCGGTCCGCCGCGTCGCCCCACTCGCCGGGGTCGATGCGCCACAACTCCACCTCCTCGACCGCCTGCCGAGCGAGTTTCGGCCGCAGCACCCCCTTCGGGGTCAGGTCGCGCCCGCCGTCGCACCAGCGGCCCAGCCGCACCGCCGCCATGAACGGCTCCACCCTGTGGACGGCCGCGGCCAGTTCCGCCTCGCCCGGCAGCCGGACGGCGGGGATCAGCACGCCGGCGGCATCGAGCAACTCCTGGACCTGCTCGCTGTCGTCCTGGTCATCGGGTACGCCACCGGCGGCCAGCGGATGAACATCTCCGCAATCGGGGCACCGGTAGCCGTCGCGCCGTGGATCGGGCTTCCCCCGGACCAGCGCCACCTCGCTCAGCGATGCGGTCAGGGCGTACGGGTCGAAGGCAGCCGGGTCGAAATCCTCGGCGTGCATCTCGGCCAGGACCGACCCGTACAGGTCGTCGTACTCATCCTCGCCGGCCTGCGGCCGGTCTCCCGCGGCGTAGCGCTCGAGGAGTTCCGCCAGCCCCCACACACCGCCGATGTCCTCGGCGGGCGGCATCGCCCGGCGACCGGCGACGCACACGGCACGTACACCCTCCCCGGCCCCGGCCTCACGGACTTCCTCGACCGTGATCAGGTGGTCCCAGCCGTCGCCGAAGTCGTATATGTAACGGAGGCGGGTCCCCGCACGCGGCAGCACTTGGTCGAGGGTCGCGGCGTCCTCGTCGAAGGCATCGGAGTACTCGAGCATCCCCGCCTCGCTCCACCGCCGACCGCCGCGCTGAAGCTCCTCGAAGAGGTGCAGATGCGCGTGCTCCCAGCCGAAGGCGACCTGGATCACATCGTGCAGCGCGCCCAGCGACGCGTCCGAAGGCAGCACGAGCCGCCGCCAGATCGGCGGCCGTATCCCGTCGAGCTGGGCCTTAATCTGATGGACGGTGGTCTGCTGATCTCGAACCGAAGGCATAAGGCGCGGGCTTCCTTGGTCTTTGACGGTGCGGACCGCATCGGCCGCGCGTCCAGACACCGGCCCGCGAACCGCATATGTCGCATCACTGGTCGCACCCAATTCTGGCAGCGACCGGACACTCCTCCCGGCATCGGCGGCCGATTAGGCGATCGCCGCCAGCGACCGCGCCCCCGCGACTGTGGCCGCGACCGCCGTGCCCGGCAACGACACCGGCGAATGCCGCACGCCCCGCGGGTCTCGTGGATCGGGAACCCATGCCAGGTGCGCCACCAGGGCCGGGATCCGCGCAGCCAGCGCTTCACGATCGACAACGGCCGGGTCGCCAACGACAGCAGAGATCAGGGATGATGCAGGAGCAGGCACGGTCATGATCACGCAGACCGTTCCTGCACGCATCTCCGCCCCGATGTTGAGTTCTCCATCGCGACACACACCGACGCCAAGATCGTCGTTCGCGCCCCGAAGACCGACCTGGTGTGGCCTCAGGGCTAGACCGCGTGGCGTCGCGTTCAGGCCCTCGCCGCCTGCTGGAGCGTCGCGAGGTCACAGCACGATGGGGCTTCGGCGTTCGAGGAGGACGACGTCGCGCCATTGACCGTGGAGGCGGCCGAGGTGCCGACGGGTGCCGACGGTGCGGAAGCCGGCCTTGGCGTGGAGCCGGAGGCTGGGAGTGTTCTCGGGGAAGATGCCGGTTTGGATGGTCCAGATGTCGTCGGCTTCGGTGGCGGCGATGAATGCGGTCAGCAGCGCGGCTCCGATGCCTTGCCCGCGGGCGTGGGGGCAGATGTAGATGCTGTGCTCGACTACTCCGGCGTAGCAGCAGCGGTCGGAGACGGGGCCGGCGGCGATCCAGCCGAGCACTTTGCCCGGGTCTGCGGAGGCGTCGGTTGCGACGTACCGGTATTGGGCGAGCTTGGCGGTGTCGAACGCCTGCCAGGTGGGAGCGGTCGTCTCGAAGCTGGCGTGTCCGGTGTCGAGGCCTTGCTGGTAGATCGCCAGGACTTCGTCGGCGTCCTGGTGCCGCATGGCTCGGATGGTGGTGCCGGGGTGGTCGTGCTGATGGGATGGCATGGCGCGCGTCCTGCTAGTCGGCGGGTTTGACGGCGTGGACGACGGCCGCGTTCAGCCCGCCGGTGTCGGTGGTCGTGGTGATGTCGACGGCGGTGAATCCGGCCGTTCGGAGTTCGCGGTGGTACTCCTCGGCGGTGAGTGCGGAGGCGGCGCAGCCGATGCGCCGTTCAGCGGCGGTGCGTTCGGCGGGGTCGAGGCCGGATCCGGCGATGATGTCGCTGACGCCGAATCGTCCGCCGGGGCGCAGGACGCGGAAGGCTTCGGCGAGCACGCGGGGCTTGTCCGCGGCAAGGTTGATGACGCAGTTGGAGATGACCACGTCGACGCTGGCGTCAGGGAGCGGGATGTCTTCGATGTGGCCGTGGAGGAAGTGTGCGTTGTCGGCTCCCGCCTGGGCGGCGTTGGCGCGGGCGAGGGTGAGCATGTCGTCGCTGGCGTCCAGACCGTAGGCGGTTCCGCCAGGGCCGACACGGCGGGCGGACAGCAGTACGTCCAGGCCGCCGCCGGAGCCCAGGTCCAGGACGGTTTCTCCGGGGCGCAGCTCGGCGACGGCGAGAGGGTTGCCGCATCCCAGGCTGGTGCGCAGGGCGGCCTCGGGTATCCCGTCCTCGCTCGGGTACCCGGCGGCATCGACGCAGGAGTCGCCGCAGGTACCGCCGTCTTGCGGGGTTCCGCCCGCCAAGGCGAGCCGGGCCAGGCCGGAGTACCGCGCGACGACGGCCTCGACGGGATCGCTGGTGCTGGAGTCGGGCATCAGGTGTCTCCTTCGGGCGGGCAGGTCGGGGCGGCCGGTGCGGGGCGTCCCATGACCAGGTCGGCGGCGGTGGGGAAGCAGGCCACGCATGCCTGGTTGATCCGGTAGTAACGGGCGGTCCCGTGCTGGTCGACCAGGACGAACCTGACCTCTGACAGCACTTTGAGATGTGCCGAGACGGTCGACTGCCCGACATGGACGGCGTCAACGATCTCCCCGACGCTCATCGGCCGACGCTGCCGTGCGAGCAGCGACACGATCTGGATACGGGTCGGGTCGGCCAACGCCTTGAACCAGGACGCGTACTCGGTGGCGATCGCCCGGTCGAGCGGCCTCTGTGTCTTGTTCATCGTTCATCGACGATAGACGATGAAGGCGATAGAGGGAAGGGCGGGAACCAATGCCGGGAGGCTCGCCGGGAGGCTGCGGTCGGGAGTTTCGCGGGCAGGGGCACGAACGCGGGTGTCGTCCTCGTCGAGGATGAGCCTGCTAGCCCCAGTGTGAGGTGTCGATGTCCCGAACAGGCGTCGGCACCTCGCCCCCCGGGTCAGGGGTGGCAGGTCGTGGTGATGCGAGGACGGCTTCGCCGAGGGCGGCGAGGTCGTCGGCGAGGTGGGGGCGTCGGCGCAGGTGTTGGATGCGGGCCAGGTCGTTGACGATGGCGAGGACGGCCTGGGTGATCATACGGGCTTCGGTCTCGGTGAGGTCGGGTGTCTCGGTGATGAGCAGTTGGACCCATTCGCCGACGTAGTCGTGTTGCAGGCGGCGGATCGTGCGCCGCCGGTCGTCGGGTAGGTGGACCACCTCGGTGATCAGGGCGCCGGTGAGGTGGCTGGAGGTCAGGGTCAGGTCGATGTAGGACCGGAGAAGTCGGGTGAGTGCCTGGCCGGGGGTGGATGCGGTGGCGAAGATGCGGCCGGCGTCCATGTGCAGGGCGTCGGCGGCGCGGGTGAGGGCCGCGACGAGGAGTTCGGACTTGGCGGTCACGTGGTTGTAGATGCCGGCGCCGCTGATGCCGGCGGCGGCGCCGATGTCCTCCATGCTGACGGCCTGATAGCCGTGTTCGCCGAACAGGCGGGCGGCGGCGTCGAGGACGGATTCTCTGCGGGACGCGCGGGAGAGCCCGGTATTGGTCTCGGTGTTGGGGCGGTCGGGCCTCTCATGGGAGTCGGAGAGCGCGGTGTGGATCACGGCACCTCCGAGTTGCTGCAGGAGGGTGTGGAAGCGTGCGCGGGGAAGTTGGGCGCTGTGGTGGGAGGGGCTGGCGAAGACGGCGAACAGTGCCCAGGTCAGCAGGTCGGCGTCGGCGGTGGTGAGGCCGGGTCTGGCCGCTTGGATGACCGGGGCGGTGTTCTCGGCGACGCTGCGGAAGCGGTGGCGTAGGCGGTCGCGGTCGGTGTCGGGAAGGTTCCGGGATTCGCGTTGCCAGAGGACTCCGAGGTCGCGGCGGTCCAGCGTGAGGGAGGCCATGACGTCCAGGAGGGTGTCGACGTCTCCTGGTGCGGTGCCGCGGACGGCGGTCTCGAATGCCGCGAGGCCGTCGTCGACGGTGCGGGCGAGCAGTTCCTGCTTGTTGCGGAAGTGGCGGTAGAGGGCCCCGGCCGTGATGCCGACCGCGCCGGCGATCTGGTCCATCGTGACGGTGTGGTAGCCGTGCCGGTGGAACAGGTCGGCGGCGGCGGTCACGATCTGCGCCTTGCGGTCGCGTGGGCGCCTGCCGCGTGCCGGATGCGTGCTCGTCCGGGTCATCGCGGGCTTGTCCTCGGTCGGCATCACGTGGGGAATGTTAGGTCCGTTCAGGAGTAGCCGCCGCCGCAGACGACGACCTGGCCGCTGATGTAGTCCGACTCTGGCAGGCACAGCAGGTAGACCGCTCCGGCGGCCTCCTCGGGGGTGCCGGCCCGGCCGAGGGGGATCGTCTGCTCCATCGCGGTGAGCAGGCCGGGGTTGACGCCGACCTTGATCTGGCGTCCTTGCACGTCGATGGTGGAGTCGCTGTCGGCGGCGGCTTCGGTGAGGCGGGTGCGGATGAGGCCGTAGGCGACGGCGTTGACGTTGACCGCGTAGCGGCCCCATTCCTTGGCGAGGGTCTTGGTGAGGCCGACGATGCCGGCCTTGGCGGCGCCGTAGTTGGCCTGGCCGGGGTTGCCGCCGAGCCCGGCGATCGAGGAGATGTTGACGATCTTGCGGTGGACGCGCAGGCCGTCGGCTTGTTCGGCCCTGGCGCGGGCGCTGATGACCGGCTGGGCGGCGCGCAGGATGCGGAACGGTGCCTTGAGGTGGACGTCCAGAATCGCGTCCCACTGTTCGTCGGTCATCTTCTGGATGACGCTGTCCCAGGTGTAGCCGGCGTTGTTGATCACGATGTCGACGCCGCCGTAGTCGTCGACGGCGGTCGCGACGAACCGGTCGGCGAAGTCGTCGTCGGTGACGCTGCCGACGCAGGCGACGGCCTCGCCGCCCGCGGCTTTGATCGCCGTCAGGGTCTCCTCGGCCGGTTCGGGGTCGAGGTCGTTGATGACGACGCGGGCGCCGTGGCTTGCGAGTTTGAGGGCGATGGCGCGGCCGATGCCGCGGCCGGAGCCGGAGACCAGGGCGATCTTGCCGTCGAGTGTTCCCACGGGAGTCCTTTCCGGTGCTGTCATGCCAGTGCGATGAGGGCTTGGCCGCGCAGCGTGATGCTGCCGTCGTTCAGGGCCACGTGGAGGTCGAGGCGGGCTCGGCGTTCTCCGTCGCCGTCCTCGATCGCGGTGACCCGGCCGGTGCAGACCGGCTCGGCGTGCAGCGGGGTGATGGAGGTGAAGCGGACGCTGTAGGAGCGGATGCGGTCCTGAGGGACCCAGCCGGTCAGGAGCCGGCCGAGGTAGGCCATGGAGAGCATGCCCTGCGCGAAGACGTCGTCGAGCCCGGCGTTGCGGGCGGCGTCGATGTCGATGTGGATGGGGTTGTGGTCGCCTGAGGCGCCCGCGTACAGGGCCAGCGTCGTCCGGCTGATCTTCGGTAGCCGCAGGGGCGGCAGTTCGTCGCCCACGCGCAGGTCGGTGAGGGGGGTCATGCTTCCGCCTTCTCCTGCTGGACGACGATGACGTTGCTCAGGTCGGCGATCGGCCGGCCGGCTCTGGTGACATGGGTCTGGCGGACAAGGAACCGCAGCGCGCCGCCCTTGCGCTCGTAGTCGTCGGTGATGCGGGATTCGAAGGTCAGGCTGTCGCCTGCGTGGCAGAGCCCGTGGTAGGTGAAGCTCTGCTCGCCGTGCAGGACCCGGTCGAGGCCGATCCCGGCCTCGGTCAGGAAGGCGAACGGGTCCGGCCGGTCCATCTCCAGGCAGAACAGGAAGGTCGGGGGGACGGGCAGGTCGCGGTGGCCGGCGCCGCGGGCGGCGTCGAGGTCGGTGTAGACGGGGTCGGTCTCCCCGATGGCCTTGGCGAACAGCCGCAGCCGCCCGCGCTCTACATCGACGGTCGACGGCGGCGTGGAGAAACCGATCGAGCCGGCCATCTCAGCTGGTCCTCTCGTAGAGGGTGACCACGGCGGCGCCGCCGAGCCCGATGTTGTGCTGGAGTGCCAGCCGGGCGTCCTCGACCTGCCGGGCGTCGGCCTGGCCGCGCAGCTGCCAGACCAGCTCGGCGCACTGCGCGAGGCCCGTGGCGCCGAGCGGGTGTCCTTTGGACAGCAGCCCGCCGGACGGGTTGGTGACGACCTTCCCGCCGTAGGTGTTGTCGCCGTCCAGGACGAACTTCTCCGCGGTCCCCTCGGGGGTGAGCCCGAGCGCCTCGTAGCTGATCAGCTCGTTGGTGGTGAAGCAGTCGTGCAGCTCCACCACGTCGATGTCGCCGGGCCCCACGCCGGCGTCGGCGTAGACGCGCTCGGCTGCGGCCCGGCTCATGTCGTAGCCGACGACCTTCATCATGTCTCCGGCGTCGAAGGTGGAAGCGGTGTCGGTGGTGAGCGCCTGGGCGCGGATGGCGACGGAGGTGTCCAGGCCGTGCCGCTGCGCGAAGTCGGTGCTGCAGACCACCGCGGCGGCCGCGCCGCAGGTGGGCGGGCAGCATTGCAGGCGGGTCAGCGGCCCGTAGATGTGCGGGGAGGCCAGCACCTCCTCCTCGGTCAGTGCCGTCCGGAACACCGCGTAGGGGTTCGCGGCAGCGTGGCGCCGTGCCTTGACCGAGATCTTGGCGAACGTCTCGGGGGCGGTGCCGTGCGCGTCGGCGTAGGCCTGGCCGGCGCCGCCGAACAACTGCGCGGCGACCGGTGCGTGCGCGTCCGCCCCCTGGATCTGCGCCATCGCCGTCTCGGAGCGTTCGAGGGGGTCGGGGCGGTCGTCCCAGACGCTGGCAAGGGCGCCCGGGCGCATCTGCTCGAAGCCGACGGCCAGCACGCAGTCCACCTCGCCGCTCTGGACGGCCTGGCGGGCCAGCCACAGCGCAGAGGAGCCGGTGGAGCAGTTGTTGTTGACGTTGACGATGGGGATGCCGGTCTGCCCGAGGCCGTACAGGGCCGCCTGGCCGCAGGTGGAGTCGCCGTAGACGTATCCGGCGTAGGCCTGCTGCACCTGGCTGTAGTCGATGCCCGCGTCCGCCAGCGCGACGCGGGCGGCTTGCTCGGCCAGCACCGTGTAGGGGGTGCCCGCACTGGGCTTGGAGAACGGGGTCATCCCGACCCCGGCGATCTGAACGAAACGGTCCACGCAGAACCTCCGCACTGGTGTCATGCCACTTGCTCTTGCCAACGGAGGTTAATCCATATTTACTTACGCCACCAAGTGCCTACTACAGACAGATGATGTGATCTCAGGATCCACCATCGAATCTTCACTTTGGAGGGGTGACGGTGCTGCCTTCCCGGCTCGGCCGCCTAGCGCTCCCACTCGTGGCCGCCCCGATGACCGACGTGTCGGGGCCCGACCTGGTGACCGCGGCGTGCCGCAACGGGGTCGTGGGCTCGTTCCCCACCCACAATGCGCGGACGCCCTCCGAACTCGACGGCTGGCTGGAGCAGATCACCGCCGGCCTGGCCGACCTGGAGGACGAGGCCGCACCGTTCGCCGCGAACCTGGTCGTGCACCGCTCGAACCAGCGGCTCGCCGGGGACGTCGCCTCCCTGATCCGCCATGAGGTGCCCCTGGTCATCACCAGCGTCGGGTCCCCCGCGCCGGTTCTCGCCCCGCTGCAGGACGCGGGCTGCCTGGTCTTCGCCGACGTCGCGAGCATGCGGCACGTCCAACGCGCGATCGACGCCGGTGTCGACGGCCTGGTGCTGCTGACAGCGGGCGCCGGGGGCCAGACGGGCTGGGCCAACCCGCTGTCGTTCGTCCGGGCCGTCCGCGGCCGGTTCGACGGACCCATCGTCCTCGCCGGAGGCGTGTCGGACGGCGTCGCCCTGTGGGCCGCCCAGGCCCTGGGCGCCGATCTGGCCTATATGGGCACCAAGTTCATCGCGACCACCGAGAGCCTCGCCGACGACGCCTTCTGCCAGGCACTGGTCGAATCGACCCTGGACGACGTCACCCTCACCACCGCCCTGAGCGGTCTACCGGCCAACTTCCTCGACGGATGGTTGAAGAAGGCGACAGCGGACGCCCCGCCCCAGGGCACCGACGGGTTCGCGCAACAACGGCTCCTCAACCAGCGCAACGTATGGAGCGCCGGCCACAGCGTCTCGGGAATCACCGGGATCCTCAGCATCGCCGAACTGGTCGATCAGACCCGCCGCGAGTACGACCAGGCCCGGCAGGCGACGGCCGAGGCGCTCCAGCGGGCCACCGAGCACCGGCACTCCGCATCACCACGGCAATCCACGGCCACCCCAGGATCAGGAAGGTAGACGCCATGTGGGGAACTCTGCCCAAGGTCTTCGACCGGACGTGCACCTACCACGCCGACCGCACCGCCCTCGTGGACGCCGACCGGCGTCTCAGCTACGCCCAGATGCGCCAATGGGCCAACCGGGTCGGTAACGGACTCACCGGCCTCGGAGTCGGCGGCGGGCATCGCGTCGGGCTTCTCATGCCGAACTGCCTGGAATTCATCCCCACGATGTGCGGGATCTGGAAGGCGGGCGCGGCGGTCACCCAGATGCCCACGCGCGCCTCCGCCGACGACTTCCACTACTACCTCGACGAGGTCGGGGCCTCGACGCTGGTCTACCACGAATCCTTCGACGGCCAGATCGCGCAGATCCGCGACCGGCTCCCCGAACTCCAGCACGTCATCCGGCTCGGCGGCGACACCCCCGCGGCGGACGTTCTCGACTACGAGACCACCTTCGGGACGCAGCCCTCGACCGCCCCGGACGTGGACATCAGCGTCGACGACCTGGCCTTCGTCGGGTTCACCTCGGGGACCACGGGCGTCCCCAAGGGCGTCCTGCAGACCCACGCCACCTGGTCGCACTACGCCATCACCGCCGGCCTGGAGATCGGCGACATCCGCCCCGGCGAGGTCTTCGCGCACGCCGCGCCGCTCACGCACTTCACCCAGACCTTCGTGATGCCCGTCTTCATGCGCGGCGGCACCAACGTCCTGCTGCCCGGTTTCGACCTCGACCTGCTGCTGGACACCATCGAACGGGAGGGCGTGACGGCTACCGCCGTCGTCCCCACGATCGTGTACATGCTGCTGGACCACCCCCGCCGTGAGAAGGCCGACCTGTCCACGCTCCGCACGATCATCTACGCCGGCTCCCCCATGGCCCCCGACGGGCTCCGCCGCGCCCTGGAGACCTTCGGTCCCGTCTTCGCCCAGACCTACGCCGGAACAGAGCCCGGCTACATGACCTGCCTGCGCAAGGAAGACCACCGCCTGGACTCCCCCGAATGGATCGCCCGGCTGGCCTCGGCCGGACGCGCGATGTACCACGTCGACCTGACCGTCCGCGACACCGACGGCAACCTCATGCCGCCGGGCGAGACCGGCGAGATCTGCGCGTCCCAGCCCGGGCAGATGGTCGGGTACGTCGACGCCGACCGGGACGCCGAGGCGATGCAGGACGGCTGGGTACGGTCCGGCGACATCGGCTACATCGACGACGCCGGCTACGTCTTCATCGTCGACCGCAAGAAGGACATGATCGTCACCGGCGGCTTCAACGTCTTCCCCCGCCAGATCGAGGACGTTCTGATCACCCACCCCGCCGTCGCCCAGTGCGCCGTCATCGGCGTCCCGGACCCGCGGTGGGGCGAGGCGGTCAAGGCCCTCGTGGTCGTCCGGCCGGGCACCCCGGTCGACCCCGGCGAGCTCATCGCCCTGGTCAAGGAGCACAAGGGAAGCGTCTGGGCGCCCAAGAGCGTCGACTTCATCGACTCCCTGCCCACCAACCCCGCAGGCAAGATCGACAAGAAGTCGCTGCGGGCACCGTACTGGGCCGGCCGCAGCCGCCAGGTCAACTGACCGCCCACCCTCCCCGCGACTTCCTCACCCATTTCCGACCGCAGCAGAGCGGTCCTCTGCTGCAACCCCCGGCGGAAGGACACCCACCCCACATGAGACGTTCGACCTGCGCACCTTCAAGAAACTGCGTCATGCCCACCGAACAACCCGACGACCGCTACCCCTGGGTCGGCGCCCCATTCCGCTCCGACTACCAGCAGACCTGCCGCTGGGAAGGCACGAAACTGAAGTGCACCCGGTCCAGGTCCGCCTGAGTTCACGCTGAAACAGCTCGGGACCGCGGGAGCGCGTAGTGCACGTGGCGGAACGCCACAGGGCCAGCACGCCCCGCGGTCCCATGCCCACAAGCTAGCTAGGCCGGGGCGCGAGTGCGGTCGCCTGCCCGCAGTAGTCCGCTGGGGAGGGAAACGTCCAGGATTTCCTGTGCTCGGTGTCCTGCCGCAAGCAACTTCTCAAGTTCGAACCCCGTCTCCAGGCCGAGATCGTGCGCCATGTAGACGAGTTCCTCGGTTGCGATGTTCCCGCTCGCACCCGGCGCGAAGGGGCATCCGCCGAGACCGCCGATCGACGAGTCGAGCCAGCCGACATCGGCCAGCAGGGCCGCGTAGGCCGACGCGAGGCCCGTGCCGCGGGTGTTGTGCAGGTGGACGCCGATGTCCACGCCGGGTGCGATACGACGCGTCGCCTCCACCAGCGCCGTCAGCCGGCCCGGTGTCACGGTGCCGATGGTGTCGGCCAGGCAGAGGCGTTCGGCACCGCCGTCGATCGCGCGCGCGACGACGTCGCGTGTCCGGGCCGGCGGCGTCTCGCCGTCGAATGGGCAGTCCCAGGCCGTCGCGACGATCACCTCGAGCACCCCTCCGGCCTGCCGGACCACGTCCGCCACCTGGGGGATGAGCCGCAGCGACTGCTCGGTCGTGCGCCCGACGTTGGCCTTGCTGTGCCCGTCCGCCGCGGAGACGACATACTCGACCTCGAAGATGCCGGCCGCGACGGACCTCTCCGCTCCTCTCACACCGGCGACCAGGGCGGACCACCGGACGTCGGGCCACTGCGGCAGAGCTGCGGCCAGGTCCGCCGCGTCCGCGAGCGCGGGGACCGAGCGCGGCGAGACGAACGACGTCGCCTCGATACGGCGGGCGCCCGCTCGAACGAGGTGCTCGATGATGTCGAGTTTGGCCTCGGTGGAGATGGGCGGTTCGTTCTGCAGCCCGTCACGCGGGCCCACTTCGCGGATGTCGAGACGAGGGCGGGTCGGAGTCGTCATCGGCGGTGCCGCCGGTTCCCGCGGCGGACGCGACCCTTGGTTTCAGATGACGCCTTCATCGGCCAGCTCCTCAAGGTCGTTCGCTGTCAGACCGAGTAGTTCGGGATACACATCGGCGTTGTGCGCCCCCGGTACCGCCGGGCCGGCCCACCTCACAGAACCGGGTGTGGCGGAGAACCGGGGGACCACTCCCGGCCCGAGCACTTCCTCACCGAGCCGCTCGTCGAAATGCGGAGTGAGCATGCCCCGGGCCAGGAACTGGGGATCGCTGACGACCTGGTCCACCGAGTACACGGGGCCGACGGCGACACCGCTGTCGGCCAGCACCTCCTGGATATGGCGGGCGTCGTGCCGTCCGGCCCATTCGGCGACGACGGCCTCGATGGCGTCCTGGTTGGCGGCACGGGCCTCGTGATCGCGATAGCGCGGGTCGGTGGCGAGTTCACGCCTGTCCATCACCTCGCACAACCGCTTGAACAGGGTGTCCTGATTCGCGGCGATGACGACCCAGACCCCGTCCTTGGAGCGGAAAAGGTTCGAGGGGGCGATCCCTTCCAGGCGAGTCCCGCCAGGTTCGCGGATCCGGCCCAGGCGGTCGAATTCGGGGATGACCGACTCCAGCAGTGCGAGGCACGATTCGGTGAGCGCCACGTCGACGACCTGGCCCTCGCCCGTACGGTCGCGGTGCAGTAGTGCGGCGAGGATGCCCTGGACCGCGAACATGCCCGCGAGCGAGTCACCGAGCGAGATGCCCATGCGCGGCGGTGCCTGCCCGGGGTATCCGTTCAGGGCCCGGAGACCGCTCATGGCCTCGGCCACGGAGGCGTAGCCGGCACGGTGACTGTAGGGTCCGGTCTGCCCGAAGCCGGAGATCTGGCAGAGGACGATCCCGGGGTTGGCGCGCCGCATGCGCGGATAGTCGATGTTCCAGCGTTCGAGCGTGCCCGGACGGAAGTTCTCCACCACCACGTCCGCGGTGGCGACCATGTCCAGCAGGAGTCGCTGTGCCCGCTCGATGCGGAGGTCGAGCGTGACGCAGCGCTTGTTCCTGGCGTGTACGGTCCACCACAGCTTGTGCCCCCGGTACGACTCCTGCCCCCAGTGACGCAGGGGGTCGGGTCGTCCCGGGGCCTCAATTTTGATCACGTCGGCGCCGAGATCCGCGAGCAGGCGACCCGCGAAGGGGCCGGCGACGACGGAACCGAGTTCGATGACGCGCATTCCGGCCAGCGGTCCGGACGCGCCTCGCCCGGCGGGTCGGGCTTCACTCCGGTACCCGGGCGGACCTGTGCCGGTCATGACTCTCCTGAAGGGTGGAAGCGGCTGGTCAGAACGGAGGCGGTGTCCACAGGCCCGGGTCCGGGTCCCCGACCGCGACCGGGATGAACTCGTCGATGGGGCCCGCCGTCCCCCACTGGTCGGCCTCCTCGCCGCCGCCGTCCCACCGGCAGGGCACCCAGGTGCTCTCATCGACCTGCAGCAGCGCGGTGGTGTACTCGACCACGTGGCCGTCCGGCGATCGGAAGTAGGAGAAGGTGTTGTCGCCCGGCCCGTGCCGCCCGGGACCCCAGAGCACGGGGAACCCGGCTCTGGTCAGGCGTCCGGTTCCCCGCATGTACTCCTCGACGCCGCGCATCTCGAACGAGACATGGTTGAGGGAGGCGTGGGCGGCGGCGGCGAACCCCAGCGTGTGGTGGTCGCGCCCGCAGCGCATGAAGACCATCCGGTCCTCCACCCAGTCGGAGATCCGGAAGCCCAGATGACGTTCGTAGAAGGCGATCGTCCGCGCCAGGTTCGCGGTGTTGAACACCACGTGGCTGAGCTTGCTCGGAATGTCCTCGCGCTCCTCGAGCACCCGCGCCTCGCGGGTCGCGACGTCGCAGGAGATCTCGATGAGGCGACCGTCGGGGTCGAAGAACCGGAACCCGTAGCCTCCGCCCGGAGCGGTCAGCGACGTCGGCGTGAGGTCGATTCGCACTCCGGCCCGTGCGAGGGACTCGGCCAGCCGGTCGACCTCGGCCGGCGTCGAAACGGCGAGTGCCAGCAGGTCGAGGCGCCTCTGCTCGGCCGCGCGCACGCGGAGCACGAACTGCTCCTCGCTGGCCTCGGCGGAGAAGAAGGTCACCCCGGTGTCGTCCACGACGGGCCGCAGCCCCCAGGTCGAGCCATAGAAATCGACCGACCTGTGGTAGTCGGGGACGCCGATGGCGAGATATCTGGTGTGCGTGATCGGTGACACGCAGGGGGCGGACCGCTCTTCGGGAGGCAGGGGAATGGGCACTATGACTCCTCGATGTCGTGATCGTTCGGGTGGGAGCCGCCCGCCGGGCCGTCCTCGCTCACCCGGATGAGCGTGCGGCCGATCGTCTTCCGGGCGGCGATCAGGCGGTGCACGTCCGGGAGATCGTCGAGCCTGAATTCCTCGACGAGCGGGGGCGCCGGCAGACGTCCCTGCTCGACGTTCCTCCAGACCGCGGTCACGACGTCCCGGCCGGGGATGTTCACCCCGATGATCGACTGGCGGTTGAGGTACAGCCGGCGGATGTCGACACTGACGACTCCACCACCGTGCGCACCGCAGGTGACGAGGCGCCCACCGACCGCCAGCAGCCGCAGCGTGTCCTCGAACAGCGCGGGGTTGGAGATATTGTCCGCGACGAGGTCGACCCCGCCCTGACCGGTGATCCGGCGTATGTCCTCGGCCCAGTTCGGCCGCGAGTAGTCAACGACCGAGTCGATGCCGAGAAGTTCCCGGAGCCGCTCGGCCTTCCACTGCGCGCCGACCGCCGCGACGACGTGTGCGCCCAGCGAGCGGGCGACCTGGACGCAGGCCAGGCCGAGACCGCCGGCCGCGGCCATGACCAGTACGCGGTCGCCGGGGCGGACCTGTCCGCTGACGCTGATCAGGTTCCAGGCGACCGGGTAGGTGACGGCCATGATGGACGCCTCGGCGAATCCGATGCCGTCCGGAATGGGCACCACGAGCTCTTCGGGCACCGTGACGAACTCGGCTTGGCCGCCGTCGCGCTGTATGCCGAGCACTTCGTGCCGGTTGCAGAACGGACGTCCGTCGCGGCAGGGCTCGCACGAACCGCACGGCTGGAAGCCGCCGACGGTGACGCGATCACCGACCCGGAACCGGGCCGCCCCGGTCCCGGTCTCGGCGACCACCCCGGCTGGGTCCTGCCCGAGGATCCTCGGCAGTTCCGTGATCGGCAGCGTGCGCGCCTGCATGTCGAAGGACGCCGTGGTGACGGTGCGGACCGCGACCAGCACCTCGCCGGGGCCCGGCGCCGGCCGCGGCCACGACCGGACGTACAACTCGTCCGGCTTGCCGCGCCTTTCCAGGACGGCCGCCCGCATCATCGCCCGACCCGTCACGGCCGGCCGTCCGGCACGGCCGTCCCGGTGCGCACGGCGGACGGGGCGCCGTCCTGCCCGATCAGTGTCGTCTCCACCCGCCCCAGCGACTCGACCTCGACGGCGACGTGGTCGCCGGCGGTGAGGTACTCGGGCGGGCGGCGGCCATGACCGACGCCCGCCGGAGTGCCGGTGGCGATGACGTCGCCCGGCTCCAGGGTCATGATGCGGGACAGGTGCTCGATGATCTGCCAGAAGTCGAACACCATGTCGCTGGTGGACCCGTCCTGCTTCAGGCGGCCGTTCACCCACGACCGCACCCACAACTTCTCCGGGGTGGCGATGAAGCGTGCCGGCGTGACGAACGGAGCCATCGGCTTGAACCCGTCGTGCGCCTTGGTCATGACCCAGTCGATGCCGACCGCGGGTGCGTTCGGGCCGCTCCAGTCCCGCGCGGAAAGGTCGTTGAGCACCGCGAACCCCGCCACGTGCTCGGGGGCGTCGGCGGCCTCCACATTGCGGGTGGGACGGCCGATGACGAGGGCGACCTCGGCCTCCCAGTCGATCCGCTCGGCGATCGCGGGGACGGCGACGTGCTGTCCCGTTCCCACCAGCGTGGTGGTCGGCGGGACCATGAAGCTGTACGGAGAGGCGGACAGCGCGTCGAGGCTGAATCCCATCTCCCGGATGTGATCCTTGTAGTTGGTGCCGATGCAGATGAGCTTCCGCGGGTGCATCACCGGCGCCTGCCAGCGCAAGGATCCTTCGTCCAGCGGCTCCGCCGCCGGACCGTCGGCCAGGGCCTCGGCGATCCCGTCGAGGGCGGCGTCCCAGCCGCTTTCGACCAGGTCCAGGACGGAACTCGCGGGCGGAGCCGCCGGCACCAGTTCCGCCAGGTCGTACAGCGAGCCCCGCGACTCCACGACCGCCGTCCGCACATCATCGCGGGTCGCCGTCCCGAGACGGAAGGCAGGCCCATCTGAGGACTGAATGTCCGCACTCACAGAATTCTCCCTTTGCCGTTCAGCATGAGATCGACCCGCACCGTCAGCGGACTTCCGCCCCGGTCCGGCCGCCGACCGCCGCCTCGGAGCCGAACAGACCGACGATGCGCTTGCGGTGCTCGCCGAACTCGGCGGCCGCGGGGTCCCGGGGGTAGGGCATGTCCACGTCGATGTCCGCGAGGATCCCCGTCGGTTTGGGGGAGCAGACGACGACGCGGCTGCCCACGACGAGGGCTTCCTCTATGTCGTGGGTGACCAGCACGATGGTGAGCGCGGTGCGTTCCCAGAGCGACACGATCTCCTGCCGGAGACGCCGCCGCGTCTGCACGTCGAGCGCGCTGAACGGCTCGTCCATCATCAGCACGCTCGGTTCCACCGACAGTGCCCGGGCGATCGAGACGCGCTGCTGCTCCCCGCCGGAGAGCGCGTGAGCGGGGCGGTCCGCCAGGGCGCCGATGCCCACCGTCTCCAGGAAGCCGCGGGCGCGTTCCCGGATCTCGCGCCTTGAGCCGTCGACTCCTCGCAGCTTCATGCCGAGGACCACGTTGTCCAACGCGGTTCTCCACGGCGCCAGGCGAGCGGCCTGGAAGACGTACGCGAGACTGTCCCATGATTGCGCCGCCGGACGGCCGTTCACGGTGACACTGCCGCCGTGATGGCCGGCGAGTCCGCCGAGAATGCGCAGCATCGTCGACTTGCCGCAGCCGCTCGGCCCCAGCAGCGTGACCAGTTCCCCGTCCCGAATCCCGAGATCGATGCCATCGATGATGACCTCGTCACCGAACCGGACTTCCAGATTCTGGATGTCTATGGTGTTCACCGCGCCACCGCCGTCCCGGTCCGCTTGGCGAACCAATGTGCCAGGGGGTCGAAGAGGAGCCGTTCCACCACGCTGACGATCACAAGGACCACGATGATCGTGGCGAAGACCGTCGGCGAGTCGAAGGACTGCCTTGCCCGGTTCATGACGAGTCCCAGCCCGGTCTGCGAGCCGAAGAACTCCGCGATGAGCGCGACCTTCCACCCCACCGAGAAGGAAAGGCGGGCCGCGGCGAAGATGTAGGGCACCAGCAACGGCAGCTCGATCGCGAAGAGGACACGGACCCGCGACCGGGTGAAACTGTGCCCCATCTCCAGCAGCCCGGGATCGAGCGCGCGTTTGCCCTCCCAGAGGTTGACCAGGCAGAAGGGGACCGTGATCGCGGTCACCACGAAGACCACCGAGAAGTCTCCGACACCGAACCAGATGACGCCGAGGATCGCCCAGCCGAGGGCCGGGACGCTGTTGAAGAACGGCAGTACACGCTTGCCGATCAGCAGTTCGGTGACCGGTGCGACGCCGGCGAGGAAGACGAGCAGGCTGCCGATGCACGTCGCCAGCAGCACCGCCAGCACGATCCGGACCATCGAGGTCCAGGTGTGCACCGCGCCTTCGCCGACCAGCAGGTCGATGCTCTCCCGGCCCACCTCGACGGGGTTCGGCAGTTCGGCCGCGGAGACGTTCGCCGAATACCAGAACCACGCCGCGAGCAGCAGCAGCGGCAGGCCGTCGGCCAGCAGGCGGGCGAGGATCCAGCGGCGGCCGGGCTTCGCCGTCCCGCCACCGGGGACGGGGTCGCGGTCCCGCGTCCCGCGCCCGGTGCCGCCCCGCTCGCCCAGGACCGCGGTGCCCGTGCCGTGCTCACTCACCGGTGCCGCCGTTGACCACGATCTCGCCGAGATCCGGGTTCTTCGGCAGGTGCCCGCCCTCGTGCGCAAGCCGGTAGAACTTGCCCGCCCACTCGATCCATTCGGGGTCGGTGCCGCCCCCGAAACGGTAGGACTTCTGGTTCCACCAGTACTCGATGAACGCGGCCTCGACGCCGGTCTGCTCGCTGATCTCCGGAGCCAGTTCGCTCACGTTCTTCTCCGCGTAGGCGACCGACTCGCCGATCATGCGCTGGAACTCGGCGACACACTTCGACTTCTTCTTGAGCAGGTCACCCGGCACGACATAGGCGGCGCCCACCAGCCATGCCCCGCTGATCTCGCGGAAGTCGTTGTCGATATCGGCCACGACCCGGAGGCCGGGGTCATTGCTCGCACGCCAGCCCGCCTGATGGAACAGGACGGCGGCGTCGATGTCGCCCTTCTTGAGGGCGCTGTACATCGTCTGCGGATCCAGTTCGACGTACTTGATGTCGCCGCCCTCGGCCTTGGCGTCCAGGCCATACTTCTTCGTGTACACGATCTGCGTCGACATCATCACGCTCGAACCGAATCCGCTGACGCCGACCGTCTTCCCCTTCAGGTCGCGCCCGCTCTGAATGTCGGATCCGCTGGGAACGAAAGTCTTGGTTCCGCCGCCGGTCTGCGCCTGGATGAGGCCGACGATGCGCAGGTCGACGCCACCCTTCTCGCGCGCGTTGACCACACCCGGCAGTGAGGTGCCGACCACGTCGTACTGCCCCGAGGCGGTCGCCTGGATGAGCGCCGGAATCTGCAGGTAATCGATCTTCAACTTGCCGATCACCTCGGACTTCACCTGGCCCTTCTCGATCGCGTGGTAGGCCGCGCGGTGCGAGTCGTCGTCCAGCGCACCGAGGGTGAAGGTGCCGCAGCGGCCGGTGCCGTCCGACGCGCCCTGCCCGACGCCGCATGCCGAAATCGTCAGCAGAATGGCCGCCATCGTGGATGTGGTCTTCAGAGAAACCATTGAACTAACCCCTTCCATGGGGTGACTGCCGCTTCGGGAGCCCGTTTGGCCGGCCACCGCGGATCAATCGGCGGCCGGGATGCCCGCGAGGTGGGCGAGCGTTTCGGCGAGGCTGAGGACGTCGGCGTACTTCTGGTTCATGTCGAACAGGCTCGCCTCGTGCGGCCCCCGGGCCCGGTCCGCCACGCACTCCCGCGGCACCAGAACCGGGTATCCCAGCTGCACGGCGTCGACGACGGTCGCGCGCACGCACCCGCTCGTGGTCGCCCCGCACACGATCACCGTGTCGACGCGATCGCGGGTGAGCCGTCCGGCCAGGTCGGTGCCGTGGAACGCCGACGGCCCCCTCTTGACCACGAGTGCCTCGTCGGCCCGCCGACCGAGGCGTTCGTCCAGCCGGACGGCCCGCGACCCCGCCATGAACGTGCGCAGACCGGGCGCCTTGTCCCACCATGCGGTGGCGTCGTGCGGGCCCTCGTGGGCGATCGTGGTGAAGACGCGGGGGAAGCCCCGTTCCCGCGCCGAGGCCAGCAGCACGGCGCACGCCTCGACCTCGGCCGACATGTCGGCCCCGGTGGGGAACGACGGATCGGTGAATCCCTCGCTGAAGTCGACGACGACCACGGCCGGGCGGTGGCCGCGACGTACGGGCCGTCCGAACCCGGCCTCGGTGTAGGTGGCTTCCAGCATGTCCCGCTCTCCTCACTCCGACGGAACGTAGGGCCAAAGTGAACACACTTCATCCAGCGAAGTCAACCCTTTGGCCAACAAAGTGGATCCACTTAATCTACTGGCTCGGAGGTCGCGGTCGCCGCGGGCGCATCGCCGAAGACTCGGCCGCCACGCCGGAGCCGAGTCGCGAAGGTACAGGTCAAGGGAGTGCGGGAGGCGGGTAGGGCGCCAGGGAGTAAAGGTGAGAGCCCGCTCCGTAACCGCCCATGGACGGTGACGGAGCGGGCTGTCAGTCCTGCGCGGTGCCCAGCACCATGCGCAGCGCCGTCCGGACGCCGACCGGCTCGTACTCGGGCGCGGTGTGCGCCATGGTCGTCAGGACGGTCCTCGCGAGATGCCTGACGATCGACTCGACCGCCGTGGACTGGTCGCCGCTCTCCAGCGCCTCGAGCAGCTTCGTGTGCTCCCGGTGCGCGACGTCCAGTGTCTGCACCTCATGAACCCGGTTCTGCGTGATGTACCGCTGGCAGTGCTCCGCCAGGCTCGACATGATCTGCCGCACCTGACCGCCGACGCGCGCGCTGTGTACCGCATGGAAGTCGTGGTGCGCCTGCTGCCACGACTTCCAGTCGCCGGCCTCGGCCAGCGTCTCCATCCGCTCTAGGAGCGCCCTCATCTGCGCAAAGCGCTCCGCGTTCAACTCGGGAAGGGTGAGCGCGACGCCCAGGGACTCCAGGAGGATCCTCGCGCCGTAGACCTGGTCGACGTAGGCGATGTCGATGTCGCTGACGCGTGCGCGCTGGTTGGGCGCGATCTCGAGCAGCCCCTCCTCCTGCAGCATCCGGAAGGCCTCGCGCAACGGCGTGCGGCTGACTCCGAGCGTCCTCGCCAGCTCGGCCTGGGCCACGGTCGACCCCGGCGGCAGCGTCCCGTCGAGGATCAGCCGGCGGACGTGGGCGTGGATGTCGACGACCAGCCGTCGGCCGTCGGCTCGCTGGGGCGACCCGATTTCAACGCTCATCACCATGTCTCCCGGTACGTGGACGGCACACCCGAGCACGGCGAGTCACGGCCGCGTCGTTTCGCGCCCCCAACTGTACTCAACTCTCCACCGTTCCGGAGGAATACTTGACTTTCTCCACGCAAAGTGGATCCACTTCTCCCATGAAACATCAGTTGAAGGCGCCGGTCGGCTCCGATCGCCGGGCCCCGCAGTGACGGGGGAGGGAGGTCCCGCGCCGGAGCCGCGCGGGGACAGCCTGCCGGTGGACGCCGGCGGCCTCCGGCTGCGGGTGCTTCGCTACGGCGGCGGCGGAGGCGCCCCGCCGCTGCTGGTGCTGCCGGGGATCACCACCACGGCGCACGCGGCGGAGTTCATCGCCCTCGCCCTCGCCGACCGGTACACGGTTTACGTGCCGGACCTGCGCGGCCGCGGCAGATCCGGGCGGGCCCCCGCGGGCCACTACACGCTCGGCCACCATGTGGACGACGTCGCCGCCATCGTCGCGTCCCTGCAGCTGGACGCGCCGGCGCTGCTCGGCCACTCGTTCGGCGCGCGCATCGCGGCGGCGTATGCGGTGCGGCACCCCGGACGGCACGGCCGTGTCGTTCTGGTCGACCCGCCGCTGTCGGGTCCGGGCCGGCGGCCCTACCCGACCACCCGGGAGGACTTCCTCGCGCAACTCGGTGAGGCCCGCCGGGCGGCGGGCCTTACCGAACTGATCCGAGCGCGCTACCCGCGCTGGCCGCGGCGTGAGATCGCCATCAGGGCACGGGAACTGCCGACCTGCGACCCCGTTGCCGTCCTGGAGACTCTCGACGGCTTTCACCGCGACGACTTCCACGACCTCTGGCGCCGGCTGCTCCCACCGGTCGCCCTGGTGCGCGGCGAGGCGAGCCCGGTCGTCACCGCCGCCGACTCCGCCGAGCTCGCGCGCGCCAACCCCGCACTCCCGGTGATCTCCGTTCCGGACGCCGGTCACATGGTGCCGTGGGACAACCCGGACGGGTTCTGGGCCGCCCTGCGGAACCACCTCTGAGAGGAATGACGATGTACGACCAGAGCCTGATCCAGGGACTGTTCCGCGGCCAGCTGACACTGTGCGGCGTCCACGAAGGCGAGCGGGTGACCGTGCTGTCGCGGGGGCGCGAACGGCTCGACTACGCCGACGCCTTCATGTACGCGGCCAGAAGCCTCGGCGCCACCACCTTTCACCTGCGCCTGCCGCACCCGCTCCCGGACACGGGAACCTGGTCGGTGGGATCGACCGAGCTCGCCGCGAGCCCCCAGGCGGTCGAGGCGCTGAAGCAGTCGGACATGCTCGTCGACCTGGCGTTCCTGCTCTTCTCACCCGAGCAGTTCGCCGTCCAGGCGGCGGGCACCAGGATCCTCACGGTCGTCGAGCCGGTCGAACTGCTCGCGCGCCTCGCCCCCAGCCCGGCACTGCGCGAGCGGGTCGAGGCCGCCGCCGGACTGCTGGAGAAGGCATCGACGCTGCGCTTCACCAACGAGCACGGCACCGACGTGACCTACCGGCTCGGCGCGTACCCGACCGTTCCCGAATACGGGTACACCGACACACCGGGACGGTGGGACCACTGGCCGGCGGGATTCGTGTTCACCGGGGCCGCGGACGACGGCGTCGACGGCCGGATCGTCCTCGGCCCCGGTGACGTGCTCCTGCCACAGAACCTGTACGTGACCGGCCGCGTCGAGTTCACGATCGAGAAGGGATTCATCACCGACATACGCGGAGGGTTCGACGCGGACCTGATCCGCTCCTACATCACGTCGTTCAACGACCCGCGCGGCTACGGGATGTCCCACATCGGGTGGGGTCTCGACGAACGCGCGCACTGGCACGGGCTCGCACAGCCGTCGTTCCCAGGCGGAATGGGGATGGAGCTGCGCTCCATTTACGGCAACGTCATGTTCTCGATCGGCCCGAACAACGAACTGGGCGGTCCCAACGACACCGCCTGCCACCTCGACATTCCGATGCGCGGGTGCAGCCTGTTCCTCGACGACGAGCCGGTCGTCATCGACGGCGACATCGCGGACCCGGATCTGCGGGCGCCGTCCCGCCGGTGATCCGGACGTCTTCTCGCTCCTCGTCCCCCTCCCCCCGGGACTCTCACCGACACCAACGGAGGTAAGACATGACCGTGGTCGACAGCCAATGGCACTGGTACCCCACCGCGTTCCTCGACGCGCACATCGGAAGGGCACACGGCCCCCGAGCGGTACGGACCGCGGAGGGGTACGTCTATGAAGTCTCGCCCGACGAGGTCTGGAAGTACGACCGGCGGTTCACCGACCTCGACCATCAGGTCAAGGTGCTGGACGAGGCCGGGATCGACATGGCCGTCGTCAGCGTGGCGGCAGCGGGCGACGTCAACGACCGGGAGCGCGAGGAGGCGCACGACCTGTGCCTGCTCCTCAATGAGGAACTGTCCCGGGCCCAGGCGACTCATCCCGGGCGCTTCGCAGGGCTGGCGCACCTCCCGCTCAAGCATCCCGACCTGGCGCTCGACATGCTGGAGGACGCCGTCGGCCGGCTCGGCCTGCGCGGGATCTACCTGCCGGGCAGCATCGACGGGATGTCGGTCGCGGACGAGCGGGTGTGGCCGGTCTACGAGCGGGCGGAGGAACTCGGGCTCCCCCTGTTCCTGCATCCGACCCGCTCCTTCCGGGAACCGAGGGTCACGCCTTACAAGATGGAAGTGACGATCGGATACATGTTCGACACGAGCTTCGCGTCGATGTCCCTCATCGTCGGAGGCGTCCTCGATCGCTATCCACGGCTCAAGATCGTCCATCCGCACGTCGGGGGGACGCTGCCGTATCTGCACGGCCGGATCGACGTTTACCGGGGTAAGGGATGGTGGCCCGACCTGGACCGGCCGTTCGCGGACTACCTGCGCCGGATGTGGTTCGACACGGTCTGCAACCAACCCGAGTCCCTGAGCCTGCTGGCGGAACTGGTCGGGCCTTCGCGGCTGCTGTTCTCCAGCGACTACCCGTACTGGTCGACCCGGCACGGAATCGATCTGGTGCGGAAGGTCATACCGGACGACCAGGTCGCGGGCGTCCTCGGTGGGAACGCCATCGAACTGCTGTCTCCGACGGCAGGGGCGGTGACCTCCCCCGCCTCACCGCCGGCGCCGGTACCGGACTAGGGCGCCCTCCTGCGCCGCGGCCGGTCACTCCACCAGTTCGCGCATGACCAGAGAGGTGTTGGTCCGCTCGACGCCCGGGACCGCGAGGATCTCCCCGGCGATCCGGTAGAGGTCGTCTGCGTCGATCCCGCCCGCTGGGCCAGCGCGATCATGGTGGCCCGCGGCGTGTCGTTCAGGGCCATGAGCAGCCGCGCATCGGTCTGGTCGATGCGGTCCTCACTTCGCATGATGCTCACTTTCTACGCAGGAGATGCCACACGAGCGTGCATTCTGCCCAATGCCTATCGCACATGTTGTGCACCACTGACCTTCATGTTCTTCTTCTAGCAGTCGTATGCACGGTCAGGAGAACGCTGATGAAACAAATGGCAAGCGTGCCGGTCGCCGCGCGGCAGCCCGCCGGGGACACGTTGCGGGAGATCGAGCGCCGGGTGCTGTGGCTGGCGAGTTCGATGATCCACGAGGCCAACCGGGTGCGCCCGAACCCGTCCGGTCTCAAGGTCGGCGGCCACCAGGCCTCGTCGGCGTCCATCGTGTCGATCATGACCGCGCTGTGGTTCGGCCACCTGAGGCCGCAGGACCGGGTGTCGGTGAAACCGCACGCCTCCCCGGTGCTGCACGCGATCAACTACCTGCTCGGCGAGCTGGAGGAGTCCCACCTGCCGACGCTGCGCGCGTTCGGCGGGCTGCAAAGCTACCCGAGCCGCACCAAGGACCCCGATCCGGTGGACTACTCGACCGGCTCGGTCGGGATCGGCGCCACCGCCCCGATCTGGGGTGCGCTGGCCCGCCGCTACGTCGACCATGCGTTCGGCGGCGCCGGGACCGGCCGGCAGTACTCGCTGGTGGGCGACGCGGAGCTGGACGAGGGCGCGGTGTGGGAGGCGATCCTGGAACCCGGCGTGCGCGAGCTCGGGGAGATCGTCTGGATCGTCGACCTGAACCGCCAGTCGCTGGACCGGGTGATCCCCGACATCGCCGCCGAACGGTTGCGCGGGATGTTCGCCGCCGCCGGGTGGCAGGTGCTGACCGTGAAGTACGGGGACCTGCTGGAGGATCTGTTCGGCCGGCCCGGCGGGGACGCGCTGCGCGAGCGCATCGACCGGATGTCCAACCCGGAGTACCAGCGGCTGCTGCGCTGCGGGCCCGGCGAGCTGCGCGAGCGCCTCCCGGGAACCGGTCCGGGGCGCGAGCGGCTCGCCTCACTGATCACCGGGCTGGACGACGCCACCTTGGCGGCCGTCATCGCCGACCTGGGCGGGCATGACCTGGCGGCACTGGACCGCGCCTACTCCGCCATCGATGACGATCGGCCCACGGTCGTCTTCGCGTACACCGTGAAGGGGTACGGGCTGCCCACCCACGGCCACCCGCAGAACCATTCCTCGCTGCTGACCACCGCCCAGATGGAGGAGCTGGCGGCCGAGGTCGGCGCCGACCCGGCCCATCCCTGGACGCGGTTCGACCCGGACAGCGCCGCGGGGCTGCTGTGCGCCGAGACGGCGCGTCGGCTGCGCCGCCCCGGCGTCCGGGCGCCCAAGGTGCCGGACCCTCCCCACGACTTCGGCCGCACCCCGACCGGAACGGCGACGACCCAGGCGGCACTGGGCCGCGTGCTGATGGACCTCACCCGTTCGGCGCCCGAGATCGCCCGCAGGGTGGTGACGGTGAGCCCGGACGTCAGTTCCAGCACCAACCTGGGCGGCTGGGTCAACAAGGTGGGCGTCTGGTCGGCTCGGGAACGTCCCAACTGGTTCGCCGACGACTCCGAGACGATCCTGCACTGGCGTGAGCGACCCACCGGACAGCACATCGAGCTGGGCATCGCGGAGACCAACCTGGTCGGGTTGATCGGTGAGCTCGGCACCACCTGGAGCCGGTGGGGCGAGCCACTGCTGCCGATCGGCGTGCTGTACGACCCTTTCGTGCAGCGGGCGGCGGAGCCGTGGTCGTTCGGCATCTACGCGGGCGGCCAGTCGATCCTCGTGGGGACGCCGTCCGGCGTGAGCCTGGCACCGGAGGGCGGCGCGCACCAGTCGATCACCACCCCGTCGCTGGGCATCGAGCAGCCGGGCTGCGTCTCGTACGAGCCGGCGTTCGCCATCGACGTCGAATGGACGCTGCTCGCGTCCATGGCCCGGCTGGGGCGGCCGGACGGCGGCTCGGCGTACCTGCGCCTCTCCACCCGGCCGGTGGACCAGTCGCTCGCCGGCGTTCCACGGGATCCGGCGGCCCGCGAACGGCGCCGGGCGCAGGCGGTCGCGGGAGGCTACCTCCTGAGGCGCACCGAGTCCCCCGCGGTCACCATCGCGGCGATGGGCGCGGTGGTGCCCGAGGCCCTGATCGCGGCGGACCGGCTGGCCGGCCACGGCGTCGACGCCGACGTGGTGTGCGTGACCAGCCCCGGCCTGCTCATGAGCGCGGTGCGCGCCCGCCAGGGCCACGAGGAGGCGTCGAGCTGGATCCTCGACCGCCTCTTCCCCGCCCACCGGGCCGCCCCGCTGGTCACCGTGCTGGACGGCCATCCGCACACGCTGGCGTTCCTGGCGACGATCAACCGGGTGCCGACCACCTCGCTGGGCGTCACGCGGTTCGGCCAGTCGGGGTCCATCGAGGACGTGTACCGCCATCACGGCCTCGACGCCGACGCCATCGTCCGCGCCGGACTCGACCTGGCCGACGGCTGACGCCGGGGCGAGCATCAGCGTCGCGGCGTGCTCTGGGTCATGACCAGCAACCGCGACGGCCGGCGGCGAAATCCAGCGCGCCGCCCTCGCCCGCGCCCTCCTCGCCCGGCCCCGGATCCTCATCTGTGACGAGATCACCTCCGGGCTGGACACGCTCACCCAGGCCACCATCCTCGACCTGCTCGCCGCCTCACCATGGCACTGCTGGGCGACCCGACCGGAACCGGAGTGACCACGTGACCTACGAGATCCGCCCCGCACGCGTCGACGACCTCGACGGCGCGCAGCGTCATGCTCGACACCTTCTACCGCGGGCTCGCCCCTAGTCGCTCTCCGGCCCGAGGCGTGACCAGATCCGCGTGAGGTCGCGCAGGTCGTCGTCGTCGAGACGGTCGAGGAAGAATCGGCGCACGTCGGCATGCTGCTGCTTCCATGCCCTGCGCAGGAGGTTGCGCCCATCGGGTGTCAGGACGGCGACGTAGCCGCGCCCGTCCTCGGCCGCACGCCGGCGCTCGATGAGCCCGCGGCGCTCCAGCCGGTCGGCGAGCCGGGTGAAACCGCCGGTCGACATCAGCCGATCCCTGGCCAGCTCGGACATCCGCATGCCGGAGCGGCCGGCTCGGCCGAGCAGGGACAGGACGCTGTACTCGGCCATGCTCACGCCCAGCGGCGCGATCCCCGCCTCGATCTCACGCCAGATGCGGTCGTGGGCATACAGGAAGCCCTGCCAGGCCTCGTTCTCAAGGTCGCTCAGACGTGGAGTCGCCACGTCCGGAGCGTACCGCGCGCGACCGCCGTCCTCATCGCCGGGCATACATGTCTGCGCAGGCAGCACGCCGGGGTGGAATATCTGCCTGCGCAGACATCTTGTTATGGGTCGGGACGCCGAACGGCGTCCGCACAAGAGACCGTAAGGAGAGCACGTTGCCTACCACCGTCACCGGCGGGCGATCCCCCTTCGAGATCGGCTTCATGACGTTCGCCGAGATCACCGCCGACCCACATACCGGCACGCTTCCCTCCGCACACCAGCGCGCCCGGGAGACCATCGAGCAGGCGCGGCTCGCCGACGAGGCCGGGCTCGACCTGTTCGCCGTCGGCGAGCACCACCGCACCGACTTCGTCGGCTCGGCCCCCTCCGTCGTCCTGGCCGCGGCCGCCCAGGCCACCACGAACATCAGGCTGACCAGCGCGGTCACCGTCCTCGGCTCCGACGATCCGGTGCGGGTCTGGGAGCAGTTCGCCACGCTCGACCAGATCTCCGGGGGCCGGGCCGAGATCATCGCCGGCCGCGGCTCCTACACCGAGTCCTTCCCCCTCTTCGGCTACGACCTGGCCGACTACGCCGACCTGTACCGCGAGAAGCTCGACCTGCTGCTGCGGATCCGCGCACAGAACCCCATCACCTGGAAAGGACGGTTCCGCCCCGCACTGGACGCCGCCGACGTCGGTCCCCGCGCGCTGCAGGAGGAACTGCCGATCTGGGTCGGCGTCGGAGGAACCCCCGCCTCCGCCATCAGCACCGGCCGGCTCGGCCTCCCCATGGCCATGGCGCTGCTGCTCGGGCCGATCACCCACCACCGGCAGACCGTCGACCTGTACCGAGAAGCCGCAAAGCAGGCCGGGCACGACCCCGCCGCGCTGCGCACCAGCATCAACCTTCACGGCCACGTCGGGCGTACCAGCCAGGGCGCCCGCGACACGATGTACCCCTACTTCGCGAAGGGCATGATGGCCAACAACCACCAGCGCGGCCGCGGGTTCGCGATGCCGCGGGCCGCCTTCGAAGCCCAGACCTCCCCCAGCGCCGGTCTCGTCGTCGGCAGCCCGCAGGAGGTCATCGAGAAGCTGCTGGCCTACCACGAGCTCTACGGCCTGGACCGCGCCCTGATCCAGATCGGCTTCGGCGGGATGCCGCAGAAGGACGTCCTCGATGCGATCGAACTGCTCGGCACCGAGGTCGCCCCCGTCGTACGCCGCGAGGTCGGCGCCCGGAAGGAGCAGGCGGCATGACCACCACCGCGAGCGACCAGCGGGCTCTCACCGGCGGCCGCACCGGCCGTGCCCCCTCCCAGGAGGAGGCTCGGACACTGCGGGTGGTGGTCGTCAACGGCAGCCCGAGCGAGAAGTCCAAGACCGCCGGACTGGCCGGCGTCGTGCTGCAGACGCTCACCAGCGTGCTCGCCGTCCACGACGTCGCGGTCGAGCACACCCGGATCGACGTCTACCGGCTCGGCCCCGCCTTCACCGGAGCCTTCGAGAGGGAGGGCATCGCCCCCGAGATCGAGGACGCGCTCCGCCGCGCCGAGGACGCCGACCTGCTCATAGCCGCCACCCCGGTGTTCCGCGGCTCGTACACCGGCCTGTTCAAGCACTTCTTCGACCTGGTCGACCAGTACGCACTCGCGAACAAGCCGGTCTTCCTCGCCGCCACCGGCGGCGGGGATCACCACGCGCTGGTCCTGGAGCACGCCCTTCGCCCGTTGTTCGGGTTCTTCCAGTCGATGACCCTCCCGGTCGCCGTCTTCGCATCCTCCGGCGACTTCGACGGCACCACGCTCCTCACCCCGCGCGTCTACGGCCGCATCGAGATGGCCGTCGAGGACGTGAGCGACATCCTCACGCTCGTGGCGACTCGCGGGAAGCCGGCTGACTGACAGGTCACTTGCTCGGCTGGGGAACCTTGCAGTTGCGGTGGGGTCTCCCCGGCGACGCGCTAATCCTGCTCTCAGGTTGATCGGGGACAATGAGCGGCAAAAGCATCGACTGGAGGGGGCGGGCCGGCGTGCGGATCATGATCGCGGATGATGAGAGGGCCATCCGTGAGTCGCTGGAGCGGGTGCTCCAGGTCGAGGGTTACGACACCAGCACCGTCGCCAACGGTCTCGCCGTGCTCGACGGGGTCGGGGGGGCCGGCGGCGGCACGCTGGATCTGCTGATCCTCGACGTGATGATGCCCCGCCTCGGCGGGTTGGAGACCTGCCGGCGGTTGCGGGCCGCGGGCCGGGATCTGCCGGTGCTGATGCTGACCGCCCGTGACCAGGTCTCCGACCGGGTCGCGGGACTGGACGCGGGCGCCGACGACTACCTGCCCAAGCCGTTCGCCACCGAGGAGTTGCTGGCCCGGGTGCGGGCCCTGCTGCGCCGGCGCACGCCGCCCGACGGGGAGTCGCAGGTCCTGTCGTTCGCCGACGTCCGGCTCGATCCCGACAGGTTCGAGGCGTGGCGGGGCGAGCGGCCGCTGCGCCTGACCCGGACCGAGTTCTCCCTCCTGGAGGTCCTCCTGCGCAACGCGACCCGGGTCTTGACCCACGACGCGCTGTTCGAGGCGATCTGGGGCTTCGACATGTGCGCCAGCGCCAACAACCTCCAGGTATACGTGAGCTACCTGCGCCGCAAGATGGAGGCCGAGGGTGAGCCGCGATTGATCTACACGCTGCGCGGCCTGGGATACACGTTGCGGGAGACTCCTCCGTGAGCAGGCCCGCCGGCCGGGAACCGCGCCGGCTGACCCGATGGTGGCGCCGGCGGTCCCTGCGGACCAGGCTGACGATGATCGCGGCGACGGCCATCGCGGTCAGCGTGTTCGTGGCCTTCCAGGTGGGCATCGAGCTCCTGAACTGGGAGCTGCAGGACACCGCCGAGAATCGGCTACGCGCCGACTCCCGCGTCCTGGCGACGGACGCGGAGCGCGCCGGTCTGGCGCAGGTCCAGCTACCGCCGTATCCCGGATCCGGTCAGCTGGTGCGGGTCATCCTGCCCGACGGCTCGACCCGGACGCCGGCCGGCCAACCCGCGCTGCCCCCGGTCAGCGAGCACGCCGGGCGCGTGGCGCAGGGCGCGTCGGCCGGCCTGATGGAGTCGAACGACAGCGACGGCTACTTCATCTACACGTTGCGGGCGGGCGACGGCGCGGTCCAGGTGGCCCGCATCGCCGACGACGACAGCCCGATCACCCGGTTCGGGTTGGGCATGCTGCTGATCGGGCTGCTCTGCGTGGTCGGCGGCGCCCTTGTCGGGCGGGCCGTGGCGCGGACCGGGCTGGCACCGATCGACCGGCTGACCGCCGCCGCGGTACGTGTCGCGCACACCCGGGATCTCGACGCCGACATCCCGGATGAGGGCGGTGGGGAGATCCGGCGGCTGATTCAGTCGATCAACGACATGCTCGCCGCGCTCCGGGACTCCCGGCGGGCTCAGCGGCTGCTCGCCGAGGACGCCGCCCACGAGCTCAAGACCCCGCTCACCAGCCTGCGCCTCAACGTCGAGCTGCTGATCCGGCTCGATCGGCGCGGCACCCTGGACAGCGCACTGCCGGCGGAGAGCCGGACCCGGCTGCTCGACGATCTCGGCGCCCAGGTGGCCGAGTTGAGCACCCTTGCCGCCGAGCTGACCGACCTGGCGCGCGGTGACGTCAGCGACGAGAGCACCGAGCTGCTCGACCTCGCCGACGTGGTGGTGGCCGCCGCGACCCGGGCGCGTTCCCGCGTGCCCGACATCGAGGTCGCGCTCGACGAGACCTCCGTGTGGGTGAGCGGGCGTCCCGCCGCGCTCCAGCGGGCGGTGCTCAACCTCATCGACAACGCCGGCAAGTGGTCCCCCGCGGACCAGCCGGTCCAGGTCCGGCTCCGAGCCGAGGGCGCGTCGGCGGTGCTCGAGGTCGACGACGCCGGGCCGGGCATCGACGCCGCCGACGTACCGCGGGTGTTCGACCGGTTCTACCGTGCCGACAGCGCCCGGGCGTTGCCGGGATCCGGTCTGGGGCTGTCGATCGTGCAGCGGGTCGTCGACGCCCACGGCGGCCGGGCCACCGTCGCCCGCTCCGCACGCGGTGGCGCGCTGCTTCGGGTCGACCTTCCGGCCGCGGCCCCGCCCGCCCCGACCGCGCGGCTCACCGCCGGATAGGACACCGCGGTGCGCTGACCCGCCCCGGCGCGTGGCGCAGGCCCGAAGGGCGGCCGTCGGGCCCATGACGAGATCCGGGACGGGCCTGGGTCCCCGTCCCGGATCTCGTCCGTGCCGACGCGCTCACCGTTGCAGCGTGGGCTCCTGGTCGTCGGCGAGCGGCTGTCGACCGTCCGGCAGTTCCGCCGCTGGACGGGACAGCCGGTTCGGCCACCAGATCCGCCGGCCGATCAGCAGGGTGAGGGCGGGCACCAGGACCGACCGCACCAGCAGGGCGTCGAGCAGCACGCCGAAGGCGACCAGGAACCCGACCTCGATCAGCATCACCAGCGGAAGTGTCGTGAGGACCGCGAACGTGGCCGCCAGGACCACGCCTGCCGAGGTGATGACGCCACCGGTGGCGGAGAGGGCTTTGAGCATGCCCTCCCTGGTGCCGAGACGCACGGTCTCCTCCCGGGCCCGGCTGGTCAAGAAGATGTTGTAGTCGACGCCGAGCGCCACCAGGAACAGGAATGCCAGCAGCGGCACCGAATAGTCGATGCCCTTGAACCCGAGGATCGTGTCGAAGACGAACACGCTGCCGCCGAAGGCCGCGGCGAATGAGACGATCACGGTGGCCATCAGGACCAGCGGGGCCACGATCGCGCGCAGCAGCAGCCCGAGGACGATCAGGACGACGGCGAGCACCAGCGGCATCACCAGCCTCTCGTCGCGGCTGGTGGTCACCTCGGTGTCGAGGTTCTCCGCGCTCGGCCCGCCGACGATCGCCTCCGCCCCGCTCACCGCGTGCACGGCGGTGCGCACCCGCTTGATCGTGTCGTACTCCGCGGCGGTTTCCGGCGCGTCCGCCGGGAACGCGGAGATGTTGGCCCAGCCACCGCTGGTCTCCTCCGGGACGGCCAGGGCCACACCGCGAGTGTCCTTGACGATGTCGAGCACCCGCTCCTGGTGCGCCGGCCGCGTCAAGATCGTCATCGGCTGGCCGCCGAGCTCCGGGAAGTGCTGGCTGAGAACGGTGAACCCGGTGACCGACTCCGGCGCGGACAGGAACTGGTCCTGCTCCCGCAGGGTGCCGGTGTCGCCCGCCAGCCCGATGGCGAGCATGCCGAGGATTCCGAACGAGCCGAGCGTCGCAACCCACCGGCGGCGGTTGATGGCGGTGCCAAGCCGTCCCCACAGCCCCGGCTTCTCCTCCACGGCCGTGCTGAACCGCGGGATGGCCGGCCAGAAGATCCGCCTGCCGAGCACCACGAGCACCGCCGGGAACAGCGTCAGCATGGCCACCAGCGCGCACAGGATGCCGGCCGCACCGATCGGGCCCAACCCGCTGGTGCTGTTCAGGTCCGCGACGAGCAGGCAGAGCAGGCCGGCGACCACGGTGGCCGCGGACGCGACGATGGCCGGCGCCGCGCTGCGTAGCGCGTGGACCATCGCGACCCGGACGTTCTCGTGGTGGTGCAGTGTCTCCCGGTACCGGGAGATGAGCAACAGTGCGTAGTCCGTGCCGACGCCGAATACCAGGATCGTCAGCAGCGCCGAGTTCTGGCTGTTGACCACGATGCCGAAGCCCTTGACGAGCAGGTAGACGGTCGCCATCGCGGTCAGTGCGGCCGCGCCCACGGCCACCAGCGGGATCAACCACAACACCGGGCTGCGGTAGGTGAGGATGAGCAGGAGCGTGACGACGACGACGGTGGTGAGGAGGACCTGCAGGTCGATGCCGTCGAAGACGGCGTCCATGTCGCCGTCGATTGCGGCCGGGCCGGTCACGTCGAGTTCCAGGCCGGCGGGGCGGTCCTTCGCGGCGTCACGCAACGGGCCGACGACGGCCTCCGGTTCGCCGTAGGTCGTGCTCACCGGGAGGGTGAACATCATCGCCTCGCCGTCGGTGGAGGATCTCGTCGGTGGGCCCTCGTCCTCGCCGCCGGCGGGGTCCGCCTCCTTCGGCGGGTACCGCTTGGCAAGGGTGTTGTAGTGGCGCTCGACCGTCGTGCGGTCGGCGTCGGTCATGCCGCCGGCGCGGTGGTACACGAAGACGAACGTGTTGTCGTCACCCCCGGGGAGACCGTCCTCCAGCACCGCCACCTTGGTGGACTCTGCACTGGCCGGCAGGGTGTCCGCGGCGCTGTCGGTGGTGACCGAGCTCAACTTTCCGCTCAGCGGCACCATGAACGCCGCCAGCACCATCCACAGGCCGATCACCAACCACGGCACCCACCGACCGGCCAACCGACCGGCCGGCGCTTTCCCGGACGGCGCTGCGTTGACTGCCATCACTGGCCTCCTACATACGGGTCACTCCGCTGATCTGATGCCTGATTCCTACCGAGCGAACCTGAGACGACCGTTAATACCGAGGTGCCCCGGCTTCTGTGATGGGAGGCGAACCAGGAGGAGCTCGTGTCGCCCTATCCCGAGGCTGCGCTGTCGTGCTCGGCAGCCCAGAGGCGTTGGTGCGGTTGCGTGGTCCGGCCGGGAGTCCGCTGACGGTGGCCGAGTGGCTGGTGCGCTGGCCGGGCGGATGTTCCGAAACCCGCGGCGGACGCGGGCGGGGGTGAGGCGGCCGGGCTCGGCGGGTTTCTCCCAGGGCCGTCGTAGGTCCTTGGCGAGCCGCCGAGCGAGCCGGAGCTGTGTTTGGGAAGGATCTTGTCGCCGGGTTGCGCCGTGAGGACGTCGCCGTCCTGGCCGGGGTGAACGCCGACTACTACACCCGCCAGGTACCGGCTCCGCCGTATCGTTGAGGGATGCGGAGCGGGCGTGAGTCGCCGCGAGGTGCTAAGCCGACGCGTCCGGGACCACGTCGGTGCCCCCAGACGCCCGGTCGAGGGCGGACAGGTCCGCACTCCCTGCGCTGGTCACAGGTCGACCGGTCACTCGGGGAGGAGGATGGGCTCCGGATAGTCGAGCGTGCGCCGCACGGGCGCGGGTAGGGCCCATGGGCGGTGGACGCGCGAACCCTCGACGCCGGCGAGTTCGGGCACGTACCTGCGGACGTAGTCGCCGCGCGGGTCGAAACGGGACGCCTGCCGGAGCGGGTTCATGACCCGTTCCGGCCGGGTGCTGTTTCCGGTGCCGGCGACCCACTGCCAGTTCCCCGCGTTGTCGGCGATGTCACCGTCGGCGAGCCATTCCTCGAAGTGCCGCAGGCCGGCGCGCCAGTCGATCTGGAGGTTGCGGGTCAGGAAGGAGGCGGTGATGAGCCGTGCACGGTTGTGCATGAAGCCTTCGCGGTGCAGTTGGCGCATGCCAGCGTCCACGATCGGGATTCCGGTTCTGCCGGCGCGCCATGCGGCCAGGGCGTCCCGGTCGTCGTTCCAGTGCTGTCCGCGCGGCCGGTAGTCCTGGTTGCGCAGTCCGGGGAAGGCCGAGGCGACCTGGTGGTGGAAGTCGCGCCATGCCAGCTGGCGGCGGAACGCGTCCGGCCCGGCGCCCGCCAGTTCCCGAGGTGAGACGCAGCCGAATTTCACGTACGGGCTGAGCCGGGACGTCCGGTCGGCGGCGAGGTCGTCGTGGACCTTGTCGTAGGCGGCGGCGTCCCGGTGCAGCCAGTCGGCCACGCGCCGGCGTCCCTTCCGCTCGCCGCCGGGCGCGAGGTCGGGGGAGGTCTGGCCCGGCGTCAGCTCGGCGAGCGGCGGCAGCCGGCCCGCCTCGACACCGGACGGCAGGCGGACCGCCCCGGGCACGTCCGCGAGCGGACGCCACCGGGCCGCCTCCCAGGCCCGCCAGTACGGGGTGAACACCCGGAAGTGGTCCCCGCTGAGGGGCGTGAGTTCGCCCGGCGGGACGACCGTGATGCCGGGGTGCACCGAAATGTCCAGTGCGAGTCGGCGCAGCTGGGCGAGGCGCCGGGTCGCGTACGCCGACCGCTCGTCGGCCAGGAACAGTGACCCGGCGCGCGTGTCCTCGGCCAGCCGGGCGACCTCGGCGACCGGGTCGCCGCGCGCCACCACCAGGTCGCCGCCCAGCTCGCGCAGCGACCCGCGGAGGTCCGCGAGGCAGTCCAGGAGGAACCGGACGCGGTTGGGCGCGGCGAACGGACCGTCCAGGATCGCCCGGTCGAAGACGAATACCGGAACGACGCGGCCGGCCTGGCAGGCGGCGGCCAGCGCCGGGTTGTCGCGCACCCGCAGATCGCGGGTGAAGAGCATGATCGAGGTGCTCATCGCCGGCGATCGCGACGGTTGCGGTAGGCGATGTCGCCGTTCAACGCCGTGGCGAACGCGCACCACACCGCGTACGGGACCAGCGCGGCCCCCGCGGCGGTTCCCCCGTACGTCCTCCACCGGCTCCCCATCGGCCCCCACCTTGCTCGACCTCCAGTGTCATGCACCCGGCCCTTCCCACTGAGGCGGCGTCCTCACACCCGCGCCACCACTTCACGATGACGCGGTCGCAGAGCCCGACGTGTCATGTGCTCGGCTGGGGGACCTTGCAGTCGGCGGTGGGGTTGAGACCGATGTAGTTGAGCGGACCGGAGGCCAGGGTGATTCCGATCGTGGCGATTCTGGCGCAGCTGCCGTCGAACTGGGTGTAGTAGTGGCGCTGTCCCGCGGCGAGCGCTCCTATGATCAGCCAGGCGACGAGCATCCACCGTCCGGACCTCATCACTACCTCCGGTGACCGCTTCGCCGACTCTGGGGGTACGACAGTAACGACAAGGTCGTCCATAGTTAAGCAAGTCGGGCCGGGTGTGTCATGTCGCCAACGTCTCGCGCGGCCCGGCGACGGGCTCGGGAACCCGGATGGTCAGGCGTTGGTGCGCTGCTGCTTGAGGCGGAGTTCCTCCTTGCGGACCTCGGCTTGGACGGCCTGCTCGCGTTCCAGCCAGTCGGGCCCTTCGGCCTTCAGGTTCTCGATCTCGGCCGTGGTGAGCGGGCCCGTGATGCCGCCGCGGGCCAGACCTGAGATGGAGACGCGGAGCCTGGCGGCCACGACCTGGCGGGGGTGGGGCCCCTCACGGCGCAGGTTCGCCAGCCATGAGGGCGGGTCGGCTTGGAGCGCGTTCAGTTCGTCCCGGGAGACAGGACCTTCCTGGAACTCGGCGGGTGCTGCCGACAGCAGGATCCCCAGCTTCTTGGCCGCCGTCGCGGACTTCATGGTCTGCGGGGTCTTTGCTTTGGACGTGCCCATGTCTCAAGGGTAGCCAGCGAAAGGGAACCGTCTGGACGTGACTAGGGTGGCGGAGTGACCGATGGTGAGTTCCGGCTGGCCTACGTGCCGGGGGTGACGCCCGCGAAGTGGGCCGGGGTGTGGGCCGAGCGGGTCCGGGAGGTGCCGCTCCGCCTGCTGCAGATGCCGGCGGCCGAGGTCGTCCCCGTGCTGCGGAACGGCGGCGTGGACGCGGCGTTCGTACGCCTGCCCGTCGACCGCGAGGCCCTCCATGTGATCCCGCTGTACCTGGAGACGACCGTGGTCGTGGTGCCCAAGGATCACGCGGTGGCCGCGGTGGAGGAGGTGGAGCTCGCCGATCTCGCCGACGAGGACGTTTTCGAGCCGCTCGACGACGTCCTGACCTGGGACGGCCGTCCCGGGCAGTCTGCCTTCACCCGTCCTGAGAGCACCGCCGGCGCGATCGGGTTGGTGGCGTCGGGAACCGGCGTCCTGCTGCTCCCGCAGTCTCTGGCCCGCCTCCACCACCGCAAGGACCTCACCTACCGAACCGTGACCGACGCTCCTCAGTCCCAGATCGGCCTGGCCTGGCTCGAGGCCGAGACGACCGACCTCATGGAGGAACTGATCGGCATCGTCCGCGGCCGCACCCCCAACAGCTCCCGCGGCCGCAATCCCCGGCAGCAGCCCGCCCGTAAGAAGCCACCGCAACAGCGCCCCGCCTCCAAGCACCGCCGCCAGAAGCGCCGCCGGAGATGAGGAACCCGTAGCTTGGAGCGGACGGCATGCCGGCCCGTGGATCGGGATCTGAACTCCGGTGGCGGCCGGGGAAGGGCCCTCCTATCCTGCTCTTGATCTTGGAACAGGGGGGACGCGTGGAGGCTTTGAAGCCCGGCGATCCGCAGACGATGGGCGAGTACCGGCTCCTCGGCCGGCTGGGCGCCGGCGGCATGGGACGGGTCTTCCTGGGCCGCTCCCGCAGCGGGCGGACGGTGGCCGTCAAGGTGGTGCACCCCGAGTTCGCCCGGGACCCGCAGTTCCGGCGGCGGTTCCGCCGCGAGGTGAAGGCGGCGCAGCGCGTCGGAGGGGCCTGGACGGCGCCGGTCCTGGACGCCGACACCGACTCCGACACCCCCTGGGTCGCCACCGGCTATGTGCCGGGTCCCTCGCTCGAAGACCTGGTGGAGCGGCACGGCCCGCTGCCCACCGCGTCCGTCCTGGCCCTGGCGTCCGGGCTGGCCCACGCGTTGCAGGCCGTGCACGCCGTAGGGCTGATCCACCGCGACCTCAAACCGTCCAACGTGCTGGTGACCATCGACGGGCCGCGGGTGATCGACTTCGGCATCGTCAAGTCGGTCGATGACAGCGTCGTCACCCGCACCGGCGCCCTGGTCGGCACGCCCGCCTTCATGTCGCCCGAGCAGGTGCGCGGTAGCGAGCTCGGCCCCGCCAGCGACGTCTTCAGCCTGGGCTCGGTGCTGGCGTACGCGGCGACGGGCCGCCGACCGTACGGGACGCGCGTGCACGGTGTGCACGCCCTGCTCCTCCAGGTGACGCAAGGCCGCCCCGACCTCGGTGATCTGTCCGGGCCGGTCGGCGATCTCGTGGAGTCCTGCCTGGTGCAGGCACCGCAGGAGCGCACCACGCCGGCCGCGATCCTGGACGCGCTACCGCCGATGCCGCCCTCCTGGCTGCCCGCCGAGGTCGTCAGCGAACTGGGCCGTCACGCCGTCGGCCTGCTCGATCTGGAGAACCCCGCGGCTGCGCCGTCCACACCGGACCCGGCGCCGGCACCGTCCCGACCGGTCCCGGAGTCTGCCGTGGACCAGTCCTCCGCAATGGCCGTGCCCACGCCGGAGGGGTTCCCCACGTCTTCGGGCGGGCCCGCGGCCGCCGTCCCGCCCGCCGTGCGCCGTACCCCGCGTACCAGGATCTATCTGGCGACCGGGGCCGCCGCGACGACCGCCGTCGTCGCGATCGGAGCCGCCATCGCCCTCAACAGCGACCGGACCGCCGCCGATGGGGCTCCGCGGCCGTCCCGTACGGTCCGGGGCGACGTCCCGGCGGGCATGCTCGGGACCTGGGAAGGATCCACCAACAAGGCCGACACTGAGTCGGGAACCCTGAGCCGCGTCCGCCGCAACTCGGTGCCCGGCGCCCTGCGCGGACGCTGGACCGGGACCTCCGGTGCGATCACCGCCGTCCCCACCGAAGGCGCGGGCATGCGCCGGACATTCGTCCTGACCGACGGCACCGTCGGCACCGAAGCCGTCAGAATCAGCACGACGAACGCCGTCGGGCTCACCTGCGAGTCGACGGCCCTGCTCGTCTCCGCCGAGGACCCCATCCTCGCTTTTCCCAACCGGCTGCTCACCCAGGACCCGCGCTGCGTGCTCGGCGAGCTGCAGAGCCTGACACCGCGAGGTCAGGGCCTCGTCTGGGAGGATCCCGAAGTAGGTGAAAGCGCCAACCTCCAGCGTTCCTGACCGGCCTCGGTCACACCCCGCCACGCCGGAGCAGACTGTCGCGACCGTGCTCGCCCCGCTCCCCGAACCCGCCCGCGCCGCCTACACCACCCGGTGGCAGCCCACCTGCGCCGCCCTGAACCGCTAAAGCGCCGTCGCGTAACCGGGCCCTGGCGCGCCGACCGCGTTCTTCGTGCAAGCGTCCCGATGATGCCAAGCCAACGCGTCAGGTCCAGGTTGTGGAAGCCGCACCAGGATCCCGACTTCCGGGCTGCTCGGCGGTCGCGGGTCGCCGGCTCAACTCGACCGGGGGCCGCGTTCGTCGGATCGGTCGCCGGTGAGTTCGGCGGTGAGTCGTTCGATGCGGGCGCGGATTTCGTCGCGGATGGGGCGGACGGCGTCGACGCCCTGTCCGGCGGGGTCGTCGAGTTCCCAGTCGAGGTAGCGCTTGCCGGGGAAGACGGGGCAGGTGTCGCCGCAGCCCATGGTGATGACGACGTCGGAGGCCTGGACGGCGTCGGTGGTGAGGATCTTGGGTGTTTCGGCGGAGACGTCGATGCCCTCCTCGGCCATGGCCTGCACGACGGCGGGGTTGACCTGGTCGGCGGGGGCCGATCCGGCGGAGCGGACTTCGACCCTGTCGCCGGCGAAGTGGGCGAGGTAGGCGGCGGCCATCTGGGACCGTCCGGCGTTGTGGACGCAGACGAACAGGACGCTGGGCTTGTCGGGCATCGGTTTCCTCGCTGGTCGAGCATGGTGAGCAGGCCGGTGGTGAGCACGTCGGTGGTGAGCACGTCGGTGGTGAGCTGGCCGGTGGTGAGCACGTCAAGTCGTCCCCGCCTGCGCCGGTCGGGTGGTGAGGCGGCGGCGGAGCCACAGGGAGACGTACACCAGGGCGACCAGGACGGGGACCTCGATGAGGGGGCCGACGACACCGGACAGGGCCTGGCCGGAGGTGACGCCGAAGGTGCCGATGGCGACGGCGATGGCCAGTTCGAAGTTGTTGCCGGCGGCGGTGAAGGCCAGCGTCGCGGTCCGGGGGTAGGGCAGCCGGACGGCGTGGCCGAGGGCGAACGACCCACCCCACATGAGCGCGAAGTAGACCAGCAGCGGCAGCGCGATGCGGGCCACGTCGGCGGGCCGGCCGGTGATGGTGTCGCCTTGCAGGGCGAACAGGATGACGATCGTGAACAGCAGCCCGTACAGCGCGACCGGGCCGATGCGGGGCAGGAACCGGGTCTCGTACCAGTCGCGTCCGCGGGCCCTCTCGCCGGCGCGACGGGTGAGGTAGCCCGCCAGCAGCGGGACGCCGAGGAACACCAGCACGTTCACCACGATCGTGCCGGTGGAGAAGTGCACCTCGTCGGTGGCCAGGCCGAGCCAGCCGGGCAGCACCTTGAGGTAGAACCAGCCCAGAGCGCCGAACGCGACGACCTGGAAGATCGAGTTCAGGGCGACCAGGACGGCGGCGGCCTCGCGGTCGCCGCAGGCCAGGTCGTTCCAGATGATGACCATCGCGATGCAGCGGGCCAGCCCGACGATGATCAGCCCGGTGCGGTACTCGGGCAGGTCGGGCAGGAAGATCCAGGCGAGCGCGAACATGAGCGCGGGGCCGATCAGCCAGTTCAGCACCAGCGAGGAGACCATGAGCCGGCGGTCGCCTGTGACGGTGTCGAGGCGGTCGTAGCGGACCTTGGCCAGCACCGGATACATCATCACCAGCAGCCCCAGGGCGATCGGCACCGAGATGCCGCCGACCTCGACCTTGGCCAGCGCGTCGTCCAGGCCGGACACCGTGCGGCCGAGCCCGAGCCCGACCGCCATCGCGGCGATGATCCACACCGGCAGGAACCGGTCCAGCGTGGACAGCCTGCCCACCAGGCCGGACTCGGCGGTATCGGTCTGCGGCGTCGCCGGTTCGGTGGTGGTCACGGGCAGGGCCTCCTGGTGTCGCTGTCACGAGTGGTGCGGGCCTTCGTCGCCAGTTCGCCGAGCCGCTCGGCCAGGACGTCCAGTGCCTCGGGGCGCAGCCGGTAGTAGGTGAACCGGCCGCACGGCTCGGTCTCCACCACCCCGGCGTCCTTCAGCACCCGCAGGTGGTTGGAGATGTTGGTCTGTTTCGCGCCGGTCTCCTCCACCAGGTGGCACGTGCACAGCGCCTCACCGGCGAGCAGGGTCACGATCCGCGCACGCAGCGGATCCGCCAGCACCCGCAACACATCAACTTCTACTGACATCACCCTGGAATGATACAGGCCAGGGCATCGGACTCTCGCCCCCTACGACGAACGAGCAGCCGCATATGGGACATCACCGATGCTCCGAATTCCGGTGCTCCCAGGGGCTCGTCGCCAATCCGGTGCGGGCCCACCCGGGGCCCGCACCGCGGTCAGCATGTCGGCGTTGCGGGCCGGTGATCGGCGGTGGTGGCGTGCGGCGGTGCGGTGCCGGCGGCGAGCAGTGCCGCGAGGACGGCGGCGGCGGTCAGTGCCAGGAACATGTGGGGGTAGCCGCCGAGCCATGCGGCCAGGGCGGCTCCGGCGAAGGGGGCCAGCGCGGCGGCGATGGTGACGGGGGCGGCGAGGATTCCGGACAGGGCGCCGTAGGACGCGGCGCCCCAGCGGTCGGAGACGGCGGTGGCCTGCAGCAGGGTGGCGATGCCGCGCGTCGTGCCGGCCAGGAACGCCACGGCGATGAGCAGTGCGACCGGGCCGGGGATGACCGCGAGAGCGGCGGTGGTGGCGGCCGACAGTGTCAGGATCCAGACGGTGCGGGCGCGGACGCCGGTACGGCGCACCAGGGCGCCGTAGCCCAGGCGTCCGGCGACCTGGCCGATCCCGCCGAGGCCGAGCGCCCAGGCGGCGGTGCCGCTGGCGGCGCCGCGGGAGGTGAGCAGCGGGATGAGGCTGATCATCACCGCGTACATCGCGAACGCCGACAGAGTGAGCGCGGCGGCCAGCAGAAGGAACGGCCTGCTGCGCACGGTGCCCGAAACACCGGCGCGGTCACGGGCGCGTCCGGCCGGTCCGTCGCGTCCGCCCGAGGCGGCTTCGGGTGGTGGGGGCCAGGGGCGTCGCAGGGCCAGCAGGTGCAGCGGGATGGTGACGAGGGCCAGCACCGCTGCGAGTACCAGGTAGACGCCGCGCCACGACAGGTGGGCCGAAAGGGCGTCGGTGAGCGGCGCGAAGACGGTGCTGGCCAGTCCGGCGACCAGGGTGAGGGTCGTCAACGCGCGGAGGTGGTGGGGCGCGTAGTAGCGGGTCAGTGCGGCGAAGGCGGGCTGGTAGAGCACCGCGGCCATCGCGACGCCGGCGAGCAGCCAGGCGGCGGCGAAGCACACCAGGTTCGGCGCCGCCGCCACCGCGAGGACGGCGAGGACGGCCAGCAGCGAGCCGCCGGTCATCAGTGCCCGGGGACCGTGCCGGTCCAGTGCCCGGCCGACCGGGATGCCGGCCAGCGCGGCCACGATCAGCGCGGAGGAGAACGCGGCGGTGATGGCCGCGGTGGACCAGCCGGTATCGCGGGTGATGTCCCGTGCCAGGACCGGGAAGGCGTAGTACAGCACGCCCCAGCTGGTGATCTCGGTGACGCACAGCGCGGCCAAGGGGCTGCCGGTCGTTCTCGAGGCACGGCCGGCCAGTCCGCGGGCACCGGCGGCCGAAACCGCCGGTGCCCGGTCTCGCGTGACCGGTTCCGCCGCGTCAGGCATCGCCTCGTTCGGCCTCACCGGAGTGGCCGTGGAGGCGGCCGGTCGCGAACCCCGCTCCGGCCGGGGCGCCGACACCGACGGTGACCGGTTCGGATGCCGAGGTGCCGCAGCAGGAGGCGCTGTCGGGCCCGGCCTCAGTGGCGGCCTCCGGTCCGGTGGAGCACGAGGTTCCGCATCCGGCGTCCTCACCGGTGGCGCCGGGCAGCAGGTCCTCGGTGACCAGGCCGGTGGAGCAGACGCCGGTCTCGGGGAGGTCGAGCTGGACGGTGTCGGCGGCCTCGCGGTCTCCGGCGAGCGCGGCGGCGATGGAGCGGACCTGCTCGTACCCGGTGGCCATCAGGAAGGTGGGGGCGCGGCCGTAGCTCTTCATCCCGGCCAGATAGAAGCCGGTCTCGGTGTGGGTGAGGTCGCGTTCACCGTGCGGCGGGACCGTCCCGCAGCTGTGGAAGTTGGGGTCGATCATCGGGGCGAGTCTGGCCGGTGCCTCGGTGGCGGGGTCGAGGTCGACGCGGACCTCGCGGAGCATGTCCAGATCGGGCCGGAACCCTGTGGCCGCGACCACGTTGTCGGCCGGGAGGGTGCGTGCGCCGTCCGGGGTGTCGCCGGTGACCTGGACCGGTCCGGCGGCGGGGCCGCCTTCGGGCGCGGTGAAGCCGGTGATGGTGAATCCGCGGACCAGGTCGATCTCGCCGTCGTCCACCGCCTGCTTGAGGCGGGTGCCCAGGGCGCCGCGCGCGGGGAGGCCGTCGGCGTCGCCGCCGCCGTACAGCCGGGCCGCCGACGCGCCCCGCACCGCCCAGGTGATGCGGGTGCCGGGCTCGGTTCGGGCGAGTTCCGCCAGCGCGAGCAAGGTGTTGGCGGCCGAGTGCCCCATCCCGACCACCAAGGTGTGGCGGCCGGCGAAGCGGTCACGGTCACGGTTCAGGACGTCGGGTAGCGGCCCGGTCAGGTACGGTGCGGCCTCCTGCTCGCCTGGCGCGGGGAGACCGGAGTGCCCCAGCGGGTTGCCGCGTCCCCAGGTGCCGGACGTGTCGATGACGGCGCGGGCGGTGACGTCCTGGACGGCGCCGTCCGGGCCGACCGCGCGGACCAGCAGCGGACGCTCCTCGCGGCCGACCGTCCGGGTGACGTCCACCCCCTGACGGGCGACGGCCACCACGCGGGTGCCGGTGCGGATCCGCCCGGCCAGCGCGGGTACCTTCGCCAGCGGAGCCAGGTAGTCGCGCACCAGTTCGGCACCGGTCGGCAGCACCTCGGCATCGGGCAGGCGCCAGCCCGCCGGCTCCAGCAGCCGCCGGGCGGCGGCGTCGGTGTCGTACCGCCAAGGCGAGAACAACCGGACATGTCCCCACTCGGAGATCGCCGCGCCCGCCTCGGCCCCGGCCTCCAGGACGAGGAAGTCCTGGTCGCGTTCGGCCAGATGCGCGGCCGCGGCCAGCCCGACCGGTCCGGCTCCGATCACCACGACCGGCAGACCGTCGAACCGCCCGTCAACGGCCGAGCCGCGGCCGGCGTCGGCCTTTGCCTGCTGGACCGCCACCGCGGGGTTCTCGGCCACCGCGCCGTCGGTGCAGCAACCTCCCGTACCGGTGGGCTCGGGTTGCGGCCGTCCAGTCTCGTCGTTCACTCTGACTCCTTACGCGTTCGGGAGGGTTCGGGCGAGCAGCGCTCTCATCACAACCCTTGCTTAGATGTCTGTCTAAGCAGAGGTCAGTTTGCATCATTGCATAGATGGATGTCAATTTAGAGGCATGTCTAAGTCTCTGGCGCTTGAGAACCTGACAGAGCCCGCCTGCTGTGCACCGCTGAGCGGCCCGGCATTGAGCGACGCGGACGCGGCCGAGCTTGCCAAGGTGTTCAAGGCGCTGTCGGACCCGGTGCGGCTGCGCCTGCTGAACATGATCGCTTCGGTGGACGGCGGCGAGGCGTGCGTGTGCGACCTGACCGCCGCGTTCGAACTCACCGCGCCGACCATTTCCCACCACCTGAAGGTGCTGCGCCAAGCCGGGCTCATCGAGGGTGAGCGACGCGGCACATGGGTGTACTACCGGGTGGTGCCGGACAGGCTGACCCGCCTGTCCGGCCTGTTCACCCTGCCGACCCTGACACCGGCCTAACTCCGTCCCCTGCCTCGTACCCCGGCCACACGTGCCCGCGGACCGGTGCCACCATCGCCTTGGACCAGCTGACGTGGATCTCGGGACCTTGGCCTCTGCCTTACGGGTGGGTTCCCAGTGGAGCATCGAAATGACAGTGCCATCGATGTCCCCACGGCCGACATGCGGACGCCGTGCCCTCACGGCGCCGCGAACACCCGGAGTCCGCGATGAACGACACCACCACCCAGGCGGCGCCCACCAGCTATCAGGTCACCGCCTCCACCACCTCGGCCGGCCGGTCCCGGGTCACCGCCGGGCGCGAGACGATCACACTCGACACGGCCTGGGCGAGCGCACCGTCCGGGCTCCCAGGACCCGCCGAACTGCTCGCCGCGGCGCTCGCCGCCTGCCTGCTCAAGAACGTCGAACGGTGCGGCCAGATCCTGCCCTTCCGGTACCGGCATGCCGAGGCCGTGGTGACCGCCCACCGCCAGGACTCCCCACCGACCTTCACCCGCTTCACCTACGAACTGCGGCTGGACACCGACGAACCCGAACACCGGGTCGCTCTGCTGCACCGTAACCTGCGCCGCCACGGCACCGTCTACAACACCCTCGCCGCCACCTGCGAGGTGCAGGGCGGCATTGTCACGAGCCCACCGGCCGCGACGCCATGATGCGCGGGCCGGAACGGCCAGCCTGGACGCGCTGCTCGGCGACGTTCGCGCTGAGTGAGAGACCCATCGGGTTGCCGTCCCGCCCTTGGCAGCGGTAAGGCTGCCGCCCGTCCAAGCTCAGCAGACCAGCCGCCACCTTAGCTGCGCTGCCACTTATGATTGCGCGATGTCGCTCGCAGTGCGCTGGACTCGACTTCTGATGGTGGTATCGGCAACCGGCTTCACAGGCGCGGCCTTCGCAATCCGCGCTGCGATGGACGGGCCCATCGAACAGTACTCAGGCGCCGCCTTGTCCGCGGCCATCGTCTACACGATAGTGATCTTCATATGGCCGCTGATCTCCCCACTGCCCGCCGGCAGTGCCGCGATCGCATACTGCTGGTTCATCGAGTTTGCACAGCTCACCCCCATACCCGCGGCACTCTCCCAACGCAGCTGGTTCGCGCGCCAACTGCTGGGCGCCCGGTTCGACCTCATTGATGTTGCCTGGTACCCCGTCGGCGTCATCCCATTGGTCGCCGCACATTGGTTCCTCCGGGCCCGCACACGTTCCCGAACAGACCCGACACCCACCCTCACATCATGATCCTGGAACAGCCGTGCTCGCCCTGCACCGTCCGTGAAGTAGAAGCTTGGGCAACGGCAGCGATGAGCGTGGGAACTGGTCGGGAGGCGCAACCGCCTCTACTCCGGCCGAAGTAGCCGGGGACCCGAGGAAGCAACTGGGCGGCGGCGCGGTCGGGGAAGACGCCGACCACGTCGATGAACGGGTCTAAACTGACGTCGTGGACGACGGCTTGACGGTTGAACCGGTGCGGTTTCTGACCGAGGAACTGCAGAGCCAGGACGCGATGACTGGTTCGTATTTCGTGATCGGCTACGACGACCCAGAGCGTCGCGAACAGTGGCTCGCGGCCGTGGACCAGATCGCTGAGATTATCGGATGTCCGATCGACGTCATCGACAGCGGATTCTTCGAAGACGGTTTCGGCCACCTGAAGATCAGACGATCCGATGTTGGCCGCGGCTTCACTCAAGACCCGTCCCGCCATATACCGCAGACGGTGATCGACGCTTACGAAGCGGCGAATCGTCCGCCAGACCGGGACGGCCGACCCAAGATGTAAGGAGTTTCCGGTCGTCCCGCACGTGATCCCCGGGTCTGGGCGCCGACCAAGGCGACCTATGGGTCGGCGCCGCCCTCCGCAACCTTTTGCGGCCGCTCGCGCACCTCGGCAAGCAGTGGAGGGCTTCACCGTCGAAGCGGAGTTGAGCACGGTCGAGGGCGGGCGGCTCACCTTCGCCGTGCGCGCCTTCGACGACGCCGCCACCAGCTGCCGAGGCACGTTCAGGTGCCATGGGCGTCAGGACGGCGGCCCTCCGCTCGCCGGGGGTCTTCGGGGCTCGTTCTGCGGCCGGCGGGGTCGTCAGCCGGACTGTTCGGTGTAGTCGCGGGTGTACCAGCGCTCCGGACGCACCCGCGTCAGGACCATCGTCTCGGCGACGTCCTTCGTCGCCTCCAGATACTCGGCGCCGCCCTCGACGCCGAGGTAGCGCTCGGCCAGCGAGCGGCGGTCCTCTGGACGGGCCGGATCCTCGAACCCGACGACCGGTCCCTCCACCGAGGCGTACCGGTAGGGCAGCGCGGCCTCCTGGACCACCAGGCTCACCCGTCCCGCCGCCCGGATCAGGGCCATCTTGCGGCTGTCCCGGCCGGTGATGAAGGTGATCTCGCCGCCCGGCTCGTAGGTGTACCAGACGGGCAGCGCCAGCGGCGCCCGGCCCGCCTCGTCCGCGACGCTCAAGATGCCCACGTACGTGCCGGCGAGAAACGCCTCCCGCTCGGCCGCGCTCATCACCAGGCTCATCACGGCTCCTCTCCGCCGATCTCCCAGCATGCCCGACACCCGGCGGTCCCGGCGAGACCGGACGCTCGGCCCGGACGCCCTCCGCATCCGTCATGGCGGGCAAAGCGAACCAGGGAGACCCCGAGCTCCCGACTGCCGGACTGTAGTTGCCGGGCCCGTGCCGGCCTCACGGCGGACGGCGGCGGCGGCCGGTTACGCAGGAGATTTCGTGGAGACGTCCAGCAACCGGGTCGCCGCGTGGGCGAGAGGAATCGCTTCCTGTTCGATCCGGCGGAACGGGGTGGGGCCTGCGGTGGCGATGGTGTCGTAGGCGGTCGTCTCGGCTTCGGTGAGGTGCCTCAGGGTCGCCGGGGACGGCCTGATGGGACGGCCGGCCTTGTCGTGGTTCACCCCATGATCGGCGTAGCGGTGCAGGTCGGTGGCGTCCATCAGGATCGAGGTGACCGGTTTCGGTGGTGCGCCGTCCGGTGCGGGCTCGGCCAGCGCGGCGCGGAAGCCGTCGAGGATCGCGTATCCGTCCGCGTCGATGTCTCCCCAGTAGACGATGTGGTCCGCGGCGCGGATCCACGGCACGTTCGCGAGCAGGGCCGCGGCCGCCTTGCCGCCGCCCTCGACCACGATCGTGTCCCGCGCCGGTGGGAACCAGAGCCGGGAGTCGCGGTTCTCGACGACGAGGACGATCCGCGGCCGGTAGGCGATGTCGTGCATGTCGCCGGTCGTCCAGGCGTCATGTCTGCGGCGGCCCGACGCGGCGTGACCGGGGTCGACGTAGGTCAGGTGCAGCACGGCCGGACGGGGCCGGACCTCGTCCCGGACGTCGCGCCCGGCGACATCGCGCAGCAGCGCGCCATGGGTGTCGAGCCACTTGGTGTGCATCCCGGGGACCGGGAGCTGACGTGCGGTCCATGCGCCGGCGTCCGGGTTCCGATGCAGCCAGGCGACCGCGCTGAGCAGCACGTCGGCGTCGTCGGCTCCGAGTTGGCAGGCGGCCCGGAGGGTGGCCGGGGTGAGGACCGCGCCGGTGGACCGGAGCGACGACGCGAGCGCACGGGCGCGGGCGACGTCCACGGCCGGCGGCCCGGTACCGGAGACGAGGGCGACGGCGGCGTCCAGGTCCGCGACGAGTGTGGCGGGGTAGTCGTCCGTCACGCCTTGGACGGACACCGGCCTGCGGACGATCAGCACGCCCGTGGGGTGCCGGTCGGCGAACTCACGCCAGCGCATGTGCCACTCGTGCCACGCGGCGTACCCGATCCGCGCGACCGCGCCTCCGGTCGACACGCCGGGACGGAGCGGGACGGAGAACGTGACCGGGTCTCCGACGCCGATGTCGGCGCACACTGCCGCCGCCCATTTCCGGTGGACGTTGCGGCGAAGCGACTCGGCCGCGTCGGCCGGGTTGATCAGCCGGGGGGTCATGCGCCGGGAACCGCCACGATGGGTTTCGCCCATGACCGCCCCTCGGTGTTCTTGAGGATCAGGTACTCGGCGTCCACATGGGGTTCGATCGCGCTGTGCTTGTCGTTGGGGGCGCTGATGATGAGCTGGAAGCCCAGCCCGCGCCATGCGCCGATGGCCCGGCCGGTGAAGTGGGCGTCCGCCTTGATCAGCGCCTCGTCGAGGAAGACGGGGGCGTAGCGTGGCCGTTCGGCGCCCGCGTCGCCCAGCTGGTAGCGCAGCGCGGCGCCGACGATGAACGCGACCAGTTCCTGGGACTCGCCGCCCGACTTCTCCCCGATGTGGTCGTAGACCGCGACATGCTCGCCGGCGAGGTCGCACTTCTCCGCGCTGATCCGGACGTGGTTGCGCACGTCGATCAGGTCGGCGAAATCGGGGGCCGTGCGGCGGATGTGGTCGATCACCTTGGCCATCCGGTGGTAGGCGCGTTCCCGGTCGGCGTCCGCGACCGCCTTGTCGATGACGGCGCGGACGTCGCGCAGCTCCTTGCGGAACCGGGCGCGCACCGCGGAGTGGCTTTCCTGCGGGTCGATGCGCAGCCGGTGGTGGTCGTCGGCGAACGGCAGTTCCGCGAGGATGCGGTTGACCGGGTCGATCCGGTCGCGGATCTCCCGGACCGCGGCGGCGAGCTCGCTGTCCAGGCTGGTCAGGTCGTTGCCGGAGAGTTTGAGCAGGCTGTCGCGCCACTCGGTCTCCAGCTCGTGCAGGCCGCTGGTCTCCAGATCGGTGAGAAGGCGGTCGAAGTCGCGGTAGGAGGCGTCCGGGTCGGTGCCGAGGTTCGGGTTCGGCCAGCGCTCGACGAACGTCGAGAACGTCTCCTGCAGCGACTTCCGTGACCGGCCGATCTCATCCTCCGCCGACTTCCGGTCGTCGTGCATCCGTTCGACACCGCGCCGGTGCGCGGCGTCGAACTCCCCCAGCGCGGTCGCGGGGGCGGCGCCGTCCGGGGCGTCGTCGAACAGCCCCGCGAGGTACTCGCGGTGTTCCGGGCTCACCACGGTGCCGGTCGCCGCGGCGGTGTCGAGTGCCCGCTGGGCGCCGTCCACCTCGTCGACGATCGACTCCCAGTCCTCGCCGAGCCGCTCTGCCTGCTGCTTCTGCCCGCCGACGCGCTCGGTGAGCTTCCTGATCCGCTCCTTGAGGTCCTCCGACTCCTTCTGCAGCCGGTCGATCTCCGGGTTGCCCTTGCGGACGTCGGCGATGACCTCCGCCCAGCGGTCCCGTTCGTCGGTGACCGATTCGACGTCCACCTGGTCCCAGGACAGTTCGGTCACGGTCTGGTACGCGGTGCGTCTCTCCTCGAACGAGTTGAGGGCCTGCTCCGCCTCCGCCGCCTGTGCGACGGCGTCATCGTGACGTTCCTGGGCGCGGCGGATCCGGCCGTCGAGGTCGGCGAGCAGCCTGGTGTTGCTGAAACCCAGCAGGTTGGCCCGGCCGTGACCGCCGTGCGCCCCCCGGCCGCTCTGCGACGTCTGGCCGGTGATCGTGAGCGCCTTGGAGTACTGCCCCAGCAGCTTCGGCGTCTCGACGCAGACGAAGTCGAAACCGCGGACGAGTTCGCTCTTGAGCCAGGCGGTGAACGGCGACGGCCGGTAGTCGAGCCGGCCGGGGAGCGTCTTGTCGTTCAGCCCGATCTCGTCGCGCATGCCGGTGCGGACGCCCTCGAAGTGGATGCGCCGGGCGAGCTTCACCGCGTTGATCGCCTCGCGGAACGAGCTCAGCCGGCCGGCGTCGATCAGCATCCGGGTGGCGAACCCGCCGAGCGCCAGGTTGAACGCCTCCCGCCACGGTTCGAACTCCGTGCGCACCTCGATCAGCTCACCGACGAACGGCAGGTCGTCCGGGGTGAGCCCGGCCGCGTCGGCCAGCAGGTCGCGGGCGGCGTGCATGTCGGTGGGGATGTTGCCGCGGCGGGCCTTGACCGCCTTGTGCTCGGCGCGCAGTTCGGCCAGTTCACGTTCGGCGGCCTTGCGTTCCGACGTCGCCTCGGCGAACTCGTTCTGGGCGGTCTTCCTGGCATGGGAGTCGGCCAGCGCCCGGCGCGCCGTTTCGACCAGCGCGGCGAAGTCCCCACCGGACGACACGGTGGCGTCGATGGCGCCCAGGACGCGGTCCAGCCGCTCCCGTGCGCGTTCGACGTCGGCCAGCCGCCGCTCCACGTTGCGGATCTCCCGGAGCGCGTTCTCCAGGCGGTCGCCGCCGGACGCGCGCAGGGTGTCGAGGACCGCCTCCCGCTGGGACTCCGCCGACGTGATCAGCGCGGCCGTCTCCTGCGCCTCCTGCTCGGCGCGGCGGCGCCGTCCGGTCAGGTCCTTCTCGGCCGCACGCAGCAGGTCGAGCCGGCGTTCGTGCCGCCACAGCGCCGCGGGGGACGCCGGGTCGGTGAACGATCCGACGTCGTCGATCACCAGCAACCGCGCCACCGCGCGGTCGATGGCGTCCCGGTGGCCGCGGATCGGGGTCAGCGCCCGCACCTGCCGGCGGGCGGTGATCATCCGTTCCCGGGTTCCGGACAGCTCGTCGAACTGCTGCACCACCTCGTCCGCGGTGGCCAGGGTGGACGGCTCCTCCAGGACCATCGTCTTGTACAGCGCGTCGACGGTGGTGATCTGCTGCCCGGCCTGGATCCGGCCGAGCAGCCCGACCGCCTTGTGCCCGTCACCGGCGGCGCCGATGCCCAGAGCGGTGTGCAGCCGGGCGGTGAAGTCCCGGTCGGTGTCGAAGCAGGCCGGCCCGGTCGCGGTCACCGCGGCGCGGGAGAGCCTGCTGGCCGCGGCGGCGTCCAGCTCGCGCAGGTCGTAGGCGTCGTCGCAGGTGGCGCGGACCGGGACGACATCGTCGAGGGTGCGCGCGGACGACGGCACGTACCAGGCCCGGAGCGCGGTGAACATCGCACCGCCGTGGTCTGCCCACGTCACCGCGATCGCCGACCAGGTGTCGCGGCCGTCCCCGCGCAGCACCCGCAGCCTCGTCTCGCCGTCCGACCGTGACTCGTCGAGTTTCCCGCGCGCGTAGGAGAGGATGTTGCGCTGGTCCTTGCCCCGGGGCCGGCCGACCACCCCGCCGTTGGACGCCCCGTTGAACGGCGTGGTGTGCGGCATCAGCAGCGCGATGTAGGCGTCCATCAGCGTCGACTTGCCCGACCCGGAACCGCCGCTGAACAGGGTCGCACCGGGGGCGAGCCGGACGCGGTGGTACCCGTCGTAGCCGCCCCAGTTGACCAGCTGCAGATCCCGCGCCACCCACTGCTGCCCCCGCGAGGCCGCCGGGATCAACCCGAACAAGGTGTCGAGCATGCTCATGGCGCGGCCCCGTTCTGCTCCCGTAGCCACTCGTTCAGTTCGGTGAGCCTCTCGATGCTCAGCACGACCTCGACCAGCGGCGTGATGCGGTACCGTCCCGCGGACTCCTCCGCGAGCAGCCCCTCGGTGACCAGCCGCTGCACGGCGTTCTGGATCTCGCGCTGGCTGCGGGCGAGATTGTGGTCGTCCGGATCGAAGTAGGTCAGGACGGTCTGTTCCAGCTCCTCGATGTCGACCCGTGCGGACGTCTCACCCGCGCCGCGTTCCCGCTGGAAGACGGTCCGCAGGTGGACCAGGACCAGGGTCTCGGCCCGATTGTAGGGATCGTCCCTCAGCAGGATCGGGACCTCCGACTCCGCCGAGCGCACCTGCTGCTTGTAGGCGATGCCACGGTCGTGGTCGACCACGAGCCGGACGAACAGGTCGTGCAACCGCGACTCGATGATCTGCTGGTTCTCCAGCAGCGTGCGCCACTGGGCCGGGGTCTTCTCGGCCAGCAGGAACCTGCGTTGCAGCAGCCGCACCAGCACGCGCCGCACGTCCACGTCCAACGTGCCGGTGTCACCGGCGAACAGTTCGGCCGGGTCGTCCTCCATCGGGACCGGCTCGATGAAGCCGGCCGCCGCGCCGGCCGCCGGGCCGTCGTCCGCGCCGCCGGTTTCACTCATCGCCGTTCCCCGCCGGCTCGTCCGCGGGGCGGGCCGGTGCCGGGTTCACCGCCAGCACGCCGCCGAACGCGAGCCGCCGCCGGGTCCGGTCGGGCCGGACCGCGTCGACCACCGCGACCTCGGCCGTGTCGATCAGCCCGAGGTCATCGTGCGCGATCTCCAGCAGGCCGAGCAGATCCACCGGCCGCCGTATCCGCTCGGCCGCCGCGCGGAACGCCGCCGCGACATCGACCTCGCCGTCGTCGCCCGCGAACGCCGCCAGATGCGCGCGCAGTTCGGCGTACTGCGGACCGCCCCACGCCCGGGTGTCGGCGGACGGCACGTCCTCGGCCTCGTCCCATTCCCGCAGGGGCGTGGGCGGCCGGGGCGGACGCGGGTCGCTCGTGGTCTGCCGCAGATGCCCGACGTCGGCCACGGGCAGGCGGCGCAGCGGGGCGACGGCCGCGCTGCGGCGCGACGCGGGCACCCAGGTGTGGAATCCGGACATCACGTCGCGCAGCAACTCGTCCACCTGTCGGTCCCGCATCGGGTCGTGATTGCGGACCTGGGTGGTGATGACGTGCGACGCCTGCCGTTGCGCCGCCAGCACCTCCTTGACGCCCTGCTCGATCCGGCGTGCGATCTCGGCGAGTTCCCGGCGCTGCTGCTCCGGCATCAGGTCGGTGAACCGGTGCCGCAGCACGGTGCGCAGCAGACCCCACAGGTCGTCGATCTGCGCCGGGTCACCGACCAGGCGCAGCGCCCCGGCGAACGCGCGGCCCTCCGGTGTCGCGTCCATGATCTGCCGGCCGCGCTCCAGGTACTCGCGCAGCACCTCCCCGGTCGGCCGCACGTCCTGCCGCAGGTCGGCGACGACGTCCCGCTGCATGGCCTTGATCGACTCGGCGACGCGGGCGAAGTCGGCGGGCAGCTCCCGCGCCAGATGCAGCACGTTCTCCGCCGCCTCGAGCAGCTGGTCGTCACCGACGGTGTCGACGACGCCGTCCCGTTCGAGCCGCCCGAGCTCCCTCCGGCGCTGATCGATCTCCGTCTGGAGGCGCGCCATCCGGGCCATCACGTCCGGGTCGGCGTCCTGCGCGAGCCGCTCGACCGCCTCCAGCAGCGTCCGGACCCTGGACTCCGACACTCTGGTCCGCGCCCCGCCGACCCGGCCGGCCACCTCGAGCGCACCCACGCCGTGGGCGGACAGCCGGTACACCTCGACGTCATCGGAGACCTGCCGCACCAGCCAGCCGGCCTGCACCCACTGCCGGCACAGGTCACGGGCGTTCCCCGAAGGCAGTGGCTGGTCGCCCTCGCGGCCGTAGCCGGCGGCCCGCAACCGGTCGAGGGCGTCGGCGATCTCCGCATGGGCGTCCGCCACCGCCACCGTCGGCCGCTCCGGCGTGAACATCATCGCCAGCACCGTCACCACGAACGGCGCGTAGGTCCGGTGGAGCAGATCGAGCATCGGGTTCTGGAACGCCCGGAGCGCACCCTGATATGCGCCCTCCACTCCTCGTGTACCCATCGCCGACCAGGGTACGGCCTGCGGCCCCTTCTCTCAGCCGCAGTAATCGACCGCATCGGGATCGGCGGCTTCGCGGCCGCGTGCCCGGCGGCGTCGTTTTCCGGGTCGGTCATCGCGGGGCCCGTGTTCGTTCCGCCTCCGGCAGGACGGCCGACTCCAGCCAGTCCTCGATCCGGCGGGTGATGGCGGCGCCGTCGTAGGTGCGGGTGTCGACGTTGCCGGTGTGGATCTCGATGACGGGAATGCCGGCGCGGCGCAGGGCCTGGGTGGTGAAGTAGCCGCCGCGGGCGTCGTCCTCGATCAGATGGACGACCCCGTGGACGCCGTGCAGGCGGGCCTCCTTGACGTACCACTCGGATGACCACGGGGGTGTGTAGAGCTGGTCGGTGAAGGCGGCGAACCGGGCGGCCAGGGCGCGCAGCGGGTCGTCGCCGTACCGGATGTAGCCGTCGGCGGCGATGGCGAGGTACATCGACCAGACGAACACGGCGCCATGGCGTTCCTCGAAGGACCGGTAGAAGTCCATGTCGAACCACAGCCCGCGTCCGATCCACATCAGCCTGGCCCGCTCGTCCGGGCACACGGCGTGCCCGGACTCGACGCGCTCGCGCACCTCGTCGTGGAAGCGCCGCGCTGCGTCCCGGGCCCATTCGGTTCCGCGATGCCACTGCGGGATCATCACGCTGGGGATGCCGTCGGCCACCCGCAACGGTGTGGGACGGGCGCGGGCGACGAGGTCCCGGGTTCGGCGGTTCCACTCCTCCTGCTCGTTGATGAGCGCCATGACCTCACGGAACCTGGTCTCGCTGAAGGTGAGCCCGGTGGTGGTCTCCAGGAAGCGGATCAGGCCCTGCAGCTCGGCGGTCATCAGGTCCACCCGGGCGGTGCCGATGGCCTGCTCCCACTGGTAGGGCATCAGCTCCCACCAGGAGGGCGGCACCAGGTTCTCCGCCGCGATCTCCAGGGGGTAGTAGGTGATGCCGGGTTGCCGGTCCCAGACGTCGAACACCTTGCGGGAGGTGTCGCCGGTGGTCTCGCCGAGCACGATCGTGGGACGCGGCAGCCCGCCCCAGGGCGCCGATTCCGGGTCGTCGTCGAACAGGGAGGCCAGCGAGGTCGCGCTGTACTGCTCGGTGTCGTCGGGGTAGCCGTGTTCGCGCAGCAGGGCCAGGTAGCGGCCGGTCTGCTGCTTGGCCGCCACGATCGAGGCCCACCACTGGTTCACCACGTACGGGATGCCCATCGTGCGGAAGATCTCCTGGGGGGCGTCGGCGTTCACCAGGGCCAGCGGGCGCCCCTCCCCCGCCTCCGCGTGCAGCCGCCGGAACCACTCGCGCTGGTGGCGCGACGCCTCCAGCGCCGAAGCCGGCCGGTCACCGGTCACCGGTACTCCTCCATGGGGGACAGGTCGATCTCGCCGTAGGGCTGGTGGTCGATCAGGACGGCCGGGACGCCCGCCGCGTCCCGCTGGGCGGCGAAGTCCCACGCGGGCGCGTCGTCCTGGGCGCGCGCGTAGGAGACCAGCAGGTCGGCGCGGCAGCGGCGGACGGCCCGCGCCGTGTGCGCGGCACGGGCCCGGATCGAGGCGCGGGGGGCGGAGGGGCCGTTGTGCTGGTAGCGCTCGGCCAGCGCCTCCAGGGTCGGGACTCCGGCCGTACGCTCGAAGAGCAGGTCACCCCAATCGTGGTCCTCGCCCACGACGAGGAATCCGGACGACTCCAGCAGCCTGTGGACGTGCGGGGTGTCGTGCCCGCTGCCGGTCAGGAAGACCCGGGTGCCCCGATGTCCGGGGAGCGCGCCGGCCTCGGCGAGCAGCTGCTTGAGAAGCCCGGAGTACTCCTCGGCGGGCATGACGGTGCCCGCGCCCACGACGGCCAGCCATTCGGTGCCGGTCAGCCGCGCGGGCACGCGCCGCCGCAGCCCGGCGGCCTCGGCCAGCAGCCGCCGGTTCTCGTCGTGCGCGCCGATCGCCGCGGCGAGGGCCTCATCGGTGACCGGGCGTCCGGTCCACGACGACAGCCGGTCGCGGAACTCCCGCAGCCGCACCAGGTTGTAGGCGGTGGTGGTCCGGTGCGGCAGATGCAGGACGTCCGCCAGATGGACGGGCGGCAGCGCACGCTCGGGTTCGGTTCTGCGCAGCTCGCGCAGGGCGTAGAAGAGCCGCAGCGACGCCTCACGGTCACGCGAGACGACCAGGGCGTCGAGCCCGTCCCAGACCCCGGCGAGGATCCGGGTGAGCACGGAACGCGCGGACGGGTCCACCCCCCGGCCGAGGTAGCGGTCCCCGTCGTCCGTGCTCGCGCCCGGATCGCCGAAGAGCCGCACCGGCAGCGCACCGGCGGCCGTGATCAGCTCGACGGGGGTGTCCGCGCCCACGTACCCGACGGTCCAGGCCGAGCGCGCCGCGGCGAGCCGGTCGCCGTAGCGGGCGGTGAGGGCGTCCAGCGCGCTCATATGACCGCGTCCCCGGTCAGGTCCGCGATGCGGACGTCGTCATAGCCGAGCAGGTCCCGCAGGACGGTCAGGTTGTGCTCGCCGAGGTAGGGCGGCGGCTCGCGCAGCCCGGCGTCGGCGTCCGAGAAGCGGATCGGCAGGCCGGTCCCCGACAGCTCGACCGCGTCGGGGTAGCGGGGATGCCGGACGGGGACGACCTCCTCCCGCGCCCGCACCGTGGGGTCCCGCACGGCCTGGACGGGATCGCGCACCTCGGCGGCGGGCACACCGTGCCCGCTCAGCCGCTCCACGACCTCGGCCAGCGGACGCCGCCTGGCCCAGTCGGCGATGAGGCCGTGCAGCTCCCCCGCCCGGGCGACGCGGGAGTCCCGGTCCCCGAAGCGGCGCCGCCATTGCTCGTCCGGGACGCCCATGGCCGCGAACACGCCCTCGGCGAAGCGGTCGGTGGGGGCGCACAGCGCGACCCAGCCGTCCTCGGCCTCGAACACCCCGAACGGGGCGAGTCTCGGCACCGTCGCCCCGGTGCGCTGTTCCAGCCCCACCGCCTCGTAGACGTCGAACGGCTCGCAGGCCACCAGGGACGTGAGCGCCCCCAGCATGGACACGTCCACGTGCTGGCCCACGCCGGTGGCGTCGGCCTGGATGACGGCCGTCAGCGTGCCGATGACCGCGTACAGCGGAGCGAGCAGGTCGCCGATCGGCAGCCCGAACCGGACGGGGCCGTCGCCCTGGGCTCCCGCGGTCGTCATCACCCCGCTCAGCGCCTGGATGATCGCGTCCATCGCCTTGCCCGTCCCCGGCCCGCCGCCCTGGCCTCCGAAGCCGCTGATGGAGGTGTACACGAGCCGGGCGTTGAGCGCGTGCACGTCCTCGAAGCCGATGCCGAGGCGGCCGGTGACGCCGGGGCTGAAGTTCTCCACCAGGATGTCGGCGCGCCGCACCAGGTCGGCGAAGACGGGACGCGCCCCCGGATGCTTGAGGTCGAGTGTCACGCTCTCCTTGCCGCGCCCCCGCAGCAGATGGGAGACCGACAGGTCGTCGTCGTGCCGGCGGGCCAGGCTCAACCCGTCCCGGCCCAGGTAGGGCGCGTTGCCCCGGGAGGAGTCGCCGCCCGTCGCCGGATTCTCGATCTTGATCACCCGGGCGCCCAGGCCGGCCAGCAGCAGCGTCGCGTACGGGCCCGCCAGCGCGGTGGTCAGGTCGAGGACGACCCGTCCCGCGAGAGGGCGCCCGGCCGGTGAGCCGCCGGTCACCGGGCACCCCGTCCCGCGCACGGCCGGATCGGATTCCCTACCTGGCTCATGATCTCCCCCCGACGGCCTCGATGATCACTTCGTCGCCGCGCCGGACGAACTCCGTGCCGAATCCGGCGCGTTCGCTGATGTCGCGGATGTAGCCGGCCACCCGCTCGGCCCTCCCGGGATCACCGGTCTCACCGGCGGGGACCGGGCGTCCCCCGTCGTCGATCCAGCACGGGACGAACCCGGCCTCGGCCAGAGCCCCGTCCGGGCCGAACCGGCATACGGCGATCGCGGTGTTCCTGCTCTCGGGGTGGAACGGGTAGAACGGCATGGCCGGATCGGGAGCGAACCCGTAGAGCTCGACGCGGCGCCGGGCCCACGCCTGCCGTTCGGGACTGTCGGCGTTCCCGGGATCGAGGGCGCGGGTGACGGTGACGAAGTTGCCCAGCCCGTGGTAGATCGGACGCCCCCGGTAGACCTCGATGCCGCGCATGATGTGGGCGTGGTGGCCGAACACCGCATCGGCCCCCGCGTCGATCGCGGCCCTGGCGACCTGCCGTTCGTAGTGCTCCACCTTGGCCGGGGTGTGGCCCACTCCCTTGTGGAACGACACGCAGACGGCGTCGGCCCGCTCGCGCAAGGCGGCGATGTCGGCGGCCATGGCGTCCAGCCCGTCCGGATCGGCGAAGGTGTAGATCTTGGGAGGGCCGCCAGGACTGGCGTGGTCCAGTTCGTAATGGGTCAGGACGTGGACGTAGGCGCATCCCGGTTTCGCGGAGGTCGCCCATGACTCGCGGGGGCCCACGCAGTTGTAGCTGAGGAATCCGATGCGCAGGCCGTCCCTCTCGACGATGGCGGGTCTCCTCGCCTCCTCCAGGTTCGGGCCCGCGCCGACGGGCGTGAGCCCTGCCGCCTCGGCGTGGCGGACGGTGTCGAGGACGCCGTCGTCACCGCAGTCGAAGATGTGGTTGCCCGCGAGCGTCACCACCCCGAAACCCGCACCGGCCAGGGCCTTCAACGCCCGCGGATCGGCCGGTTCGGCCGGGACGTCGGTGCTCTGCCGGGTGGTGGTGTCGGTGTGCGGAACCTCGACGTGCCCGACCACGAACTGTGCCCGGGCCAGTGCCGGGCGAGCCGGTTCCAGGTACCAGGCGGGCTCGGGCTCGTCCAGGATCAGATCACCGACCGCCATCAGTGTCACCTGCGTCATCGGCGTCGCCTCCCTTCTCGGCGGACCGCGCGGGGCCCTGCTCGGGGTCCTGCTCGGGGTGCTGCTCGGAGATGCGCGAAAGGAAGGAGCGGAGCCGTTCCGAGCGCGGCCGGGCGAAGATCTCCTCCGGGGTGCCCTGCTCGACGATCCGGCCCGCGTCCATGAAGACGCACCGGTCGGCGACCTCGCGCGCGAACGCCATCTCGTGGGTGACGACGACCATCGTCATCCCGGCCTTGGCCAGCTCCTTGATCACCGCCAGGACCTCGTCGACGAGTTCGGGGTCCAGCGCGCTGGTCGGCTCGTCGAACAGCAGGATCCGGGGACGGGGGGCGAGCGCCCGGGAGATCGCGACCCTCTGCTGCTGGCCTCCGGACAGCTGCTGCGGATAGGACTGCGCCTTGTCGGCGAGCCCCACCCGCTCCAGCAGGTTCCGCGCGCGCCGCTCGGCCTCCTCCCGCGTCTGGCCGTGCACCCGCGTCGGGCCCTCGGTGATGTTGCGCAGGACGGTGAAGTGGGGGAACAGGTTGAACTGCTGGAACACCATGCCCATCCGGCGGCGCTGGACGGCCCGTTTGGACTCGGGCAGCGGGTGCAGGCGATCGCCGCGCCGCTTGTAGCCCAGCAGTTCTCCGTCCAGGTAGACCGACCCGCCGTCGATCGGCTCCAGCATGTCCACGCAGCGCACCAGCGTGGACTTGCCCGAGCCGGACGGCCCGATGACCACGACGACCTCGCCGTCCGCCACGTCCAGGTCGACGCCGGCCAGGGCCTGGTGCGACCCGAACACCTTGCGCACGTCGCGTATCCGCAGGACCGGCGGCGACGACGCGCCCGCCGGCGCCGCGGTGCCCGGTCCGCCTGTCGCGCTGGTCGCGCTCATCCGATCCCCCTCGCGAAGTACCGCTCCAGGTGCCGCTGACCCACCGACAGGACGGTGACCACGACCAGGTACCAGAAGCAGGCCACCAGCAGCAGCGGGATCACCTGGTAGGTGCGGCTGTAGATGGCCTGGACCGAATGCAGCAGATCCGACATCGCGATGACGCTGACCAGCGAACTGCCTTTGAGCACGGTGATGAACTGGCTGCCTGACGGCGGGATGATGAACCGCATGGCCTGCGGAAGGGTGATCCGCAGGAACGCCTGGGCCGAGGTGAAGCCGACCGACCGGGCCGCGTCCCGCTGGCCCGGCGGGACGCTGAGCAGCCCACCGCGGATGATCTCCGACATGTAGCCGGCCTCGTGCAGGGACAGGGCGACCATCGCGGCGGTGAGCGAGGTGATGACGTCGTTGGTCGGCCACTGCGCGAAGGTCGGCCCGAACGGGATCCCGATCGAGATCTCCGGCAGCAGGTAGGCGAGGTTGAACCAGAACAGCAGTTGCACCAGCGGCGGGACGCCTCGGAACAGGGTGATGTAGGCGGCCGAGATCCAGCGCGCCGGAGCGAAGCCGCTCAGCGCGGCGACGGCGAGGCACACCCCCAGCAGCGAGCCGGCGAGCATCGCGACCACGGCCAGCAGCACGGACATGGCCAGTCCGCGCAGCACCGAAGGCTTGAACAGGTGCTCGGCGACGACGCCCCATTCGAACGCGGGATTGCGCACCAGGAACACGGCCAGTTGCGCGGCGAGGACCGCGAACACCGCGCCCGCCACCCAGCGGCCCGGCCTGATCCGCGAGCGCGCGCGGGCCGCGTCGTCGTCCCCGGTGGGCGGTCCGGTGGGCCGGGGCGCCCCGGCGGGCCGCGCCAACGTGGCGGCGCCCGCTCTCAAGCCCTTGATCTTCGCCACGCTCATGCGCCGGAGGCGACGTTCATCTTGGGCTCGGGGACCATCACCTGCTCCATCCCCCACTTCTTCATGATCTTCTGGTACTCGCCGGTGCGGAACAGCTCGCGGAACGCGTCGAGGACCACCGGGCCGAGCTTGTCGCGCTTGGCGGCGAGCAGCGCGAGCTGGGCGGTGCCGGCCCCCTGCTCCTCCGTCTGGGTCACGATCCCGTAGGTGTTCTTCTCCTGGCGCATGGCGTAGAGAGCGGCGTTCTGCGTCATCCCGGCGGCGTCCGCGCGTCCGGCCTTGACGGCCAGCAGGGTGCTGTTGGTGTCGGCGAGTCCCACGGGGGTCAGCGCTCCCTTGCCGAGCTTGCGGCAGTGATCGTCCAGGCCCTTCATGTGGTTCTCGACGACGCTGCCCGCCACGATCGCCACGCGTTTGCCGCACAGGTCCGCGGCGCCCTTCACCGCCTGCCCCGAACCGGCCGGGATCAGGTAGGAGGTCCCGGTGGTCATCCAGACCACGGCGTCGAACTGCTTCTCCCGCTCGGCGGTGTCCTGGACCGGGCCGTTGAAGATGTCGTGGCGGCCCGCGAGCATCCCGCCGAGCGACGCGGCGAGGCCGCTGACGGCCACGATCTCGGTGCGGACGCCCAGCACCCGGCCCAGTGCCGCCTGCACGTCGAGGTCGAGCCCCGTCGTGATCTTCCCGTCGGCTCCGACGATGCGGTACGGCGGGTGCGGGTCGCCGGCGAACCGGATCACTCCGGACTTCTTCATCGAGTCGGGGAGCTTCTGGTGCAGGGCCGGGACCGCTCCGGCGGGGAGCTTCTCGGTGTCCGGCTCCGCCTCGGAACCGCATCCGCTCAGCGTCACCACGAGTGACGCGACCGCCGTCATCACCAGGGCGGACAGTGGACGGCCTGAGATTCTGGTCACAGCGGCCTCCCGGCACTGTTGCCTTCATATCTCATGTCGGGCGACATGAATTGTGACTATCTTCAACGGCCACCTGGGGCGCGTCAAGAGCTAAATTCGCCTGATCAAGAGAGATCGTCCATGGTCAGCCACAAGGTGCTGCCGCCGCCTCGGGCGTGAACTCTAACCAACAAGATCATTCCGATCGTCATGACAAGCGTCATGAATGATCGATCGCGACCTCCCCGAGCAGGGGCGCGACGGATGGATCCGCTCCCGGTCCGATCAGCGACCGGGCCTTGACGCAGCCAAGTTACGGACTGAAACTTACGGCACGTAACTTAGTGGGAGGTGGGCCGTGCGCAGGGTCGTGGTGATCGGTGGCGGGCTGGCCGGGCTGGCGTCCGCGGTGTGGCTGGCCGAAGCCGGCGACCAGGTGACGCTGCTGGAGCGCAAGGGGCGCCTCGGCGGGCGGACGATCGGTTTCCCGCTGGCGGAGGCCGGCGGCGAGATGGTCGACAACGGGCAGCACGTCATCGCCGGGTCGTACGACCACCTCCTGCGATACCTCCGCTCGGTGGGCACTCGTCAGTTCGTCGAGTTCCCCGACACGTTCGGGGTCAGGGCGGCCGACGGCACCGCGGCGACCCTCGGGGTCCGCGCCCGCGACGTGCTCAGGCTCGTGACGGGCCGCGTACCCGGGATCGGGTTCCGCGACGTCGCGGCGAGCGCACTTCCGCACCTGCGGATGCTCGCGGCCTCCGCCCGCCCCGGCGACGAACTCGACGAGATCACGGTCGAGCAGTGGCTCGACCGGATCGGCATGCCCCCGGCGCTGCGCCGGATGCTGTGGCGCCCGGCGGCCTTGGGCGTCCTCAACGAACTCCCGCACCTGGCGTCCGCGCACGCGCTGGCCTCCGCGCTGCGAACGGGCAACAAGAAGATCCCGCGCCTTGGACGCCGCGCCCTGAGCATCGGATACCCGACCGTCGACCTGCGCACCCTCTACCTCACCGGAGCCGAGAAGGTCTTCGCGGAGAAGGGCGTCGAGGTCCGGTTGCGGGCCAAGGCCGCACGGGTCGAGGTGGACGGCCGGAAGGTGCGCGGCGTGACGACGGCCGACGGCGAGCTGATCCCGGCCGACGCCGTGATCGTCGCCGTCCCGGCCTGGGACGTCGGCGGCCTGCTCGACCTCGTCCCCGGCGCCGAGGAGATCGCCGCCGCGACCCGCAGGCTCGTCCCGATCCCGATCATGTCGGTCAACCTCTACCTCGACCGCCCCATCGGGACCTCCCACCCGTGGGAGACCCTGCTGGACGGCGACGTCCACTGGGTGTTCGACCGGACGCGCATGCACGGGAGACCGAGCACGGCGGGACACCTCTACGCGCTGACCACCTGCGCGTCCTACGACCTCATCAAGCTCCGGGCCCCCGAGGTCGTCGAGCGGTGCATGGCGTCGCTGCGCGCCATCTACCCCCTGGCCGAGGACGCCGACGTCGTCCACGCCCACGTCGTCCCGTGGCGGAAGGCCACGTTCTCCTCACGCCCCGGCACCGGCACCATCCGCCCCGATCAGCGCACCGCCGTCGAAGGCCTCGCCCTCGCCGGGGACTGGACCCGCAACGACTGGCCCACCACCATGGAGGGCGCCGCACAGAGCGCCTCACGTGCGATCGAAGCCCTGCGTATGGTCGGCTGACCACCATGGCAAGAATGAGCGCCGACCGGCGGCGGGACCAGATCCTCGACGCGACCCGCACGATCGTCGACACCGAGGGCTTCGCCGCCGTCACGATCACCCGCGTCGCGGAAGCCGCCGGCATCACCCGAACCCTGGTCTACCACCAGTTCACCGACCTCCCCGGCCTCCTCACCGCGCTCATCGACCGCGAAGCCGAACGCGCCATGGCCGGCCTCCTCACGGTCATCGCCGAGACCCCGCCGGCCGGCCGCGACCCGTTCACCGCCGCCCTGCAGGGCCTCATCAGCGCCGCCGACGCCGACCCCGCCGCCTGGCGCATGTTCCTCATGCCCTCCGAAGGCGGCCCCCCGGAACTCTACGAACGCATCGACCAGGGCCGCGCCCTCGGCCGGGCCCGCATCATCGAAATGCTCACCACCCCCGACCACCCCGTCCCCACCGGCCCGGACCCGTCCCTGACCGTCCACCTCCTCCACCTCGTCGGCGACGAACTCCTCCGCCTCCACCTCCAGGACCCCCAGACCTACCCCGCCGACCGCATCCTCGCCCAATGCGCCCACATGGCCGCCCAACTCAGCCTCCCCCCGAGCCCGGGCCACGGCCACGCCCTCCCCGCCGGCCGGACCTGATCACGGTTCGGCGCGCAGGGCCCGGTCCGCGAAGTCGATCAGCCATTCGAAGCTGTCGTCGATGTCGGCGCTCCACTGGAAGCCGTTGGCCGCCTGCAGCGTGGCGAAGCCGTGGCAGAGGCTGCGGAGCGTGCGGAGGGCGTGGTCCGCGTCGGATTCCCGGATCTCGTAGCCGCGCAGGACCGCCGTGAACGCGCCGAGCAGCCGCTGACCCGCGGTGGCCAGCGGATCGTCCGGGCCGGACGGTTCCACGCCGATCGTCGCCGCGTACCGGCCGGGGTGCTCCACGACGAAGGCGCGGAAGGCGCGCGCCGCGGCGGCCAGGGCGTCGCGGCCTGCGTAACCCTGGACCGCGCCGCCGACGGCGTCGGCGGCCTCGCTCAGTGCCAGGGCCGCGATGCGCCGGTTGAGGTCTTCCTGGCCGCCCACGTGCTTGTACAGGGAAGGGGTGCGCACGCCCAGCCGCTGGGCCAGCGAACCCATCGTCAGGTTGGCGAAGCCCACCTCGTCGGCGAGGGCGGCACCGGCCGCGACCACGGCCGCCGGGTCCAGGCCGACCCTAGGCACGGACGGCGTCCGATCGGAGGAAGGCGAGGATGAGCGAAACCACCTGGTCGGGGAACTGGTCGTGCGGGTAGTGCCCGGCGCCCTCGATCATCTCAAGGCGGCCGAGGCCGGACGGCAGGGCGTCGACGACCGCCGACCCCTCGGCGTGCGGGTCGGCCCAGTCGGGGTCGAGCGTGCCCATCACGACCAGGACCGGGGAGCGGACGTTGCCGAGTTGCGCGCCGGCGTCGGTCGGGGCGCTGCGGCCCATGCCCTGCATGGCCTTCATCCGGCCCGGCTCGCGCAGCATGGAGTCGATGCGGCCGAGCCGCTCGGCCCAGCCGGCCGGCTTCACGCCGGGGTAGGCCACGTCGAGGTAGGAGCGCCAGAGCGGCACGCTGCCGAACGCGGCCGTACCGAGCAGCCGCAGCATGCCCTGCCGGAAGCGCTTCACCCGGAGGTCGCCGAGGCGCATCGACTGCTTGCGGGTGAACGGCGCCAACTCGACGACCGCGGTGATCAGCGAGGGTTCCTGCGCCGCGGCGATGGTGGCGGCGCCGCCGGAGACCGAGTGGCCGACGAGCACCGCCGGGCCGCCCAGGTGGCGGATGACGGCGAGCAGGTCGCCGGCGATGGCGGTGCGGCTCCAGGCCGGCCAGCCGACGCTGGACTCGCCGAAACCGCGGAGATCGACCGCGGCGACCCGATGGCCCGCCGACACCAGCGGCGGGATCACCGCATGGTAGGCGGCGCGGCTGTCGCCCATGCCGTGCGCGAGGACGATCAGCGGGCCCGACCCCGCCACCTCGTAAGCGATCGTGCCGCCGTCGACGGCAAGGTACTCGGTCATGACATCCCCCAAGCTGGCTAATTCAGTTAGCTACAAGCTAATCTTATTAGCCAACCCCGTCAACGGGAGGTCGGCGGCACGTCCGGTCGGGCGGGTCGCGCGGCGCGGCCGCGGTTGTATGTCCGCCGGACGCCCATGGCAGGATCGGCGGGTGCAGGTCGGGATGCTGGGTCCACTCGAGGTCCGCACGGACGGCGGCGGCTTGGCCGACGTACCGGGCGCGCGGCTGCGCGGGCTGCTGATCGCCCTTGCGCTCAGGCCCGGCCAGGTGGTGCCGAAGGCGTCGCTCATCGACTGGATCTGGGGAGAGCACCCGCCCGCCGATGCGGCGAACGCCCTGCAGCGCCTGGTTTCCCGGCTGCGGAAGGCACTGCCGGACGGAGTGATCGAGGGGCGGACGGACGGCTACCGGTTGACGGTCGAGCCCGACGCCGTCGACGCCGTGCGCTTCGAACGGCTCCTCATCGCGGGCCGGGCCCGCACCGAGGACGGTCACCGGCGGGTGCGGTCGCTGCGCGAGGCCCTCGGACTGTGGCGCGGCGCGGCCATGCAGGACGTCGGCCTGCAGGACAGCGCCGCGTTCGACGCCGCGGTCGCCCGGCTCGAGGGGTTGCGCCTGACCGCCGCGGAGGAGCGGGCGGACGCGGAGATCGCCCTCGGGCGCGGTGCGGAGATCGTCACGGAGCTGACCGACCTGGTGGCCGCGCACCCGGTGCGGGAACGGCTCGTCGCCGCGCTGATGCGCGCCCTCGCCGCGACCGGCCGCGACACCGAGGCGCTGCTCGTGTACCAGCGCACGAGAGAAGCCCTGGCCGACGCGCTGGGCGCCGACCCCTCACCGGAGCTGGCCGCGTTGCACGTCGCGCTGCTGCGGGGCGGAACAGGACGCCGGAAGGAGAACCGGAAGACCAATCTGCGGGCCGAGCTGACCAGCTTCGTCGGCAAGGACGCCGATGTCGCCGCGGTCGCCGGCCTCGTCGCCGGGCACCGGCTCACCACCCTGATCGGGCCGGGCGGCTCGGGCAAGACCAGGCTCGCCACCGAAACCGCGCGCACGCTGCTCGGCGACCTGCCGGACGGGGCATGGCTGGTGGAACTCGCCGCCATCGGCGCGGACGGCGACGTGGTGCAGGCGACGATCGCCGGGATCGGCCTCCGGGACGCGCTGCTCGGCGAGGCGCCGAACATGGAGCCGGCGGACCGGCTCATCGCCGCGATCCGCGACCGTGAGGCGCTGCTGATCCTGGACAACTGCGAGCATGTGATCGAGTCGGCGGCGGCACTCGCCCATCGGCTGCTCGGGGAGTGCCGGCGGCTGCGGATCATGGCGACGAGCAGAGAACCGCTCGGCATCACCGGAGAGGTGCTGTGGCTGGTCGAGCCGCTGGCCCTGCCGGCGGGGGACGCCGGTCCCGGCGAGATCGAGTCCGCGCCGGCCGTCCGGCTGCTGCGGGACCGGGCGAGCGCCGTGCGCAAGGACCTCGCGGCCGACGCCCGCACGCTGTCGACGATGGTGCGCGTCTGCCGGGCGCTGGACGGGATGCCGCTGGCGATCGAACTGGCCGCGGCCAGGTTGCGCACCATGTCCCTCGACCAGCTCGCCAACCGGCTCGACGACCGGTTCCGCCTGCTGACCGGCGGCAGCCGTACCGCGCTGCCGCGGCACAGGACGCTGCGCGCGGTGGTCGACTGGAGCTGGGAGCTGCTGACCGACGCCGAACGGACCGTCCTGCGCAGGCTGTCGGTGTTCGCGGGCGGGGCGAGCCTGGAAGCGGCCGAGCGGGTCTGCGGCGGCGACGCGGTCGAGCGGGAGGAGGTCCTCGAACTGCTCACCGCGCTGACCGAGAAGTCGCTGCTGGTCGCCGAGGGCGGCGGAGCGCCGCGCTACCGGATGCTCGGCACGGTCAAGGAGTACGCCGCGCACCGGCTCGCGGAGGCGCGGGAGTCGGACCTGGCGCGCCGCGCGCATCTCGCCTACTTCACCGAGCTCGCCGAGACCGCGGAACCGCGGCTCCGCCGCGCCGAGCAGATGACATGGCTCGCCGCGCTCGATGCCGATCACGACAACATCGGTTCCGCGATGCGCGGTGCGCTCGCGGCCGGCGAGGCGCAGGCGGCGATGCGGCTCGCGGCCGGCGCCGGCTGGTACTGGTGGCTCAGCGGGCACCGGGCCGAGGGCATCGAGCTGATCATCGCGGCCACGCAGACACCTGGCGAGGTGACCGACGAGATCCGGGCCGTCGTGTACGGGCTCGCCGTGCCGTTCGCCAGCGCCGGGGCGTCCGCCGACCAGGAGCAGGTCGCGGAGTGGGTCCGCAAGGCGTACCGGTTCGCCCGGCTCAGCCGGTCCCGCCACCCTGTGCCGGCCCTGGTCGTCCCGCTGGAACGCATGCTGCGGGAGCCGGACGCGTCCCTGTCCGCGTGGGAACCGCTGCTGGACCACGAGGACGCCTGGGTTCGCGCGCTCGCCCGGCTGCACCTCGGCAAGTCGCGGGTCACGCTCGGCCACGCCGGGCGGGAGGCGGACACGGACCTGGAGACGGCGCTCACCGAGTTCCGGGCGCTCGGCGAAAGGTTCGGGATCTCCTTCGCCCTCTCCGAGCTGGCGGACCGCATCGCCACGCGCGGCGAGTTCGCCGCCGCGTGCGAGTACTACGAGCAGGCGGCCGGGGTCGTGACCGAGGTCGGCGCCATCGAGGACGTCATCCCGATGCGGGCACGACAGGCGCAGCTGTACCGGCTGCTGGGCGACGAGGACGCCGCCGCGGCCGCGATGGCCGAGGCGGAACGGTGTGCGGAGCGGGTCACCTGGCCGGACGCGCTGGCGGAGCTGGCCATCTCGAAAGCGGGACTGGCCCGCTGGGCCGGTGACGCCGGGGAGGCTCACCGGCACCTCGATGTCGCGACGGCCATGCTGGGCGACAAGGCGGAGCGGGCGACCGTCCGCGCGATGCTGCACAACCTGCGGGGCCTCCTCGCCGACGACCTCGACGAGGCCCGGGAGCACCACGCCGCGGCCTGCCGGGCGGTGGCCGAGACATGGCACGCACCCCTGATCGCGCAAATACTCGTCGGGGTCGCCGATCTGGCCCTGCGCCGCGACCGGCCCGAGCAGGCGGCGCGGCTGCTCGCGGCGAGCACCGCCGTGCGCGGGCTGCCGGACCGCTGCCTCCCGGACACCGCCCGCATCGAGCGGGCGGCGCGGAGCCGCCTCGGCGACGCGGGGTTCGCCGAGGCGGCTCGGGAGGGGACGGAGACCGGCTGGGATCAGCTGGTCGCGGTCACGCTCGCTTCGTGAACGTGGAACGCGCCCACAGGTAGCCGGCGAGACCGATGCCGACGCACCAGGCGACGGCGGTGATCGCGTCGCCGGTGTCCGGTGCTCCGGCGAGGAGGCCGCGGACGGTCTCGATGATCGGCGTGAAGGGCTGGTACTCGGCGAACTGCCGCAGGCCCGGCCCCATCGTCTCCGCCGGCACGATCGCGCTGCTGAAGAACGGCAGCATGACCAGCGGCACGGACGCCATGCCGGCCGTCTCCGGAGACTTCGCGAACAATCCCAGGGCGACCGTGAACCAGCCGGCCGCGAGACCGAGCAGCACGACGATGCCGGCGACGCCGAGCCAGTCGAGGAGACTCGCCGACGGGTCGAATCCCAGCAGGAAGGCCACCCCGACGAGGGCCGCGATGGCGATCAGGTTGGTCAGCAGGCCGGCGACGACGTGCCCGGTCAGCACCGCACCCCGGGAGACGTCCATGACCTTGAAGCGGTTGATGATGCCCTTCGTCATGTCGGAGTTCACGGACGTCGCGGTGGCTCCCAGCCCGTAGCAGACGGCCAGCAGGATCAGTCCCGGCGTCACGTAGTCGATGTAGTCGACGCCGACGTCGAAGGCGTCTCCCATCATGTACACGAACATCAGCAGGATGATGATCGGCATCAGGACCGCGTTGAACACCGAGGTCGGGTTGCGGGCGATGTGTTTGAAGTTGCGGCGCAACATCACCATCGAATGGGACGTGGTGCTCATTTCGCTGCCTCCGTGGTGCGGCCCGTCAGGGCGAGGAAGACGTCGTCGAGGTCCGGTGTGTGAACGGAGAACTCCTCGGCGCCGAGTGAGTGGTCATCGAGCCTGTCCAGCAGGGCACGGAGCGATTTCGTCCCGGCGTCGCTGGGGACCCGCAGGGTCAGTGCCTCGTCGTCGCGCGTGGAGCCGGGGAACAGGCGGGCGGCCCCGTCGAGCAGGGAGACGGTCGTGAACCGGAGCCGGACGTGCGTCCCGGGGACCTGGCGCTTGAGGTCGCCGGGAGTGCCCTGGGCGACCAGCCGGCCCTGGTCGAGGACCGCGATCCGGTCGGCGAGCTGATCGGCCTCCTCCAGGTACTGGGTGGTGAGGAAGACGGTCGCGCCGTCGGCCACCAGGTCGCGGATGATCGACCACATGGTGCGGCGGCTGCGCGGGTCCAGGCCCGTCGTCGGCTCGTCCAGGAAGATGATCCGCGGGCTGCCGACGAGCGTCATCGCCAGGTCCAGTTTCCGGCGCATCCCCCCGGAATAGGTCGACGCGGGCTTCCGCGCCGACTCCACCAGGTCGAAGCGCTCCAGCAGCTCCGTGACGATCCGCCTGCCGCCGCCGGAGGACGCCCGGTTCAGGTCCGCCATCAGCTGCAGGTTCTCCTGCCCCGTCAGCAGTTCGTCCACCGCCGCGAACTGGCCGGTGACGCCGATCGCCGCGCGCACCGCCCTGGCCTCGGTCGCGACGTCATGGCCGGCGATGCGCACCGTCCCGCCGTCGGCCTTCATCAACGTGGTCAGCACGTTCACCGTCGTCGTCTTCCCCGACCCGTTCGGGCCGAGCAGGGAGAAGACCGAGCCCGAGGCGACATCGAAGTCGATGCCGTCGAGCACGACCTTGTCGCCGAACGCCTTGCGCAGCCCTGAGACCGCAATCGCCGAATTCTTCATGGCTCCACGATCACCGCCGGGCCTGTCACCCCCCCTGTCACACCGCTGACACGGCCGCTGACACGGCCGCGGCCTCCACGCCCGGCTATTTTTCACAGTGTCAGTTGTATTAATATGGCCGCCGCAGGGTCTTCGAGGGCCCTCCTGGTGCGTATCGAGGTGGCGGAGATGGGGATCGAGTCGCTGGCGGCGGCCCTTGAACGGGAACATCGCGAGATCGACGACGGGATCGGGGCCTTCACCGCCGAACCCTCGTCCGAGGGCCGGGACCGGCGCCCGCTGACGCGCGCGATCCGTGCCCTCCGCCGCCACATCTACATCGAAGAGGAGTTCCTTTTCCCTGCCCTGTACGGGGCGGGGCTGACGGCCCCGGTGCTCGTCATGCTGCGCGAACACGCCCAGATGTGGCGGACGCTCGCAGCGCTGGAAGACGAGCCGGACACCGGTGCGGCGCTCACGCTCTGCCGCCGGCTGTCCGTCCAGCTCCTTCACCACAACCTGAAGGAGGAGAAGGTCCTCTACGCGGAGGTGGACCGGATCGTGCCGGAGCCGGCGGCCGGGCGGCTGCGCTCCTTCCTCGGCTCCGGAGAGCTTCCGGAGGGGTGGGTGTGCCTGAGAGCACGCACCTGAGCACCAGCGGAAACCACATGCCCGGTTCGACAGCTACGGAGATGACGATGGAGAAGAAGGCGGTAGTCGGAAGCGCGTCCGAGCTCGCGGAGTTCAGCGACGAGTCGTTCCGCCCGAAGGTCCTGTCCGCGACCGACCTCACCAGGGTGATGATCGTCGGCATGGAGGACGGGCAGGAGATCCCGCTCCACACGCCGGGCGTGGAACTGGCGCTGGCGATCCTGGAGGGCGCGGGAGAGGTGTGGATCGGCGACGCTCCGCACGCCGTGGCGGCGGGTGACGTCGTGGTGGTCCCGGCCGGTACCACCCGGGGCGTCCGCGCCCGCGGCGGCCGGATGGTCTTCATGAACGTCGTGTCGCCGCCCCCGACCGCGGCGGACCACGAGGTCGCGCGCCGCCCGTGGCCGGCCGAGGCCGTGGGAGCCGACGAGAGCGGTACCCGGCAGTAGTACCGGGAGAGCGAGATCACAGCGGGCGGGGGTGGATTTTTATTTTCTACTAGTAAAAACTATTACCACTATCGGTCGCGGCCTGCCGGCCTCATCGAGGAGGGATGCGAGATGACCTACATCGTCTACGGGGACTTCAACTGCCCCTACTCCTACCTGGCGAGCCTGCGGGTCGACGACCTCATCCGGCGGGGCCGGACCGACGTCGAGTGGCGCGCCGTGGAGCACGAGCCGCGGCTGCCGCTGACCGGCCTCCCCAGCGCGGCCGCGAAGGACGAGTGGGACCGCGAACTGCGCGAGATCGCCGGCATCGCGCGGCCCGGTGAGCGGGTGCCGGACGCGCCGCCGCCCGTGGTCAGCAACACCGGCGCGGCCGTGGCGGCCTACGCCGAAGCGCTGACCGACGGCCTGGCCGACGAGGCGCGGCGCGCGATCTTCCGTGCCGTCTGGGTGGAGGGGCGCCACGTGAGCAGTCCGTATGAGATCCGCCGGATCATCGCGGAGCTGATGTACCCGCGCACGCCGATGGACGTGCACCGGTACGCCCCGGGCCTCGCGATGCCGGTGGACGCCGGTCGTGTGGCGTCCGGGACGGAGCGGCGCTTCGGCGCCACCGTCAGCACGCTCGGCGGCGCCCTGACACTGACCGGGCAGCTGCGGATCGAGCAGTGGCGCGCGGACTGGGAGGGCTTCACGCAGGTGGTCCCGGCCGTCGTCCGTCCGGACGGCGGCGCCCTTCCGGGCCTTTCGGGCCTGAGCCACCTGGCGGAACTGCTGGACGGACCGCAGCCGTCGAAGCGGCGCCGAGCACAGGACGCCCCGCCCGTCCTCGCCGCTTAGGCCGGGCGCCCCGATGAAGCGCAGCATCTGATCGCCCCTCTACCCCGGGCGGCGCGCGGGTCGCCGGCCGTGAAAGATTGGCGCCCATCGAAGCCGACGATGGGGGTGCCGTGGGGGATCCGGTTCTGATGGATGATCTGCGCTCCTCCGTCCGCGCGTTCCTGCGGTCGTACGACTTCACTCCTGCCGTCGACGCCTGGAACGGCGGCTGGGACGAGGACTTCACCCGGGCGCTCGCTGCGCGCGGCTGGGTCGGCATGACCATCCCGCAGGAGTACGGCGGCGCCGGGCGGACCTTTCTCGAACGCTACGCCGTCACCGAGGAACTCCTCGCCGCCGGGGCGCCGGTGTCCGCGCACTGGATCGCCGACCGGCAGACGGCCCCCTCCCTGCTGGCCCATGGAACCGAAGAACAGAAACGCGAGTTCCTGCCCGCGATCGCGCGGGGCGAGTGCTTCTTCGCCATCGGCATGAGCGAACCGGACTCCGGCTCCGACCTGGCCAGCGTCCGCACCGCCGCGGAACGGACCGGCGGCGGCTGGCTCCTCACCGGGACCAAGGTGTGGACGTCCGGGGCGCACCGCGCCCACGCCATCCTCGTCCTCGCCCGCACCGAGCCGCACGACCCGTCCGCGCGGCACGACGGCCTCAGCCAGTTCATCGTCGACCTGCGCGCCCCCGGCGTGACCATCCGCCCGATCCTGACGATGGGCGGCGAACACCACTTCAACGAGGTCGCGTTCACCGGCGTGTACGTCCCGGGCGACCGGCTGCTGGGCCGCGTCGGGGACGGGTGGCGGCAGGTGACGTCCGAACTGGGATACGAGCGCAGCGGCCCGGAGCGCTTCCTGTCGACACTTCCGCTGCTGGACGAGGCGGCCGCGGCGACACGGCGGGGCGAACTCCCCCATCACCCCGACCTGGGCCGTCACATCGCACGGATCACGGGGCTGCGGCACATGTCGCAGGGCGTCGCGCGGGCCCTCGAAGCCGGGGAGACCGCCGACGTCGAGGCCGCACTGGTCAAAGTGCTCGGAACGACCCTGGAGGGCGACATCGTCGAGTTCGCCGCCCGGCTCGGCATGGCCGACCCGCTCCTGACCGCCGCGCAGCTGCGACGTGCCGGGTTCACCCTGCGCGGCGGCACCAACGAGATCCTGCGCGGCGTGATCGCGCGGGGGCTGGGGCTGCGATGACCATCGATCCCGCGCTCCAGGACATGATGGCCTCGGTCTTCTCCGACCACGACCCGGCCGCCCCGGCCGGTTCCCTGTGGGGGACGCTGGAGTCCCTGGGCCTCGCCCGCCTCACCACCCCGGCCGGACGCGGCGGCAGCGGCGCCGGATGGGCCGAGGCCGCCGCGCTGCTCCGGACGGCCGCCTCCCACGGCGTGTCCGTCCCGCTGGCCGAGAACGACCTTCTGGCGAACTGGCTTCTGGCGGAGGCGGACCTGCCGTCCGACGAGAGCCTCCGCACCGCCTGCGTCCTGGACGGGACCGGCACGGCCAAGGCGGTGCCCTGGGCCGGCGACGCCGACCGGATCACGCTGCTGTGGGCCGGAAGCGACGGCTGGCGGGCAGCGGACGTCCCCGCGTCGTCACTGCACATCGAGCGCGCGGCGAACCTGGCGGGCGAACCACGCGACGCCGTGCACGCCCCCGTGGACACCATGTCCGGAACCCGGGTGGGCGAACACGTGGCGGAGGAGTTCATGCTCCGCGGAGCCCTGGCCCGTGCCCTGCAGACGACCGGCGCGATGGACGGCATCCTGCGGCTCAGCGTCGAACACGCCGCGACACGGACCCAGTTCGGCCGCCCCCTGGCCCGTTTCCAGGCCGTCCAGCACCTGATCGCCGACATGGCGGCGGAGGCCTCGCTGGCGAAGGCGGCGACGGACACCGTCCTGCGCGACGGCCTCACACCGTTCAACATCGCCGTGGCGAGATCCTGCACCGGCCACGCGACGGCGACGGTGGTCCGCAACGCCCACCAAGTCCACGGCGCCATCGGGACGACGGCAGAGCACCCGCTCCACCGCTACACGCTTCCCGCTCTGGCCTGGAGCGCGGAGTTCGGCTCGCTCCACCACTGGGACGAACTCCTCACCCGGGCGGCGGTATCGGCGGACCAGGGCATCTGGCACCTCATCACCAACCCGTAGCCGGATCCGCGCGGGGCGGGATCAGAGCCAGCCGGCGTTGCGGGAGATGCGGATGGCGTCGATGCGGTTCCGGGCGTTGACCTTCGCGATGGCGTTGGACAGGTAGTTGCGGACCGTCGCGCGGGACAGGGACAGGGCGGTGGCGATCTCCTCGGTGGACAGGCCGCTTTCGGCGGCGCGGAGGACGTCGGTCTCGCGCGGGGTCAGGGGGCTGCTGCCGGTCTCCAGGGCCGCCGCGACCAGGTCGGGGTCGATGACGCGTTCGCCGGCGGCCACGCGGCGGATGCCGTCGGCGAGGGTGTCGGCGGGGGCGTCCTTGATGATGAAGCCGCGGACGTGGACCTTGAGCGCGCGCAGCAGGTTGCCCGGCTGGCTGAGCCCGGTGAGGACGAGCGCCCGGCATTCGGGCAGCCGTTCGTACAGCTCACCGGCGGCGGCGAGCCCGTCCAGGCCCGGCAGGTCGATGTCCAGGACGGCCACGTCGGGCCGGACCTCCAGGGCCGTCGCGACGATCTGGTCGCCGCGCTCCAGTTCGGCGACGACCTCCATGTCGTCCTCCAGCGAGATGAGGGCGACCAGCGCACCGCGGATCATGTGCACGTCCTCGGCGATCAGCACCCTGATCATCAGATCGTCTCCTCGGGGACCTCGACGAGCAACCGGAACCGGCCCCTGGAGCCGTCGGCGGACACCGAACCGGACAGCGCCCGGGCGCGTTCGACCAGCCCGGCCAGTCCGCTGCCCTCGCCCGCCGGGCCCTGCGCGCCGTCGTTGACGATCTCCAACCGTACGGTGCCGCCGTGGCGCCGCGCGGTGATGGAGCACCTGCGGGCGCTGCTGTGGCGCAGCACGTTCGTCACGCCTTCGCGTACCGCCCAGGCGAGGACGTCCTGCACGGCCGGGTCGAGGCCGGGCAGCCGCACGTCGACGCGGGCCTCGATGGACGCGGCGGTGAGCAGTGCGGTCACTCCCTTGGTCTCCTCGTCCAGCGACACCGCGTGCTCGTCCCTGGTCACGGCCCGCATCCCGGCGAGCGCATCGCGGGCCACGAGGGTCAGGTTCTCGATCTGCGCCCGGGCCGCGACCGGGTCCTTGGCCAGCAGCCGGAGCGCCAGGTCGCCTTGGAGGGACACCGCCGAGAGGCTCTGGCCCAGCAGGTCGTGCAGGTCGCGGGAGAGCCGCAGCCGCTCCCGTCCGATGGCGACCTCGGCCAGTTCGGTACGGGTGGCCTGGAGTTCGTCGATGATCCGCACCAGCCAGACCGATCCGTAGGTGGCCGCCACCCCGATCGTGAAACCGGCGGACAGCCAGAAGGTGGCCCAGGCCGCCTTCTCGGCGAAGCCCACGCCGGCGTACGGGCCGGACGGGGACGCGGCCAGCACCACCAAGGTCCCCGCCGCGGGAAGGACGGCGACGATGACCGCGAGAGCGCCGCGCAGCAGCATCATGGCCGAGACGACGACGAACAGCTGCATGTCGATCCAGTTCCCGGCGTACCACGGCATCGGCAGGTAGACCAGGGCGATCAGCGCCGGGAACGTCCACCACCAGCCGCGCGGGCGTTCCCCCCGCACCGCGGCGAAGCTGTGCCGCAACTGGAGCGCGCCGACGGCGAGTCCCACCAGAAGGGGGACGACGGGGTGGCGTGCCGCGGGATTCTCCACGCCGGTGATCGCGTAGATCGGAGACGCCAGGATGAACGGCACGTGGGCGGCGACGAGGAACCAGCGGGCGCGGCGCGGTGACCAGGCGGGGCCGCCCTCCAGCCACCCGGCGGGCGCGGCCTTCACGGGGCGTCCCCCGGCTCGGCGGTGACCTCCAGCCGCAGGCGGCCGTCGTGGCGGGTGACCACGATGGCGCAGCGCCGGACGGCGTCGTCGTGCAGGAGGCGTGCGACGTCGGTGCGCAGGGCCGAGTGAAGGGCCTCATCGAGGGTGTCGGGGACGTCGCCGTCCGGCAGGACGACGCGGCACTCGATCCCCGCCGCGGACAGGAGCGTCACCGCGGTGTCCAGTGCGGCGTCCAGCGAGGTGTTCTGGTAGCCGCGGATCAGGCGCCGGGTCTCGGCCAGCGTCCGTCTCGAATCGCCGGCCAGGGCCCGCAGTTCATTCTCCGAGGCCCGCCTGTCATGCGGGGCCAGCGCACCCGCCCGCCGTCCCCGCGCGGCGATCGACTCCAGTGCCGTGCCGACCGTGTGCCGCAGTTCCTCGTCGATCCGCAGCCGTTCGCGCGCGACCGCCCGGTCGGCCAGCGCGCCGCGCGCCGCGTGCAGCCGCCGCACCGCGCCGACAAGCCAGATCAGCAGGAACACCGGCAGTCCCTTGAGGGCCCCGGCGATCGTGAAGAAGGGCGCCATGTCGGGGCGGCCGAGCACGATCGCGAGCGGTGCCTGCGCGGCCACGATCGTCCCGAAGAGGGCGAACGACCAGGGGCGGCGCACCACGATGAGCACGGACACGGCGAGCGCGTGGAACTGCCCGAGCCAGAGGGCCCCGAGGTACGGGACGGCCCCGACGATCACCGCGGCCATCGCCGCGACCGTCCAGCCGGCTCCGCGGGGACGGGTCCCCTGCGCCGCGTGGTAGACGTGCCTGACGTGCAGCGGCAGGTAGGCGGCCGTGGCCAGCACCGCGCCCAGGGCGGGGGCGTCCGTGGACGTGAGGGCGAAGCGCCACAGCTCCACCAGGGGGATCAGGACGCTGTAGGCGACCGCGCCCATCGCCGCGAGCGGAACGAAGTTCGCCGTGAGCGGGAGGGAACGGCCGGTTCTCGCCCGCGGCGGTCGCGCGGCCCGCGGCGGTCGCGCGGCGTGCGGGGGTCGCGTCGGTTGCGGCGTCAGGTGGCCCTCCACCCGTGGATCGAGGCCGGGCCAGGATATGCGCCGGCCTCGCGGCATGGCCAACGAGGCGCCGGCATCCGTCACGTGACCTCCTCCGCCGTCCCCGTGGCCTCCCGGCCTCCACCATCGCGTTCGCCGTTGACCAGTGTCGTTCCGCCGCCGCGTTCATCGGCAGATGCGGATGTCCGCATTTCACCCATGACGTTCATCACCGCCGACTGACGACATCGGCATCTGCCCTGCGGGCCGTCCGCTCGGCGAGGCTCGATCCGTCAGGACGGGCGCCGCCGGAGACCGGTGCGCACGCACACCGGAAGGATCCACGGGGAACGGCATGAAGGAAACGACAGGTACCGGCGCGGACGGTGTCGTCCAACTGCGGGCGGTGCGCAAGGTGTTCGGCTCGAAACGGAACGGCGTCGCGGCGCTCAACGGGGTCGACATCACGTTCCGGCCCGGCGGCTTCACCGCGATCATGGGTCCGTCGGGCTCGGGGAAGAGCACCTTCCTGCACTGCGCGGCGGGACTGGAAAGGCCGACGTCGGGCTCGGTCGTCCTGGACGGCCACGAGCTGACCGGCATGGGCGAGCGGGCCCTCACCAAACTGCGGCGCGAGCGCATCGGCTTCGTGTTCCAGGCGTTCAACCTGCTGCCCGCGCTCAACGTGGCCGAGAACGTGGGACTGCCGATCCTGCTCGCCGGCGGCAGGCCGCGCCGGGCCGCCGTCCACGAGGCGCTGGAGCGGGTCGGGCTCGGCGCGCTCGGACGCCGCCGTCCCGCCGAACTGTCCGGGGGGCAGCAGCAGCGCGTCGCGATCGCGCGCGCCCTGGTCACCCGTCCCGCGGTGGTCTTCGGCGACGAGCCGACCGGCGCGCTCGACACCCGCACCGCCCGGGACGTCCTCGCCCTTCTCCGTGAGGCGGTGCGCGACGCCAGGCAGACCATCGTGATCGTCACCCATGACCCGGTGGCCGCCGCGCACGCCGACCGGGTGGTCTTCCTGGCCGACGGCCGCATCGTGGACGAGTTGGACCGGCCGTCCGCCGACGCGATCGCCGGGCGCATGACGCATCTGGGCGCCTGGGACACCGATCCGGGCGGGCACCGTCCGGCGGAGGTGTCCTGATGTTCCGGCTGGCCCTGCGCACCCTGCGTTTCCGGAAGGGCGGCTTCGCCGCCTCGTTCGCCGCGCTGTTCCTCGGAGTCGTCATCGTCACCGCGTGCGGCGGGCTGATGGAGAGCGGAATCCGGACCGAGGTGCACCCGGAGCGGCTGGCCGCGGCTCCCGTCGTGGTGGCCGGCGACCAGTCGTACCGGGTGCCGAACTCCGAGGACGCGGAGCGGGTGACGCTCCCGGAGCGGGTTCGCCTCGACCCCGATCTGGTGTCCGCCGTCCGGGCCGTGCCCGGTGTCGCCGGGGCGGTGCCGGACGTGTCCTTCCCCGTCGCCGTGTTGCGGTCGCGCGACGGGACGCCGCTTCCCCTGGGCGAACGTCCGGCAGGGCACGCCTGGTCGTCCGCCCCGCTGGCGCCGTACACCCTGAAGGCGGGACGAGCGCCAGGCGCTGAGGGCGAGGTCGTGCTCGACGGGCGACTGGCCGCGTCCGCCGGGGTCGGGCCGGGCGGCACCGTCGGGCTGGTGGTGGGCGGCGCGGCCGAACGGTTCCGTGTCGTCGGCCTGGCCTCGGGCCGCTCCGCCCTGCCGCCGGGAGTGTTCCTCTCCGATCCGGACGTGCAGCGCATCGCGCCGCGGCGGATCGACGCCCTCGGCGTGTTCCCCGTCCAGGGGACCGGCGCCGGCGAGCTCCGCGGACGGGTCGCGCACGCGCTCGCGGGACGCGGCGTCACCGTATCCACGGGTCTCGACCGGGGGCGGGCCGAGTTCCCCGACGTCCGTCCCGCGGGAGAGACCCTCATCGTGCTGGCCGCGGTGTTCGGCGGGCTCGCGATCATGGTGGTGGTCTTCGTCGTGGCGAGCACGCTGGGGCTGTCCCTCCAGCAGCGCCGCCGCGAGATGGCGATGCTGCGAATCGTCGGCGCCACCCCGGGGCAGCTTCGCCGGCTGGTCCTCGGCGAGACGTTCGTGCTGGCCGTCCTGGCCGCCGCGCTGGCCCGGCTGCCCGGCGCGTTCCCCGGACGGCTGCTGTTCGACCGCCTCACCGCGCAGGACGTGGTGCCCTCCGAGATCGTCTTCCGGCAGGGCTGGATTCCGCCGGCGGCGGGCGCGGGCGTCGGGCTGCTCACCGCCGTGGTCGCGGCGTTCGTCGCGGCCCGCGGGGCGGCGACGGCACGTCCGGCGGAGACCCTCACCGAGGCGGCTCTGCCGGACCGGCCCCTCGGCCGGGTGCGGGTCGCCTGCGCGCTGGTCTGCCTGGCCGGCGCCACCGCGCTGGCGCTCGTCACCGCGATCGTGATCCCGGGTCCGGTCGCGGCCAGCACCGCCGGGCCGGCCGCGATGCTCTGGGCGGCGGGGCTCGCCCTGCTCGCACCGCGGATCGCGCCGATCCTGCTCGCGCCGCTGCGTCCGGTGCTGCGCGCGCTCACGGGGAACGCCGGCCGCCTCGCGGTGCTCAACGTCCGGGCGCGGCGGATCCGGACGGCGGCCGCCATCACCCCCGTGATGCTGGCCACGGGACTGGCCACCGGCATGATCTACCTGCAGACCGCGCAGTCCGCCGACGCGCAGCGCGTCTTCGCCGAGACCCTCCGGGCGGACGCCGTGGTCACCTCGTCCACCGGCGGGCCCACCTCCGGCCTGGTCGCCGACATCCGCGAGGACCCGGCGGTCGCGGCGGCATCGGCCCTGGTCACCAGCGTCGGGTACGTCGAGGCGCCGCGTTTGGGGGGCCAGAGCGAGGACGGGGTGCCGCTGCGCGGGGTCAGCCCGGAGGGTGCCGCGGCGACGACCGCGGTCTCCGTCACCGCCGGCACGCTCACCGCGTTGCGCGGCGACACGGTCGCCGTGGACGTCGAGCACGCCCGGCGGATCGGCGGGGGCCTCGGTGTGGGCGACACCGTGACGCTGCGGCTGGGCGACGGCGCGAAGGCGAACCTCACGGTCGTCGCGCTGGTCGCGATGGAGGCCGGGCCCAAGACCGTCCTGCTGCCGGCCGACCTGCTGGCTCGGCACACCACGGCCGCTGGACCCGCACAGGTTCTCGTGCGGGCCGCGCCCGGCGTCGGGCCCGGCCGGCTGGCCGCCGCGCTCACCGACCGGCTCTCGGGCAGGCCCGGCGTGCGGGTCGCCGACCGGGACGAGGCCGTCGCGGTGCAGGCCGAGCAGGAGCAGACCGGGGCCTGGGTGAACTACATGTTCGTCGCCGTGATCGTCGGCTATACGGTGATCACCTTGGTCAACACGCTGATCATCGCGGCGGCGGAGCGGCGGCGCGAGTTCGCCCTGCAACGCCTCATCGGAGCCGACCGCGGCCGGCTCCTCCGGATGATGGGCGTCGAAGGGCTCGCCGTCGCCATCACCGGCGTCCTGCTGGGCAGTCTCGTGGCGGCCCTGACGCTGGTGCCGTTCGGCATCGCCCTGGACGGCTCGCCGGCCCCCGCCGGACCGCTGTGGATCTACCTCACCGTGATCGGCTCCGCGGGCGCGCTGACCCTCATCGTGACCGCCCTCTCCACCTGGTTCGCGCTGCGCCCGCACCCCGCCGCCGCGGCCGCCGTGTGACCCACATCACTTCCCCGTTTCCGGCCGCGGCGGGTCGGCGAGCGGAAGTTCGTGGCCGGCGGGCTGCTGCTCCAGACCATCGGCATGGGCTGGATCGCCCTGGTCGCCGATACCGACACGGGCTATCTCGAACTTCTGCCCTCGCTCGTCATCGGCGGTCTCGGGCTGACCATGGCCATGCCGGCGGCACAGAAGTCGGTCGTCGGAGCGGTGCGGCCGCACGAGATCGGCCAGGCCTCCGGCGCCTTCATGATGCTGCGGATGTTCGGCGGGGTGTTCGGCACCTCCGTCACGGCCGCCATCTTCGCGACCGCCGGGGGCTACGCGTCGGCCGAGGAGTTCAGCGAGGGCTTCTCGGCGGGGATGGGAGCGGTCACCGCACTCGCCTTCATCGGCATGCTCATCGCGCTCGGCATGCCGGGCAGACGACCGGTCACCGTGTCGCCACCCCCGGCCGCCACGAGCACCGCATCCCAGGACGAGACCGTTCCCAGCCACTAGCCGGCCACCGGCCGGGCGACGACCTCGTCCTCGCCCGGCTTCGGCGGCCGTCCCGCAGGGCGCGCGGCGGTCAGGTCGCCAGGAGTCCGCGCATGCGGCCGATCTCGGCCAGCTGGGTGGACTCGACGTCGCGGGCCATCTCCTGAATGGTGATGTCGGTGCCCTTGCCCAGGACGTCCTTGACCATGGTGAGCGCGCCCTGGTGATGGGTGATCATCAGGGTCAGATAGAGCTTGTCGAACGCGGCGCCGCGCGCGTCCCGCAGCTGCTTCATCTGCTCGGCCGTGGCCATCCCCGGCATGCCGGCCTGGTGCCCGCCGTGGTTGCGGCCGTGCGCCTTCAGGACCGCCTTGGGGTTCTTCTCCAGCCAGGACCGCATCGCCGCGATCTCGACCTTCTGCGCCGCGTCGATGCGGGAGGCCAGCGACCGCACCCGCTCGTCGGACGCACGGTCGGGGGCCAGCGCGGACATCTCCAGCGCCTGCGCGTGGTGCGGGATCATCATCTGCACGAACGTGACCTCGGCCGCGGTGGGCGGCGCGGCTTCGCGCGGACCCGCGACCTCCGTCTTGTTGGGCTCGCCCGGACGGCCCGGGACCAGCACGGACCTCGACGGGGCGGCCTCGGGCCCGTCCTCGCCGCTGCACCCCGCCAGGACGCCGGCGGCCAGCACGACCACCATGCCCGTCATCGCGATCCGGTTCCGCATCACGCCTCCCAGGCCAGCCGACCACGCAACCGGACCGTACAAGCAGAGCAAGATTACACAAAACCGGCTTTTGATATCTGGACAAATAGCCACACGTTCGGGCAGGTCTATGCATCAAGCCCAGTGGACTTCATAATCCGGGGAGATCAACTGTCCCACCGGGGGTCATGTAGACAAAGGAGTCAGGGTGGCGCCAGTTCTCAAGCGAAGAACCAGACGCAAGACCTTCTTCGGCATCCTCTCGGGCATCGTGCTGGTGATGTCGTCCGTGCTCGTGCCAGCGGCGTCGGCCGAGCCGGGCGATGACCCGATCAGCAAGACCCCGAACATGCACCATCTGGCGAACATCCCCAAGCAGGGGCCGCTCGCCGGGCCCACCGCGTACGGCTCGGACTGGGCCTTCAAGGGCCGGTACGCCTTCGGCGGCAACTACGAGGGCTTCACGGTCTACGACATCAGCCGGCCCCAGAGGCCGAAGGTCGTCACCGTGGTGCACTGTCCCGGCTCCCAGAACGACGTGTCGATCGCCGGGGACCTGCTGTTCCTGTCGACGGACAGTTCCAGGAGCGACGACTCGTGCCAGTCCGTGTCCAAGCCCGCCACCGAGAAGTCGGCGTGGGAGGGCATCAAGATCTTCGACATCAGCGACGTCCGCAACCCGCGCTACGTCAAGGCCGTCGAGACCAAGTGCGGCTCCCACACCAACACCCTCGTCCCGGGCAAGCGCGGCACGGTCTACATCTACGTGTCCTCGTACCGCCCGAACGACACCTACCCCGACTGCAAGCCCCCGCACGACCTCATCTCGATCGTGAAGGTCCCGCTGCGGCACCCGCAGGCCGCGCACGTGGCGGCCGAGCCGGTGCTGTTCCCGGACGGCGGCAACCCCGGTGACCCGGCTGACACGCCGTGGCCCAACGGGACCAGCGCCACCTCCGGCTGCCACGACCTGACCGCCTACCCCGACAAGGACCTGATGGCCGGCGCCTGCATGGGCGACGGTGTGCTGTTCGACATCTCCGACCCGCTCAAGCCGCGCACCATCACCAGTGTGCGCGACGACGACAACTTCGCGTTCTGGCATTCGGCGACGTTCAACAACCGCGCCAACAAGGTCGTCTTCACCGACGAGCTGGGCGGCGGCGGCGCCGCCACCTGCAACGCGGAGGTCGGGCCCGAGAAGGGCGCCAACGCCATCTACGACATCGTCGGCAAGGGCAAGCACCGCGAGCTGAAGTTCCGCAGCTACTACAAGATCCCGCGGCACAACACCGACGCCGAGAACTGCGTGGCGCACAACGGCTCGCTGATCCCGGTGAAGGGCAAGGACATCATGGTGCAGGCCTGGTACCAGGGCGGCATCTCGGTGATGGACTTCACCGACTCCCGCAAGCCCAAGGAGATCGCCTGGCTCGACCGCGGCCCGTGGTCGGACGAACTGGCGATCGCCGGCCCGTGGTCCGCGTACTACTACAACGGCTTCATCTTCTCCAACGAGATCCAGCGCGGCCTGGACGTCATCGACCTCCGGGACCGCCGTACCGACCGGGCCAAGCGCGTCAGGATCGACATGCTCAACGCGCAGTCCCAGCCGAACTACTACGACGACTGATCTGACCGGAAGGGCCTCGGCCCCGTGGAGCGCCAAGCTCCGCGGGGCCGATGGCGTTTCCGGCCGATGGCGTTTCCGGGCGATGCGGACGGCATGCCGGGGCGCTCCACCTGAGCGCCGAGTACAGCCGCTACCCTCGGTTCGTGGAGGCTGCGACGTAGTGAAGCGACTTCACAGTGATGCGATTTCAGAAGATCCCAGCGGCCGGCACGCCACGCCGGTGGACCTCACCGGCCGGGGGACCTGCGCGTGAGCGAATCCGAATCGTCCGGGGCCGACGGCGGGGAGGCCGCGTCGGACCGTCCCCGCGAGAGTGAGCCGGACGCGCGGTTCACCTTCGCCAACGAGCGGACGTTCCTGGCCTGGAACCGCACGGCGCTCGCCCTGATCGTCGCCGGGCTGGCCATCGTGCAGCTGCTGCCGCCGTTCCCCGGGCTGCCGTGGGGCCGGCATCTGCTGGCCGTCCCGCTGATCGTCCTCGGCGCCGTGCTGTCCGTCGGCGGTTTCGCCGAGTGGGGCCGCAACCAGCGTGCGCTGCGCCGGGGAGAGCCGCTGCCGCGGTCGCCGCTCCCCCGCGTCCTCGCCATCGCCATCGCGGCCGTCGCGCTGCTGGCCGCCGTCCTCGTCCTGCTGTCGGAGGCGGTCGAGTGACATCCGGGGCCCTCGACGATCCAGAGGACCTCGATCCCGGCCTGGCCCGTGAGCGCACCGAGCTGGCCTGGTTCCGGACCGCCGTCGCCTTCGCGGCCCTCGGCGGCGCCATGCTCCAGACGACCCCCGTGATCGGTGGGCTCGTCCTGGGCATGAGCGCGCTGGTCCACGTGCTGGGCCGCGCGACACGTCCGGCCGGACGCGCCGCCGCGCACGAGCGCCGCCGCGCCCTCCTGCTGATCAGCGTCGCCGTGACCCTGGTGGCCGCGGCCGCCCTCGCAACGGTCTTCTTCGCCTCGGACAGCCTGTTCCCGCTTCGACGCTGATAAGGAGACGCAACGGCGGCGGGCCGGGGCGAGCACTGTACCTGGCTCGCTTCAGATGTCGTTGTCATGCCCGGGTAGACCGGTGCCACCTCGAGAACTCATCGATCATGCCCGGCGCTTCTGGCGGCGGCCGGGGTTTTGCAGGTTTCCCACAACTCGGGACGCCCAGCGTGCGCTGTCAGCGACATGGCGCCGCGGGCCGCCAGACGGAAAAGTGAGCACCTGCGGAGGCCGCCGTGTCGCGGCTCGCAGCGTCGGTTACAGAAGCGTCGGTACAGGAAGGTTCGGCCGGGTGTTCAGTCGTGTCGCCATCGTCAACCGTGGTGAGGCCGCCATGCGGCTCATCCACGCCGTACGGGACATCGCCGCGGAGACCGGGACGCGGATCGAGACCGTCGCCCTGCACACCGACGTCGACCGCACCGCCACGTTCGTGCGCGAGGCCGACCTCGCCTACGACCTCGGTCCCGCCGCCGCGCGCCCGTACCTCGACCTGGAGGTGCTGGAGCGCGCCCTCGTGGAGACCGGGGCGGACGCCGCGTGGGTCGGCTGGGGCTTCGTCGCGGAGGACCCGGCGTTCGCGGAGCTGTGCGAGAAGGTCGGCGTCACGTTCGTCGGGCCGAGCGCGGAGGCGATGCGCAGGCTCGGCGACAAGATCGGCGCGAAGCTCCTCGCCGAGGAGGTCGGCGTGCCGGTCGCGCCGTGGAGCCGCGGCGCGGTCGAGACCCTGGACGCCGCGCTGGCGGCGGCGGACGAGATCGGCTACCCGCTGATGCTGAAGGCGACCGCCGGCGGCGGCGGGCGCGGCATCCGCGTCATCACGAGCGGGGACGAACTCGCCGACGCCTACGAGCGCACCAGCCAGGAGGCGGCGCGGGCGTTCGGCAGCGGCGTCGTGTTCCTGGAGCGCCTGGTCACCGGCGCCCGGCACGTCGAGGTCCAGGTGATCGCCGACGGCGAGGGGACGGCGTGGGCGCTCGGCGTCCGCGACTGCTCGGTGCAGCGGCGCAACCAGAAGGTCATCGAGGAGTCGGCGTCGCCGGTGCTCGGCCCGGCGCAGGCGGCCGAGCTCAAGGCGTCCGCCGAGCGGCTGGCCGTCGCGGTCGGCTACCGCGGCGCGGCGACCGTCGAGTTCCTCTATCACCCCGGGGACGAGCTGTTCGCGTTCCTGGAGGTCAACACCCGGCTGCAGGTCGAGCACCCGATCACCGAGGCCACCACCGGGTTCGACCTGGTCAAGGCCCAGCTGCGGGTGGCGTCCGGCGGCCGGCTCGAAGGCGGGCCGCCGGTGGAGCGCGGGCACGCCGTGGAGGCCCGGCTGAACGCCGAGGATCCCGACCGCGACTTCGCGCCCTCCCCGGGCCGCATCGCGCGGCTGGACCTGCCCGCCGGGCCGGGCATCCGGGTGGACACCGGCGTCCGGGAGGGCGACACCATCCCCGCCGACTTCGACTCGATGATCGCGAAGATCATCGCCTACGGCCGGGACCGCGGCGAGGCGCTCGGCAGGCTGCGCCGGGCGATGGCGCAGACCGCGGTGATCATCGAGGGCGGCGCGACGAACAAGAGCTTCGTGCTCGACCTGCTCGACCAGCCCGAGGTGATCGACGCGAGCGCGGACACCGGCTGGATCGACCGGGTCCGCGGCGAGGGCCGGCTCGTCTCGCACCGGCACTCCGCCGTCGCGCTGGCGGCCGCCGCCATCGAGGCGTACGAGGAGGAGGAGCGCGCCGAGCGGCAGCGGCTGCTGTCCACGGCGTTCGGCGGGCGCCCGCAGGTGCAGCACGAGAGCGGCCGGCCGCTGGAACTCAAGCTGCGCGGTGCCGGCTACCGCGTGCGCGTCGCGCGGGTCGGCGCGCACCGGTTCCGCGTCGGCGTCGAGGCGGTGGACGGCGCGGCCGGCGCGGTCCGCACCGCCGACGTCGAACTCGAACGCTTCGACCGGCACACCGGGCAGATCGTCGTCAACGGCTCCCGGTACCACCTGCTCACCGGCACGCACGGGCCGGTCCACATGGTCGAGGTGGACGGTGTGGCGCACCGGGTCAGCCGCGACGAGGGCGGCGTCGTCCGCTCGCCCGCGCCCGCGCTGGTCGTCGCCACGCCGCTGAAGGTCGGCGCCGAGGTCGAGGCGGGGGCACCGGTCCTGGTGCTGGAGAGCATGAAGATGGAGACGGTGCTGCGGGCGCCGTTCAAGGCGCGGCTGAAGGAATGCGCCGTCGCCGTGGGCAGCCAGGTGGAGACCGGTGCGCCGCTGCTTCGGCTGGAGCCGCTCGCCGACGACGGCGAGGACGACGACACCGCGGCGGCCGAGTCCGTCGAGCTGGACCTGCCCGCCGCGCCCGCGGCGGTCCCGGCGCGGGAACGCGCCCGCCGCGGCCGGGAGGACCTGCGCAGCCTGCTCCTGGGCTTCGACGTCGACCCGCAGGACGGACGCCGGGTTCTCGACGACTACCTCGGCACACGCCGGGCCGCCATCGTGGACGGCCATTGGCCGCTGGCCGAGGAACTCGAACTCGTCAACGTGTTCGCCGACCTCGCCGAGCTGAGCCGCAACCGGCCGGCGGGCGGCGACGGCGGCGGGGACGGCGGCGGGAACGGGCATGTGCACAGCGCCCGCGAGCACTTCCACACCTACCTGCAGAGCCTCGACGTCGAGCGGGCCGGGCTGCCGGAGGCGTTCCAGGCCAAGCTCGCCACGGCCCTCGGCCACTACGGGGTCACCGAGCTGGATCGCTCCCCCGCGCTCGAATCCGCGGTGTTCCGGATCTTCCTCGCCCAGCAGCGCGCGTCCGCCGACGCCGCGGTCGTCACGACGCTGCTGCGCGCGTGGCTGCGGGAACCGCCGCCGGAGGAGTCGCTGCGCGAGCCCGTCGGTCTCGCGCTGGAGCGGCTGGTGGCCGCGACACAGGTCCGCTTCCCGGTGGTCTACGACCTCGCGTGCGGTGTGGTGTTCGCCTGGTACGCCCAGCCGCTGCTGCGGCGCAACCGGGCCCGCGTCTACGCCGACGTCCGCAGGCACCTGCGCCACCTGGACGCGCACCCGGACGCGCCCGACCGCGCGGAACGCATCGCCGAGATGGTGCGGAGCACCGAGCCGCTGGTGCGGCTGCTCGGCCGGCGGCTCATCCGCGGCAAGCGGGACGGCCGCGGGGGGAACGACCACGGGCGCGACAACGCGGTCATGCTGGAGGTGCTGACCCGGCGGTACTACGGCAACAAGGGCCTCACCGGCGTCCGCACCAGCCGGGTCGCGGACTGCACGTTCGTCGTCGCCGAGCGCGCGGGTTCGTGCCTGGTCTCCTCCGCGGTGAGCTTCGAGGCGCTGGGCGGCGCGCTGCGCGGGCTCAGCGAGCTGGCAGGCGGCGACGAGGACATCGACGCCGACATCTACCTCGCCTGGGAGAACCAGCCGGACGACTTCGACGCGATGGCGGCGGCGCTGCACGGGGTCATCAACGCGCACCCGCTGCCGGACCGGGTCCGCAGGATCACCGCCACCGTCGCGGGCAGCAGCGGCGCGGTGATGCACCACCACTTCACGTTCCGCCCGTCGGGCGGCGGGATGGCGGAGGAGCGGCTGATCCGCGGCCTGCACCCGCACATCGCGCAGCGGATGCAGATGGAACGGCTGAGCAGGTTCGACCTCACCCGGCTGCCGTCCTCGGACGAGGAGGTCTACCTCTTCCAGTGCGTGGCGCGCGACAACCCGTCCGACGACCGCCTCGTCGCGTTCGCGCAGGTCCGCGACCTGACGGAACTGCGGGAGCAGGACGGCAGGCTGCTCACGCTGCCGACGGCCGAGTACACCATCGCGTCCTGCGTCGACTCGATCCGCCGCGCGCAGGAGCGCCGGCCGTCGAAGAACCGCTTCAACACCAACCGGATCGTGATCTACGTCTGGCCGCCGAGCGACCTCACCCGCACGGAGCTGGAGCGGATCGCCGGGCGCGTGGTGCCGACGACCGTGGGCGCCGGGCTGGAGGAGATCCTGCTCATCGGGCGGCAGCGCGACCCGAGGACCGGCGAGCTGTTCAAGATCGCCGTGCGGGTGGCGTACGACGCCACCGGCGGAACCGAGCTGACCGTCGGGGAGCCGTCGGACGAGCCGGTGGAGCCGCTCGACGACTACCGGCAGAAGGTGCTGCGCGCGAGCAGCCGCAACACGGTGTACCCGTACGAGCTGACCGGCATGCTCGGCCGCTTCGCCGAGCACGACCTCGACGTCGACGAAGCGGGGAACCACGTGCTGGTGCCGGTCGACCGGCCGCGTGGACGCAACACCGCGGCGATCGTCGCGGGCGTCGTCACCACGACGACCCGGCGGCATCCCCGGGGCGTCACCCGGGTCGTGCTGCTCGGCGACCCGACGAAGGCGCTCGGCGCGCTGTCGGAGCCGGAGTGCCGCCGCGTGATCGCCGCGCTGGACCTCGCGGAGCGGATGCGGGTGCCGGTGGAGTGGTACGCGCTGTCCGCCGGGGCCCGGATCTCCATGGAGTCGGGCACGGAGAACATGGACTGGGTGGCGGCTGCGCTCAAGCGGATCGTCGAGTTCACCCAGGACGGCGGCGAGATCAACATCGTGGTCGCGGGCATCAACGTCGGCGCGCAGCCGTACTGGAACGCCGAGGCGACGATGCTCATGCACACCAAGGGCATCCTGGTGATGACGCCGGACTCGGCGATGGTGCTCACCGGCAAGCAGTCGCTCGACTTCTCCGGCGGCGTGTCGGCGGAGGACAACTTCGGCATCGGCGGCTACGACCGGGTGATGGGCCCGAACGGGCAGGCGCAGTACTGGGCGCCCACCCTGGCCGCCGCGCGGGACGTGCTGATGTCGCACTACGACCACACCTACGTCGCGCCGGGCGAGGAGGCGCCGCGCCGCGCGCGGACGTCCGACCCCGTCGACCGGGACGTCTCCGGCTTCCCGCACGCCGTGGAGGGCAGCGACTTCACCACCGTCGGCGAGATCTTCTCCGCCGAGGCCAACCCGGACCGCAAGAAGCCGTTCGACATCCGGACCGTGATGCGGGCGCTCTCCGACCAGGACCACCCGGTGCTGGAACGCTGGGCCGGCATGGCCGACGCCGACACCGCGGCGGTGCAGGACGTGCATCTCGGCGGCATGCCGGTGTGCCTGCTCGGCATCGAGTCGCGGGCGGTGCCGCGGCGCGGCTTCCCGCCCACCGACGGCCCGGACACCTACACCGCGGGCACGCTGTTCCCGCAGTCGTCGAAGAAGGCCGCGCGGGCGATCAACGCGGCCAGCGGCAACCGGCCGTTGGTGGTGCTGGCGAACCTGTCGGGCTTCGACGGCTCACCGGAGTCGATGCGGAAACTGCAGCTGGAGTACGGCGCCGAGATCGGCCGCGCGATCGTGAACTTCCGCGGGCCCATCGTGTTCTGCGTGATCTCGCGCTACCACGGCGGCGCGTTCGTGGTGTTCTCCAAGGCGCTGAACCCGAACATGACCGTGCTGGCGCTGGAGGGTTCGTTCGCGTCGGTGCTCGGCGGCGCGCCCGCCGCCGCCGTCGTGTTCTCCGGTGACGTCAACGCCCGCACCGCGGCCGACCCGCGCGTGCGCGAGCTGGAGGCCCGCCTCGCGCCCACCTCCGGCGCCGACCGCGCCGCGCTGACCGCCGAGCTCGACGAGCTCCGCGCGTCGGTCCGCGCGGAGAAGCTGGGCGAGGTGGCCACGGAGTTCGACCGCGTCCACGACATCCGGCGCGCGGTCGAGGTCGGCTCGGTCGACGCCGTCATCCGCGCGGCGGAACTGCGCCCGCGGATCATCGAGGCGATCGAGTCCCACCTGAACCGGCGCTGAGCGGCCGGCCCGCGCACGAAGGGCCGGGGCGCCGCGGACGGCGCGCCCGGCCCTCACCCGTGCTCCGGGACGGCCTGACCGGCGTTACGTGAACGCGGGCATCAGGACGTGAACGCGGGCATCAGGTGTTCGTGGATCAGGCGGAGCTGGCCGTCCACGTCCGGGACGCCGGTGAGGTCGCGGCCGGTGAAGGACTTCACCAGGCCGGGGTCGGTGATCGCGCAGATCATGTGGTTGACGCCGGTCGGCGCGATCTCGCTCTCGATCTTGGCGCGGACCTCGTCGGGGGTGCCGGCCAGGGACAGCTTCTCGGTGATCTCGGGGGTGGTCAGCTCGATGGCCTTGGCCAGGTCGCCGGCGCCGATGGCCTCGATGATCGGGGCCATGTCCGCCGGGTCGACGCCGTTGCGCTCCAGCTGCTCGGCCGGCATCGCGGACGCGTACAGGCCGACCATGCTGCGGGCCGCCTCCTTGGCCGCGGCCGAGTCGGGGCCGACCGCGAACACGACCCAGGCGCCGATGTCGAGCGTCCGCCAGTCCTTGCCCGCGCGCTCGGCGCCCGCCTTGAAGTGCTCGACGGCGTACTCGTAGGCGCCGCGCGAGTAGCTCAGCGCGTGGTGCACGCCGTCGGACAGCTCACCGGCCGCCTCGAACGACTTCGGCCCGCGCATCGCGCCGATCTTGACGGGGAGGTGCTCCTGGACGGGGCGCGCGAAGGTGAACAGGCCCTCGTAGGAGTAGAACTCGCCGTCGCGGGTGATGGCGCCCTCGTCCAGCAGGGTCCGGACGACCGCGACGGCCTCCTTCACCCGGGTGAGCGGCTTGGTCTTCGCCCAGTCGATCTTGTATTGGGCGAGGACCCCGAAGTTGCCGCTCCCCAGGACGACCTCGGCGCGGCCGCCGGTGAGCTCGTCCAGCGTCGCGGCGGCCTGGGCGATCAGGGACGGCTCGCGGAGGGTCACCGCCGACACCGACGGGCCGAGGCGGATCTGGGAGGTGCCGGCCGCGGCGGCGGCGAACAGCAGCCACAGGTCCTTGTGCCACGGCTCGTCGGCCGCGTACACGGCGTGGAAGCCGAGCTGGTCGGCGAGCTTGATGGAGTCCAGCGACTCCGAGAGCGGATAGTCGGGAAGCATGGCATAGCTGAACTTCACAGGGAGACATCTCCTTGTAGTGCGCACCCTGCGCACGGTTCGGGGGATGGGGAAATCGTAGGCGCTCCGGCGTGGCCGGAGGGTCACTTTCCGCTTATCGTCAGATTTCCACCAAAGTCCCATGAAGGCCGTTACGCCTCGCCCTCATCCACACCCTCGGCCTGAGCCGCCGCCGGCCTGGACGAACTGCGGGACCACCCGGTCGAGGAGATGCAGAAGGACCTCCTTCAGCATCAGATGGACCTGGTCACGGCTCAGCCGCCCGTACTTGAGCCATTCACGCGTGGTCGCCTCGGCCATCCCCGAGTATCCCCGGAACGCCGCACGGATCTCCGGGTGCTCGCGGGAGGCCGGCGCCAGCCCGACGACCTCGGCCATGTGGTCCACCGCGGTCTCCCTGCCCTTCTCCAAGAGCTCCACCAGTTCGGCGTCGACCCCGGAGGCGCTCATGTCCAGGGCGGTGATCCAGGTCGTCCGGTTGCGTTCGAGGAGTTCCAGCCACGCCTCGATGCTCTGGTCGATGCGGTCGGGGACCATGGCACCCTCCACGAACGCCGGCACGGGGACCGGCGGCACCGCCAGCATCTGCGCCACGGCGGCCAGATACAGATCCCGTTTGGTGCCGAAGTAGTGGTTGAGCAGGCCCCTGCTGACACCGGCCGCGGCCGCGATCTCGGTGTTCGACACCGAGCCGTAGGGACGTTCCCTGAACAGCGCGCGCGCACATTTGAGGATCTGCTCCCGCCGCTCGTCAGGCCCCTTGCGGACTCTGCGCGGAGCCTCCACCGCAGCCTGGTCGGTCACGTCGTTCCTCGGATCCGATCGCCGGGAGCGGCGTACGGGCCACCGGTGGCGACGCGTCCGGTGATGAGTGTTCCGGTGGTTGCGAGGCCTGCCATGTGCGAGGACCCTCCGTCCGATCGTGTGCCGCTGCGCTCGGCGAGCACTGTTGACGCTATGCCAACAGGACGTTGCCGACAACAGGGCCGCCACTATTGGCGAAGCGCCAATATTGCTCTAGGGTCACGTGTGACTCCACGGCGCGGGAGATCCAGACAGTCGGGGGCCGGCGACATGAGAGGACATCATGAGCGGCAGACACGACTCGGGCCCTGCGGACAGGCCGACCCGGCGGAGGTTCCTCGGCGGCGCCGCCGCCGTGGGTGCGGGTGCGGCGGTGGCGGGAGTCCTGGGCGGTGAGGCGTCGGCGCAGGCCGGGTGGCAGGCGGGCCCGGCCGGGGCGCGGCGGCGTGCGGCCGGCCGCCGGGTGGCGGTGTTCGGCGGCGGGATCGCGGGGCTGTCGGCGGCGTTGGAGCTGGCCGAGCGCGGGTTCGCGGTGACGGTGTACGAGCGGCGGCAGCTGGGCGGCAAGGCCCGGGTGTTCGGGGTGCCGGGTTCGGCGCGCGGCGGGCGGGACGAACTGCCCGCCGAGCACGGGTTCCGGTTCTTCCCCGGCTTCTACCAGAACCTGCCCGACTCGATGCGCCGCATCCCCTTCCCCGGCAACGAGAAGGGCACCTGGGACAACCTGACCCGCGCGTCCACCTACCTGGGCGCCCGCAAGGACCGCCCGGACCTGACGATCCCGTTCCCGTTCCCGTGGCCGATCCCCGAGGGCACCCCGCCGTTCCTGACGCCCGAGTCGCTGATCTCCACGTTGATCAGCGGGCTGCAGTCACTGGGCATGATCCCGCTGCCGGAGATCCTGCACTTCGTGCGCAAGGGCGTCATGTACGTCACCAGCTGCGACGAACGCCGCGTCGGGCAGTGGGACCACGTGTCGTGGGCCGACTTCCTGGGCACCGCGACCCGGTCGGAGGAGTACAACACGCTGCTGGCCGACGGGCTGGTGCGCAACCTGGCCGCGATGAAGTCCGCCGACGCCAGCACCCACGCCATCGGCCTGGTCGGCGAGGCCACCCTGTGGAGCGTCCTCGGCGAGGGCAACGAGGCGGGCGGGTCGGTGGACCGGGTCCTCGCCGGCGCGACCGACGAGATGCTCATCGACCCATGGGTCGCGCACCTGAAGACCCTGGGGGTGCGGTTCCAGGTGGGGTGGGCGGCCGAGTCGTTCCAGCTGTCCGGCGGCAGGATCGCCTCGGCGGTCGCGGTCGACCCCGCCGGGGCCCGGCACACCGTCGACGCCGACTGGTTCGTGTCGGCGGTGCCGCTGGAGCGCGCCGACCGGCTGGTCGACCACCGGATGCGCGCCGCCGACCCGATGCTGAACAACATCTCCAAGCTGCGCAACGACTGGATGAACGGCCTGATGTTCTTCCTCAAGCGGGAAGTGCCGATCACACCGGGGCACGTCAACTACTGGGACTCCACCTGGGCGATCACCTCGATCAGCCAGGCCCAGTTCTGGAAGCGGGACTTCACCGCCTACGGCGACGGCACGGTGACCGACAACCTGTCGGCGATCATCTCCGACTGGAACACCCCCGGCATGTTCAACGGCAAGACCGCCAAGGAGTGCAGCCGCGAGGAGATCGCCGAGGAGGCCTGGAAGCAGATCAAGGCGCACGTCAACAAGCCCGGCAAACCGCCGGTGCTGACCGACGACATGCTGCACACCTGGTACCTGGACCCCGGCATCCTCAACCCCGGCACGCCCCAGGTCGCCAACGAGGACCCGCTGTTCATCCAGACCCTCGGCGCCTACGAGACGCGCCCCACCGCCGGCACCGGCATCGAGAACTTCTTCCTGGCCGGCGACTGGGTCAAGACCGGCCTCTACGTGTCCACCATGGAAACCGCCAACGAAGGCGGCCGCCTGGCCGCCAACGCCCTGCTGGACGCCGCCGGCCACAACGGCGACAAGGCCGCCATCGGCGAGCTGTGGATCGCACCCGCCTTCAACGACGCCAAGAAGCTCGACCAGGAGCGCTACCGCGACGGCGAGCCGCACATCCTCGACGACGGCATCTGATCCGCCGCCGGGCACCCGAGTCTCCGGCACTGGCCGCGTCGCGCGCCGAACCGTGCGGCCAGTGCCGGGTTCCGGCCGTCACAGGAAGCCGCGGTCCGGCGTCATCTCTTCGTAAGAACCAATGGACGGTTCCGCCGTTAGCGTGAACGGCATGAAAAAGGTGATCGCGGCCGTGATCGGTGCCGTTCTGCTCGTGGCCGGATGCGGAGGCGGCGGCGATGGTGATGGCGATGGCGCGACCTCCGTCCCGCCATCGAGCAATGCACCCGAGCGCCCCGCCGCGCAAAGCCCCGCCGGGACCGTGCCCGAAGCGTTGAAATTCGAGGGCGAGACGCTGGACGGCAAGGGCTTCGACGGCGCGAGCCTGGCGGGCAAGCCGGTGGTGTTCTGGTTCTGGGCGCCCTGGTGCCCCAAGTGCCTCTCCGAGGGGCCCCACGTGGCCAAGGCCGCGGAGAAGTACGGGGACAGGGTCTCCTTCGTCGGCATCGGCGGCCTGGACGACGGCAAGGACCGGCTGCAAGCGTTCGTCTCCCGGACGGGCACCAAGAGCCTCACGCACCTGGACGACCGGACCGGCAAGCTGTACTCCCATTTCAAGGTGACGTCGCAGTCGTCGTTCGTCTTCATGGCCCCCGACGGGACGACGAGCAAGGACTCCGGGCCGCTGGGGCAGTCCGAACTGAACCGGCACGTCGACGAACTCCTCGGCTGACCGGCCGATGGAGACGATCTCGCTCGCCCTGGCCGCCGGGCTGGTGGCCGCGTTCAACCCGTGCGGCTTCGCGCTCCTGCCGTCCTATCTGACGCTGCTGATCGCCACGCCGGGGGCGGGCGGCGTGTGGCGGGCCCTGCGGCTGTCGGCCGCGATGACCGCGGGGTTCGTCACCGTCTTCGGCGTGTTCGGCCTGCTGGTCTCGGTGCTGACGACCTCGATCCAGCAGTACCTTCCCTGGGTCACCATCGTCGTGGGCGTGGCCTTGATCGCGCTCGGGGCGTGGCTGGTCACCGGGCGGGAACTGCTGCTCCGGCTGCCGCGCGTGCAGGCGGGCGGGCTGTCGGGGTCGCTGGCGGGACTGTACGGATACGGCGTCTCGTACGCCGTCGCGTCCCTGTCGTGCACCATCGCGCCGTTCCTGGCCGTCACCGGCCTGGTGTCCGGCGGCGCGGGCATCGTCGGCGGGCTGGCGGCGTTCGCCGCGTACGGCGTCGGGATGGGCCTGGTCGTGGGGCTCCTGTCGATGCTGGTGGCGCTGGCGCGGGACGCCGCGGTGGCGCGCACCCGCCGGATCCTGCCGTACGTCGCCCGTGCCAGCGGCGGCCTGCTGCTCGCGGCCGGGCTCTACGTCGCCTACTACGGCTGGTACGAGGTGCGCGTCAACGGGGGCGCCTCGGCCGACTCCCCGGTCGTCGGCGCGGCCACGGAGATCCAGGGCACGGTGTCGGGCTGGGTCGACCAGATCGGCATCTGGTGGATCGCCGCCGCCTTCGCCGCCCTCGCCGCCGGAACCGTGGCGGCACGCAGGCTCCTGCCGCGTGCACGGCGCACGCCCCGGGAGCCGACCGCTACGAAGTGAGACTCCCTCTCGTCGCGGCGTCCTCCCGCGCGCGGGCGTCCCGGCGGGCGTTGGGTCACCCCCGCCTCCGCACCCTCTTTTAACGTGAGAGTAGTGTGCCGTCGGAGTGGCCGGTGCTGCCCCGCCCCGCCATGCGGCAGCGGGCGGGTCCGGCCGACACGAGAGGGATCATGCCGACCTACCGAATCCAGCAACAGGAAGGCGCCCCGCAGACGGTGCGGGCGCTCCGTCTCCGGACGGACGACGAGCAGATCTACTTCGAAGACCGGGTGAAGGGCGACTGGCAGCCCGTCCTCGAACTGCGCCTCGACGACGTGGAACAGGTACAGCGCCGCCTCAACGAGAACAACGGCGCATGGATCTGGGTGACCGAGCACGTGCGGCGCATGGCGAAGTGACCCTCCGCCGGCGGGTCAGTCGGGGACGCCCGCGGCGAGCATCGGGGTGAGGGTGAGGCCGGGGTGTTCGCGTTCGATGGCGCGCAGGCGCCATTTGTCGACGAACACCGCGATGAGTGAGCCGTCCAGGGTGCGGGTGAGGACTTCCACGCCGCGTCGTCCGGCGAGGGTCTCGGCGGACTCCTTGTCGGTGATGCGGGCGGTGGAGTAGTCCAGCCGGTTCAGGTCGACGGGTGCGTTGAACTCGTCGGCCATCCGGGCGGTGACGACGTCGAACTGCAGCGGCCCGACGGCGGCCAGCACCGGTGCCTGGTCGCCGCGCAGGTCGCTGCGCAGCACCTGGACGACGCCCTCGCTGTCGAGCTGGTCGACGCCGCGGCGGAACTGCTTGGCGCGGCTGTTGTCGGTCACCCGCATCACCATGAAGTACTCCGGGGCGAACGCCGGGATCGGCGGGAACGACACCGGGGTCTTGGCGTACAGGGTGTCGCCCACGGTCAGTCCGGACGCGTTCGGCAACCCGATCACGTCGCCCGGGTAGGCCGCGTCGAGGGTGGACCGGTCGCGCCCGAAGATCGTCTGGGCGTACTTGGTCGCCAGCGGGCGCCCGGTGGGGGCGTGGGTCAGCGACATGCCGCGTTCGAAGCGGCCCGAGCACACCCGGATGAAGGCCAGCCGGTCGCGGTGGGCCTTGTCCATGCCCGCCTGCACCTTGAACACCTGCCCGGAGAACGGCGCCGACACCGGCCGCTCGGTTCCGTCGGCGTCCGCGCGCGCCGACGGCGCGGGCGCCAGCCGGCACACCGCCTCCAGCAGCTCCGCCACGCCGAAGTTGGGCAGCGCGGCGCCGAACAGCACCGGCGTGCAGATCCCGGCGGCGAACGCGTCGGCGTCGAGGACGGCTCCGATCTCGTCCAGCAGCGCCAGCTCCTCGTTCGCGGTCTCCCACGCCGGGCCCTCCTCGGCGGCGGCCTGCTCGGCGGGGACGTGTTCGGCGATCGCGCGGGTCGCGCCGCCGGGCGTGCGCCTGAACCGGGTGAACGAGCCGCCGGCGCGGTCGATCAGCCCGCGGAAGTCTCCCGCTACGCCGACCGGCCAGTTCAGCGGGGCCGGACGCAGCCCGATGCGCTGCTCGACCTCGTCCAGCAGCTCCAGGGGTTCGCGGCCGGGACGGTCCCATTTGTTGACGAAGGTGATGACGGGGATGCCGCGGTGCCGGCACACGTCGAACAGCTTCAGCGTCTGCGCCTCCAGGCCCTTGGCCGAGTCGAGCAGCATGATCGCCCCGTCCACCGCCGCCAGCACCCGGTAGGTGTCCTCGGAGAAGTCCGCGTGGCCGGGGGTGTCCAGCAGGTTCAGCAGCGCGTCACCGAACTCGAACCGCAGCACCGAGGAGGTGATCGAGATGCCCCGGGACCGCTCGATGTCCATCCAGTCCGACCGCACGCCCCGCCGCCCGGCCTTGCCGTGCACCGCCCCCGCCTGCTCGATCGCCGCCGCGTGCAGGGCGAGGGCCTCGGTCAGCGTCGACTTGCCCGCGTCCGGGTGACTGATCACCGCGAACGTCCGCCGCCGCGCCGCCTCCGCCGCCACGTCCTGCGGTGTGCCCGTCCCGCCGCTCACCGCGAACGGCAATCGTGTCTGCTCTGCATCCGCCCACCATCCGAGGACCGTCTCCGTCAACCTAACCTTACGTTAAGGTATCTTGTGCACGGTCGGTTCCAGAGCGTGCTCGCCGGCTACGAAGAACGGGACCGCGATGGGCGCATTGTTCGAGGAACTCGACTGGCGTCCGACGCCCATGGGCGCCATCAGCCTACGGCGGCGCCGGGACCCGTCCCTCCGCATCGACGTCTACGAGATCAAACTCGATGACGACTTCCTCATGTCGAGCCTGTGGACGGCCGGTGAGATCGAACTCGCCCGGCTCGGCCTGGCCGCGGCGGAGGGCACCGGCCTCGATGTCGCCGTCGGGGGCCTCGGGCTCGGCTACACCGCCGATGCCGCGCTGGACGAGCCGCGGGTCCGTTCGCTCGTCGTGGTGGAGACGCTCGCCGAAGTGATCGACTGGCACCGCGCGAAGCTGGTGCCGCTCGGGGAGCGGCTGACGACCGACGACCGCTGCCGGCTGGTACAGGGCGACTTCTTCGCCATGGCCTCGTCGGAGACGGGGCTCGACCCGCGGACGCCCGGCGGCCGCTTCCATGCCGTCCTGCTCGACATCGACCATTCGCCGAGCCATCTCCTCGCCACCGGCCACGCCTCCTTCTACCGGCCCGGGCCGCTGGGCCGGCTCGCCGCGCGGATCCACCCCGGCGGCGTCTTCGCGCTGTGGTCGAACGACCCCCCGGACGATGCGTTCACGGCCGTCCTCGGCGAGGTCTTCGCCGAGGTCACGGCGCATGTCGTCGAGTTCCCCAACCACGTTCAGGGCGGCACCGCGGCCAACACCGTGTACGTCGCGCGCACGCACCCGCGCTGAGAACGGGACCGCCGCGAAGATGGCAAGCTTGACCGACGGTATGGATCATCCGCCTCCGGCGGGTCGGCCGGCGGTGCGAGGAGGACCCTGATGGACGGCAGGCACATGCAGATCGGCGAGGTCGCCGACCGGACCGGCCTGAGCCTGCGCACCATCCGCCACTACGAGGAGGTCGGGCTCGCCCTCCCCACGGCGCGCTCCCAAGGCGGTTTCCGCCTCTACACCGACGACGACGTCACCCGCCTCCTGGTCGTCAAGCGGATGAAGCCGCTCGACTTCACCCTCGAAGAGATGCGCGACCTGCTGGACATCCTGGACCGGCTCCAGTCCGCCGACACCGGCGAAGCCACCCGCAACGACCTCACCAAACGCCTCGCCGTCTACCGCTCGCTGGTCGAGGAGCGCTGCGAGAAGATCCGCACCCGCCTCGCCGACGCCGAGCAGTTCTCCGCCGAACTCTCGGCGGAACTGCGCAAGCACCGCCCATAGCCGGTTCCGGCCGGGCGGCCTTGTCCGGACGTCGCGGCCGCCCAGAAAATCCGGTATGGACCTGCCACTAGACTTGTGTCATTCGTTGTCTCAAGTAGGTCGCGTTTGTGAAGGTAGGTCACCGCCATGACCGCATCCCAGCCCCCGACGACGACCGCCGAGGAGCTGCGCGGTGCCGGCCTGCGGGTGACGGCCGCCCGCGTCGCCCTGCTGGAGACCGTCCGGGACGGTGACCACCTCGACGTCGAGGCGATCGCCTCCGGGGTGCGCGACCGCGTGGGCCACATCTCCCTCCAGGCCGTGTACGAGGCCCTGCACGCGCTCACCGCGGCCAGGCTCGTGCGGCGCCTCGAACCCGGCGACAGCCCCGCCAGGTTCGAGGGACGGGTCGGCGACAACCATCACCACCTGGTGTGCCGGAGCTGCGGCGCGGTCAAGGACGTCGACTGCGCCGTGGGGCACCCGCCCTGCCTCGACCCGGTGGACGACGCGGGTTACCTGGTCGACGAGGCCGACGTCACCTTCTGGGGCCTGTGCCCGCAGTGCCGCCCGGCGACGACGAGCTGAACACCACCCGAGCCAGTACGCCCGGGCCGGCCCGTGCAGGCCGGCCCGGGCGCCGGGATCAGGCGAGGTCGAACCGGTCGAGGTTCATCACCTTGTCCCACGCCGCGACGAAGTCGCGCACGAACTTCTCCCGCGCGTCGTCGGCGGCGTAGACCTCCGCGATCGCGCGCAGCTCCGAGTTCGACCCGAAGACGAGGTCGACGCGGCTGCCGGTCCACCTGACCGCACCCGAGGCGTCGCGGCCCTCGAAGGTCTCCGCCTCCTCGGACGTCGGCTTCCACGTCGTGCCCATGTCGAGCAGGTTCACGAAGAAGTCGTTCGTCAGCGACCCGGGGCTGTCGGTGAGGATGCCGAGCGACGACGACTGCCGGTGGTTCGCGCCCATGGCCCTGAGGCCGCCGACGAGGACCGTCATCTCGGGTGCGCTCAACGTGAGCAGGTTCGCCCGGTCGATCAGCGAGTACTCGGCCGGCAGCGGGCTGGCCTTCCCGAGGTAGTTGCGGAACCCGTCGGAGGTCGGCTCCATCTCGGCGAAGGACTCCACGTCGGTCTGCTCCTGCGACGCGTCCGTCCGGCCCGGGGTGAAGGGGACCTCGATGTCGTGACCGGCGGTCTTGGCGGCCTGCTCGACGGCGGCGCATCCGCCGAGGACGATCAGGTCGGCGAGCGAGACCCGCTTGCCGCCGGTCTGGGCCGAGTCGAAGGACTCCTTGACGCCCTCCAGGGCGCGCAGGACTCTTTCCAGCTCGTCGGGCTGGTTGACCTCCCAGCCGTTCTGCGGTTCGAGGCGGATGCGCGCGCCGTTGGCGCCGCCGCGCATGTCGGTGCCCCGGTACGTCGCGGCCGACGCCCACGCGGTCGACACGAGCTGGGAGACCGACAACCCGGAGGCGAGGATCTGGGCCTTGAGGGCGGCGATGTCGCCGGCGTCGACGAGCTCGTGCGTCCGCTCGGGAACGGGGTCCTGCCACACCAGCGTCTCGTCCGGAACCTCCGGCCCGAGGTAGCGCGCCACCGGGCCCATGTCGCGGTGGGTCAGCTTGAACCACGCGCGGGCGAAGGCGTCCGCGAACGCGTCGGGGTCGTCCTTGAAGCGCCGCGAGATCGGCTCGTAGACCGGGTCGAACCGGAGCGACAGGTCGGTCGTCAGCATCGTGGGGGCGTGGCTCTTGGACGGGTCGTGCGGGTCGGGGACGGTACCGGCCCCGGCGCCGTCCTTCGGCCGGTACTGCCAGGCGCCGGCGGGGCTCTTGAACAGCTCCCACTCGTAGCCGAACAGGATCTCGAAGAAGCTGTTGTCCCACGTGGTCGGGGTGTCGGTCCAGATGCCCTCAAGGCCGCTGATGATCGCGTCCCCGCCCTTGCCGGTGCCGAAGGTGCTCTTCCAGCCTAGGCCCATCTCTTCGAGGGGGGCGCCCTCGGGCTCGGGGCCGACGTGGTCGGCCGGGCCCGCGCCGTGCGTCTTGCCGAACGTGTGCCCGCCGGCGATCAGGGCGACGGTCTCCTCGTCGTTCATCGCCATGCGGCGGAACGTCTCGCGGATGTCGCGGGCCGCGGCGACCGGGTCCGGGTTGCCGTTGGGGCCCTCCGGGTTGACGTAGATGAGCCCCATCTGGACCGCGCCCAGCGGGTTCTCGAGGTCGCGGTCGCCGCTGTAGCGCCGGTCGTCGAGCCAGGTGGTCTCGGGGCCCCAGTAGACGTCCTCCTCGGGCTCGTAGACGTCCTCGCGGCCACCGGCGAAGCCGAACGTCGTGAAGCCCATCGTCTCCAGGGCGACGTTGCCGGTCAGGATGAACAGGTCGGCCCACGAGATCTGCCGGCCGTACTTCTTCTTGACCGGCCACAGCAGCCGGCGGGCCTTGTCGAGGCCTCCGTTGTCGGGCCAGCTGTTGAGGGGCGCGAAGCGCTGCTGGCCGGACCCGGCGCCGCCGCGGCCGTCGCTGACGCGGTAGGTGCCGGCGCTGTGCCACGCCATCCGGACCATGAACGGGCCGTAGTTGCCGAAGTCCGCGGGCCACCAGTCCTGCGAGGTGGTGAGGATCTCGGCGATGTCCCGCTTCACGGCGGGAAGGTCGAGGCTCGTGAACGCCTCGGCGTAGTCGAAGTCCTCGTCCATGGGGTTCGACACGTCGGGGTTCTTGGCGAGGAGCTTCAGGTTGAGCCGGTTCGGCCACCAGCCGCGATTGCCGCCGCCCTGGGTGGGGTGCGGGGCGCGCTCGTGGACGACCGGACAGCGGCCTTCGGCGTTCGTCTCGTTGACGGCCGACTCTTGGTTTTCCGACATGGGGATCCTCCCAGGCAATGCATGCCGAGTCAGGAACTAGGCCTGGTGGGACACCTTCGGGAGCCCCCGGCGCACGACCCCGATGATCGAGTCGGTGTCGGCGTGCGGATGCGCGTGGACCGCGCTCAGCACCTCCGCACGGGGACGGGTCACGCGCAGAGCGGCCCCGCGCGGCATCTGCCGGTGGTCCGAGGGCGTTGCCACGTCCGACAGACTGGCTCAGTATCTGGAACCAGTCAAGAATTGGGAGCCGTCAAGCTTGGCCGGTTCGCCGCGGAAAAGTCGTCCCGCCGGACGCGGCGCGGCGTCCGGCGGGACGGGGATCGTGAGGCGGGGGGACTAGCGGAAGTTCACATCGCTGCAGATGTAGTACACCTGGTCCATGTGCGACGCCTGCCAGATCGTGAAGACGACGTGGCGGCCGCTGCGACCGGGTGCGTTGATGTCGCTGATGACGTAGTTGTTGCTGGAGCCGTAGCGTCCGGTTTCGCGGACCAGCTCCAGGTCGCTCCAGCGCAGCGGCTGGTTCAGGCCGTCGTAGCCCTGGCGGGTGACGTAGACGCGGAAGTAGTCCGCGCCGTGGCTGGCCTGGTCGTACAGGTTGATCGTGAAGTCGGTGCCGATGTCGGTCATCTTCCACGCGCCCACGGCGTCCATGGACCGGTAGCGCCCGCCCTCGGCGTGGCCGCCGCTGCACAGCTGCCCGTCGGGCACCGCGGCCTGGTGGTCACCGCCGACGTTGTTCTGGTAGAGCCCGTTCCAGTTCCACATGGCGTTGGGGTTGTCCTGCCATGCCTGCCAGCACATCGCGTCGAGCTGCTGCATCTCGGGGTTCAGGTGGTCGTCGCCCCAACGGTCCCAGCAGCCGTAGTTGCGGGACGCGGGGTCGATGACCGATCCGTGCGCCGAGGCCGTGTCGACCCAGAAGAGCGGGACGAGCACGGCCGCGAACAGGATGGTCGCGGCACGCCGTATTCGGTGGTGCATGTGCGAGGTCTCCGTTCCGGTTGCGGGGGTATGGCCGGATTGGGAGCGCTCCCGGACAGAGGCTAACTCCGATCCGGACGATCCGTCATCCGGCCCGTGAAAGCTTTCACGCCGGGCCCGCTAGCAGTCCGTCCCAGCCGGCCCTTCACCCGGCAGATGGCCCGCCGGCGGCGGATTCCCGGAGTCTCCGGGCGAGGGTTTCCGCGTCGTACGGGCCGGTGTGGCGGCGTTCTCCGACGAAGAAGGTGGGTGTGCCGCGTGCTCCGCTGGCCTCGGCGCTGGTGACGTCCGCCCGGATCCGGGCGGACGTGCTCTCGTCGTCGAGGTCCCGGAGGAACATCTCGACGTCCAGCCCGAGGTCGGCGGCGTAGCCGGCGACGTCCTCGTACTGGAGTTCGTCCTGGTGCTCGAACAGGAGGTCGTGCATCTCCCAGAACCGTCCCTGCGCGTCGGCGGCGACGGCCGCGTGGGCGGCGAGTTCGGCGTAGGGGTGCACGTCCGGGAGGGGCAGGTGCCGGAAGACGTACCGCAGGTCATCGCCGAAGCGCTCCTGCAATTCGTCCGCGACCCCCGTGGAGCGGGCGCAGAACGGGCATTCGAAGTCGCCGTACTCCACCAGGGTGAGCGGTGCGTCGTGCGGACCTCTGATGTGGTCCACTTCCGGGTCCACCGGCCGGTCGAGGAACCGCGGCAGATCCGCCTGGTCTTGGCCGCGCAAAACCGCGGCGGCGTGGAACACGAGCCACCCGAGGGCGGTCGCGAGCACCACCGCCAGCAGCACGCCGACGGTCGCCTGGTCGCGGGTCGTCTCGTCATCGAAGGCCAGGCGGACGATCAGCAGCGAGACGGTGAACCCGATGCCGGACAGGGCCGCGCCGCCGAACACGTGCTCCAGGCTGACCCCCTGGGGCAGCCTCCCGAGGCCGAAGCGTGTGCCGAGGACGGTGCTGAGCCCGACTCCCAGGGGTTTGCCCAGCACAAGACCGATGATCACCGCCCAGGTGACCGGTGAGGTGAGCGCGTCGCCGAGAAGACCGCCGCGGAGATCGACGCCGGCGTTCGCCAGCGCGAACACCGGGACGATGAAGTAGCTGCTCCAGGGGTGCAGCGTCGTCTGCAGCCGCTCGTTGACCGACACCGCGCGCTGCAGCCCTATCCGGGCCGTCATCCCCACGTCCGCCATGGGGGACTGCCGGAAGGCGCGGAAACTCCGGGCCGCCTTCTCGACCGCTTCCCTCACGGGCCTGTGCGCGGGGACGAGGAGACCGCCGAGCATCCCCGCGATGGACGCGTGCAGGCCCGCCTGGATCGTGGCGAGCCACAGCGCCAGGACGGCGACGACATACGGCGCCGCACGCCAGACACCCCGCCGGCTCAGCAGCACCGCCACCCCGCAGAGGACGAACATGGCGAGGAGTGGCAGTACGCGGACGGTCTCCGAATAGACGAACCCGATCACGCTCACGGCCACGATGTCGTCGATGACGGTGAGCGCCAGCAGGAAGATGCGCAGCTGCGTCGCGAACGTGGGACCGACGACGGCGAGAGCGCCCAGCATGAACGCCGTGTCGGTGCCGATGACGATGGCCCAGCCGTTCGCGGCCTCTCCCCCGGGCGCGACCAGCAGGTACAGGAGCGCGGGAACCAGCATTCCGCCGACGCCGCCCACGACCGGGAGGACGACGCGGCGGGGTTCCCTGAGTTCACCGACGGACAACTCGTACCGGACCTCCAGGCCGATCACGAAGAAGAACAGGGCCATCAGGCCGTCGCTGACCCAGTGCCCCAGGTCCATCGACAGCTCGGCGCCCCCGAGCGACATGGACGCCTCCGTCGCCCACAGGGACTCGTACTGGTCCGACCATGGGGAGTTGGCCCAGAGCAGAGCGGCCACGACGGCCACCAGCAGCAGGGCCGAGCCGCCCACCTCCGTCGCCAGGAACCGCTGCACAGGCCCGGAAAGCTGAGCGAGAAGCGCCTGCCTCCTGGCCCGCGTCTGAGAACCGGCCCGCTTCCTCGTCCACATCACCGGTCCGTCATACCGGATCCAGAGCACCGATACGCAATCAGCACGCCCAGGTGGGCCCGCGCCCGGCGGTGTGGCGGTGCCTTTCCGGCGGGCCCGAATAAGAGATCTTTTCGGCGGGTCTGGGTAAGAGGTCTCTCGTGGATCTCAACGCACCGGACCGCACCCTCCGGATCGGCGGCCGCCCGCTGCCGGTCGTCGGCCCCGCCCGGATGTACGTCTGCGGGATCACCCCGTACGACGCGACCCATCTCGGTCACGCGCGGACGTTCGTCTGGGCCGATGTCGCCGCCCGCGTCCTGCGCCATGCAGGGGGTGACGTGCGCGTATGCCGCAACGTCACCGACGTCGACGACGTACTGAACCAGGCCGCCGACCGTGCCGGCAGCCCGTACGACAGCTTCGCCGCCGTCCAGCAGTTCTACTTCGAACGCGACCTGGAGGCCCTCGGCGTCCATACCGTCGACCACCAGCCACGCGCGCACAACTACATCAGGGAGGTCGTCGCGCTCGCGCAGGGGCTCCTCGCGTCCGGCCACGCCTACATCCGGGACGGAGGGGTCTACTTCCGCGGCGCCGACGTCCCGGGGCGCGCGGGGCTCGGCGATCAGGAGGCGCGGGAGCTGCTGGCCGAGTACGGCGACGAACCCGAGGATCCCGGCAAGGAGCATCCGTTCGACATCGCCCTCTGGCGGCCCTCGAACTCCGGGGAACCCGCCTGGCCCAGCCCCTGGGGCTCGGGACGGCCCGGCTGGCACGCCGAATGCACCGCGATGGCCATGACGACGTTCGGGCCGGCCCTGGACCTGCACTCCGGCGGCGCCGACCTGCGGTTCCCCCACCACGCCTACGAGGCCGCACTGGCCGAGGCGCTGACCGGCGTCCGGCCGTTCTCCCGCGCCTGGCTGCACGTGGGCATGGTTCGCGTGGACGGCGTCAAGATGGCCAAGTCCACCGGCAACCTGGTCCTCGTCTCCGAGCTGATCCACGACCACCCGGCCGCGGCGATCCGGCTCATGCTCATCACCGCCCCCTGGCGGGAGGAGTGGGACTACACCGCCGGGACCCTCGACTCCGCGACGGCACGCCTGGACGCGCTCCATCTCGGCGCGGGCCGCCGCGCGTCGTCGGACGCGGCGGAGGCGGCCGCGACCCGCGCTCTGCTCGACGATCTCGACGTGCCGGCCGCGCTCGCCATCGCCGAGGAGGAGGGCGGCCGCACCGCCCGCCTGGTCATGCGGGTCCTGGCGCTCGGTTAGCCGCCCCTGCCCCGGCCTCGGCCTCGGCGGAGAGCCCGACGAGCCGTGTCCGGGTCGCCTCAAGGCGGTCCACGACCAGTTCGGCGACGCGGCGTGTCAGCTCGTACCCGAGCGACGGGTCGACCGCGCAGAACGTCCGGACGAGCCGCGCGTCGAACTCGATGGCCCGGACGGGCGTGCAGGTGACTCCCCCGAACCGCCACCGGTAGGGGCGGAACATCCATGACCAGCCCAGCACGGAACCCGGGCCGTAGGTGTCGATGACGACCGTCCCGCGGCCGGGAACGTCGGCGTCCACGGCGACGGTCCCGTCCTGGACGAGCCAGAACCGCTCCGCCGGGGCGCCCTCGTCGAAGATGCGCCGTCCCGCCGGTATCTCGATGGACCGGGCCGCCGTCGCCAGCCTGCGCAGGTCGGCGCTCCGCATGCCGCTCAGGAACGGTTCACGCGCGAGATCCGTCCCGTCGTAACCGACGGCCACATGGGTCATGACGTCCTCCTTCTCATCGGCCACCTTCCATGAGACCCGCCGGCGTGGCCTGCACCACAGGGCCGAACGGCCCTTTCGCGTGCGGACCTCTGCCCCCAGAGGCGCTCGCGGTACTCGCCGCCAGGATGGGTAGGCATCACAGGTCACCTGGTCAAACGGGAGTTGTGATGCCTTCAGAACCCAATGGCGAGCGCTTCGGCTTCGCCTTCGACCGCCCTTTGCCGCGCCCGCTGCGGATGCTGGGGATCCGGCCGGAAACGTGCTACCTGCTGATCACCACGTCCAGGCTGGACGTCCGTTTCGGGCGCTGGTCGGTGCGGACCGCCTTGGACAATGTGGCCGGTGCCGAGGTCACCGGCCCCTTCTCCGCCTGGAAGGTGCTCGGTGTGCACCTGTCGGCCGCCGACCGCGGGCTCACCTTCGGCACCGGCACCGAACAGGGTGTGTGCATCCGGTTCCACCGTCCCGTCCCCGGCGCGGAGCCGACCGGCCTGCTGCGCCACCCGGGGCTGACGCTCACCCTCGCCGATTCCCCCGCGGCGGCGCGGCGGCTGCAGGAGATCGCGTCCGCTCTGCACCCGGTGCAGGTCTAGGCGGGTTCGGGAGACGATCGCGGTCCCGGAAGGTGGACGATCTGGTCGACCGCGCCGGGGGACGGGGGCGTGTGCGTGATCAGCAGGACGCCGGTGCCGGGACCGATGTCCAGGACATCGGTGAGCAGGTCGTCGGCGGTGCCGGGATCAAGGTGGGCGGTGGGTTCGTCCAGGACGATGATGCGGGCGCCGACGAGGAAGGCGCGGGCGAGCGCGATCCGCTGGCGCTGGCCGCCCGAGACGCGGTCGCCGTGCTCGCCCACGTGGGTGTCCAGGCCGTCCGGGAGCGTGGCGATCCAGTCCCAGACGCGGGCGCGGCGCAGCGCGTCGATGATCTCCGGTTCGGTGGCGTCGGGCCTGGCGAGGCCCACGTTGGCGCGGATCGTGGTCGCGAACAGGTGGGCGTGCTGGTCCACCAGAGCGATCACCCGCCGGACGTCGTCCTGGGCGTAGGCGCGCAGGTCGTGGCCGTCGAGGGTGATGCGGCCCTCGTCGGGGTCGCGGAAACGGACGAGCAGGTGGGCCAGGGTGCTCTTGCCGCTGCCGCTCGGGCCGAGCAGCGCGACACGCCGTCCGGGGCGCAGGTCCAGGTCGATCCCGTCCAGGACCCAGGGTGAGCCGGGGGCGTAGCGGGCGCGCACGGCACGGCATCGCAGCAGGTCGCCGCGCGGGGCCGCGAGGGGGCGCCGGGGGTCGGAGGCGGGCGGGTCGGGGGCGGTCAGCGCGGTGAGGCGGGTGGCGGCGTCGTGCGCGGCCAGCAGGTCGCGGGCGGTGTCGGGCAGCGGCCGGACGGCCTCGAACGCGGCCATGGCGATCAGCCCGAGGGCGGCGAGCAGGACACCGGGAAGGACGCCCCGGCGGGCGGCGTGCAGGCCGGCGGTGAGGACGGCGAGCGTCGTGGCGGCGGTGAGGAGCGTCACCGCCGCCGAGGTGAACCCGGCGGTGAGCGCGTCACGGCGGCTGATGCGGGCCAGCGTGGTGTCGGCGGCGCCGATGCGGGCGAGCTGGTCGTCGGCCTGGTCGAAGGCGACCAGGTCGGGGGCGGCGTGCAGGAGTTCGACGGTCTCGGCGTTGAGCGCGGCGCGGGCCGCGCTCTGGCGGCGGGCGGCGGCGCGGGTCAGCGCGACGGACGCGGCGGGCAGGACGAGCGCGGCGGGCAGCAGCCCGAGCGCCAGCCAGATCCCGGCGGCGGGCAGCAGCCACCCGGCGGCCGCGACCGAGCCGGCGCCGACGGTGAGTGCGATCAGCGGCGGGGCGAGGCCGCGCAGGTAGAGGTGCTGCATGGCTTCGACATCGGCGACGAATCCGCTGAGCAGTTCCCCGCTCCGGGTGCCGGGCACGCCGGCCGGGACGAGAGGTTCCAGCCGGGTGAACCAGCGGACGCGCAACGCGCGCAGCAGCCGCAGGCTCGCGTCGTGGGAGATGAGGCGTTCGGCGTAGCGGAACACGGCGCGCGACAGACTGAGGGCGCGAACCGCGGTGATCGTCACGGCGAGCGCGAGGACCTCCGGACGCTGCGCGGCACGCGAGATGAGGTAGCCGGAGGCACCCATCAGCGCGACGGCCGAGCCGAAGGCGAGCGCGCCGCAGAGGGTCGAGACGGCGAACCGGTGTGCGGCGGGACGGGCCGCCGCGACCATCGCCGGCAGCGGACGCCCGGTCACGTGCGGATCTCCGCGCCGGCGAGGTCGATCACCTGGTCGGCGGTGTCGGCGAGCCGCCGGTCGTGCGTCGCGACGACCACGGTGCGGCCGGTCACGCCGTTGATCGCGTCGATGACGCCCCGGGCGGTGGCCGCGTCGAGGTGGGCGGTGGGCTCGTCCAGCAGCAGGAGCGGCGCGGGCCGGGCCAGCGCCCGTGCCAGGGCGAGGCGACGCAGTTCGCCGGCGGAGAGCCCGGTGCCGGCCTCGCCGACCGTGCGGTGCAGCAGGCAGGACGCCCCGGCCAGTTCCGCCGCCGCGACCGGGCTCAGGTCGCCGGGCTCGGCGGGGGTGATGGCGGCGAGCGCCGGGCCGGGACGCAGCCGGGGGCGCTGCGGCAGCCAGGCGGCCAGCCGCCGCCACCGGTACGGGTCGAACTCGGCCAGGTCGGTCCCGTCCACGGTGATGAGCCCGGAGGACGGCTCGATGAAGCGCATGAGCAGCGCCAGCAGGGTGCTCTTGCCCGCGCCGCTGTCTCCGACGAGGACGGTCCGTTCCCCTGGGCGTATCTCCAGGGTCATCTCCTCCAGCACGGGCGGGCCGTCGTCGTAACCGGCGGTGACGCCCTCCAGGCGGACGACCCCGAACCGGGCCGTGCGGGGACGGGCCGGTGTGGACGCGGCGGGCGCAAGCGCGAGCAGGCCGGACAGCCGCCGCGACGCCGTCAGCCCGTCGGCGCCCGCGTGGTACTCCGCGGTGAGCCCGCGCAGCGGCCCGTACAGTTCGGGGGCGAGGACGAGGACCGCCAGGCCGGTGTGCAGCGCCAGGTCCCCGGCGACCAGCCGGAGCCCGATCCCGACCGCGACCACCGCCGTGCCGAGCGTGGCGGCCAGCTCCAGGACCATCGCGGACAGGAACGCGACCCGCAGGACCTTCATCGTCTCCCGCCGGTAGCGCTCGGTGGTGGCGGCGATGGTGGCGGCCTGGGCGCGTCCCCGGCGGTAGGCGCGCAGCGTGGTCAGCCCGTTGACGACGTCGAGGAAGTGCCCGCTCATCCGGGCCAGGGCCAGCCACCGCGCCCGCGTCCTGGCCTGGGTGGACCGCCCGATCAGCGCCCCGAACAGCGGGATCAGCGGCAGCGTCACCAGCATGAGCAGCGCCGACAGGGCGTCCTGGGACGCCACCCACAGCAGGATCGCGGACGGCGCCAGCACCGCGGTCGCCAGCTGCGGAAGGAACCGGGAGACGTAGGTCTCCAGCGCCTCGACGCCGCCGGTGGCGGCGGTCACGACCTCGCCGGACCGCACACTGCCCGGACGCGCCCGCAGCAGATGGCGTAGCACCCGGCCGCGCAGCTCACCGGTCATCCGGGACGCCGAGGTTCGCGCGAAGGCGTCCGCCGTCCAGCCGGTCGCGGCGCGTGCGACGCCGACGCCTCCGAACGCCAGCAGCGCCGCGAGCAGGTCCGGGACGTCCCGGTGCTGGAGGAAACCGGAGGCGACGATGTGGGCGAACAGGATCGCCTGGACGATGGTGAGGGCCGCCGAGCAGGCGGCGAGCAGTCCCGCCGTCACCGTGAACCGGCGGATGCCGGGCACATGCGACGGCAGCCACGGGTCGGTCGCGCGCATCCGGTGGCCTACTCCCCGCCCCCGGAGGAGGCGTCGCCGCGCTTGTGCCCCCGCTCTCCCGTGATCATGTGCAGCGGGTGCGGCGGACGCGCGAAGTCCGCGCGGGAGAGCCGTGCCCGGAACACCCACAGCGCCCAGACCTGGTAGGCGAGCACGATGGGCACGAACACGGCCGCGACGATCGTCATCGCGACGAGCGAGTAGTGGTTGGAGGCCGTGTCGTAGATCGTCAGGCTCGGCGAGCCGGGCGTCGACGACACGATGACCCTCGGGTACAGCCGGACGAACAGCGCCGCGACCAGCAGCACGGTCGCGGCCGACGTGCCGGCGAAGGCGGCCAGGGCGCGTCCGCGCAGGGCGAGCGGCCCGGCCGCCGCGGCGGCCGCCAGGCTCAGCACGATCAGCACGATCACGGGCAGCGGGTACGGCGCGGACGAGGCCGCCTGGAACGCCGTCCAGACGAGGAACGCGATCAGCAGTACCGCCGCCGCCGGCCAGAGCGCCAGCGCGGTGCGGCGCGCCCGCTCCTCCAGGCCGCCCTCGGTCCGGATGGCGAGGAACAGCGCCCCGTGCAGCGCGAACGCCGCGACGAGCGCGAACCCGGCGAGGACGGAGTAGGCGCTGAACGGCCCCGGCGGTCCGCTGGTGAGGTTGCCGTCGGCGTCCATCGCCACTCCCCGGGTGATCTCGGCGAAGACGACACCGAGCAGGAACGGGATCGCCGCGCTCGAGATCGGCAGCGCGTAGTCCCACCGCCGGTGCCAGGACGGGTCGTTGTGCTTGTTGCGGTACTCGATGGCGACGCCGCGCACGATCAGCGCGAGGAGGAGCGCGAAGAAGACCAGGTAGAAGCCGGAGAACAGGCTCGCGTACCAGCCGGGGAACGCGGCGAACGTGGCGCCGCCCGCCACGATGATCCACACCTCGTAGCTGTCCCACACGGGCAGGATCGTGGCCAGCAGCGCGTGCCTCTCGGGGTTGTCGCGCCCGAGGAACGGATAGAGCATCCCGACGCCGAAGTCGAAGCCGTCGAGCAGGAAGAACCCGATCCACAGCACCGCGATGAGCCCGAACCAGAGGGTCTGGAGGCTGAGGTCGCCGGAGATCTCCATGGTGATGCGCCTTTCGCGGGGCGGGTCAGTAGAGCATCGGCGGCAGCGGGTCCTCGCGGGTCAGCTCCGGGGCCGGTTGCTCGGGTCCCGCCTTGACCGCGCGGACGATCAGCCATGCCTCGATCACGGCCAGCACCCCGTAGAGGACGGTGAAGCCGATGAGCGTCCCGATCACCTGGCCGCTGCCCACCTTCGGGGAGATGGCGTCATGGGTTCTCAGGAGGCCCTGGACGATCCACGGCTGGCGTCCCATCTCGGTCAGCAGCCAGCCGGCGGTGTTGGCCAGGAACGGCAGCCCGAGGAACGCGTACGCCCACCAGGCGAACGTGCGGGAACGTTCCAGCCCGCGCCGGCGCGCGAGCCACAGCCACAGGGCGGAGAACAGCAGCACGAGGAGACCGACGGCGATCATGACCCGCCAGGACCAGTAGATGCTGCCGATGATCGGTGTGTAGTCGCCGGGCCCGTACTTCTCCCGGTATTCGCGCTGGATGTCGTTGATCCCGCGGATCTCGCCGTTCCAGTCGTTGGTGGCCAGCACCGACAGGCCGTTCGGCAGGGCGATGTCGACGTTGACGCGATCGGGATGCTTCTCCCACGGGCCGATCGCCAGCAGGGACAGCGGCGCGGGCGCCCGCGTCTCGTACAGCGCCTCCGCCGCGGCCATCTTCATCGGCTGCTCGTTCACCAGGATCTGTGCCTGGAAATGCCCCACGCCGATCACCACGACCGACGACCACAGCGTCACCCAGAGCGCCCCGCGCGCGGCACCCCGGAACAGCCGCACGTCCTTCTCCTTGCGGATCCGGTATGCGGACACGGCGATCACCAGCAGGCCCGCCGTGATCAGCGACGCGGCGATCGTGTGGAAGAAGTGCGTGATCTGCAGGGGCTGGAGGAGGACGTCCCCAAGCGAGGTCATCTCGGCGCGTCCCTCGTTCATCTCGTAGCCGATGGGACGCTGCATCCACGTGTTCGCCGCCAGGATGAAGTACGCGGACGCCGTCACGCCCGCCACGACGAGCCAGATCATCGCCAGGTGAATCCTCGGCCGGAGCCGATCCCAGCCGAAGATCCACAGGCCGATGAAGGTGGACTCCAGGAAGAACGCCACCAGGCCCTCGATCGCCAGCGGCGCCCCGAACACCGATCCCACGAACCTGGAGTAGACGGACCAGTTCATACCGAACTGGAACTCCTGCACGATTCCGGTGACGACGCCCAGCGCGAAGTTGATCAGGAAGAGCTTCCCGAAGAACCGCGTCATCCGCAGATAGTGCTCGTGCCCGGTCCGGTGCCAGGCCGTCTGCATGCCGGCGACGAACCATGCGAGACCGATCGTGACCGGCACGAAAAGAAAGTGGTAGATGATCGTGACGGCGAATTGCCATCGGTCCAGGACGGCCGTCGTCTCCACCGGGCCCCTTCCTCGTCGGCGACGCTCCTGCGTTCGGGGGGGCCGGCCGGCGAGCCGATCGAGTCGGGCACGCCACGAGGGGACGGCATACAGCACACTTCCCCGGCATCCGGTTCGCAAAATGATCTCTCGTCAACCGTCGGTCAAAACTTGGAAGGGCGTCGCGGTACCGGTGGCGTGGACCGGCGGGGCTCGTTCCCGCCCGCCGCGCGGGCACGCCGACCGATGTACTACCGTTCGTAGTACATGTGCCGATGGTGATGCGGGAGATCCGGGACCCCGGACGATGACGGACACGGTGACCGACACGATGCGCGCCGACGTGATACGCGCCGACGCCGGTCTGCGACTGCTGCGGTCGGCGGCGTTCTCGGCCGTCTGCGTGGCGGTGTCCGCGTCCGGTCACGCGCTGGTGTCCGGAGCCGGGCTGCCCTGGGGGCCGCTGGCGGCCGGCTGGGTCGTGACGCTGTTCCTGGTGACGCCGCTGGCGGGCCGGGAACGCTCCAGAACGGGCATCACCGCGACGCTGCTGTGCGGTCAGACGGTCCTGCACGTGCTGTTCTCACTGGGGCAGGCCCACGCGCATCCGGGTCACGCGGCCGCCATGCCGGGTACGCACGCCCATGGCATGCCCGCACCCCTGATGCCCGATCCGGCGATGTTCGCGATGCATCTGGCCGCCGCGTTCGTGTTCGGCTGGGTACTGCACCGGGGCGAACACGCCATCTGGCGGACGGTGCGGATCGCGGTGCGAACCGCCGGAGCGCTCACCGGGCCTCTGGCCGGGATGCTCGCCGCCGTCCTCGCACGGCCCGCGCCCCGCCCGCCGAAGCCGCGGATCCGCATGCCACGCCGCTGCGAGGAGGAGGCCCCGCGCGGCGGAGTCGTCCTGCTGGGCCATGCCGTCGTCCGTCGCGGACCGCCCGCACCGGCCGCCGCCTGAGCTGACATCCGGACGGGAGCAACCCGTCCCCTTTTCCTCGCGCCCACCGGGGCACTCGTGTGCCCGCGCGGCGTTCCTCTCCCTGGAGGCTTTTCATGCGTGTGCTTCCGCACGCCTGCGCGGACCTCTCCCGCGCACCGCACGCCCGCCGGATGGCCGTCGCCGCCCGGCTGGCCGCCGCCGTCGCGGCGATCGCCGTGACCGCCGCCGCGTGCGGCGGCACCCCGGCCGATGGCGTCCCGGCCGCGGCCGGGGCGTCGTCCCCGGCGGCCCCGTCCGGCACCGCCGTCCGGCTGGACCGCCCGCTGCCGAAGCCCGGACTGACACTGACCGACGACCGGGGACGCCCCTTCGACCTGGTGGAGCAGACGGCGGGCAGGCCGACGCTGGTGTACTTCGGCTACACCCACTGCCCGGACGTGTGCCCGACGACGATGGCCGACATCGCCAACGCGGTGAAGAAGCTGCCGGAGGCGGACCAGGAGCGGCTTCGGGTCGTCTTCGTGACCACCGACCCGGCACGCGACACCCCGCAGCGGCTGCACAGATGGCTCGCCGCCTTCGACTCGCGCTTCATCGGGCTGAGCGGCGACTTCGACGCCATCCAGCGGGCGGCGCGCGGCCTCGGCATCCTCGTGGAGAAGCCGGTGAAGGAGGCCGACGGCGGCTACACCGTCAACCACGGCGCCCAGGTCCTGGCGTTCTCCCCGGCCGACGACGGCGCCCACACGATCTACACGTCGGGCACCACGTCCCAGCAGTACGAGGCCGACCTGCCGAAACTCGTCGAGGGGGCACGATGAGGCGCTCCACCGCCGCTCTCGCGGCGCTCCTGCTGGCCGCCGGGTCGGCCGCCTGCACCTCGCGGGACACGGACGGGGACGGGCCGCGCCTTGCGGTGACCGGCGCCTATGTCCGGCAGCCGCCGATGCGCGACCTGGCGGCCGGCTACCTCACGGTGGTCAACACCGGGCGGGACGCCGACGAACTGATCGCGGCGACCGCCGACATCGCCGGAGAGGTGCAGCTCCACACGACCGTGGACAACGCGATGAAACAGGTCGAGTCGATGACCGTCCCACCGCACGGCCGCCTTGAGCTCCGCATGGGCGGCGACCACCTGATGCTGATGAAGCTGAAGAGCAAGCCGGAGATCGGCGACACGGTCACGTTCACACTGCGTTTCGCCATCTCGTCCCCCATCACCGTGCAGGCACCGGTCCGGCCGACAGACCACCGGCCCGCCCCCGCCCCCCACGGAGAACGATCATGAGTGAGTCGTCCGGGCGCCGTGGTCTCTCGCGGCGGCGTCTGCTCGGCGCCGCGGGCGCCGCCGGGGCCGCCGGGCTGGCCGCCGGCGGCCTGACCGGCGCCTCCCGGAACTGGACCGGCGACGACGAGGTGCCGCTCAGCACCGTCGGCGGCACGGCCGTCCCGTTCCACGGCCGCCACCAGGCCGGGATCACCACCCCGGCGCAGGCGTGCGGCCACCTCGTCGCGTTCGACCTGCGGCCCGGCGCGGACCGGGGCGGCGCGGCGGCACTGATGCGCCGCTGGTCGGCGGCGGCCGAGGCGATGACGGCGGGGCGGCCGCCCGCCGGCGACGACCACATCGCCCTGGACGCCGGACCGTCCTCGCTGACCGTGACGTTCGGGTTCGGGCGTTCCTTCTTCGGCAGGACCGGGCTCGGCGACCGCATGCCGCCCGCGCTGGTGGAGATGCCGCCGTTCTCCGCCGACGCCCTGGACCCGTCCAGAAGCGGCGGCGACCTGTGGGTGCAGATCGGCGCCGACGATCCGCTCGTCACCGTGCACGCGTTGCGCGTCCTGCAGCGGGCGGCGTCCGGCACGGCGAAGGTGCGCTGGCAGATGGGCGGCTTCAACCGTGCCCGCGGGGCCACCGACCGGCCGAGGACGGTCCGCAACCTCATGGGGCAGATCGACGGCACCGGCAATCCGCGTCCGTCCGAACGCGGCTTCGAGGCGAAGGTCTTCGCGGGCGGCGGCACCGGACCGCACGCCTGGATGAACGGCGGCTCGTACGCGGTCGTCCGCCGCATCCGGATGCTGCTGGACACCTGGGACCGGCTGCCCGCCGACCGGCAGGAGCGGGTGATCGGACGCCGCAAGGACACCGGGGCCCCGCTGTCGGGCGGTACGGAGTCGACGCCGCTGAACCTGTCGGCGGCCGGGCCGGACGGGGCACTCGCCATCCCCGGCGACGCCCACGTCCGGGTCGCGGCCCCGTCGTCCAACGGCGGCGCGGCGATGCTTCGCCGCGGGTTCTCCTACCACGACGGGCTCCGCCCGGACGGCGCGCCCGACGCCGGCCTGCTGTTCATCGCCTGGCAGGCGGACCCGACGACCGGGTTCATCCAGGTGCAGCGCAAGCTCGACGGCGCCGACGGCCTCACCCGCTACATCCGCCACGAATCCAGCGCGATCTTCGCCGTGCCCGGAGGGGCCGCCCCAGGCGACTACGTCGGCCGGGCCCTGCTGGAGTCCTGATCACCGCCGGGCCGGGAGAGCTACGTCGGCCGGGCCCTGCTGGAGTCCTGATCACCGCCGGGCCGGGAGAGCATCGCCGGACATCGGCCCGGCGAGGTGGTCAGTCCGGGCGGTTGCGGGGGCGGGGGCGGGCGGCGGGGATCGGGTGGGGCGCGGCGCCTTCGGTGACGGTGTTGGTGATGCTGCCGATGCCTTCGACGGTCATGGTGACCTCGTCCCCGACCCGGAGCGGGGGCGGGGTCCGGTCGCCCCTGACGCCCCACAGTTCGGCCAGGCAGCCGCCGTTGCCGCAGGTGCCGGAGCCGAGGACGTCGCCGGGGCGGACGCGGGTGCCGCGCGAGGCGTAGGCGATGAGGTCCTCGAAGGGCCAGCCCATGTTGGAGAGCAGGTCGCGGCCGATCTCGGTGCCGTTGACGGAGACGGACAGCGCCAGGCCGAGGAAGCCGTCGGCGTCGCGGTACGGCTCCAGTTCGTCGGCGGTGACGATCCACGGGCCGAGGGTGGTGGCGGTGTCCTTGCCCTTGCACGGGCCGAGGCCGACCTGCATCTCGGCGGCCTGCAGGTCGCGGGCCGACCAGTCGTTGAAGACGGCGTAGCCGAAGATGTGGCCGCGGGCCTGCTCGGGCGTCAGGTCGCCGCCTTCCTTCCCGATGATGACGGCCACTTCGAGTTCGAAGTCGAGGACCTCGCTGCCGGGCGGCACGGGCACGGGCGCGCCGGTACCGATGATCGCGTAGGGGTTGGTGAAGTAGAACGTCGGGGCGGCGTACCACCGGCCGGGGACGCCGGCCTCGCCGCCGACGCTGCGCCGTACCCCTTCGACGTGCTCCTCGAACGTCACGAAGTCGCGGACGGTCGGCGGCTGGATCGGCGCGAGCAGCGTCACCTCGCTCAGCGGGACCGCCGGGCCCGCGGCCTCCGGCCGGTCCCCGGACGCGATGACCGTGAGGAGGTCGGGGGCGTCGAGGCGGTGGACGGCGTCGCCTCGGACGACGCCGCAGTGCCGCCGGCCCCCGTGGGTGTAGGTGGCGTAGCGCATCAGACGGGCGGGGCGACGAAGACGCCGCGGTCGGGGTCGTTGAACGATTCCTTGGCGATCAGCTCGTTCATCGGGTTGGCGGTCCCCCACTGGTCGGCGACGTCCGGCTGGGTGAGGTCGTGGACGGACGGGTGCCAGGCGTCCTCGTCCAGCAGTTCCAGCTCGGTGGTGTACTCGACGGTGTTGCCGTGCGGGTCGAGGAAGTAGGAGAAGGTGTTGTCGCCGGCGAGGTGGCGGCCGGGTCCCCAGATCATGCGGGCGCCGGAGCGCAGGAGGCGGCCGGTGCCGTACATGTACTCGTCCAGGCCGCGCATCTCGAAGGAGACGTGGTGCAGGGACGTGTGGGGGCCGCGGGCGATGGCGAGGCTGTGGTGCTGCGGGTTGCAGCGCATGAAGTGCATGATCTCGCCCATGTGCGGGGACGCGAGCGTGTCCGAGAGCGCGAAGTCCAGGTGCGTCTCGTACCAGGAGCGGGTGGCGGCGATGTCGGGTGCGTTGAGCACGACGTGGGAGAGCCGGACGGGCACGGCCTCCTTGGGCTCCAGCTTGCGGTGCCTCCGGACGGCGACGTCGGCGGAGACCTCGACCGTCCGGCCGTCCAGGTCGAAGAAGCGGAACCCGTAGCCGCCGCCGGGGGTGCCGAGACCGCCGGGCTCGGTGATCAGCTGGACGGAGGCGTCGCGGAGCCGCGCGGCGAGGGCGTCGACGTCCTGCGGGGTCGCGGCGCCGAAGGCGATCAGGTCGAGCCGTTTGCCGGTGTCGCGGCGGAGCCGGACGATGTACTGCTCCGGCGACCCCTCGGCGGCCAGGAAGCTGATGCCGGTGTCCGAGGCGACCTCCGTCAGACCCCAGACGCCGGAGTAGAAGTCGCGCTGGCGCGCGAAGTCGGGGACGGCGAGGTCCACGTGCCGCAGGTGGGTGATGAGTCGCATGTCAGTCCTTGAGTGAGAAGAGCGCGACGGCGTTGGCGCCGCCGATGGCGTCCACGTCGTCCGGCGCCAGCCCGGCGGCGCGCAGGTCGCCGAGCGGGTCGTCGGAGCCCATGTCGAACGGGTGGTCCGAGCCGAGCAGGACCTGGCCGGCGCCGGCGACGGACACGAGGTGGCGCAGGACGCCGGGGTCGTGCACGAGGGAGTCGAACCAGAGCCGCCGCAGGTAGGAGCTGGGCGGCTCGGCGCAGCCCTTCGTGTCGGGGCGGGCGTGCCAGCCGTGGTCGGCGCGGCCGATGTGGGTGGGCAGGTAGCCGCCGCCGTGGGCTGCGACGATCTTCAGCCCGGGGTGCCGGTCCAGGACCCCGGAGAAGATCAGGTGGGAGAGGGCGACGGCGTTCTCGGTGGGCTGGCCGACGATGTTGGACAGGTACCAGCGGTCGAGCCGCTCGTCCAGCGTGCAGCCGAACGGGTGCAGGAACAGGACGGCTCCGCGTTCGGCCGCGCGGGCCCAGAACGGTTCCAGGGCCGGGTCCGACAGTTCCCGGCCGGGGGCGTGGGAGGAGATCTCCACGCCCTTGAGGCCGAGGTCGAGCGCGTGGTCGAGCGCCTGGACGGCCATGCCGGCGTGCTGGAGCGGGACGAGGCCCAGGCCGTGCAGCCGGCCGGGGGCCTCGGCGCAGTGCCCGGCGGTGCCTTCGTTGGCCAGGCGGTAGACGCGTCCGGCGAGTTCCGGTTCGGCCCAGTAGTGGTAGTGGGACGGGGACGGGCTGACGATCTGGACGTCGACGCCGGCCGCGTCCATGTCGGCCAGCCGCACCGTGACGTCGGTGAGCCGGGCGAGGCGGTCGCCGACCATCCTCCCGGACACGGCCGTCGACTCGGCGCCGTTGCGGCGGAGGTCGAGCGCGCGCTGGGCGTCCAGTTCCGGGCGGCCCGCGACGGCCTGCTCGACGTCCCGGAGGAGGACGTGCGCGTGGACGTCGACGGTCGTCATGGCAGCTCGCTCACCAGGGCGCTCGTGCGGGCCATGAGGCCGGGCACGTCGGCGTCGCCGGAGGGTTCCATCTGCCAGCGGGCCAGCTGGAGCGACCCGTCCACGACGGCCTGGACGCGCGGGTACCGCCGGTCGGCGAAGGCGGTGAGCAGCGTGTCGCCGGCCTCGCGGTTCTCCAGCAGCATCTCGGCCAGGACGGAGGCGTCCTCCAGGCACATGGCCGCGCCCTGAGCCAGGGTGGGCGGGCATGCGTGCACGGCGTCGCCGATGAGGACGACGTTCCCCCGATGCCAGGGACGCGGCACCAGCAGCGACTCGAACCAGGTGTAGTTGACGCGCTCGGGGTCGGTGATGTCGCCCTTGATGTCGTCCCACGCGCCGCCGTACGGCTCGGCCAGCTCCCGCATGATCGTCGCCTTCTGCGCCGCGGGAATGGACGTGCGGTCGCGGGCCTTCTCCACCAGGTAGGCGTAGAGGGTGTTCTCGCTGGTCGGGCAGTATCCGGCGATGTAGCAGGGGCCGCCGTAGGCGAGGTCGGTGCGCACGACCGACCCGGGCCGGCGGGCGTGCACGCGCCAGATGCCCATCCCGACCGGCTCGGGCCCGATGTCGATGCCGATCATGGCGCGGACGGCGGAGTGGATGCCGTCGGCGCCCACGATCAGGTCGTAGTCGCCGGTGGTGCCGTCGTCGAAGGTCACCGGGTCCAGGGCGGTGACGGTGCGGCCGGTGGTGAGGCGGGCGCCGGCCCGCCGGGCCGTCTCCACGAGGATCGCCTGCAGGTCGGGGCGGTCCATGCCGAGGGTGGCGGGCAGGTCGGGGCCGCCGGTCCGCATGTCCTCCTGCTCGAACAGCAGGGAACCGTCCGGCTTGGTGATGCCGACGGAACCGAAGGGGTAACCCTCGGCCAGGATCTGCTCCCACACGCCGAGTTCGCGCAGCACCCGCAGCGCGTTGCCCTGCAGTGTGATGCCCGACCCCAGCGCGGACCAGGTCGGCTTCACCTCCACCACGTCGACGCGGACTCCTCCGCGGGCGAGCAGGGTGGCCAGCGCGGTGCCGGTGATGCCACCGCCGACGATCAGCACGCTGCCGACGTTCGTCATGTGCGGTCTCCGTTCGGATGCCGGGACGCTCATTTGAGAGCGAGGGGGTTGACGGGCGAGCCGACCGCCCCGGTGATGGGCAGCGGCGCCGCGATGAGCTGGAACTCGTAGACGCCGTCGGCGGCGCAGTCGGCGGCGAGGGCGTCCAGGTCCCACATCTCGCCGACGAACAGGCCCATGTTGGGGATGACGATCTGGTGCAGGGGCTGGAAGGCGTCCTCGAACTCGTTGGGCCGCACCTCGAAGCCCCAGGTGTCGGTGGCGATGGCGGCGATCTCCGTGCCGTGCAGCCAGCCCGCCGTCCAGAACGACAGGCCGGGGGCGGGGCCGCCGGCGTACTCTCCCCAGCCGTCGCGGCGGACGCGGGTGAGCTGCCCGGTCCGGACGCACACGATGTCGCCGCGGCCGACCTCGACGCCGTGCGCGGCGGCGGTGGCGGCCAGGTGCTCCTCGGTGATGGCGAACGCATCCGGCAGTTCCCCGCCGCCGATCACGCGGCCGACGTCCAGGAGGACGCCGCGTCCGGCGACGGCGTCGGCGACCGTCTCGATACCGGTCACCTGGTCGCCGTTGCTGGTCACCACGTCCTGGGCGGGACGGCCGTTCCAGGCGTTGCCGCGGTCGAAGATGTGGCCGAGGCCGTCCCACTGGGTGGAGCACTGCAGCGGCATCGCGATCACATCGTCGGCGCCGCCGATCCCGTGCGGGAAGCCCTGCTTGCCGAGCGCCGCGTCGACGCCGGTGTCGAGCATCGTGTGCACCGGGTTCGTACGCCGCCGCCACCCGCGCTGAGGGCCGTTCATGTCGAACCGCTGGGACAGGGAGAAGCTCACGCCCCGCCTGACCAGCCCGGCCGCCTGCACCCGCTTGGCCTCGTCGAGGAAGTTGAGGGTGCCGCGGACGTCGTCCTCGCCCCAGCGTCCCCAGTTGGAGTACTCGCGCGCGGCCTCGGCGATCGCCTTCTCCACGGCGCTCATGACTCGGCCCGGCAGACGACGCGCTGGGTGCCCAGGCCGGTGATCGTGCCCTCCATGACGTCGCCGTCGCGCAGGAAACGGCCGGACGCCATGCCGTTGCCCGCGGGGCTGCCGGTCAGTATCAGGTCCCCGGGCCGTAGCCGGGCGATCTGGGACGCGGCGGAGACGAGGGCGGCGACGTCGAACAGCATGTCCTTGGTCGACTCGTCCTGCATGACCTCGCCGTTCACCGTCAGCGTGACCTGAAGGTCCATCGGGTCGCCGGCCGCGTGGGCGGGGACCAGGAACGGCCCGAGCGGCAGGAAGCCCGGCGCGTTCTTGGACCGGAACCAGTCGGTGCCGATCTCCTTCATGTCCTGCCGGAACACCAGGTCGCGGGTCGTGACGTCGTTGCAGATCGTGTATCCGGCGACGTGGTCCAGAGCCTGCTCGCGCGTCACCCTGAACGCGGGCCGCCCGATGACGGCGGCCAGTTCCAGTTCCCAGTCGTGCCGGTCGCTGTACCCGGGCAGGACGAGGTCGTCGTACGGGCCGCCGACCGCGCCCGGCAGGCCGACGAACAGATAAGGCGTCCCCTCCGCCGCCCGCCTGTCCATCATCGCGCCGACCTCGGCACGGGCCGCCGCCTCCTCCGCCGGGTCGGAGAACTCGCGGTGCGCGACGGCGAGATCGACGACGTGCGTCCGGTAGTTCGCCCCGGACTGGATCACCTGGCCGGGCGTGAACGGCGCCAGCACCTCCAGGTCGGAGAGCGGCCACCCGGCGGAGCCCGCCAGGCCGTCCAGGACCGGGAGCGCCTCGTCCCAGCCGGCCAGCAGCGCCTCCATCGACGGCCAGTGGCCCCGCAGGTCGGCCACACGGTCATCGACGACCAGACCGGGGACGGGTTTCCCGTCGACGGAGAACGTCCCGAGCGCGAAGCGCGCGGACGAGGTCAAAGAAGCTTCCACGGCGTTGCCTCCGATGTGATTGCCCTCACTGTGACCGAAAGACAACGATGTGAGAAATCAATAGTTTGTCTATGAACTATTGATGCGATGGATGGGGGGCGGTCGTGGAAAGCCTGGACCTCAACCTGCTGATGGCCCTGCACGCACTGCTGGAGGAACGCAACGTGACACGGGCCGGGCGGCGGGTCGGCCTGTCACAGCCGGCGATGAGCTCCAACCTGGGCAGGCTGCGCCGCCACTACGGCGACGAACTGCTGACCCGCGTCGGCAACTCCTACGAGCTGACCCCGCTGGCGGCCGCCCTGGTCGACCCGACGGCCCTTGCCGTCAACGTCGTCGACCGCGTCTTCTCCGCCCGGCCGCGGTTCGACCCGTCCGAAAGCGACCGCGAGTTCTCGATCGTCGCCTCCGACTACGTGCTCACCGTCCTGGGCAACCCCCTGATGCGCAGGCTCGCGATCGAAGCCCCGCGGGTACGCATCCGGTTCCTGCAGATCAACGTGCCGAGGGTCGACGACATCGACGCCACCCTGCGCTCCACGGACGGGCTGATCATGCCCCACGGGTTCGTCTCGACCCACCCGTACACCGACGTCTACTCCGACCGATGGGTCATCATCGCCGACCCCGCGAACCCCGCCCTGGTGGACGGGATCACCATGGAACATCTGGAGACGCTGCCCTGGGTCACCGCCTTCCGCGGCCCGACCGCTGCGTCGTTCGCGATACGCCAGCTCACCATGCTGGGCATCGAGCCGAACGTGGAGGTCGTCGTGGAGAACTTCCAGTCCCTGCCGTTCCTGATCCCCGGCACCTCCAGGGTCGCGCTCATCCAGGAACGGCTGGCGCGTCGCCTCTCCGCCCTTGGCGGGATCCGGCTGCATCCCTGCCCGTTCGAGGCCGTCCCGATCCTGGAGGCGTTCTGGTTCCACACCGTCCACCAGGCCGACCCGGCCCACCGCTGGCTACGCGAAACCCTCACCGAAGTCGGCCGAGAAATCGAACACGAGCCCGAGTAGGCCGGTCACCTCCCGCCCTCGGCGGTCTGCCGCTCGTACTCGTCCCACAGCTCAAGCGACTCGATGAGCACGTCCTCCACCTGCTCGGCCGCCGCCCGGTACGCCTGCGCCCGCCCGGTACACACTCCCGCGTCCCACACCCGTCCCTGCCCTGACCACACCCGGGCCCGCGCAGCCTCCATCTCCGCCAGCGTCCGCCACGCCCGAGCCTCCTGCGGGAACACCTCCAACGCCTTCCGCGCGCCCGGCGCCATCCCGGCGAGCAAGAACACCGTCTCCGGGTAAGGCTCCGGAAGCCGCTCACCAGGCCCTGCACCCCGCAGAGCCAGCCTGGCCCACGCGTCCCGCAGCACCTGCGCGGCCGCCCTTTTCCTGCTCACCGCGCCACCTCGAACCACACCATGTACCGGCCGTCGTCGCCCGGCACCGTCCCCCAGCACTCCGCCAGCCCGGCCACGACCATCAGGCCGCGGCCGGACTCGTTCCAGCCCGCACCCTGCACCGGGATCAGCGGACGCCCCGCCGAACCGCCGTCGTCCTGGATCTCCACCCGCAGCCGCTCCCGCGACACCAGCACCGTCACCCACACCCCGCCGCCGGGCCTGCCGCTGGCACTGTGCCGGATCGCGTTGGTTGCGATCTCGCAGACCATCAGGTCCACGTCGTCCAGGTCGACCCCGTCCACGCCGCCCGCCAGCGCACCGGCCAGCGTCCGCCGCACCCACGCCCGGACCTCCCGCACGTCAAGGCCCCCGCCCGAGCACATCCGCTCGGTGTGCACCTCGTCCCAGACGATCACCGCGCCACCCCGGCGATCTGCCGAGCCGCCACGAGCGTCCCGTCCGCCGCAGCCTTACGGCCGCCGTCCCACATGTACGACCAGCCGCCGCGGTCCTGCACGCCCAGAACCGCCAGCCGTCCCGAACGAGCCTGGACGTACAGAACCGGCTGCCCCGCGACGGGAAGAGCAAGCCACGACCCCCGCCCGAGCCCGCGCAGGTCCGTCATCAGCCGGACGAGCACGTCCAGCCGCTCGAACGTCGCATCCGCACTCACCCCGTAGCCGTTCACCACGACCACCGGGCCAGCTGCTTCAGCACGATCAGCGCCCGGTCCGCCGACGCCGACTCGGCCCCCACCTCGCCGACCACGTGCCCGCGCTCACCACCCCACCGGAACCACCGACCGTCGCAAGCGATCACCTGTTCGCGACGCGCACCCAGCGACACGACGAGCGTCCCCCCATGCACGTCGGCCCGGACACCCCGTTGCGCAAGCTGCGCCGCCAACTGCTCCAACGGCCTACCCGTACCATCACTCACGGGTCCGACTCCTTCCAGTCGGGCTAGGCCCTGGGACGCGGTGTGCCACCACCGGCCCGGGGCCGCCATCTTTCCGGCCACGTCACCGCGAGATCGGATGACGTTCGTAACTCAGCAGAACCGCCCACACGCGGTCTGTGATGCTGACAAGCTATAGCGTGCAGCGGGGCTACCCTTTTGGCAAGTCCCCGTTCGCAATTCCCCAAAACAGGAGGTGACTTTGTGCCGATACGCCCGAGTCCGACCGTGCGCGGCCGCCGATTGCGCTACGAACTGCGCCGTCTGCGCGAAGAGCGCGGTCTGACGATCGATCAGGTCGTGAGCCGATCAGAAGGCGACTTCAGCAGCTCGACGATCAGTCGATGGGAGACGGGTGAGCGACGCATCCGCCCTACTGACCTGCGCGTGCTGCTGGACGTCTATGACGTGGACGCCAGCAGGCGCGAGGTGTTGCTCACCTTCGCCCGCGAAGCCCGGCAGCGCGGATGGTGGCACTCTTACGGCGCGGCCATCCCCAGCTGGTTTCAGTTCTTCGTGGGCCTGGAGGCCGAGGCGGCTTCGATCCAGGCCTATGAGTCAGAGCTCATGCCCGGCCTGCTCCAGACCCCGGACTACTATCGAGCGTTCCTGCACGCCGCGCCCGCAGCAGGCAACGAAGACGAGATCGAACACAAGATCGAGGTGCGCTCGGCCCGTCAGCGGCGTCTGACCGGAGAAAGTCCGCTCAAGTTCTGGGCGGTGGTGAACGAAGCTGTCATTCAGCGAGTCGTCGGGACCGAGGAAACGATGCGCGACCAGCTGCGACACGTCGTGGATCTCGCCCGCCAGCCTCACGTGAGCGTCCAAGTCCTTCCGTTCAAGGCGGGAGCGCACCCCGCCATGGAAGGATCGTTCACGATTCTGGACTTTCCGGAAGCCAGCGACCCCGATGTGGTCTACCTGGAGAACCAGACCGGCAGCCTCTATCTGGAGGAGACGCCCCAAATCGAGCGTTATACACTGATGTTCAACTACCTCATAGCCAAAGCGCTCGATCCCGACGAGTCGCTGTCCATGATCACTCGCGTAGCCGAAGAGCTAGCGTAAATCATCGTTTGGGAGGAGTGGGCCATGACCAACGCGGATCTCTCCCGCGCCGTCTGGCGGAAGAGCAGCCGGAGCGGCAACGGCGGCAACTGCGTGGAGGTCGCCGCTCTGCACCATGACATCGCTGTGCGCGACAGTAAGAACCCCACGGGCCCCAAGCTGATGTTGACGCGTGCCGACTGGCGCGCGTTCACGGATGCCGTGAAGCGCGGGGCGAGCGACAACGCGTGACGTGCTCGCACTTCGCGCACTGTGAGTTTCCCTACTGGTCTGAGCGCGCGTCGCGCACTTACCGCGCCTGGCAGAGCCAGCAACGTGACCGGCCGGGTCAGGCCGGCCGGTCATGTGCTTCTGCAACCAGGGCGTATGCCGTTTGGCCGGGCGTCCGGCGGAGTCGTTGATCGTGGCGGCGCTGAGGCCGCATCCGATGGCCTGAACGACGCCAGCTCGCCGCGATCGGCAGGTCCAAGGATATTCGCCTCCCTGATGACGCCCCCACTGAGCGCCGCTCTCACCACTGGATCGACCTCGCCCGAGCGCACGTGTGGCGCAACGACCCGTCCGGCGCCCTCCACTGCCTCTATGAGGCACGCGGCATCTCGGCTCAGCACACCCGCTTCCATCCCCAGGTGCGGGAGACCGCACAGCAGGTCGCCCGCATGGAGAGACAAACCAGCGGCACACTCAGGTCCTTCGCCTCATGGCTCGGCATAAACGACTGAACCCCTCGCCCCCGCATTCCGTGGAGCACTGGCGTGGGCCATGTGGCGCTGTGGATCTGGGCGGTCGTCAAGAACTCCGAGCTTCACCCAGGCTGCGGCTGCGGCGGCCAGACCGGGATGGGTCTTCGTCCAGCGCCCCGGTTTCCGCGTCGCTTCGGCGCGGTCTGGGTTAGGCCGGGTCGGCGCCGGTCAGGGAGCGCACGTCGGCGATGTCGTATTCGGCCACCGAGGCCGAGAGCATCGCGGCGCTCTGGTCGTCACTGGGGCCGCTGCTGCGGAAGGTCTCCACGGCCGCCTGCGACTCCCAGCGTTCGAAGATGTTGATGCGGGCGGGGTCGAGCAGGTCGGCCGTGATGGCGAAGTCGAGGCAGCCGGGCGCCCGGCGGGCCTGTTCGACGACGCTCGTGCAGCCCGCGAGGTAGGACTCGCGCTGACCGGGATCGACCGTGATGTGTCCAGCGACGATGACCATGAATGCGTTCCTCTTCCGATGTGGCAAGGCGTCTTCCATCTCGCACCTACAGACAGCACGAATACCCGAAACTCATCGGTGGGTCGCGGGCGACCGCTCACGTTGCGTCCCCGTGAGATCCTGCGGGTGTGACGACGACCGGTTCCGGCGAACCGCCCCAGCGCCGTCGGCGCGGCCGTCCCGGCTACGACCAGGAGGCGATCCTTCGCACCGCGGTGGAGCTGTTCAACCGCAAGGGGTACGACGCCACGAGCATGGGCGACCTGGCCAAGGAGCTGGGGCTGACGAAAGCGGCCATCTACCACCACGTCACGAGCAAGGAACAGCTGCTCAGCCGCGCGTTGGACGACGCCCTCGACGAACTCACCGCCGTCGTGGCCGAGGCCGCCCATGAGCGGGCCGGGGCGACCGCCTACGAGCGCGTGCGCGGGGTGGTGCGGCGCAGCGTCGAGGTCCTCGTCGCGCACCAGCCGTCCGTCACGCTGCTCTTGCGGGTGCGGGGGAACAGCGACGTCGAGCTGGCCGCCCTGGAACGGCGCCGTTGGCTCGACGACCGGCTCGCCGCCCTCGTCGCGGACGCCGTCAAGGAGGGCGCCCTGCGCGACGACGTGCCGCCCGCGCTGGTGAGCCGGCTGCTGTTCGGCATGGTGAACTCGCTGATCGAGTGGTACCGCGCGGACGGGGTGTACGACCCGGCGACGGTCGCCGGCGCGATCACCACGATGGCCTTCGACGGCCTGGCCCGGCACGAGGCCTAAGCGTCGTAGTCGATGGTGACGTCGTCGCCGACCGGGAACGACTGGCAGGTGAGGACGAACCCGGCATCGAGTTCGGCGGGTTCCAGGGCGTAGTTGCGGCGCATGTCGACCTCGCCCTCGCGGACGACGGCGCGGCACGTCCCGCAGACGCCGCCCTTGCAGGCGAACGGCAGGTCGGCGCGCGTCCGCTGGGCGCTTTCGAGGAGCGTCATATCTCGGGGGACGGTCGACGTCGTCCGCAGGCCGTCGAGGACCATCGTCAGCTCGGTCGTCGGGCCGGGCCCGGGACCGGCGACGGTGCGGCGCGGCTGCGGCGGGGGCTCGTCGACGTAGAACAGTTCGACGTGCACGGTCGCGGGGACGGCGAGGTCGGCGAGCACCGCCCGCGCGTCTTCGAGCATCCGCAGCGGCCCGCAGAGCCAGACGTGGTCGAACGTCTCGGCGGGGATCAGGTCGGTGAGCAGGCGGCGCAGCCGGTCGCGGTCGAGGCGTCCGGAGAACAGCTCGACGTCGCGCGGCTCACGGGAGAGCACGTGGACCATCTGGAACCGGGCGCCGTACCGGTTCTTCAGATCGCCGAGTTCTTCGGTGAACATGACGGTGCGGCTGGTCCGGTTGCCGTACAGGAGCGACACCTGCGCCCCGGGGTTGGCCAGCACCGTGGACGCGACCGACAGCATCGGCGTGATGCCCGACCCGGCGGCGATGCACAGGTGCCGCTCACCCGGCCCCGGGTCGGCCTGCCAGGAGCCGGACGGCGTCTGCACCTCGATGCGCGTCCCCGGCACCACGTCGCGGACGAGCCAGGAGGAGAAGAGGCCGTCCGGGATCTCGCGGACGCCGATGCGCGGCGCGGCACCGGCCGGGGCGCAGATCGAGTAGGACCGGCGTTCTTCCCGTCCGTCCACGAAGCGGCGCAGGGTGAGCGACTGACCGGCCTTGAACGCGTACGCCTCGCACAGTTCGGCGGGGACGTCGAACGTGATCGCCGCCGCGTCCTCGCACAGGTGGTCGACCGCCGCCACGGTCAGCGCATGGAAGGCCGCGGCCGGCCGGGTCCGTGTGGGAGCTGGAGTGGTCAAGTCAGATCTCCTTGACGTGCTCGAACGGTTCGAGGCAGCCGGTGCAGCGGTACAGGGCCTTGCAGGCGGTGCCGCTGAACTCCGACGTCAGCCGGGTCGCCGTCGAGCCGCAGCGCGGGCAGGCGGGGGCGAGCCGCGTCGGCCCGAGGTTGACGCTCGTGGGCCCGGCGGAGCGGCGGGCGGGGCCGGGCGCCGACAGTCCCGCGTCCCGGAGGGCGGCCCGGCCGCGTTCGGAGATCCAGTCGCTCGACCACGGCGGGTCGAGGACGACGCGCACCTCGACCCGGGGGAACCCGGCGCCGTTCAGCCGGTGGACGAGGTCGTCGCGCATGGTCGCCATCGCCGGGCAGCCGGTGTAGGTGGGGGTGATCGAGGCGATGACGACCTCGTCTTCCACGTCGACGCCACGCAGGACGCCGAGGTCGGCGAGGGTGAGCATCGGCATCTCCGGGTCGCGGACCTGCGCGGCGACCTCGGCGGCACGTTCCCTGACGTTCACCAGCGGCCTCCCGGGTGTGCGCGGGCGACCACCTGCATCTCGGCGAGCAGAAGGCTGAGGGCCTCGGTGTGCATGCCGTGCCGGCCCGTCCGCCCGCCGACGGCGGCCAGGGCCGGGCGGTCCGGGCGGTCGACGCCGCTCACCGCGAGCACCTGGTCGAGGACGGCGTCGACCTCGTCGCGGGTGGACGCCGGGTCGACGCCGACGCCCGCCTGCGCGAGGGACAGTTCGAGGGGGTGCGCGGAGACCAGTTCGGGCTGGAGCGGCCAAAGGTCGTCGAGGGCCTTGACGAGCCTGCGGCGCGACTCTTCGGTGCCCTGCGCGAGGGTGAGGAACCAGCGGCCCGCCCAGTCCCGGTGGTAGGTGACCTCCTTGACGCCCTTGGACGCCACCGCCGCCAGCACCGAGTCGGTGCTCGCCCGCAGCCGCTCCAGCAGGGCGAGCCTCGCCACGGAGAACAGCAGCAGCCGGACGACGACGTGCGCGAAGTCTCCGTTCGCCACCTCGGTGAGGCGCACGTTGCGGAACTGCCCGGCGTCGCGGAAGAACGCGAGCGCGTCCTCGGCGGGCACCGGCGAGCCTTCGGGGAGGGCGGGCACGACGGCGGGGTCGGCGGCGGCCGCCCGCGCCAGGAGCAGCCGCGCCTGCCCGAGGAGGTCGAGGGCCGTGTTCGCCAGAGCGATGTCCTCTTCGAGGTCCGGCGCGCGGCTGCACCACTCCGACAGGCGCTGCGACAAGATCAGGGCGTCGTCGCCGAGCATGAGGCAGTACGCGGCGAGTTCGGCGTGGTCGACGCCGTCCGGCACGGTCGTGTCGACACCGGCGAGCGGATCCTCGAAGTCGGTGCCGAACGCCCACTGCGAGGTGTCTACGGCGTCGAGGAGCCCGTCGAAGATGCTGCCGTGGTCGTCGCTCATGATGATCTGTCCTCCGGTCACATGTGCGGGACGTTCCCGGGGATGTCGTAGAACGTCGGGTGCCGGTAGACCTTGTCGCCGTTCGGCGCGAACAGCGGGTCCTTCTCGTCCGGGCTGGACGCCGTGATGGCGTCGGCCCGCACGACCCAGATGCTCACGCCCTCGTTGCGCCGCGTGTAGACGTCGCGCGCGTGGCGCAGGGCCATCGTGTCGTCCGGTGCGTGCAGCGACCCGACATGGACGTGGTTGAGGCCGCGCTTGCCACGGACGAACACCTCATAGAGCGGCCACTCGCGTCTGTTCTCGTTCATCTGGCACCTCCTTCTGCGGAGCCCTGCCGGTTCGCGAACGCCGACGCGGCCTCGCGTACCCAGGCGCCGTCGTCGTGGGCGGCGCGGCGGTGCGCCAGACGCTGGGTGTTGCACGGCCCGTTGCCGCCGACGACGGCGGCGAACTCCTCCCAGTCGGGTTCGCCGAAGTCGTGGTGGCCGCGTTCCTCGTTCCAGCGCAGGTTCGGATCGGGCAGCGTCACCCCGAGCGCCTCGGCCTGCGGGACGGTCATGTCGACGAACTTCTGCCGCAGTTCGTCGTTGGAGTTGCGTTTGACGCCCCACGCCATCGACCGCGCGCTGTTGGGGGACTCGGCGTCCGGCGGGCCGAACATCATGAGCGACGGCCACCAGAACCGGTCGACCGACTCCTGGACCATGGCGCGCTGGGCGTCGGTGCCGCGCATCATCGTCATCAGCAGCTCGAAGCCCTGCCGCTGGTGGAAGGACTCCTCCTTGCAGATGCGGATCATGGCGCGGCCGTACGGGCCGTAGGAGGTGCGGCAGAGCGGCACCTGGTTGACGATGGCGGCGCCGTCGACGAGCCAGCCGATCGTGCCGACGTCGGCGTACGACAGCGTCGGATAGTTGAAGATCGACGAGTACTTCTGCTTGCCGGACAGCAGCATGCCGGTCAGCTCGGCGCGGGAGACGCCGAGGGTCTCGCACGCCGAGTAGAGGTAGAGGCCGTGGCCGGCCTCGTCCTGCACCTTGGCCAGCAGGATCGCCTTGCGGCGCAGGGACGGGGCGCGGCCGATCCAGTTGCCCTCGGGCTGCATGCCGATGATCTCCGAGTGCGCGTGCTGGGCGATCTGCCGCACGAGCGTCCTGCGGTAGGCGTCCGGCATCCAGTCCCTGGGCTCGATGCGGTCGTGGCGCGCGATGGTCGCGTCGAAGGCCGCCTGGAGGCGCTCCTCCAGTTCCGGTTCCACCGGAGTCGTCGTCATCGTCCCCTCCGAGACAATTACTTATCGCTCGGTCAGTAATAAGGTCGCACGGACGCCCGATTCGCGCAACAAGTCCAGGTCAACGGGCACGTCAACTCTTCCGAGATCCCCACTCGGCACCCCGGCCGCGGGCCTCGTCGAACACCAGCCACGTGCGGGTGGCGCGGACACCGGGGATGTCCTGGATGCGCTCCAGCACCACATGCCTCAGCGCCTCGTTGTCCGGAGCCCTGACCAGGACCAGGACGTCGTAGTCACCGCCGACCATCGCGAAATGCTCGACATAGGGGATCTCCCGGAGCCTCGCCGACATCGCGCGCCAGGCGTTCTGCTCGATGGTGACCGACACATAGGCGCTGGTGCCCAGGCCCGCCCGCTGCGGCGCCAGCTCGGCCGTGAAACCGGTGATCACCCCGTCGTCCATCAGCCGGGTGAGCCGGGCGTAGGCGTTGGCGCGGGAGATGTGGACGCGCTCGGCGAGGGCCCGCACCGAGATCCGCCCGTCGCGCAGCAGCTCGCCGATGATCGCGCGGTCGACCGCGTCCAGCCGTGCGGCAGAACGTCCGAGCCAGCCGCCCTCAGCACCCTCTTCGGTCGACATTTGGTCTTCTCCAAGCCTCTCTGTGAACCACTTGTCGCCCATCATGGCCGGTGTCTTGAACAGATGGCCAGCGAGGCGGACGCTTTGCCTGTCAAGCGTCCAGAGAAAGTGGGCCTCGCCGTGAGGACACATCCCCAGGCGGTCGACGACCTGCTCCCCTCGCCCGTCCCGGTGCGCTTCGTCGCCGAGGACGGCACGGCCGTCGAACCGCCCGCCGGTTACCCGATGCCGGCGGACGAGGAGCTGGTGGAGGCGTACCGCCGGATGGTCCTCGGCCGCCGCTTCGACGGCCAGGCGACCGCGCTGACCAGGCAGGGCCGGCTCGCCGTCTACCCGTCCAGCCGCGGGCAGGAGGCCTGCCAGATCGCGGGCGTCCTCGCGCTGCGGGAGGAGGACTGGCTGTTCCCGACGTACCGGGACACGGTGGCCCTGATCTCCCGCGGCATCGACCCCGTCGAGGCGCTCACCCTGCTGCGGGGCGGATGGCACTGCGGATATGATCCGGCGGCGACACGCGTCGCACCCCAGTGCACACCGCTCGCCACCCAGACCGTCCACGCCGTGGGCATGGCGGACGCGCTCCGCCGCAAGGGCGAGGACGGCGTCGTGATGGCCTTCGTCGGCGACGGCGGCACCAGCGAGGGCGACTTCCACGAAGCGCTCAACTACGCGGCCGTCCTCCACGCACCCGTCGTGTTCTTCGTGCAGAACAACAAGTACGCGATCTCGGTGCCGCTGGCCAAGCAGACCGCCGCGCCCGCCCTCGCCTACAAGGGGATCGGCTACGGCGTCCGGTCCGAGCAGGTGGACGGCAACGACCTCGTCGCGGTGCTGTCCGTCCTGACGGCCGCCGTGGACCACGCGCGGACCGGACGCGGCCCGTTCCTGGTGGAGGCGCACACCTACCGGATGGACGCCCACACCAACGCCGACGACCCCACCCGGTACCGGGAGGCGGAGGAGGTCGAGCAGTGGGAGGCGGCCGACCCCCTCGCCCGCCTGGAGACCCATCTGCGCGACCGGGGCCTGCTCGGCGCGGAGGACATCGACTGGGCGCACAAGACCGCCGAGGAGTTCGCCGCCCGCGTCCGCGACGAGATGAACACCGATCCCGAGACGGACTCCTTCGAGCTGTTCGACCACGTCTTCGCCGAACCCACGCCCCAGCTGCGCGAGCAGCGGGCGCTGCTGGCGTCCGAGCTGACCGCCCCGGAGGACTGACATGACCGCGCAGACCGGGCAGACGGCGCTGACCATGGCGCAGGCAATGCCGACGGCCCCCGGAGAACCGACATGACCGCGCAGACCGCGCAGACCGCGCTGACCATGGCACAGGCGCTGAACACGGCGCTGCGGGACGCGTTGCGCGACGACGAGCGCGTACTCGTCTTCGGCGAGGACGTCGGCCCGCTCGGCGGCGTCTTCCGCGTCACCGACGGGCTGACCGCCGAGTTCGGCGAGGACCGGTGCTTCGACACCCCGCTGGCCGAGGCGGGCATCGTGGGCCTCGCCGTCGGCATGGCCATGGGCGGCTTCCGCCCGGTCGTCGAGATGCAGTTCGACGCGTTCGCCTACCCGGCCTTCGAGCAGATCGCCTCGCACGTGGCGAAGTTCCGCAACCGGACCCGCGGCCGGATGTCCCTGCCGATGGTGATCCGCATCCCCTACGCGGGCGGCATCGGCGGCGTCGAGCACCACTGCGACTCCAGCGAGGCCTACTACGCGCACACTCCGGGATTGAAGGTCGTCACGCCCGCGACCCCCGACGACGCGTACTGGCTGCTGCGCGACGCCGTCACCGACCCCGACCCGGTGATCTTCATGGAGCCCAAGCGGCTGTACTGGTCCAAGGACGAGGTCACGCCCGCCGGCCGGCGGGCGGCCGGGTTCGGGCAGGCCGCGATACGGCGTGAGGGCCGGGACGCCACGCTCGTCGCCTACGGGCCGGCCGTCCCGGTGGCGCTCCAGGCGGCCGAGGCCGCAGCACAGGACGGCATCGCCCTGGAGGTCGTCGACCTGCGGACGATCGTCCCGTTCGACGACGAGACCGTCGTGTCCTCGGTGCGCAAGACGGGCCGCTGCGTGGTCGTCCAGGAGGCACAGGGGTTCGCCGGGGTCGGCGCGGAGATCGCGGCGCGCGTGCAGGAACGCTGCTTCCACTCGCTGGCCGCCCCGGTGCTGCGCGTCACCGGGTTCGACATCCCCTACCCGCCCCCGAAACTGGAGCACTCACACCTTCCGGACGCCGACCGGATCCTCGACGCGGTCGACCGGCTCCAGTTCGACGACGAGCCCGACGTCCTCCACCTGGCGCGGGAGCGATCATGACGGCCGCCGTCTCGCGGCAGGTGTTCCGGCTGCCCGACCTCGGCGAGGGCCTGACCGAGGCCGAGATCGTCGAATGGAAGGTCGCCGCCGGCGACACGGTCGGGATCGACCAGATCGTGGTCGAGGTCGAGACCGCCAAAGCGGCCGTGGAGGTACCCGTCCCTTATGCCGGGACGGTGCTGACCCTGCACGCGGAGCCCGGCACCGTCCTCGCGGTCGGCGAGCCCCTCATCGACGTCGGCCCCGCGGACGAGCCCCCCGCGGACGAGCCCCCCGCGGACGAGCCCCCCGCGGACGAGCCCCCCGCGGACGAGCCCCCCGCGGACGAGCCCCCCGCGGGCGAGCCCCCAGCGGACGAGCCCGCGGCGGCCCGCTACCGCGAAGAGGAACGGGCGGGCTCCGGCAACGTCCTGATCGGCTACGGCACCGGCCACACGCCCACCCGGCGGAGGCGGCACCACGACCGCAAGCCGCGGGCACCCCGCGTGATCTCCCCGCTCGTCCGCAGGCTCGCCCGCGAGAACGGCCTGGACCTCACCGCCGTCACCCCCACCGGACCGCACGGCGTGATCCTCCGCCGCGACGTCGAACAGGCCGTCGCCGTTAAGGCGGCACCCGAGAAGACCCCACCGGCAGACGAGCATCAACCGGCCGAGAAGACCCCGCCCGCCGAAACGACCCCACCCGCCGGAACGACGGAGCGCATCCCGTTGCGCGGCCTGCGCCGGGCGGTGGCCGACAAGCTGACCCGGAGCCGCACCGAGATCCCCGACGCGACGACCTGGGTGGACGTCGACGCGACCGGCCTGCTCGCGATGAAGGACGAACTGCGGCAGGCCCGCCCGGACCTCGGCATCGGGCTCCTCGCCCTCCTGGCCCGCATCTGCGTGTCCGGCCTGCGGCGGTTCCCCGAACTGAACTCCTCGGTCGACACCGGCCGGGCCGAGATCGTCCGGTACGGGCACGTCAACCTGGGCTTCGCCGCGCAGACCGACCGCGGCCTCGTCGTCCCGGTCGTCCGGGACGCGCACCGGATGACGACCGCGCAGCTGGCGGCGGAACTGACCCGGCTCACGGGCCTCGCACGCGCGGGCAACCTGCCTCCCGAGGCGTTGACCGGCGGCACGTTCACGCTCAACAACTACGGGGTCTTCGGCGTGGACGGGTCCACCCCGATCATCAACCATCCCGAAGCGGCGCTCCTCGGCGTGGGCCGCGTCATCGACCGGCCCTGGGTCGTCGGCGGCGCCGTCACACCCCGCAAGGTCGCCCAGCTCTCCCTCGCCTTCGACCACAGGGTCTGCGACGGCGGCACCGCCGGCGGCTTCCTCCGCCACGTGGCCGACTGCGTCGAGAACCCGGCGGTCCTCCTCGCCCACGTCTGAGCCCACCCGGCCCGGAAGCTTGCTGTGCGTGAGTGCGGTTCCGGCCGGGGATCCCCTCATCGTCGCATGGCGGATCCTTCAGTGGGTGATGCGATCGGGGCGTTCGGCCTGGTCGGCGTGCTTCGCGTCGCGTGCGCGCCGGTACAGGACGCCGGGCCACCACAGGATCGGGCCCGCGTCGCGGACGAGGGCGGGCACCAGGAGCGACCGCACGAGAAGGGTGTCCAGCAGGACCCCGAACGCCACGATGAAGGCGATCTGGAGCAGGAACGCGAGCGGGATGACGACGAGGGCGGCGAAGGTGGCCGCGAGCACCACGCCGGCCGAGGTGATGACGCCGCCGGTCACGGTGAGCCCCCGCAGGACGCCGCTGCGCGCACCGTGCCGAAGCGACTCCTCGCGCACACGGGTCATCAGGAAGATGTTGTAGTCGACGCCGAGCGCGACCAGGAAGATGAACCCGTACAGGACCACCGAGGGATCGATGGCGGTGAAGCCGAGGATGTTCTGGAAGACGATCGCGGCGACGCCGAGGGTCGCCAGGTAGCTGAGCGCGACGGTCGCGACGAGGATCACCGGCATCAGCAGCGAGCGGAGCAGAACGATCAGGATCGCCAGGATGATCACGAGGACGACCGGGATGATGACGTTGCGGTCGCGCTCGGCGGACGCCTGAGTGTCGACCTGCTGAGCGGTGAAGCCGCCGACGAGCGCGCCGGCGCCGGAGACGCCGTGGACGTTCTCGCGGAGTTCCTCGACGGCCGTCCGGGCCGCGTCGCTGTCGGCGGGTGCGGACAGCGTGACCTCCGCCAGGGCCCGGCCGTCGACGACGAGGGGCCGTCCACCCTCCGCGGTGCGGGGGCGGACACTGGAGACGCCGTCGGTGTTCCGCGCGGCGGAGACCACCTGCTGCAGCGCCGACGCGTCGGTGATCACGATGGCCGGGTTTCCCGAGCCGCCCGGGAAATGCTCGTCGAGGACTTCCTGCGCCCTCACCGAGGACGTCTCGCCGACGAACGTCTCACTCAGGGGAACCCCTCCGGTGCGCAGCTGGGGCATGAACGCGGCACCAGCGACCAGCACGATCAGGCAGCTCGCCCAGACCCGGCGCGCGCGGCGGTCCAGCAGGCCCGCGACACGGTCCCAGACCCCGTGCCCGGACGAGCCCGGCCGGGCGGGCCAGTAGGCCGCGCGTCCGAGCAGGCCCAGGACGGCGGGCAGGAAGGTGAGCGCGCTCAGCAGGGAGCAGCCGATGCCGATCGCGCCGACCGGTCCCAGCGCGCGGTTGCTGGACAGCTCGCTGAGCAGCAGCGCGAGGAGGCCGAGGCCCACGGTGGAGCCGCTGGCGACGATGGCGCTGGCCGACCGCCGCCACGCGGTCCACACGGCGGGCAGCGAGTCCTGCCGCCCGGCGAGCTCCTCCCGGAACCGGGCCGACAGCAACAGGCCGTAGTCGGTGCTCGCACCGATGACCAGGATGAACAGGATGCCCTGCACCTGGCCGCTCACCGTCACGATGTCGGCCTCGGCCAGGGCGTAGGTGACCGCGGTGGCGAGCGCGAGCGCGAACACCGAGCCGAGGATGATCGCCAGAGGCAGCAGGACGCTGCGGTAGACGAGCAGCAGGATCAGCAGCACCACGCTGACGGCGACGAGCAGCAGCAAGGTGTCGATGCCGGCGAAGGTCTCGGAGAAGTCGGCCTGGATGGCGACGGGCCCGCCCACGTAGACGCCCGCCCCGGGGACCTGCCCCGCCGCCTCGCGGATGCGGTCCACGACGTCCGGGGCCCGCTCACCGACGTCGGCGCCGACCTGCACGACGCCGCTCATCGCCGCCCCGTCCTGCGACGGAATGATCGGGGACGGGGCGCCCGCGATGTACGGTGCGCCCTGGAGGGACGAGAGCGCACGCTGCGCCGCCGCGCGCTGATCAGGCGAGATGCCGCCGTCGCGGGCCTCCCACACGACGATGGCCGGGACCGTGGGCTGCCGCTGGAACGCCGCCTGCTGCTCCAGCACCCGCGTCGACTCGGCGCTGCTGGGCAGGAACGTGGACTGCTCGTTGGTGGCGACCTCGCCCAGCTTGCCCGCGTACGGGCCGAACGCGCCGCCGATGGCCAGCCAGGCCAGGACGAGGGCGACCGGAATGATCCAGCGGACGGCTCGTGGTGCGGACATCCACCGTTCCTAGCGACGTCGGGTTCAGCGGGCATGCCCTCAGGGATCTTCCCGCCGCCGGACGACCAAACATCACCGGCCCGTAAGCCTCAGATCAGTAACCTCTCACCCCCTTGATCGTGGCCAGGGCTTGATCGAGGGACAGGACGTCGGCGTACTTGGCCTCCAGGTCGAGCAGGTTGGCCTCGTGCAGGCGGCGGTCACGGTCTCCGCACGCCTCGTCCACCACCAGGGGCCGGAACCCGTGCTGGAGGGCGTCGGTCGCGGTGGCCCGGATGCATCCGCTGGTGGTCAGGCCGCAGATCAGCAGGGTGTCGATGCCGGACGCGGTCAGCGTGGCCGCGAGCGACGTGCCGTGGAACGCGCTCGCGTACTGCTTGGTGACGACCGTCTCGCCCGGCGCGGGGGCGGCCCCCTCGGCGAAATCGCCGAGGGGGCTGCCTTCTTCGAAGACGCGCAGCGCGGGGACCTTGCGGCGGAACAGCCCGCCGTCGGCGGCCCCGGGCCGGTAGCTCACCCGGGTGAACAGCACCGGCAGCCCGGCCGTCCGCGCCGCCCCGATCAGCGTGATGGACGCGGCCACCGCGTCCTCGACCGGGGCGCGCAGCGGCGACCCGTCCACCAGGTAGGCGCGGGCCAGGTCGACGACCAGCACCGCGGGTGAGGTGCCGCAGCCGAGGCTCGCGCCGAAGCCGGAGCCGCGGTAGTCCTCGGCGAGGTCGCGGTCCCCCGCCGGCCCGCCGCCGCTCATCGCCGGGCGCGCAGGGCGGCGGCGGAACGGACGTCGACCGGCGGGCTGGGCGCCGGCAGGCCGGTCTCCTCCTCGCAGCGGGCGAGGATCTCCTCCAGCGGCGGGCCCATGTCGAACACGGGGATCTCCGTCCGCGCGGCGGTCATCTCCGCGCGGAGGCGTTCGGTGGCCTGCTCGTCGAGCACGCCCTCGGCGGTGCAGACGACGCCGTAGTCGCGGGCGCCGTCGGCGGTCACCAGCCCGCGCCGCACCTCCAGCGCGACGCCGTCGGCGGGACGCGCCAGGGGGTCGCCCCATCCGCCGCCGCCCCACGTGACGAAGTGCAGGACGTCGCCGGGGCCGACCGGAACGTCATGGATCTTGCTGGGCAGCACCTCGCGGGTGCCGTCGGCCCGGTCGATCCACTTGCGGCCCCGCTCCCCCGGGCGTCCGCCGTTCACGCCCCACGGGTAGGTGAGCCAGCGGTCGTCGTGGATCGCGATCGTGCCCGGCTCCTCGAAGCAGTAGGCGACGTCGACGCCGTTGCCGCCGCGGTGCAGCCCGGCGCCGCCGGAGTCGGCGATCGTCTCCCACCGCTCGATGCGCAGCGGGTAGTACGACTCCAGGTACTCGCACGGGATGTTGACGAACGACGGCCACAGCGAATGCCCGTCGGGGCCGTCCCCGACCGGGCGCCCCGGTACGCCGCCGAACCCGATCGAGTACAGCTGGAACCACTCGCCCTCACGCGGCCCGGACGTGTAGTGCCCGGAGTACATGAAGTGCGGCGACGACGAGAACCCGGCGGCGTTGAGGATCTCCGGGTTGGTCTGGCCGAGCAGCCCGCCGAACAGGTCGAACACCCGGCCGATGCCGTGGTTGCGGGCGTTCAGCGCGGCGGGATGGCGGGGCTTCCAGAACGAGTCCTCGGGGATCGTCACGTCGATCAGCGGGTAGAAGCCGTCGTTCCACAGGATCTGCGGGTCCGCGACCGTGATCACGTAGATCCCGAAGAACATCCGGACGAGGTTCTCGTTGATGAAGTAGTTGATCGGGCCCACCGCCTGCGGGGCGGCGTGCGAGAAGTCCAGATGGATCTTCTCGCCGGTCCGGGTCAGCGAGATCTTCAGCTCGTAGGGGCCGTACCCGCAGCCGTCGTCGCAGATGTAGTCGGCGAACTCCAGCGTCTGGCCGTCGTCGAACAGCGTCGCCAGCAGCACCTTCATGGCCTGGTAGTTGCGGTCCAGCAGGTTGTCCAGCGCGGACAGGTACGTCTCGACGCCGAACCGGTCGCACAGCTCGGTCACCCGGCGCGCGGCCGTGGTGCAGGCGGCGGTCAGCCCGTTCAGGTCCGCCCGGTTCCAGTCCGGCATGCGCACCTGGTTGAGGATGATGTTCAGCGCGGCCTCGTTGAGCTTGCCGGCCTCGTACAGCTTGAAGGGCGGGACGATCACGCCCTCCTCGTAGATGGTGCGGGCGTCGGCGGGCATCGAACTGGGCGTCTTGCCGCCCACGTCCGACATGTGCCCGAACATCGACGACCAGCCCACCAGCCGGCCCTCGTGGAAGATCGGCACCACCAGCAGCCAGTCGTTGGCGTGGCTGATCGCCGCGCCGCACGCGTACGGGTCGGACGTCATCAGGATGTCGCCCTCGCCGATCGTCCCGTCGAAGTTGTCGAGGAAGTCGGGGACCGACAGCCCGAACTGGCCGACGACCATCTTGCCGTCCGGGTTCGCGATCAGCGGGAACTCGTCGTGCTGCTCGCGGATGCCCGGCGACAGCGCGGTGCGGAAGAGGACCTCGTCCATCTCGTAGCGCGCGTTGCGCAGCGCGTTCTCGATGATGTCCAGGGTGACCGGGTCGACGTCGACGCGGCCGGCCGGCTCCGTGTTGGTCTGGATGATCTCGGCCATCAGATCTCCTCGTTCAGCGGACGGATCAGGAGGCTGCCGCTGGGGTGCACGGTCGCGGCGTGCCCGGGCAGCACGAGGGTGGTGGAGTCCATCTCGACCACCACGGCCGGGCCGGTCACGACGTCCCCGGCGAGCAGTTTGGAACGGTCGAAGACGCGGGCGGACGCGGTCGCGCCGCCCATCCACACCTCGGTCTCGCGGACCAGCGCCGCGGACGGGTCGCCGGTCCCCTCCGGAAGGGTGCGCCAGGCGACCTCCGGGCGCGGGCCGCTCACCGTGACCCGCAGGTTGATCACCTCGCGCTCGTTGTCGAGCAGGAAGGAGAACAGCCGCTTGTGCTCGGCGTCGAACGCGGCGCCCAGCTCGGCCAGCAGATCGCCGTCGACGACGTCGCGTTCCAGCTCGACGGGGATCTCGAAGCCCTGCCCGTGGTAGCGCAGGTCGATCTGGTAGCTCTGGGTCTGGGTGTCGCGCGGCACGCCCTCCGCCTCCAGCCGCGCGGCGGCGGTGTCGGCCAGTTCGAGGAGCGCGGTGCGCAGTTCGGCGTCGCCGAGGGTGGAGAACCGGCGCACCATCGTGCGGGCGGCCTCGTCGCGGGCGCAGGTCGTCGCGTCCCCGTAGGCGCACAGGACGCCCGGCGACGGCGGGACGATCACCGGCCAGGAGCCGGTCAGCCGGCCGAGCGCGTTGGCGTGCAGGGGCCCGGCGCCGCCGAACGACACGAGCGCGAAGTCGCGCGGGTCGAAGCCCTGCTGGACGCTGATCAGCCGGAGCGCGCCGAGCATGTTCTCGTTGACGATGTCGACGATGCCCGCCGCCGCGGCCTCCACGCTGGGCAGCCCCATCGCGTCGGCGACGCCGCGTACGGCCTTGCGGGCGGCCTCGACGTCCAGCGAGATCTCGCCGCCCGCGAGGTCCTGCGGCAGGTGGCCGAGGACGACGTTGGCGTCGGTGACGGTGGGTTCGGTGCCGCCCGCCCCGTACGCGGCCGGGCCCGGGTCGGCGCCCGCGGACTGGGGGCCGACCCGCAGCGCCTTGGTCAGCTCGGGGACGTGCGCGATCGAGCCGCCACCGGCGCCGACCGAGCGGACGTCGACGCTGGTGGCGCGGACGGTCAGGTCGCCGACGCTGGTCTCCCGCCCGATCCGCGGCTTCCCGCCGAGAACGAGCGCCACGTCGGTGGAGGTGCCGCCCATGTCGAAGGTGAGGAAGTCGGGGTGGCCGGCCTGCTCGGCGAACCAGGCCGCCCCCGTCACACCGCCGGCGGGGCCGGACAGCAGCAGCGCCACCGGGTCCTCCGCGGCCTTCGCGGCCTTGGTCAGCCCGCCGTCGCTGCGCAGCACCGACAGCGGCGCGGTGATCCCGCTGCCGGTCAGGGAACGGTCCAGATTGCTGACGTAGCGGGACACCTCCGGCTGGACGTAGCTGTTGGCCACGGTCGTGACGGTGCGCTCGTACTCGCGCATCTCCGGCAGGACGTGGCTGGACAGCGACACCGGGACGCCCGGCAGCTCCTCGGCCGCCAGCTCCGCCACCCGCCGCTCGTGCTCGTCGCTCGCATACGAGTTGATCAGCGCGATGGTCAGCGCCTCGATCCCCGCCCCGGCGAGCCTGCGCAGCTCGGCGCGGGCGCGCTCCTCGTCCAGCGGGGTGACGACGGAGCCGTCGGCGGCGATCCGGCCGGGGATCTCCACCGTGTGCTCCAGCTTGGCCAGCGGCTCCGGCTTCGGCCAGATGATCCAGCCGGCCAGGCCGCCCGGCACGTACGACCGGGCGATTTGCAGGACCTGGCGGAACCCCTGGGTCGTGACCAGCCCGACCCGCGCCCCCTTGCCCTGCAGGATCGCGTTGGTCGCGACCGTCGTTCCGTGCAGGACGTGCGCGACCTCGGTCAGGTCGATCCCGGCGTCCCGGCACACCTTCCGGATGCCGTTGAGGACGCCCTGGGACTGGTCGGCCGGGGTGGACGCCGTCTTCGCCCGGTGGCTGACGCCGGTCCCCTCGTCCACGAGCAGCACGTCGGTGAACGTGCCTCCTACATCAACGCCTAGGCGATATCCCATCGTGGCCTCCCGGTGCCGTGGGTCAGACGATCCCGCGCTCCGACAGCGCGGCGATCTCGTCCTTGTGAAGGTCCAGGAGGCCCCCGTACACCTCCTGGTTGTGCTCGCCGAGCCCCGGGCCGGGGTGCCGGACCGACCCGGGGGACTCGCTGAGCTTGGGAAACGCGTTGTGCATCGGCAGTTCGCCGAAGTCGGGGTGCGCCAGCCGCACGATCGCGTCGCGGGCGGCGAAGTGCGGGTCCTCGAACATGTCCCGGGCGGTGTAGATCCGGCCCGCCGGGACGCCGTTCGCGTGGAGGGTCTCCAGGAGCTCGCCCGTCTCGATGCCCGCCGACCAGGCGGAGATCAGCTCGTCCAGCTCGGCCATGTTCTGACCGCGGGCGGCGTGCCCGGCGTAGCGCGGGTCGTCGCTCAGCTCCGCGCGGCCCATCGTCTTCGCGAGCCGCGCGAAGACGGTGTCCTGGTTGGCGGCGATCAGGATCATCTCGCCGGACGCGGTCGGGTAGACGTTGCTGGGCGACACGTTCGGCAGCACGGACCCGGTGCGTTCGCGCTGGTAGCCGGCGACGGCCCACTCGGGCAGCAGCGACTCCATCATCGCCAGCACCGCCTCGTAGATGGCCGAGTCGACGATCTGCCCCCGCCCGGTGCGGGTGCGGTGATGCACCGCGACGAGGGTGCCGATCGTGGCGAACACCGCGGCGAGCGAGTCGCCGAGCGAGATCCCGGCGCGGGACGGGGCCTTGTCCGCGTCGCCGGTCACGTACCTGATGCCGCCCATCGCCTCGCCGATGGACCCGTATCCGGCGCGCGGGGCGTACGGGCCGCTCTGCCCGAAGCCCGACACGCGCACCAGCACGAGCCCCGGGTTGGTCTCCCGGAGCCGGTCGAAGTCCAGGCCCCAGCGCTCCAGCGTCCCGGGACGGAAGTTCTCCACCACGATGTCGGCCCGCTCGATGATCCGCCGTGCGAGGTCCTGCCCCTCGGGGGTGCGCAGGTTGCACGTCACCGACTTCTTGTTGCGCGCGACCACCGGCCACCACAGGGACTTGCCGTGCGGCTTCTCCCGTCCCCACTGGCGCATCGGGTCACCGGCGCCCGGCGACTCCAGTTTGATCACCTCCGCGCCGAAGTCGCCGAGGAGCTGCCCGCAGAACGGGCCGGCGAGCAGCTGGCCCATCTCCACGACGCGCAGGTCGGAGAGCGGGCCTCGGGCGTCCGGTGCGGCGCCGTCTTGGATGGACATCTGGCGGGTCCTCTTTCGTGTGCCTTCGTGTGTTCGGTCGGCTCGCGGGTTGTTCAGTCGGCTCGCGTGTTGTTCGGTCGGGCCCGGGGAGCCCGGTTCGGTTCGGGGAGCCCGGTTCAGGCTTCGGCGGCGCGGAGCAGCACCGCCTTCGCGGCGAGGACGTGGGCGCGCGTCACCGACTCGGCCCAGGTGCCGTCGCCGGCGCGGAGGGCGGCGACGAGTTCGCGGTGGTGCGCGAAGCTGCGGGCGAGGTCGTCCGGCGAGTAGCGGTGGAAGGTGCGCATCACCAGCGGAAGCTGCGTGACGGCGCTGAGCATGGACGTCAGCCGGCCGCTGGCGGCGGCGGCGCGGACGATGCCGTGGAACTCGGCGTTCAGCTCGGCGACCCGGTCGAGGTCCTGCCCGTCGCCCGGTTCGGCGGCCCGCTCGATGAGGTCGCACAGCTCCGCCATCCGGCCGGTGTCCCCGGGCTCGATCCGGGTGGCGGCCCGCCGGGCGGCGGCGCCCTCCAGCAGCATCCGCAGGTCGTAGATCTCCTCCAGGTCGTCCGGCGTCCAGTCCGGGACCCGCGCGCCGCGGTGCGGCAGGATCTCGACCAGCCCCTCGGCCTCCAGCTTGCGCAGCGCCTCCCGGACCGGCGTCCGGCTGGAGCCGGTGGCCTCGGCCAGTTCGGCTTCGCCGAGGCGCGTGCCGGGCGGGTGGACGCCGTCCAGGATGTCGGCGCGCAGCCGAGTGTGGACACGGTCCACGGCTCGGACCATCCGAACCTCCTCGGAGTCGATTGCATGCAACATACGCATTCATGGAGGCTTGACACAAGCTGTGACCTGAGTAAATTCGACATACCACCCGCAGATTGCATACAAGGGGAGCTTTATGGCGGATGTCGAAGTGATCGAGGTGGGGCCCCGGGACGGGCTGCAGAACGAGGCCGCGATCCTCCCGGCCGCCGACAAGGTCCGGCTCATCGAGCGCAGCGTCGCCGCCGGGCTGCGCCGGATCGAGGCCGTCAGCTTCGTCAACCCCAAGCGGGTCCCGCAGATGGCCGACGCGGAGGCGGTGATGGAGCGGCTCCCCCGCGTGGACGGCGTCAGCTACGCCGGGCTCGTCCTCAACCGGCGCGGCCTCGACCGGGCGATCGCGGCCGGCGTCGACGAGGTCAACGTCGTGGTGGTGTCCACCGACGAGTTCAGCCGGCGCAACCAGGGCTGCTCGGTCGAGGAGGGCGTCGCCAACTGGACCGCCATCGCCGAGAAGGCCCGCGAGGCGGGCCTCTACCGCACGGTCACCCTCGCCGCCGCGTTCGGCTGCCCGTTCGAGGGAGAGGTGCCGGCCGACAAGGTCCTCGACCTCGTCCGGCGGGTCGCCGAGAGCGAACCCGACGAGATCGCCATCGCCGACACGATCGGCGTCGGCGTCCCCGCGCAGGTCCGCACGCTGCTGACGGGCGCCGCGCAGATCGCGCCGGACGTCCCGCTGCGCTGCCACTTCCACAACACCCGCAACACCGGGTACGCCAACGCCCTCACCGCGCTCGACCACGGGGTGAGCGCGCTGGACGCCAGCACCGGCGGATTCGGCGGCTGCCCGTTCGCGCCCGCCGCCACCGGCAACATCGCGACCGAGGACCTGGTGTACGCGCTGGACCGCACGGGCGTCGCCACCGGCGTCGAGATGAGCACGGTCACCGAGACGGCGGCCTGGCTCGCCGAACGTCTCGACAGCCCGGTGCAGGCGCTGCTCGGCCGCGCCGGCCCCTTCCCCGCCGCGAACTGACACGACGTCGGCGGACCGCACCGACCGGTCGTTCGGGTGGTCGCCGCCCCGGCCCGGGACACCCGCGTCCACCGCGGATACGGTGGCCCCGACCCGGAGGGAGCGATCATGACGCGGTCGTGGTGGGGATGGGGCAACACCGAGGACGCGGTGCGCGGCAAGGAGCTGGACGCACTGCTCTCCCGGGTCCGCGCGCTGACGCCCGGTGAGCTGACCGGCCACGAACCGCCGGACGTCGACTCGCTCGACCTGCCCGCCCCCCGGGTCAGCGCCCCGGACGCGCTCGCCGGCCTGTGCTCCGCCGGCCCCGCCGACCGTGCCGCGCACGCGCACGGCAAGGCGTTCCGGGACGTCGTGCGCAACCTGCACGGGGATCTGCGGCATGTGCCCGACCTCGTCGCCCGACCCCGCGACGAACGCGACCTGATCGACCTGCTCGACTGGTGCGGCCGCGACGGCATCGCCGTCATCCCCTACGGCGGCGGCAGCTCGGTGGTCGGCGGCATCGAGCCGCGGTTCGACGACCGCCCGGTGGTCACCGTCGATCTGGAGCGGCTGGACCGCGTCCTGGAGATCGACCCGGTGAGCCGGGCCGCCCGCGTCCAGGCCGGCGTGTTCGGCCCGCACCTGGAGGAGCAGCTCCGGCCGCACGGGCTGACGCTGCGGCATTTCCCGCAGTCGTTCGAGTTCTCCACGCTGGGCGGCTGGCTGGCCACACGCGCCGGCGGCCACTACGCGACCCTGTACACGCACATCGACGACATGGTCGAGTCGATGCGCGTCGTCACGCCGAGCGGAGTCTCCGAATCACGGCGGCTGCCGGGCTCCGGCGCCGGGCCGTCACCCGACCGGATGTTCCTCGGCAGCGAAGGCGCCCTGGGAATCATCACCGAGGCGTGGATGCGGGTGCAGGAACGTCCGCGCTGGCGGGCCAAGGCGTCGGTGCGCTTCGCCGACTACACCGAGGCGGTGGCGGCCACCCGCGCGATCGCGCAGAGCGGGCTGCACCCGGCGAACTGCCGCCTCCTCGACGCCGCCGAAGCGCTGGTCAACACGGGTGTCGCCGTGGACGGCGGCGTGCTGCTGATCGCGTTCGAGTCCGCCGACCATCCGGTGCAGGCGTCGCTGGAGCGGGCGCTGGAACTGTGCCGCGACCACGGTGGCGAGGCGCCGGACGAGCCCCGCGGGGAGAGCGCCGGCGACACCTGGCGGTCGTCGTTCCTGCGGATGCCCTATCAGCGGGACGCCCTGGCCAGGCATTCGCTGATCGTCGAGACGTTCGAGACCGCGTGCACCTGGGACCGGTTCGAGGACCTGCACGCCGCCGTCACCGAGGCGGCCCGGCGGGCGGTCCACGAGATCGCGGGCGGCGGCGTGGTGACCTGCCGGTTCACCCACGTCTACCCGGACGGCCCGGCACCGTACTTCGGCGTCTACGCGCCCGGCCGCTGGGGCGCCACCGTCACCCAGTGGGACGAGATCAAGGCCGCCGTCTCCGAGGCGATCGCGGCGAACGGCGGCACGATCACCCACCACCACGCGGTCGGCCGCGACCACCGCCCCTGGTACGACCGCCAGCGCCCGGACCCGTTCGCCGCCGCGCTGACCGCCGCGAAGTCCGCCCTGGACCCGGCGGGCATCCTCAACCCGGGCGTCCTCGTCCCCTCGCCCCTCCGCTGACGTTCACCCGCCGTCCCGTTCCCGGCGATCGTCAGGCCGGCTTTCCTTCGATGACGTCGAGGATGTACTCGGCTATGGCCATGGACGAGGTCGCGGCCGGTGACGGCGCGTTGCGGACGGCGGTGACCCGGCCGAGCCGGTGGACGCGGAAGTCGTCCACCAGGGCGCCGTCGCGGTCGAGGGCCTGGGCGCGCACCCCCGCCCCCGCCCGGACGACGTCGCCGGCGGCGATCTCCGGCACGTACCGCCGTGCCGCCTTCATGTAGGCGCGCTTCGACAGTGACCCGTGCACCTCCCGGACGCCGGTGCGCCAGTGCCGCCGCGCCATGCGCCAGGAGCCGCGCCAGCCGGCGATGCCGGACAGGTCCCGCAGCGACACGTCCGAGCGGCGGTACCCCTCGCGGGCGAGGGCGAGGACGGCGTTCGGGCCGACCTCGACGCCGCCCGACACGCGCCGGGTGAAGTGCACGCCGAGGAACGGGTAGCGCGGGTCGGGCACCGGGTAGATCAGGCCGCGGACCATGTGCGTCTTCGCCGGGGCGATGGCCATGTACTCGCCCCGGAACGGGACGATCCGCGGCCCGGGGTCGTCGCCCGCGAGGCCGGACACGACGTCGGTGTGGATGCCCGCGCAGATGATCAGGTTCCCGACCCGCACGGTCTCGTCACCGGACGCGACCTCCAGCCCGTCTCCGGCGGCCTTGATGCCGGTGACGGGGAAGGAGAACCGGACCTCACCGCCCGCGCCGATGATGTCGTCGGCGAACGACCGGGCGATCCGCGTGTAGTCGGTGATGGCGGTGTGCGGGGAGTGCAGCGCGGCCAGGCCCGTGGCGTACGGCTCGATCTCGCGGATGCCGGCCGCGTCCAGCCGCCGCATGCCGGGGACGGCGTTCACGCCCGCCCTGGCCTCCAGGTCGCCCAGGCGGGCCACGTCCTCCTCGTCGACGGCGACGACGAGCTTGCCGCACTCGTCGTAGGGGATCTCCCGTTCGGCGCAGTATTCGCGCAGCATGGACTTGCCGCGCGTGCACAGTTCCGCCTTGAGGCTGCCGGGCTTGTAGTAAATGCCCGCGTGCACGACGCCGGAATTGTGCCCCGTCTGGTGAACGGCGACGCGGTCTTCCTTCTCCAGCACGACGACCCGGGTCCCCGGACGCCGCCGGGTGATCTCCCGGCCGACCGCGAGCCCGATGATGCCCGCCCCGACGATGCCGGTGACCTCGTCAGCCATACGCGTTTCCGTTCGTTCGTCCTGCCCTGCGGAATGCGCCGCGAAGGGCCCGGACATTCATACCCGAAGTCCATCGCGTACGTCAGGCCCGCCTCAGCGTTCCCGGACTGGTCGCATCGCCCGGCGGAGGATGTCCTTGGCTGCGACGCGTCCGATCCCGCGGGTCGCGCCCGTCATCACGATGGTTCTCTGCATGGGTGGCTCCTTGTCACGCCCGCCGCTGAGGTTCGGCCGGCCCGCTGGACCGCGCGACACCACGATGACGATCTCCGACGACGTGGTGGAGCAGGCCGCTCAGTGCCTACGCAACATCGAAGCCGCGTTGGCCGAGGCGAACTGCACTTTCGCCGACGTCGTACGGGTGCGGTACCTGCTGCCCGACCGCGCAGACTTCGAGCCCTGCTGGCCGGTGTTGCGCGGCGCCTTCGGTGAAGTACGGCCCGCCGCCACGATGCTGACGTGTGGACTCGCCGACCCCCGCATGAAGATCGAGATCGAGGTGTACGCGCGGCGCACCACCGCGTAACGGCCCGGCGTGATCAGCCAGTCGGGGAACGAGGGCGAGATACCGCCCCGCGAGATACGTCCGGCGCCGGTGAGCACAGCGGGAGAACCCTCTACTGCCGGTCGGGGCGGATGATGTACCAGGCGCCGGACGGGGTGGTCCAGATCAGCAAGCCGGGCCAGATGTGGTGGAGTGTCCAGCCCGGGGTTTGTTTGAGCCGGTGATGTCGTCGGCAGAGTGGCGCCAGGTTGCAGCGGCAGGTGATTCCGGGTCGCCAGGGCACCGTGTGGTCGAGGTCGCAGCGGTGTGATGGCTGGTTGCAGGTGGGGTACACGCAGGTGGCGTGGCGTTCTTGGATTTCTCGCCTGAGGTTGTCGGGTGGCCGGTGGCCGGGTCTTCCGTGCCGCGCGGCGTCTGCTTGGCAGAGGGTGTCGCGTTGGGGTGCGAGCCGGTCGTTGAGCTGCTGTACCGCCCGGTTGACGGCGGCGGGCATGTCCGCCGGGCGGGTGCGGTCGCGCAGGTGGGTGAGCCGCCGGTTGACCGTTGCCGCCAGTCCCGCAATGACCGGGTCCGCCGCGCCCGCATCCGGGACGTGGCTATCGACAGTGCTGGTCAGCGGATCAGAGGAGGCGGCGAGGGTCGTCTCGTGCCCGGTTTGGTCGGGCGGTTCGCCGATGGCGGCGAGCGCTTCGAGTGCGGGGCTGAAGTCGCGAGCATGGACGAGCCGCCGGTCGATCATCGCGCCCGGTTCCGGGGCGGTTGGGACTGTGCGTGCCGATGCGCCCGCCACGCCGGTCGGTGCAGGTGTGCTCAGTGGGCTCGGTCCGGTGAACGCGGCGCATCCGGCCGCCGTCCCGGCGGTGGCCGTCCCGGCATCCTGGTGCTGGGTTGCCTGGGTGAGGAGGGTGCGGGTGGCGGCGGGGAGGTCGGTGCCGTGCAGGAGTTGGGTGGCCAGGTCGGCGCGGATGAGGTGCAGGGGCCGGGTGTCGCCGTCTTTTTTGAGGCCGTGTGCGGCGGCGGTGATCTTGTTGAAGATGCCGTGGGCGTCTTCGGGTGCCAGGTCGCAGAGCGCCAGGTCGGTGGTGCCGGTTGCGGTGTCCCACAACTCCAGGCGGCGCTGCCGGACGGCTTCTTGTTTGCGTTCCTCGGCCGCCTCGGGGGCCAGGCGGTGCACGATCCGCTTGATGCGGCGGCGGAGTTGCCCGGTGGTCTGGGTGGGCGCCTTGTCCAGCGCGGCGGTTTGGACGTGTTGGGTGATCTGGTCGGGTAGGGAGTCGGTGGTGTCGCAGATGACGCGGGCTTTGGCCATGTCGATCCGGCCGGTTTCCAGGGCCGCGCCGGTGTCGGCGAGTGGGCCGGTCAGTTGTTGGGCGAGGTGGACCAGGGTCGCGGCGGTGTTGCCGGTGACGGTCAGCGCGGCGGCGATTTCTTCGGTGACCGCTTCACGCGCGGGCAGGGTCCGGTAGTCGCCGCCGCCGTCGGGTCCGGTGGTGGTGATTTCGGTGGTGGTGCGGCGTTGGGTGAGTTCGGCGATGGCGGCGAGTTCGCGGGCTTGGGCCCAGGAGGTTTGGCGGCGGGCGGCGGCTGCGACCTGTAGTAGTTCGTCATCGGTCAGATCGGCCAGGTGTTGTTTCCCGCCGGATAGGCAGATGGCCAGTTGCGGGCCGGGCGGGAACCATTCCCGGTCTTCCCATTCACGGGCGCCGGCGACAATGTTGGGGCCTTCGATGATTTCGAGGGGCATGGACACGGGGGTTCACCTCCCAACACCAAAATCCGTTACCCGTCATTGTATGGGAAGATCGCGGTAATGCCGGTGGACAATCCGGACACGCCACATTACTGTCACCGCATTTCTTCCATCCCCCCGGGCCAGGCCCACCCGGAAAAGAAGGGAGGGCGTTTCTTGCGGCCGGTGGTCGTCCAACGGCCGGTGGTGGCTGAGCGCGGCTTTATCGGGGCAGGGTGGTTGCTGCGGGTGGGTGGTTGAGGTGGCCCCGGCGGCTCGGCCGCCCCGGTCGCCCGCTCGCCGTCGCCGATCGCTTGTGCCGCGCGGAGCGCGGCGTCCTGGCAGCCCTGCGCCAAACCCGCGGAAGAACACCCTTCCCCGACCACTACCGCAACCAACGTGACAGCAACCGGCGACAAAGACAAACGAGCGCACCCACCTTCGGAAGGCCACCCCAGCCCCCACCCACCGCAACCACACTAAACCCGGGAAAAGAAGAACCCCAGGCACGCGCACATCATGAGGGAAAGGCAACAGACCCAAGCCAGGAACCATCCGCGCACACCAGAACGTGTACACCAGAAGCACGCACACCAGAAGCGCACGGCAGGGAGATGCGCAGCGAAAAAGGCGCAGCGAAAAGGGCGCAGCGAAAGAAGCGTAGCGGAACGGCCAGGCGAGGCGGGAGTTTGGCGGACAGCATCGCCCCCTTGAGGGCAGTCATGTCCAGGAGCCACGTCCGAATTACCAGTCCCGAAAGCGATGCCTCACGAGGCGTTCTGTCCTTCCCTGGCTGTCCTGATGTTGATGATTGCGGTGACGGTGACGGTGACCGCTTGGGCCAGCAGGAAGTACGGGGCGGTGAGGAGGGCGAGGTCGACGGCGCGGCCGAGGCCGCCCACGAACGGAGAGAAGGCGAGGGCGGCGGGGACGAAGGCGGCAGCCCAGTTCACAAGGATCGCCGCCACGCCTTGGCGGATAACACGAGGCCGGACGTGCCTCACGGAGACATAGGTCGCGGCGACGATGCCGATGAAGGCGATGGCCAGGAAGAGCGCCCCCTCGGTGAGGATGACGGTGATGCCCGTATCGGCGTCCTGGCTGTACGCGGCGGTGTCGTAGACGAACACCGCGACCAGGCCGGCCATCGACGAGAACAGCGAGATGACCGCGCCTCTGCGAAGCTGAGCCGGGTTCACGGGACACCGAAATCTTGGCGATCGGAGTTGGCGAACACTGCGGCGGCGTAGATGGTGGCCCAGTTGTCGCAGCTCCAGCGGTCCACCCCGCTACGCGTGGCGCAGTGGGCAAAAAGGTCCGCTTCGAACAGCGAGTCCGCGGCCCTTCGGGCCTCCGGGTCGTGAGGGATGCCCATCCGCTCGTAGAAACGCATCATGTCGTAGGCGTAGTCGTGCGCCTGGCACGCGTAGGTGAAGTCGAAGGATCGGCCTGTGTCGCCCGGTGGGGCTTGGCCGACGCCCGGCAGCGTCGGTGTCGAACAGCTTCCCTCGGGGTTGATCATTCGGGTTCCGTAGGGTGTTTCCACGCGTTCCGGGGTGTATCCCATCTCCACCGGGAAGTCCGTCCAGACGCTGTCGTGTCCGTAGACGAACCTCAGCAGATCTTCCGGGTGCAGCATGATCGGCCACCACCGTGCGAGCTCGCCGACCGCCCGGCCCACGGTTCGAGCGGCCTCCGCTGCCTCCGCTGCCTCCTCCGCTTCCTCCTCCGCAGTCATCGACGCGGACCCGCCGGAGGGAATGGTGCCGGGAGGCGGCCCGCACCCGCTCCAGTCGGGCACATCGTTGACCTGCACATCGGAGCGGCAGGAGCGCAGCGAGTGGCGTTGGGGCGGGTCCTGACCCTGCGAAGGTGCGCCGCCCGCCGCGGTAGGCCCGTCGTCCTCTCCGGCCGGAGGCGCCGCGCGGACGGGCGAGTCGCAGTCATCGCTGCTGAACAGCCGGCATATGGCCCCTTGGACCTCGTCGCCGGCCGTCCGCACGGCCGATCCGAGCAGGGCGACCACGATGCAGCTCGCGAGCAGCAGCACGGCGGCGTACTCGGTCGCTGCGGCGCCACGGTCCCGGCGCTGCCGTTGTGGAGAAGCGTGCATGGCGCCGCCTGAGTTCGGTGGAGGGCGCCGTAACGATAAGTCCGTTATGCGAGCCGCACACGGGTCCACGGGCCCAACCAGGGGCCTATTTGCCAGCACATGCTGGCAGATGCACGCGCGACCATCCGCCTTCCCTCCCGCGGAATGGGCCGTACTGACCCGTAGCGGAGATCGTTCAGCTAGAGGACGAGGCGGATGCCGCGGAAATGAGCAGTTCGATCTCGTCGTGGATGATCCGGCGGATGATCAGGAAGATGGCCTCGTCAGGTTCCGCCGGGATCTTGTAGGACGGATCTCGGCTACCAGGCGTCGGCCAGGAGGGCTGTTACCGACTCTTCGGACGGTGTCCGGGCGCCGGGGACGGGGAGCGGCTGCGGGCCAGGCCGACTGGCGACCGCCGCGACCGAGTCGTCCCGTCCGGCACCCGCGTGACCAGGGCGGGCCGCGGTTCAGCGTTCGAGGTGGTAGTCGGAGGGATCGAGGTGGCGGGTGCGGCGGCGGTAGCCGGTCATGTAGCCGGGCCAGTTGTTGGTGTTGCGGCGGTCGGCGTCGAGGTACCAGCTGTCGCAGCCGCCCCGGTTCCAGACGGACGTGCTGAGGCGGTTCTGGGCGGTGGAGTCGAACTCGTCCAGGACGTCGGCACGAACATCCAGGGAGGTGACCCCTTCGGCGAGGAGGTGGGCCGCCTGGACGATGTAGGCGATCTGGCTTTCGAGCATGTGGACGATGGAGCCGGAGCCCACGTTGGTGTTGGGCCCGTACATGAGGAAGAAGTTGGGGAACCCGGTGACGGCGAGGCCGAGGTAGGCGCGCGCGCCGTCCTTCCAGGCGGCGTTCAGTTCCTGGCCGTGGAGGCCGATGAGCCGCATGGGCGCGACGAAGTCCTGGGAGCGGAAGCCGGTGGCCCAGATGATGGTGTCGGCCGGGTGGTGCTCGCCGTCGCCGGTGCGGAGGCCGTCGGCCGTCACCTCGGTGATCGGGCTGTCGACGACGTGCACGTCGGGACGGTTGAGGGTGGGGTAGTACTCGCTTGAGGTGAGAATGCGCTTGCAGCCGGGTTCGTATTGGGGCGTCACCCGCCGGCGCAGACCCGGGTCGCGCACCGAACGGAGAGAGAACCTGCACATGGCGCGGATGTGCGCCGACAGCACACGGCGGCCGCGCGGCGAGACCAGTGCGGGGTTGAGCAGCATCTCGAACCACAGGAAGATGCCCAGCCTGGAGATCTTCTGCACGGACGGCACGCGGCGGTTGAGGGCACGCCGCCAGCGCGGATAGACGCGATCGGGCTTGCGGCTGATCCAGTGGGATTCGAGCTGGAAGACGGTCAGCTCGGAAACGTCCGGGGCGATGAGCGGAACGAACTGGATCGCGCTGGCGCCGTTGCCGATGACGGCGACGCGTTCGCCGCGCAGATCGTGATCGTGGTCCCAGCGGGCGGAGTGGAAGACGGCGCCGGAGAAGGTGTCGATCCCTGGCAGGCGCGGGACGGCCGGGTTGCTGAGCTGCCCGCACGCCGCGACCAGGAGGTCATAGTCCTGCCACTCCCCTTCGCCGGTGTGCACGCGCCATCGTCCGGTCGCGGACTGGTACTCGGCCTGCGTGACCTCGGTGCCGAACCGGAAGTGCGGGAGGATCCCGTACTTGGTGGCGCAGTGCCGCAGGTACTCCAGGATCTCGGGCTGCTCGGCGAACCGGCGTGACCAGTCGGGCTTGGGCTCGAACGAGTAGGAGTAAAGGTGGGACGGGGCGTCGCAGGCGGCACCGGGGTAGGTGTTGTCACGCCAGACGCCGCCTAGGCCGTCGGCCTTCTCGAAGATGGTGATGTCGGTGAAGCCGGCCCTGCGCAGGCCGATGGCCAGGCCGATGCCGCTGAACCCGCTTCCGACGATGGCGATCGACGGTTCCCTGCGCCCCATGCACGGCTCCCTGCTCGGTCCGGGTGGTCGGATGACGGCGACGTCCGCACGCCCGGGTGGCCCGGTGGCACCCCTCGTCCGGTGCGTCATACTACCGACGCCTATGTCGGTTAGGGTGATGGTAACACCGGGAGGCGTCAAAGTGAGGGGGAAGATCCACCCAAAGACGCGGGAGCGGCCGGGGCGGGGTGGGTTCGGGGCGGGGTGGGGGTTGACGTGGTGCGGTGGCTTGCTCATAGTGGGGAACCACCCATAACCGACAACAGTGTCGGTTAGCGCCCACCCCCGTGAGGAGCGCGCCGTGCAGGACACGACCCCACCACAACCCCACCCCGACCACAACGAGAACGACGCCCACAACCAGGCCCAGGCCCAGGCCCAGGCCCAGGGCGGGGGCGGGGGCGGGGGCGGTGTCGGCCGCCGCCAGTTCGTCACCGGCGCGGTCGCCGCCGCCGGAGCCGTCGCCGCCGGGGCACTCGGCACCGGCACCGCCTCCGCCGCCACCGCCCCGGCCGCCGGTGCCCGCAAGGCCCCCCGCACCCGCAAGGCCGCCGGCCGCCGCGTCGCGATCTTCGGCGGCGGGATGGGCGGACTCAGCACCGCCCACGAACTCGCCGAACGCGGCTTCGAAGTCACCATCTACGAACGCAAGACCTGGGGCGGCAAGAACCGCAGCATCCCCGTCCCCGGCACCGGCACCGCAGGCCGCAAGGACCTGCCCGGCGAACACGGATTCCGGTTCTTCCCCGGCTTCTACCAGAACCTGCCCGACACCATGAGCCGCATCCCCGTCCCCGGCGGCGGCAACGCCGCCGGCAACCTGCAAGCCGGCAAAGAAGTCAGCGCCTACTACGACGGCACCAAGATCATCCTGCCCGCCGCAGGGAGCATCGAAGGCACCCTCAGCCCCGAATCACTGCTCAACTTCCTCAGCACCGGCATCAACGTCCTGGGCAAAGTCCCCCTCTGGGAAGTCGGCTACTTCCTGCAGAAGATGATCGCGTTCGTCACCAGCGGCCCCAAACGCCGCTACGGGCAATGGGAGAACCTCTCCTTCGCCCAGTTCGTCAACTCCGACAAAATGTCGCAGTCCTACAACGAACTCCTCGTCGACATGTTCACCGGCACCCTCGTCGCCGCCAAACCCGACAAGGCCGGCGCCCACACCATGGGCAAAATGGCCGAAGCATGGGTCTACAGCACCCTGGGCCTGGGCGGCTACGCCGAACCCGACCGGCTCCTCAACGCCCCCACCAACGAATCACTCATCGACCCCTGGATGAAACACCTGCGCTCCCTGGGCGTCACCTTCCAAATCGACGCCACCCTGGAACACCTCAACGTCCAGGACAAGCAGATCGCCTCCGCCCGCGTCCGCGGAACCAACGGCACCGTCGACGTCCAAGCCGACCACTACGTCCTGGCCGTCCCCGTCGAACGCGCCGTCCCCCTGCTCAACAACGACATCCTCGCCGCAGACCCCACCCTCAAATCCATCGCCAACATCACCACCGACTGGATGAACGGCATCATGTTCTACCTGCGGCAACCGATCAACCTCGGCCGAGGCCACGTCGCCTACGCCGCCCAACCCTGGGCCCTGACCTCCATCAACCAAGCCCAATTCTGGAAAGACACCAAAATCAACGAAACCTACGGCAACGGCGAGGTCAACGACGTCCTGTCCATGTGCATCTCCGCCTGGGACGTCCCCGGCATCCTCTACAACAAACCCGCCCGCGAATGCACCGACGAACAAATCGTCAACGAAGTCAAAGCACAACTACGCGCCGCGATCCCCTGGGGCCCCATCGTCCTCAACGACTTCAACATCCACTCCCACTTCCTCGACCCCGCCATCACCGGCAACGGCACCCCCCAAGCCGCCAACGCCGAACCCCTCATGATCAACAAACCCGGCTCCTGGAACCACCGCCCCGAAGCCACCACCGCCCTACCCAACCTCTTCCTCGCCTCCGACTACGTCAAAGCCGACATCAACCTCGCCACCATGGAAGGCGCCAACGAAGCCGGCCGCAAAGCCGCCAACGGCATCCTCCAAGCCTCCGGCAGCAACGAAACCCCCGCCAAACTCTTCAAAATGTACCTCCCCGACGAATTCCAAGGCTTCTACGACGAAGACGACCGCCGCTACGACCGCGGCGAAGCCAACATCTTCGACCTCTGGGACCCCGTAAAGCCCTAACCCCACACAACCCCCAACCCCCACACACCACACCCCTAACACCAAACCCCAACCCCCACACACCAAAACCCCCACACACCCCTGACCCCAACCCCCACACACACCCGCACAGGCACCTTCCCCACCCACCCCAAACCGCCGCCCGCGGCCCGGCCACAACGCGCCGACCGGCCAGACCGCGGGCGGCACGGAAGGCCACGCCATGCCCCCCCACACCCACCCACCCACCAGCCCACCCACCGACTACCTGCCGATGCAGTACCAGTTCCTCGCCTTCCTCTCCACCGGCATCTACTTCAGCGGACTGACCTACTTCAAGATGGCCACGACCGGTATGCCGCTCCTCCAGGGCAGCCGTCCATGGCACCTGACCCGGACCCTGCTCACCAGCAGGACGTGGATCACGGGCGCAGTCGTCCTCGGCGTCGGAGCCATCGTCCAACTGACGGCGCTGACCGGCCTGTCGCTGTTCGAGGCACTGCCGATGTTCCTGGCGGGGCTGGGCGTGCTGCTCGTCTTCGCCGTCCCGATCCTCGGCGAACGGCTCACCCTGCGCGAATGGGGATGCGTGGTCCTGCTGGTCGGCGCGACAGTACTGCTCGTGCGCGCCACGCCGGGGACCCTCGCTCTGGCCGGGATCAGCACACCCCCGCCGCCGCTGATCGTGGCCGTCGCCCTGCCCTCGCTGCTGGTGCCGTGCATCATGTTCCTGGCAAGCGACCGGGCCCGCAAAGGCAGCCACGCACGGCCGCTGACGGGCGTCGCGCTCGCCATCAACGTCGGCCTGCTCACCGGTACCAGCGAACTGATGCTCAGGGGAGCCGCATCCCTGGCCGAAGATCCGGGCACCCTGATCAGGACCCCATACCTGTACGTCTTCGCGGTCGCGGCGCCGCTGGCGATGGGCCAGCTCCAGATCGCCCTGCAGCGCAGCCGCCTGGTGGTCGTCGGGCTCGTCGCCACCGCGACCGCGAAGACCTATCTGCTGATCGTGGCGACGCCCGTCTACGGGGAGCCCTGGCCCGTCGAGAGCGGCCAGGCGGTACTGGCTCTGGCGCTGGCGATCCTGGCCGTCGCCGCCATCCCGCACCATGAACCCCGCACCGCCCCGCTGGAACCCCCCACCGCCCCGCACCGAGATTCGACCGAACAACCGGAAGGAAGGCATGGACCACCAGCAGCGCCTGGAGCATCCCATCTGGATGTCCAAACCTCCGTGGACTTTCGTCCTGCGTCATCTGGCCCCCGGCGACATCCGGGCGACGTCCGCCCAGCTCAAGGCGTTCCGGTCGTTCAGCGAGGCGGGTGACCCGCCGGCGGACGCGGTGGCGGAGATGATCGCGAGGCTCCCCGGCGGAACCGGCCGGCGACTGTTCGAACGCGCCCTGCACGAGGGCATCGACGCCGTCGAGGACCCACCGAGCGAGCTGGTGGACTTCTTCGCGGAGATCGACGCGGTCCCGTACTGGGTGGACGCCGATCTCCTCGACCGCGGCGCCAGGGTGATCAGCCGCACCGGGCGGATCGGGCTCACGACGGTGATGCCGTGCACGTCTCTCTACGGCGGTTACCTGGCCTCCCGCGCCAACAAGACGCTCGTGCGCACCGGCGACCTGGACACCATGGCGCCCCGCCGGCTGGCCGAGACCGCGAGCTGGTGGGTGGACGTCACCTCCCCCGGTGGGCTCGGCCGCTTCGACACCGGTTTCAAGCAGACGATCCGTGTGCGCATCATGCACGCCCAGGTGCGGGCCGTGATGCGCGGACGCGACGACTGGGACCGGGACGCCTGGGACGCGCCGATCAACCAAGTCCAGCTCACCGGAACCCTGCTGCTGTTCTCCCTGGTCATGCTGCTCGGCTCGCGCGCCATGGGGCTCCGGTTCTCCGCCGGGGACCGGGCCGCGGCGATGCATCTGTGGCGCTATGTGGGCCACCTCATGGGCGTCCACCGCGACCTGCTCCCCGCCACGGAGGCCGACGCGTGGCGGACGCTCTGGCTGGAGGCCGCGACCGAGTACCTCCCCGACCAGGACTCGCGGCAACTCGCCCGATCGCTGCAGGACGCCGCGGCCCCGCTGCTGCTCCCGCCCGCTTTGAAGAACTCCCCCGTCGCACGGCACGTACTGACCAACTATTTGTTCGCCCACAGCCGCCTCGTCCTCGGCAAGCGCAACGCCGACTTCCTGGGCACGCCCGACAGCAGGGCCTACCAGGCCGCCGTGCTCGGCACCGCCGCCGCGGTCTTCGTCGCGGAGAGCGTCCGCCGGGTGGTTCCCGGCGCGACCCGCCTCGCCGAACGCCGCGGCCTTCACCGGCGCACCGTCCTCGTCCGCCGCATGGTCCGCGAACAACGCGGCGACCGGACCCACAGCCGCCTCGACGCCCACCGCCCGACGAGGCTCAATGGCCGGCCCCTCGCCGAGGGAACCGGCTGAGCCGGCCCTGGGCAGCCTGCCGCACCGGGACCACGCCGGTCCCACGCGCCCCGGGGCACGCCGGGGCACGCGGGAACGGATGGCCCGATGTGGCCGGTGGGTGGGCCTGTGAAATATCGCGAATACCGTTCATATTCCCGATCATGGGCAAGCGCAGCGCAGTCGTCGCAGTCGTGTTCACCGTGGTCCTGGGGCTGCTGACGGCACCGGCACTCGGCCACGCCGAACGCGAGGTCAGGTTTCCGGCGGGGACCGGCAAGGTCCCGACGTACAGGAAGGCGCCGGCGTCGCCCCGGCTGGTGGTATGCAAACCGGAGTCGGCCGAGCTGATCAACGGGTACGGCGGGTGGCTGAGAACGCTCAACGAACGGCTCCTCGCCGAATGCTCGTACGAGCACATCCAGGCCGCGGTGAACGACGTCACCGAGCGCGGCACGACGATCTACGTGCTGCCCGGCACGTACCGCGAGGAGCCCAGCCGCGCGGAGCCGAGCCCGCACTGCGCAGAGCTGGCGAAACAGGACCTGCTGACCTACGCCGACCAGTTCGCCTGCCCGAACCTCCAGCAGCTCGTCGCCGTCTTCGGGGACCAGACGCCGGACGACGACGACTACTCGTGCGACAGCCCGCGCTGCGACCTCCAGCTGGAGGGCACCGGCCGCGAGATGACCGACGTCGTCGTCGAGGGCGGGTTCGAGTCCGACGGGACCTGGGCCAAGCTCAACGGCATCCGCGCGGACCGCGCGGACGGCTTCTACCTGCGCAACATCACCACGCAGCTGTTCGAGTTCAACGGCGTGTACATCCTGGAGCAGGACGGCTTCGTGATCGACCGTGCGCTGGCCCGGTGGAACGAGGAGTACGGCTTCCTCACCTTCGCCAGCGACCACGGCCTCTACACCGACTGCGTCGGCCATCACAACGGCGACGCCGGGCTCTACCCGGGCTCGGCCTCTCCGCTCAACGGACGCCGGCACTCCGTCGAGATCCAGCGCTGCGACTCCCACCACAACGCGCTCGGCTACTCCGGCACCGCGGGAGACTCCGTCTACGCGCACGACAACAAGTTCCACCACAACTCGGCGGGCGTCTCGATGGACAGCGCCTTCCCCGGCCACCCGGGCCTGCCGCAGAACCACGCCACGTTCGAGAACAACCTGATCTACAGCAACAACGTCAACTACTACGGCAACGTCTGGGACGGCACCTGCGCCAAGCTCCCCAGGGACCGGGGCCACGAGGACGGCGTGGTGTGCCCCGCCCCGCCGGTCCCGGTGGGCACCGGCCTGCTCCTCGGCGGCGGCAACGACAACAACTACGCGCACAACCGCCTGTACGACAACTGGCGCAGCGGCTTCCGGCAGATCTGGGTGCCCGCACCGCTGCGCGGCGAGGACGACTGGACGAAGTTCCGCGACACCTCGCACCGCAACCGCTACACCCGCAACGCGTTCGGCGTCGCGCCGGATGGGAGGACGCTGCCCAACGGCCTGGACGTGTGGTGGGACGAGCAGGGAGACGGCAACTGCTGGCAGGACAACACCTCGTCCTGGGGAGCGGTGAAGTCCGATCCGGCCCGCCTGCCCGACTGCGCTCACCCGTCCGGCTGGACGATCTTCTCGCCGTTCGGCAACCTCCTCAAGGTCCTGGCCGCCCTGCCATGTTCGGAGTACGGCCGCGACAAGCCGAGGCCCGAGGGCTGCGACTGGTTCGACACCCCCACGCGCCCGGCTCCCTGACGGACGCGCCACCCTGACGGACGCGCCACCGGCCCGGCTGCGCGCGCAGCCGGGCCGGTGGCCGTGGGGTGGGAGGTGGGACCGGGAGGTGGAGACCGGTAGGTGGGGACCGGTCAGTCTCCGAGCGGGCCGAACTCCTTGCGGGTGTCGATGACCTCGCCGGTCAGGTTCCAGCGCTCGCCCTTGAACTCCATCATCTGCATCGACTCGATCGGGAAGCCGTCATCGGGGCCCGTCTGCATCGTCACGCCGGGCAGCAGCATCGGCACCTCGACGTTGTTGAGGTTGCGCACCGAGTCGCGCAGGCCCTCGCGGGTCTTGCACTTGGCGGCCTCCATCGCCTTGTGGAAGCTGCTCGCCACCGCCCAGCCGTAGGCGTGGTACGGCACGGCGGGGTCGGCGCCCGGCTCGTACTGCTTCATCTTCGCCTTGTACAGCTTCATCTCCGCGTCGTCTTCCCACTGCGGGTCGTTCGGGTCCTTGTAGTACGTGGACGACACGACGCCCTGCACGTTCTTGAAGCCGACCGGCTTCAGCACCGTCACGGACGCGGCGACGTTGTTGAGGATGTGCAGCGGGTTCCAGTCGGTCATCTTGGCGTCGGCGGCCAGCGCCTGCGAGCCGAACTTCGGCGTGGTGACGTTGAGGAACACATCGGCGCCCGAGCCCGCCAGGTCCCGCATCTGCGCCTCGACGCTCGGGTCGGTGACCTCGTAGCTCTTCTCTTGGACGATCTTGATCTTGGTGCCCTCGATCGCCTTCTTGAACCCGCCCACCAGGTCCTCGCCGAAGTCGTCGTTCTGGAACAGGACCGCGACCTTGGCGTCCGGCTTCTCCTGCTTGAGGAACTGGGCGTACACCCGCCCCTCGGAGAGGTAGTTGGGCTGCCAGCCGCTCGTCCACTGGTGCTTGTCGTCGGCCCCCCACTTGGAGGCGCCGGTCGCCACGAAGACCTGCGGCACCTTCCGCTGGTTGGTGTAGTCCCACGTCGCCGTCGTCGACGGCGTGCCGAGGGTCTGGAACAGCGCGAACACCTGCTCCTGCTCGACCAGCCGGCGCGCCTCCTCGACGGCCTTCGGCGGCTGGTAGCCGTCGTCGCGGACGGTGAACTCCACCTTGCGGCCGTCGATGCCGCCCTTCTCGGCGTTGACGTAGTCGAAGTAGGCCTGGATGCCCTTCGGGATGGCGCCGTACGCGGAGGCCGGGCCGGACAGCGGATAGATGCCGCCGAGCTTGAGCGTGGAGTCGGTGATGCCGGTCGTCTGCTGCCCCTCGCACGCACCGCTCGCGGTGCCGCCGTCGTCGCCGTCGTCGCGTCCGCCGCAGGCCGCCGCGGTCGTCGCCGCCAGCAGCACGGCGGCCGACACCGCCGTACCCCGCATCAGCACCCCGCCGCCGTTGTTCGACCGGCCTCTTCCCATTGATCGACGCATGCCCTTACCCCTTCCGGAGGATCCTGTTAGAGCGGGTCTTGTTGAACCAGTGCGCGGCACGCCCGGCCAGCCCGGCGAGCCCGGTCGGGGCGACGTACATCACCGCGATGATCAGCAGCCCGAAGATGACCCCCGGTGCCGCCTTGTTGATGTCCTGGGAGAAGCTCGGCACGAACATCACGAACAGGCCGCCGAGCAGCGGCCCCCAGGTCGAGCCCAGTCCGCCGACCACGATGCCCGCCAGCAGCGTGATCGAGAGGTTGACGGTGAACGAGTCGGGTGAGACGAACCCGATCGTCCACGTGTAGAGGCAGCCCGCCGCGCCCGCGAACATGGCGCTCCACGCGAACGCGAGCCGCTTGTAGGAGGCGGGCTTCACGCCCATGACCTCCGCCGCCGTCTCGTTGTCGCGGACGGAGTGCAGCGCCCGGCCGACCCGCGAGCGCAGCAGCACGTGCACCGCCACGAACGCCACGATCGTCGCGGCCAGCGCCAGGAAGTACAGCCACTGGTCCGCGGCGAGGCCCGTCCACGCGGGCGGCGCCGGCTTCTCCATCGTCAGGCCCATGGATCCGCCGGTCACCGACTCGAACCGCTTGAGCAGCGGCACGATGAAGATCGCTATGGCGAGTGTGACCAGCGCCAGATACAGCCCGCGCAGCCGGGTCGCCGGCACCCCGAACGCCAGTCCGATCGCGAACGCCAGCGCGGCCGCGAGCGGCAGCGTCAGCGGGTACGGCAGATCCCAGTGGTACATCATGACGGCGGCCCCGTAGGCGCCGACCGCGAAGAACGCCCCGTGGCCGAGCGAGATCTGCCCGGCATGGCCGGTCAGCAGGTTCAGCCCGAGCAGCGCCACCGCGTAGACCATCACCATCGTGAACTGGAAAACCCGGAACGGGACCAGCTGGAACGGCGCCCACAGGGCCATCAGCAGCAGCACCCCGAGCGCGATCCACCGCCAGTTCCGCACGGTGAACGCCATCAGCCGCCCCCGCGGCGTCGTGGGCGCCGACCGCTCGTCCTTGGCGGACTCCGGTGTCTCCGCGTCCGCGCGGGTGGTCTCCGTGGCCTTCGCCGATGTCGCTTCCGTCGATTCGCTCATGCGCGTTCCACCGCCGCTCGTCCGAACAGGCCTTGGGGGCGCAGCAGCAGGACGCCGAGGATGACGGCCAGCGGAACGCCGATCTTCAGGTCGGAGCCGATCGCGTCCACGTACGACCCGGCGAGGGTCTCGGCCACGCCGACGATCAGGCCGCCGACCACGGCGCCCAGCGGGCTGTCGAAGCCGCCGAGGGTGGCCGCGGCGAACGCGTAGATCAGGACGCCGCCCATCATGTTGGGCTCCAGGAACAGCAGCGGTGCGACGAGGACTCCCGACACCGCTCCGACCAGGGCGGCCAGGCCCCAGCCGAGCGCCAGCGTCCAGCCGACCCGGATGCCGACCAGCCGGGCCGACTCGGGGTTGGTGGCCACCGCGCGCATTCCGAGGCCGACCTTCGTGTAGCGGAACAGCAGGTAGAGCAGTCCCATGACCCCGCCCACCACGGCGAACACGCCGAGCGTGGAGTAGCCGAGGCTGACCCCGCCGGCGCGGAACGCACCGTCCGGGAACGGGTTCGGGAAGTCCTTGATCAGGAACGACCAGATCCAGCCGGCCGCCGCGTTGACGAAGATGAACAGGCCGACGGTGACGATCACGAGGGTCAGCTCGGGGGCGCCCTCCACCGGCCGGATGATCACTCGTTCGATCAGCATGCCGCCGACGAACGAGATCGCGAGCGTGAGGATCAGTGCGAGCCAGAACGGGAGGCCGGCGTCGATGAACGTCCACGCGATGTACGTCGCGAACATGGCCAGCTCGCCCTGGGCGAAGTTCACGATCCCGGTGAACTGATAGATCAGCACGAGGGCGAGGGCCAGGCTCGCGTAGATCGCGCCGGCGCTCAGCCCCCCGATGACGGTCTGCAGGAAGTCGGCCATGGCTAGATCCGGTATCCGAGGTAGGACTGGGCGACCTGCTCGTCCGCCCGGATCTCCGCCGCCGAGCCCGACAGCACGATCCGGCCGCTCTCCAGCACGTGCGCCTGCCCGGCGATGCCCAGCGCCAGATGTGCGTTCTGTTCCACGACGACCACGGTGGTCCGCTCCTCCTGGTTGATCGATTGGACGATGCCGAACAGCTCCCTGGTCACCAGCGGGGCCAGGCCGAGCGACGGCTCGTCCAGCAGCAGCAGCCGGGGCCGCGACATCAGCGCCCGGCCGATCGCGAGCATCTGCTGCTCACCGCCGCTGAGGCTGCCCGCCGGCTGCTTGACCCGTTCCTTCAGTACGGGGAAGAAGCCGTACACGCGTTCCAGGTCGGCCTGGACGGCGCCCCGGTCCCGCCGCGCGTACGCGCCGAGCCGCAGGTTCTCCTCGACCGTCAGCGGCATGAACGTGCCGCGTCCCTCGGGGACGTGCGCCACGCCGCGGCGGGCGACGGTCTCCGGGGAACGCCCCGACAGCGCCGTCCCATCGAGCCGGACGGCGCCGCGGCCGCGGATCATCCCGCACAGCGCCCGCAGCAGGGTCGTCTTGCCGGCTCCGTTCGGCCCGAGGATCGCGCAGATCTCGCCCTTGCCGACCCGGAGGCTCACCCCGTGCAGCACCCGCACGTCGCCGTAGCCGGCATGGAGGTCGTCCACCACGAGGAAGTCCTGGTCGGTGCCCTCTGCGGCCGCCGTGGCGTTCGTCGCTTCCGTGGCTTCTGTAGCTTCTGTGGCCTCGCTCGGCTCGCTCATGCGGCTGTCCCCAGGTAGGCCTCGATGACGGCGGGATCGCGCTGGACCTCCTCGGGTGAGCCTTCGGCGATCTTCTTGCCGAAGTCCAGGCAGACCACCCGGTCGCAGGTGCCCATCACGAACCCCATGTGGTGCTCGACGACGATCACGGTGACGTCGAAGTCGTCGCGGATCGACTGGAGCCAGCCGGCGAACTCGTCGACCTCGCCGAGGCTGAGGCCGTTGACGGGCTCGTCCAGCAGCAGCAGCCGGGGGTGGGCGGCCAGGGCGCGGGCCAGCTCGACCCGTTTGAGGGTGCCGAACGGCAGCCCGGCGGCGGGATGGCCGGCGACCGCGGTCAGGTCCAGCCGTTCCAGCAGGTCGTCGGCCTCGCCGCGCAGCCTCCGCTCCTCGCTGCGGACGGACGGCAGCCGCAGGCTCGCGCTGACGAACCCGGCCCGGCCATGGTGATGTGCGCCGACCATGACGTTGTCCCGCACGGACATGCGGGGAAAGAGCCCCAGGTTCTGGAACGTGCGGGCGATCCCGAGCTCGGCGATCGCGTGGGGCGCGACGGCGAGCAGGTCCCGGTCGTCGTAGGTGACGGTGCCCCCGTCGGCGTTGTAGCGGCGGGTCAGGCAGTTGAACAGGGTCGTCTTGCCGGCGCCGTTCGGTCCGATCAAACCCACCATCTCGCCGCGCCGTACCTCGAAGCCGACACCCCCCAGGGCGGTGATGCCTCCGAAGCGAACGGTAAGATCGTGAACCTCCAGCATCCGGCCTCCTGTGCGGGGTGCGGCGGCGCCGCCTCGGGCGGTCGCCACAGAACGGTGTTCTGGAGCAGGGCCCTCACCGTAAAATCCGCCGCTCAGCGCGCACATTGGGCACGGGAACCCAAGATGTGACCTGGGTATTGTCCGTCCCGCACAGCGTGCGTCTCGGACGTGTCACGGACCGTTGACGCTGGAGAGATAGACGGCAATCATCCGGACATGTCCGCTGCACTCAGCACGGGAACGATCAGCGATACGGAGACACTCCGTACCGAACGCTCACGAATCCTCGCCGAACTGCTCCACGTCGTCGACGAGCTGGCGGACAAGGCCGTCGAGACCATGCGCGAGGAGATCCCCGCCTACAGCGCGAAGGGCGCCGACTTCTGCGCCGACGTACGCCAGCAGGTGGGCCGGCACTACCGCACCAAACTCGCCGTGCTCCTGGAGGAACGCACGGTCACCTTCGAGGACATCGCCTTCACGCGGCGCGCCTCGATGCGCCGCGCCCAGGCCGGATTCGCACTGGCCGACTACATCAACGCCTTCCGGGTCGGCCAGCAGGTCTTCTGGGAGGCGGTCGTCGAGCACGCGGGCCGGTCGTACGCCGGTCAGGAGGCGGCGCTGACGCTGGCGTCCCCGCTGATGCGGTACTGCGACTTCGCCAGCACGCACGCCGCCAACGCGTACGCGGAGTTCCAGCAGTACGCCGCGGCGGAGACCGTCCGGGAGAGCCGCGACCTGGTGGAGCTGCTGCTGGGCGGGGAGGCGCCCGCGCGCGGGCCGCAGCTCGCGACCGCGCACTCGCACGGCCTGAACCCCGACTCGCGCACCCCGCTGGTGGTGGTGGCGGCCGTCCTGGTGGGGGCGGAGGCCCAGGTGGACGCCCAGCACGCGGCGTGCGCGGCGATCGCCCGGACCGAGGTCAGCAAGCACCGCACGCTCTCGGTCGTGCGGCAGTCGGAGATCGTGGCGGTGCCGTCGCTCGGCCCCGGCGGCGACGTCGGGAAGCTGTGCGACCGGCTCCAGGCCGTCCAGGAGAACCTCCTCGCCGAGGGCATCGTCCTGGCGATGGGGATCAGCACCGTCGTCGAGGGCATGGCGCAGATCCCCCGCGCCTACCAGGAGGCGCGAAGCGTCCTGGACTACCTGCCCGAGGACGGCGGTGTGGCGGCGCTGCCGCGGATCTCGCCGTTCGACTACATGGCGCTGCGGGCCGACGACACCGCCCGGCACCTGGTCGATCCCCGGGTCGCGGAACTGCTGTCGGAGGACCGCATGCGCGGCGGGGTGCTGACCGCCACGATCCGGGCGTTCGCCGCCGCGGACCTGAACCTGCGCGCCGCGGCCGAACAGCTGCAGATCCACCACAACACCGCCCAGTACCGGCTCCGCCGCATCCAGGAGCGGACCGGCCGCAACCTCCGGCACTTCACCGATCTGGTCGATCTGCTGGTCGCCATCGCCCTCCAGGACGTGTTGCCACCCGCCACCAATTCCGGGCGGAAAAGACTGGTCTCCACGACCAATGAGACGGACGGGACCGCCGACGTACCGTCGGCGCATGAACCTCGCTGAGCGCCTCCGGACCGCCGCCGAACGGCTCGGTGCACGGACGGTTCTCACTCTGGACCGGGAGGGGCTCAGCTATCGCGCGCTGGACCTGCTGAGCGCGCGGACGGGTCTGCTGCTGCGAAGACGCGGGATCCGGCCCGGCGACCGGGTCGCCGTGATGCTCCCGAACGTCCCCGAGTTCGCCGTCGTCTACTACGGGGCCATGCGGATCGGTGCGGTGGTCGTCCCGCTCGATCCGCTGCTGAAGCGGCGGGAGATCGCCGCGTATCTCGACGACAGCGGGGCCCGGCTGGTGATCGCGTGGCACGCGTACGCGGAGACCGTCGAGGAGGGGACGGCGGACACGCGGACCGACTTCATGTTCGTGGTGCCGGGCGAGTTCCGCAGGCTGCTGCGCACGATGGCGCCCGAGCCCGACATCGTCCCGAGGGCCGCCGACGACACCGCCGTGATCCTCTACAGCGCCGGGACGACGGGGCGCGCCAAGGGGATCGAGCTCACCCACGGCAACCTCGCCGGCAACGCCGAGACGGTGGCGCGGATGCTCGCGCTCGGCGTGGACGACGTCGTCTTAGGCGCGCTCCCGCTGTATCACGCGTTCGGCCAGACGTGCGCGCTCAACGCCACGATCCACGCGGGCGGGCGGCTCACCCTGCTGCCGCGGTTCGACGCGGGCCGCGCGCTGGAGATCATCCGGCGGGACGGGGTGACGGTGTTCCACGGCGTCCCGGCCATGTACATCGCGCTGCTCGACCAGCCGGGCGTGTCCGACCTGTCGCTGCTGCGGATCTGCGTGTCCGGCGGCGCGGCGATGCCACTGGACGTGCTGCGCGTGTACGAGACGCGGTACGGCTGCCCGATCATCGAGGGCTACGGGCTGAGCGAGACCTCACCGCTGTCGGCGTCCAACCGGGGTGGCCCGGGCCGCCGGCAGGGGTCGATCGGGCAGCCGGTCCGCGAGGTGGAGATGCGGGTCGTCGGCGACGACGGCCGGGAGCTGCCGTGCGGCGAGATCGGAGAGATCATCGTGCGCGGGCCGAACGTGATGAAGGGCTACTGGAACAACCCGGAGGCCACCGCGGACGCGATCCGCGACGGCTGGTTCCACACCGGCGACCTTGGCCGGGTCGACGACGACGGGTTCTTCTTCCTGGTCGACCGGCGCCGCGACGTGATCATCCGGGCGGGCTACACGGTGTATCCGCGGGAGGTCGAGGAGGTCCTGTACGAGCATCCCGCGGTGCGCCAGGCCGCCGTCATCGGCTTCCCTCATCCCGAGGTCGGCGAGGAGATCGCGGCCGCCGTGGCACTGCGCGCCCCCGCGACCGCGGACGAGCTGCGCCTGTGGGTCAGGGAACGGGTGGCCGCGTACAAGTATCCGCGGCGCGTGTGGTTCGTGGACGAGATGCCGACCAGCCCCACCGGCAAGATCCTCAAGCGTGCCCTCGGGCCGTTCCCCGCGGCGGACACCGCGGCGGACACCGCGCCGCCGGACGACCACCCCGGCAGCCTCGCCCCGGCCAGGCGGCAGCACGACTAGTGGCCGCGCCCGCCGGTCGCTCCCGGCGGGCGGCGCACGGCCGGCCCCCGGAGCCGGTGCGGGGGCCTGGCCGGGCACGCTCACGCGGGACGCCCGGCCCGCGCCGGCCGCCGAGCACCCGGACGCCCCTGCCTGCGCAGCCGGTTCAGGACGTGGCGGGCGTCCGCCGCGACCCCGCGCAGCGTGGCGGAGGCGAACGAACGCTGCCACTCCAGCCCGACGTACCCGAGCCCGGAATGGGTGGTGGAGACACCGCCGTCGTGACGTGGCCGCCCGCCGGCGTCGAGCGCGCCGAGCCCGTCCAGGTACTCCACGCCCGGCCGGTACCCGGTCGCCAGCAGCACCACGTCCACCCGCTCCCGGGTCTGGTCGCTCCAGACGACCTGGTCGCCGTCCAGGCGTGTGAACATGGGGCGGCGGTCGGGATTCCCCTTGGCGATGGTGTCCCGGTAGGTGCCGGTGTCCATGACCGGGGTGCCCTTGCCCCCGGTCAGCAGCGGGCGCGCCCAGCCGGCGGTGTCGAGCCCGGTCCGGTGCAGCCAGAGGTGAATGTCCCGTCCCAGGACGCGTTGCGCCATGAAGCGCAGCGGGTGGCGGGTGGCCAGGGTGACCCGCGCGTGGGCGGCCAGCTCGATCGCGATCTGCACGGCCGAGTTCCCGCCGCCCACTATCACCACCCGCCGCCCGGCGAACGGTTCGGGCCGCCGGTACTCGGCCGAGTGCAGGACCGTGCCGGAGAAGGCGTCCAGCCCCGGCAGTTCCGGCCGGTGCGGGCGGCTGAACCCGCCCGTCGCCGCGATCACCAGCGACGCGGCGAAGACCTCGCCGTCCACCGTGACGGCCTCGAACCCGCCGGAGCCCGTGGCGCTCACCCGTTCGACGCGGTGACCGGTACGGATGTCGGCGTCCAGGCGGGACGCGTAGTCGGCGAGGTAGGCGACGACCTCGTCACGCGCGGGGTAGCCGTCGGGGTCGCCGGGGAAGGGCGCGCCGGGCAGGGCACTGCGCCGGGCCGGGGAGAACAGGGTGAGGCCGTCGTAGTACCGCGGCCATGACCCGGCCGGCCGGTCCGCGGCCTCCAGGACGACCGGGCGTCCCATGCCCAGCGCCTGGACGGTGTGCGCGGTGGCCAGACCGGCCTGGCCACCGCCGACGATGACGACCGGTGCGGTGCCGGTGGACGTGCCTGCGGATCCGTTGGTGGACCTGTTGGTGGACATGGCGCGAACATATCAACACTTCATGAAACAACAAAATGTTTGAGGATGCACGGGTGGCCGGTGTCGGCGCTGGAATCATCGCGTTCCTGCACCTGCTGGTCGGGGCGGGCAACGAGACGACCACCAACCTCGTCGGCAACGTCTGGTACTGGGCGTGGCGCCATCCGGCGCAGCGGGCCAAGGGGTTCCAGGGCCGCGTCGCCGACTGGGTCGAAGCCAGGACGCACAGCGGCTCGTCGAAATCGATCAGGCGGCGGGTCTCGCGGTGCGCCAGGATCCGCTCCGGGCGCCGCAGATCCTCCTCGACGACCGCGACGGTGCCGGGGTCGTCGGCCAGCAGCGCGCAGGCGTGGACGCAGACGTTCGGATCGTTGTCGACGTGGACCACGCGCGAGCCGGGCGCCTGCCGGTGAGCGATCTGGTGGACGTTGTCCATGGTGGGCAGGCCGGTGCCGACGTCGAGGAACTGGCGTATCCGGCCGCACACAGTGCGTGCGGCCGGATACGGCCTTCGGTGCTTCCGCCCGCCTCCGCGAGGCGAACCCCCGCCTCAGGGGGCCGGGACGGCGCTTGACTCGCTGTCCCGGTCCCGGGTCCGCCCGACGGTGAAGAATCCGATCAGCGCGGCGATCGCGGCGATGAGCTCACCCGCCAGGCTGATCGTCTTGTCCGCGTACCACGACGGGTCGTACATGCGCGGAATCGGACCGAGCTGCCCGAAGTCGACGAAGTAGTAGATCAGGACGGCGCCGGCGGCGCTAGCGGCGACCAGGAACGCTATCGCGTACGTCCACCTGCGCGCCCACACCAGGACGAGCACGGCCGCCACCGCGGCCGCGATCGCCTGGGCGTAGAACAGCGTGTCCCCTGGAATGGTGTCGCTCGGAGTGTTGGGTCCCGGCGCCATGCCAGGCGCGAAACGCCAGTGGATGATGGCGTCTGCCGCTAGTCCAGCGGCGACGAGTACTCGAAGAACAATGCCCATACCCATGGCACGGTCATACCCGCTCGCCGGATCAAATCCGCCGGACAAACTTCGTCCGGCCGGTTTCAGCCGTCCCGTTTTACCCCTGCCCGCCGCGCCTTGACGCGCAGGTAGCTCCAGTACAGGAGGGCGAACAGGATGATTCCGGACAGGATGAGGCCCGACCCGGTGCTCCACCCGCTGAGCGGCAGCCTCGGCTCAAGACCCCACAGCACACCCGCCCCGATCAGGGCCAGCCCCGTCAGCACCGACCCGGTGAGGCGCCACCACGAGGTGACGCTCTCCTCCGCCGCCTGGATCGCCCGCATCCGGACGGGTTCGACGAAGCGGTTCACCGACGGGAACTCGCGGGCGAGGATGAGCAGCCCGGCCAGCACCATCAGCATCCCCGGGCCGGGCAGGACGAGCAGCGAGACGCCGGCCAGCAGAACGGTCCCGCCGACGACGAGCATCACACCGCGTCTGGCGGACCTCCCGTATCCCATGCTCCCCCTCCGTCCGGCGGGACCACCGCCCGCACGGTCCCACGCTAACGGCGGCGGGGTGGGGTCCACGACCCTGGCCTGTCCGGGTCACCGGCCACGCCGGACCCGGTCGGGCCGGGCATCGGGCGGCCCTTGCCCGCAGAGAAAAAACCTTACTGATCCGTGAGTGTGTGCAGGCCACACGAGGTATCGGGTTTTTGGGCACACTTACGGTAAGCCAGATGTTCCTTGTGCAACGTGACCGCTCGATTGACGATGAGGTATGCCCTGAAATCGGACTTATCGGAAGGTGATTGATTGGTCTGCTGTTGCCAGTGAACCGGACTTCAGCATGCTCTTGATCGCCAGAGCCCGACGGCTTCCCCCTGCACTGACAGGCCGACCCCGTGAGAGCGGACACCATGACGCACGATCTACTGTCTCTGTCAACTCATGAGTTCCTCGCCGGCATCGACACGGTCGCCTCCAAGTTCGATTCAGCGACCTATCCGCAGGAGTACCTTTCCCCCGACGGCTGGGCGCTCCTTGTGAGAGCCGGGGTCCGGCTTCCGACTCTGCCCGAGGAGTACGGAGGCCGCGACGACCACGTCGAGATGTGCCGGATCGTCGAGACCACCTCCGAGTGGAACCTGGCGCTCGGCGTGTACGTGATCGTCAACACGGCACTGGCGCTCCTGCCCGTCGTGAAGTGGGCCGGGGACGAGGTCAAACAGGAGATGCTGCCGTTGTTCGCCGGCAGCGAGCCGCTGACGGCCGGGCTCGCCGCCACCGAACCGGGCGCCGGCTCGGCCCTGTCCGCCATGACGACCACTTTCGAGGAGGTCGACGGAGGCTACCGGATCCGCGGCCGCAAGCACTGGCAGGCTCTGAGTTCCTCCGCACACTGGTGGCTGGTCGTCGCGAAGCACGCACACCGCCGCGAGTACGGCTACTTCGTCGTCAGGCGCAACGAGGGATTCCGCACCGTCGAGCTGTTCGAGGCACTCGGATTGAAGCTGCTCGACTACGGAGTCAACGATATCGACGTGATCGTCCCCCGGCACCGGCGGATCGACGCCGAGGAAACCGGCCTGAACTCGGTGGACCTGTTCATGGGTTCCCGGGCGCTGCTGGCGGCGGCGGGAGCCGGATTCCTGCGCCGCATCAGCCGCGAGGCGCACGCGTACGCGGACGGCCGCCAGATAGGGCGGAAGCTGCAGTCGAAAATCGGGTTCGTGAACTACAGGCTCGCGGCCATCGACACCTCCGCCACCATCTGCGAGGCGCTCAGCCACTACGTGCAGACGGCACTGGACCTCAAGGCCGACATGACCCCCGCGTTCCCCGCCGTACAGGCCCTCAAAACCGTCGCCACCGAGAGGATGGTCAGCGCGGCACAGCACTACCAGCAGTTGACCGGCGGTGAAGGGTACCGCTGCGGATCGCCCACCAACATCGCCGGTCAGGCGTTCCTGGACTCACGGGTCTTCACCGTCTTCGACGGCAACAACGACATGCTCAGCCAGCAGCTCGCCGCGCACTGCCTGACCCGGCGGGCCGGCCGGCCGCTCAGCGGATTCCTGGCCGAATGGCCGCTCACGGCGGCCGGCGTCACGACGCTCCAGGCGGACCTGAGCTTCCTCGATCAGCGCCTGAGCCAGGAACATCAGGTCCTGGCCGGCCGCGCCATCGCCTACCTGTTCGCGATCACCCAGGTCGTCGGCTGGGCCGCTGAGACCGGCGCCGACCCCGCCAGGGTCCGGCACGCCATCGAGTTCCTCAGAAACGACATCGCCGGTGTCGCCGCGGAATTCCGCCTGCTGGCCACCGGCATCCTCGACACCAATGGCACGGCGCGGCCGGTCGGCGCCGGGTCCGGCAGCCCGTCCCCGTTCCCGATCCGACACGACCAGGGCGGCGGCGAAGCGGCGACCGCCGTCGGCTGACGACGTACCGGGCGACTAGCCCGGCAGGCCCTCGCGGCGGTGGATCCGGTCGACCAGGTCCGCCGCCCGCCGCTTCATGAGTTCCAGCCCGGCCTTGCCCCACGGGCGCGGTTCGCTGTCCACGACGCAGATCGTGCCGAGAACCGTGCCCGTGCGGTCGGTCAGCGGAGCTCCGGCGTAGCTGCGGACCATGAGCTTGTCGACGATCGGATTACCGGCGAAACGCGGATAGTCGAGAACGTCGTCGAGGATCAGCGCCTTGCGCCGGACGACGACATGCGGGCAGTAGCCCGCGTTAAGGGGAATCCTCGCCCCGAGGATTCCTCCCACGACGGCCGCGGCGGCCGGCGGTGTGTAGACACCGCCGATGAACTGATCGTCGCCGACCAGGTTCACGAAGGCCACCGGGGTGTTGTGGAGCCCAACGAGGTTCTGTGCGTCCACGGCGACTTCATGGGCGAACTCATCGAACTCGTGCTCCCGTGCCTGCCCCAGGCCGAGCTCCCGCAGCCGCGCCGCACGCTGGGACGCCTCATGGTCGGTCGGTATCAATGAACGGGCGGAGAGTTCGTATTCCTGGTCACTGGACTGATACGTCACGGGGACCTCCATGTATGGCTGGGTGTGCGATGGCGGAGCATGATCATTGCGGTTCTGCGTCAGACGGAGGCGGAGGAGGCGGCTGCGATAAGGTGCTGGATCAGGGCCCTCAGCGCCGAAATGGCCGAGAGGTGGTCCCGTGCGTCGCACAGCACGATCGGCACGCGCGGACCGAGTCCGAGGGCGGATCGCACCTCGTCGGGTCCGTAGCGGTATGCGTTGTCGAACTCGTTCACCGCGACGAGGAACTTGGTTCCCCGGTTCTCGAAGAAGTCGACGGCCTCGAAGCAGTCTTCCAGGCGGCGGGTGTCGGCGAGCACGATGGCGCCCAGCGCTCCGGCGGACAACTCGTCCCACAGGAACCAGAAACGCCGCTGCCCCGGAGTTCCGAACAGGTAGAGAACGATCCCGTGCTGTTCGAGCGTGATTCTGCCGAAGTCCAGCGCCACGGTCGTGGTCGACTTGCCCTCCACTCCTCCGAGGTTGTCGATTCCGACGCTGGCCGTGGTGATGAGTTCCTCGGTGCTCAGCGGCTCGATCTCGCTCACGGCACCGACGAACGTCGTCTTCCCGACGCCGAAACCACCCGCTATGAGAATCTTGACCTGGGTGCTGGGCACCTCAGACTCGCTGTAGGCCATCGAGCAGTTTCTCCAGAAGGGCTCGGTCGGTGGGGTCGGTCGCGGAATAAGCCGTTTGTAGCTCTATTGCCCTGCGCTCCACCAGATCGGAAAGGACGATCTTGGTGACGATCACGGGAAGCCGCAGATGCGCCGCGACCTCGGCGACCGAGGTCGGCGTGCGGCACACCTCAAGCGCCTTGCCGTGCTCCGGATCCATGGCCGGCGGAAGCGGGCCGGCCGCCACCACCAGGGACAGCAGGTCCAGGTCGACGGTCGGATGGGTGCGGCCGGCGGTCACCGTGTACGGGCGTATCAGCGGCCCGGCGTCCTCGTCGAGCCAGACCTCGTCGGAACCGGCCGTCATAGCGATCGATTTCCATTGACGGTCGATGCCGCCGACCGTGCCGCGGTGTGCAGGAAGGGTTGCACGGACTTGATCAGCCGGACCATCTCCAAACCGACGATGGCCGGGTCGGCCTCCGCCTTCGCCAGCACCGCCAGCACGGAATTGGAACCGGCCCACGAGATGAACAGCTGGCTGGATTTGAGCTCCGCCACCACCTGCCGTACCTCGTTGCTGTGGTCGAACTTCGTTCCGGCGCTGCGCGCTATGGAGAAGAGGCCCGACGCGAGCGCGGCGAACTGTTCCGCACTGGTGCGGTCGAAGCCATAGGCCGCCTTCAGCATGCCATCGGAGGACAGCAGCACGCTGCCGCGTATGAGCGGAACCTCCTCGCCCAGCCCCCGCAACAGCCAAGCAAGGTCCTGGGTCTGGTTCGGGGAGACAGCACTCAATGGACGCTCCTTATCATTCGTGATCCTCGTCAGTTCGGACCGTCGGGACCATCTGCAGCGGCGTCATTCTCCTGAGCACTGCGCAGGCCCTTCTGAAATGCCGCCATCAACCGGGGGTTCGGTTCGATCTCCTGCTCTTCCTCTTGGAGAGCGGGGGCCGTGGCCAGTTCGGGCACCAGGTGGGTCTGGGCCTGGCGTTGCGGCAACCGCGGCCGTTCACCGGGGGCGCCCGGAAGGCCCGGCCCGGTGCCGGAGTCCGGCACTCCGGCCGGGGAGCCGGACGGCTGCGCGGGCGTGGCCGGGCGCTCGTCGTGCGCGGGGACCGGTGGGTCGGGCAGCCGGGCATCGAGGACATGGGGGTCGCTGAACGTCAGACTCGGCCGGGCCTCGACGCCCTCCTCGAAGCCGGGGAGAGACGCCGGCTGCGAGGGTGAGGCCGCGGCGGGCACCGATGCGCTCAACACGGCCTGCGGCGGAGCCGGCCGGGGGGTCACCGCTTTCGTCTGGGACCGCACCTCGGCCTCCTCTGCGTCGCTGCCGTCCAGTTCCTTGGGCACGACGACGATGGCCTGTGTGCCGCCGTAGACATTGCCCTGGAGCTGCACGCGGGTCTTGTGGCGGCGAGCGAGCGCGGAGACCACGAGGAGTCCGATGCGCCCGTCCTTCAGCAGTTCGTCGGGGTCGGCCCGCTCGGGTTCGGCGAGCAGGGCGTTCAGCCGCCGCTGGTCCCCCCGCGGAATGCCGAGGCCGCGGTCCTCGACCTCGATGGCCAGGCCCGCGCTGACGTTCTCGACGCGGATGAGCACCTGCGTCTCCGGCGGGGAGAACTTGGTCGCGTTCTCGATGAGTTCGGCCAGCAGATGGACGACGTCCGCGACCGCACCGCCGTGCAGGTTCCCGTCGATGGGCGGCACCACCTTGACGCGGTGGTAGTGCTCCACCTCGGCGATGGCCGAGCGCAGCACCTCGTACACGGTCACCGGCTTGGTCCACTGGCGGCGCGACGGGGTGCCGCCGAGCACGGCGAGGCTCTCGGCCTGGCGGCGCAGGCGGGTGTTGAGGTGGTCTACCTTGAACAACCCTTTGAGGAGGTCCGGGTCCTCGACCTGGTTCTCCAGGGCGTCGAGGCCCTGGATGGCCCGGTGGGACAGCGACTGCATCCGCCGGGCGAGGTTGACGTAGACGCCGACCCGCTGGCCGACGTCGCCGGCGGGTTCGCGGCTCGCGACGTCGAGCATGGCGTTCCAGGCCGCGGCCTGGGCCCTTTGCAGCTCGTACGTGAGGAGCATGACGGCGTCGCCGGTGTCGGGGACGGGGAGGTCCTCGCTGCACGGTGCGGCCTTCTCACCGGTGCTGAGCCCCTCGGCCAGCCTCTGCAGGTCCCGCCGGCCGCGGGCTACCAGGAAACCCAGCTCGCCCAGCCGCCGCTGCAGGTGGACGGCCGATCGGGTGCGCTGCTGATGCACCCGGCGGGTCGCCGCCTCCGCCGCCGCGACGGCGGCTCCCAGGGTGATCGCGGCCCCTACGACCGCCATGGCGAGCAGCAGGCGCGTCTGGCGGCTCACGGCGTCTCCGTCGTACAGGACCGCCACGGCGGCGAGGCCGAGAAGTCCCACAATGGCGGCGGGAACCAAGGAAATGGTCAGGTGAAAGGCGCGTATGCCGCTCTGTCGACCACTGCTCTTCCGGCGTTCACCACGGGTCAGCGACCTGCCGGTTCGTCGGACGTCCTGGTGCTCGGCGCCGGCGGCAGGTTCGAAGAAGTCAGGCATCGGCGTCCTCGGTGCGTCGACAGCAAGATCACGATTCTGAGTGACGCGTACGCATACGTGTACAGCTCGTATCTAGGCTGACACAACGCCCCATCAAGGAAGTGCGGATTGCCGAAGTTCCGGCGGCCCATGGGCAGTATTTAGCAATCCGTCCGGAAATGTCCAAGTTTCGCCCTACTTGACGGCCATCGTCACCGGGCACCGCAAGCCGGTTCAACGAAAGGGACAGCTGCAAACGATGGAAAGGGCGGTCGGTGATGCGATACGGGGCGGCTGACGGGTGGTAGAACCGATCTCACGCACGGAACGGGGGATGACAGGGGGCGGCCCCGCCCCGGGGCGGGGGGCGGGGCCGCGGGCCGCGCGGGACCGGGCGACGGTCGCCCGCGCGGCAGATCTCAGTGTTTGGTCGCCTCTTCGGCACCCGCACCGGTGAGGGAGCGGACCTCGATCTCGGCGTACTTGGCCGCGTTGAACTCCTTACTGAGAACGGTGCCGATGAAGCCGGCCAGGAAGCCGAACGGAATGGAGATGATCCCCGGGTTGCTCAGCGGGAACCAGCTCCAGTCGGAGTCGGTGAACAGGGCCTTCTCGGAACCGGAGACGACCGGGGAGAAGGCGACCAGGAAGATCGCCGAGCCGAGACCGCCGTAGATCGCGGAGACGGCGCCCTGGGTGTTGAACCGCTTCCAGAACAGGCTGTAGAGGATCGCGGGCAGGTTTCCGGACGCGGCGACCGCGAAGGCCAGGGCGACGAGGAACGCCACGTTCAGGCGCTGGGCGAAGATGCCGAGGACGATCGCGACGGCGCCGATGACGAAGGCGGAGATGCGGGCGACGCGGACCTCTTCGCGCTCGGTGGCCTTGCCCTTGCGGAACACGTGGGCGTACAGGTCGTGGGCGAACGACGAGGACGACGCCAGGGTGAGACCGGACACGACCGCCAGGATCGTCGCGAACGCGACCGCCGCGATCACCGCCAGCAGGATCGTGCCGCCCGCGGAACCGAACACGAGTTCGCCGACGCGTTCGGCGAGTTGCGGTGCCGCGGTGTTGCCCGCCGCGTTCTCGGCGCGGATCTCGTCGCTGCCCACGAGGGCGGCGGCGCCGAAGCCGAGGACGAGGCTGAGCAGGTAGAAGGCGCCGATGATCCCGATGCCCCACATCACGGACTTGCGGGCGTCGCGGGCCGTCGGAACGGTGTAGAAGCGGATCAGGATGTGCGGCAGCCCGGCGGTGCCGAGGACGAGGGCCAGGCCGAGGCTGATCAGGTCGAGCTTGCCGGACAGGCCCTGCTCCTCGGTGCCGTACCGCAGGCCGGGCTCCAGGAACTTCCCGCCCTCGCCGCTCTGCGCCGCCGCGTCGTTCAGCAGGCTGGACAGGTTGAAGCCGAACTCGGCGAGGACCAGGATCGTCACGAGGGTCGCGCCCGTCATCAGCAGGCACGCCTTGACGATCTGGACCCAGGTGGTGCCCTTCATGCCGCCGAACACGACGTACACGATCATCAGGATGCCGACCATCGCGATCGTGGCGCCCTTGGCGAACTCGCTGGTGAAGCCGAACAGCAGGACGACCAGGGCGCCCGCGCCGACCATCTGCGCCAGCAGGTAGAAGATCGACACGACGATGGTGGAGACGCCGGCGGCGGTGCGGACGGGACGGGGGCTCATCCGGAACGCCAGCACGTCCGCCATCGTGAACCGGCCCGAGTTCCGCAGCAGTTCCGCGACGAGCAGCAGCGCCACGAGCCAGGCGACGAGGAACCCGATCGAGTACAGGAACCCGTCATAGCCGTAAAGCGCGATGAGCCCGGCGATGCCGAGGAAGGACGCGGCGGACATGTAGTCGCCGCCGATCGCGAGTCCGTTCTGCGCGCCGGAGAAGGAGCGGCCGCCCGCGTAGAAGTCGGTGGCGTCCTTGGTGTTCCGGCTGGCCCAGACGGTGATCGCCAGCGTGGCGGCGACGAAGGAGACGAACAGCAGGATCGACAGGGTTTCGTGGCTCATCGGGCCTCCTCCGCGGTCCCGGCGGTCTCGGCTTCGATGTCCGCGCGGATCTTGTCGGCGGCCGCGTCGAGGTTGCGCTCGGCGTGCCGCGAGTAAAGCCACGCGATGGCGAACGTCGACACGAACTGAAGCAGCCCGAAGTACAGGGCGATGTTGAACGGGCCGACTTCCTTGCCCATGAAGCCGCGCGCCCACCCGGACATCACGACGTAGAGCAGGTACCAGCTGAGGAATGCCGCGGTCATGGGAAATGCGAATCTACGGAATCTGCGCCGGAGATCCTGGAACTCCGTGGTGCTCTGGAACCGTTCATATACGGTGCCGGAGGCGTTCTTATCGACGGACACGACCGCCCCTCCTCTTTTGTGACGCCGGTCACGCGCCACGGTATGGACGAGGCCGGGAACGATCGAGGGGGCGGGCGCGGGGCTGCGTTCAGCTGCCGTTCATCGTCGCTGGTCTGCGAGCCCTGTCGGTGAACGGTTCGTTTGACGCGATGAACGGTCACACCCGTTTCGCCACGTCCCACGGTCGACAGCGAGCGACTCCGGCGTGTGCAGGCGCACGGTCACACCCGTTTCGGTCGCCACGTCCCGCGGTCCACGGCCAGCGACTCCGGCGCGTGCAGGCGCACGGTCACACCCGTTTCGGTCGCCACGTCCCGCGGTCGACAGCGAGCGACTCCGGTGTATGCAGGCGCACCATCATGCGCGCGACGCCGGGCGGTACCCGTCCCGGCGTGCACCACGACACGACGATCATGGTGGCGAACGCGACCGGGACCGTCCAGGCCGCGGGTTCGGCGAGCAGCGCGCCGATGAACCCGCCCGGCGGCCCCGCCGCGATCGTCACGATCACCGCGGTGCCGGCGAGGACGCCGCCGGCGGTGAGGCCGGCGAGCGCGCCCGGCACGGTCAGTTTCCGCCACCAGACGCCGAGGACCAGCAGCGGGCAGAACGTGGACGCGGCGACGGCGAACGCCAGCCCGACGACGTCGGCGACGGGGAGCGAACGGGCCGTGATCGCCAGCGTGAGGGGGACGACGAGTGCGAGCAGCGTGCCGGCGCGGAACGAGCGCACCCCGCCGCGCAGGATGTCCTGCGCGATCACCCCGGCGACGGACACGGTGATCCCGGACGAGGTGGACAGGAACGCCGCGACCGCGCCGCCGGTCACCAGCGCGCCGAGGAGGTCTCCGCCGGTGCCGCCGATGAGCCGCCCGGGGAGGGTGAGGACGACGGCGTCGGCGCGTCCCGTCATCAGCAGTTCGGGGGTGTAGAGGCGTCCGAGCGCCCCGTACAGGGCGGGCAGCAGGTAGAAGGCGCCGAGCAGGGACAGCACCATCACGGTCGTGCGGCGCGCGGCCCGCCCGTCGGGGTTGGTGTAGAAGCGCACGAGGACGTGCGGGAGCCCCATCGTCCCGAGGAACGTGGCGAGGATCAGCGAGTACGTGGCGTAGAGGGAGTGGGGGCGGCCGTCCAGCGGCATCGCCCACTCGTGGTCGGTGGTGACGGGCCGGTCGCTCACGTGGGGCACGTCGGCGCCGGCGGGGAACGTGACGGACGTGTTCTGCGCGATGTGATGCGGGCCGGGGTTCAGGGTGAGCGGGGCCGCGTCGTAGGGCCGCCCGTCCACCCGCCCGTCCACGACGACCTGGATGGGGGTCGTGACGTCGACGGTGACGGCGAGGCCGACGGAGACGGTGGTGCGGTCGGCGAACTGCGGCGGCGTGTCCCCCGACAGGCCGGGCGCGCCGTCGTACCGCCAGGCCAGCAGCAGGAAGATCAGCGGGACGGCGAGCGCCGTGAGCTTCATCCAGTACTGGAACGCCTGGACGAGGGTGACGCTGCGCATGCCGCCGACGAGGACGTTGACGGCGACGACGACGGCGACGAGGACGCCGCCCGTCCACACCGGCCAGCCCGTCACCGTCCGCAGCACCAGCCCGGCGCTCTGGAACTGGGGCAGCAGGTACAGCCAGCTGATCAGCACGACGAGGATGCTGGCGACGCGGCGCACCGACATGGACTCCAGCCGCGCCTCGGCGAAGTCCGGCAGCGTGTACGCGCCGGAGCGGCGCAGCGGCGCCGACACCAGGACGAGCAGGACGAGGTAGCCGCCCGTCCAGCCGACGGGCAGCCACAGCATGTCGGCGCCGTAGGCGAGGATGAGCCCGGCGATGCCGAGGAACGACGCGGCGGACAGGTATTCGCCGCCGATCGCGGACGCGTTGCGCAGCGGCGTGACCGTGCGGGACGCCACATAGAAGTCGGAGGTGGTGCGGGAGATGCGCCCGAGCACGCCGATGAGGATGGTGGCGACGACGACCAGCAGGACCCCGGCGAGTCCGTAGGCGGCGTTCATGGCCGGCCGGCGGACGCGTCACGGGAGTCCGGCACGTCACCCGCGGCCGGCACGTCACCGGCGGCGGGCGTGTCACCGGCGGCGGGCACGTCAGCGGCGGCGGGCGTGTCGTTGAGGGCCGGGGTCCGGTCGACCAGTTCGGCGAAGTCGTCCTCGTTGCGTTCGGCCTGCCGGACGTACCACCAGCCGCAGGCCACGAACCACGGGTAGATCAGCCCGCCGAGCACCACCCACGGCAGCGGCAGGCCGAGCAGTTCCTGTTCGCGCACTTCGGGGGCCAGGACGAACAGCAGCGGCAGCCCGATCACCACGGCGGCCAGCACCAGGCACAGCCTGAGCGCGAGCCGGAGCTGGGTGCGCAGCAGCGAGCGCATGTACGCCTCGCCGAGACCGGTCTGCTCGTCGATCTCCAGGGTGACGGGGTAGCGGGGCCGGCGGACGGCGCGGGTCCGCGGCCCGGTCACCAGGACCCGGCCGGGCGCCATCGCGGTCGGCCGCTCGCCCGGACCCGGCCCATTCGGAGCGGGCCCGGCGGGAGGCGGCTCGCCTGGGGCGGGCTCGCCGGGGCTCAGGGGGATCGCCTCGCCCTGCGCACGAGCAGGTCGCGCAGCTCACGCACGTGCCTGCGGCTCACCGGCAGCTCCGCGTCGCCGACCAGGACGGTGCAGCGCCCCGAGTCCAGCCGCAGCTCCTTGATCGCCGACAGCGCGACCAGGTGGCTGCGGTGCACCCGGACGAACCCGGCGCCGGTCCAGCGTTCGCTCAGCGCGGCCAGCGGGATGCGCACCAGATGGCTTCCGGTGGACGTGTGCAGCCGCGCGTAGTCGCCCTGCGCCTCGACGTAGAGAACCTCGGCGGGGGTGACGAACCGGGTGACCCCGCCCAGCTCGACGGGCATCGGCTCCGGCTCGGCCGGGTCCGCGGCCTCGTCGTCGTCCTCGTCGGTGGCCTCGGTCACGCGCCTGATGGCCTCGTTCAGCCGCTCGGGCCGGACCGGCTTGAGGATGTAGTCCGTCGCCTTGATCTCGAACGCGTCGACGGCGTGGCCCTCGTAGGCGGTGACGAAGACGATCTTCGGCGCGCGGGCGAACTGCGCCAGCAACCGGCCGAGGACGGTGCCGTCCAGGCCGGGCATCCGGATGTCGAGGAAGACCGCGGCGATGGGACGTCCCTCGGCGAGGGCCCGGTCGAGTTTGCGGAGCGCGGCGGCGCCGTCCCGGGCGGTGTGGATCTCGCCGATCCGCGGGTGGGCGCTCAGCAGGTGCACGAGGTCGTCCAGCGCGGGCGCCTCGTCGTCCACGGCCAGGACACGTAGGCCCACGACACCGTCCCTTCCCACGTAGCACGGACATTCCAGTCAATGCACGCCCGAGAGTCAAGAGCTCAGGACGCGGTCACGCCGGGCCGGTACTTGGGCACACGCACGGTCACGCCTCAGGACGCGGTCACGCCGGGCCGGTACTTGGGGACGCGGACGATGACCTTCGTGCCGGCGCCCGGCCCGGTCTCGACGGCGAGCCCGTACTCGTCGCCGTACACCTGCCGCAGCCGGTCGTCGACGTTGGCGAGCCCGATCCCGGCCGCGTCGCCGTCGTCGGTCGGCGGGCGCACCTCGCCCGCCAGCAGGCGCCGGACGTCGTCGGGGTCCATGCCGATCCCGTCGTCCTCCACGCTGATCACGCAGTCGGACCCGGCGTCCTCGGCGACGATCGTGATGAGCCCGGGCTCCGACCTGTCCTGCAGGCCGTGCCGGACGGCGTTCTCCACGAGCGGCTGCAGGGACAGGAACGGCACGGCGACCGGCAGCACCTCGGGCGCGATCCGCAGCGTCACCCGGAGCTGCTCCCCGAACCGGGCGCGCTGCAGCAGCAGGTACCGGTCGATGGAGCGCAGTTCCTCGGCGAGCGTGGTGAAGTCGCCGTGCCGCCGGAACGAGTAGCGGGTGAACCCGGCGAACTCCAGCAGCAGCTCCCGGGCCCGCTCGGGGTCGGACCGGACGAACGAGGCGATGGTGGTCAGCGAGTTGTAGATGAAGTGCGGTGAGATCTGGGCCCGCAGCGCCCGCATCTCCGCCTCCATCAGCAGCGTCCGCGAGTGGTCGAGTTCGGCCAGCTCGAGCTGCGCGTCCACCCACTGGGCGACCTCCTCGGCGGCGCGGATAAGGCCGGCGGGGGTGTCCTCCCCGTAGGCGGCGAGCGTCCCGATGACGCGGTCGTCGGTGGCCAGGGGCACCACCACGACCCGCCGGATCGGGCAGTCCAGCCGGTCGCAGGTCACGTCGTGGACCTGGGTGCGCCCGTTGTTCAGGGTGACCTCGGCGTGCTTGGGGCCTTCCTCCGCGTGGTGGTCGTGTTCCCCGTCCCAGGCCAGCAGCCGCTCCCCGTCGGTGATCGCCAGCGCGGCGCAGTCGAGCAGGGCCCGCAGTTGCCGGGCGGCCTTCTGCGCGCCCTGCTCGGTCAGCCCGGCCCGGAACGCGGGCGCGGCCCGGGACGCGGTGTGCAGCGTCTCGAACGTCGCGCGCCGCGCCGGCCCGCCCAGGTCACCGCCGCGTCCCTGCCGCCGCCACCACACCAGCGCCGGAATCCACGTCACCAGCAGCGTCGCGATGACGGCTATGACCACGTTCATCCCGCAAACCTACGCCGCGTCGCCACCGCCTGTGACCTTGATCACCTGGCCTCCTCGGCGCGTTCCGGGGAACCGTCCGCCGGGCGGCGGCCCCCGGCCGTGACGACCGCGCGACCCGGCGTCCTCCCCCGTGGGAGCCAATGAAGGGGGAACGTCCTCATCACCGCCCATTTTGGCTAGAATCCGTGCGTCGGGCGAGTCTTCCCCAGTTTGTACGCGCGCAGTCGTGCGCCGTTTCCCGCCAGGCAAGGAAGCCATGTGGCCGACACGTCCCCAGTGGTAAGGAGCCTGTGCATGCCCGTGGAGTCGGAAGGGCCCATCCCCGCGGCGAGTCCGGTGATCGGGGAAGCCGAGATCGAGGCCGCGGTGCGCGTGCTGCGCAGCGGACGCGTCGTCCAGGGACCGGAGGTCGCCGCGTTCGAGGAGGAGTTCTCCGCGCTCGTGGCGGGACGGCACTGCGTCGCCGTCAACTCCGGGACGTCGGCGCTGCACCTGAGCCTGTGGGCGCTGGGCGTCGGCCCCGGCGACGAGGTCATCGTCCCCTCGTTCACGTTCGCGGCCACGGCCAACGCCGTCCGCCTCGCCGGCGCCGAACCCGTCTTCGCCGACATCGACCCGGACTCGTTCTGCCTCGATCCGGACGCCGTCGCCGCGGCGATCGGACCGCGCACGGCCGCCATCATGCCGGTGCACCTCTACGGCCACCCGGCCGCCATGGACCGCATCGGCCCCCTTGCGGAGCAGCACGGGCTCGCCGTCGTCGAGGACGCCTGCCAGGCGCACGCCGCCGCCCTGAACGGCACCCCGGCGGGAGCGATGGGGACGGTGGGCTGCTTCAGCTTCTACCCGACCAAGAACATGCACGCCCTCGAAGGCGGCATGATCACCACCGCCGACGCGGAGACGGCCCGGACGATGCGGCTGCTGCGCAACCAGGGCATGGAGCAGCGCTACGCCAACGAGGTCGTCGGCGCCAACCTGCGGCTCACCGACGTCGCCGCGGCCATCGGGCGCGAGCAGCTCAAGCGGCTGCCCGGCTGGACCGACCGGCGCCGCGCGAACGCCGGGTTCCTGGACGCGAAGATCACCGCGGCGGTCACGCCGCCGGTCGCGGCCGGCGCCCGGCACGTCTACCACCAGTACACCGTCCGGGTGCGGGGCGACCGCGACGCCGCCCAGCGGCACCTGGAGGAGCGGCGGGTCGGCAACGCCGTCTACTACCCGACGCCCGTCCACCGGCTGAAGCCCTACCTGAAGGACGGGCGGCCCGATCCGCGATGGGACCTGCCGGAGACGGAGCGGGCGGCGGCGCAGGTGCTGTCCCTGCCGGTGCATCCCTCGCTCACCGAGGACGACCTGGCGCGCGTCGCCGACGCCGTGAACGAGACCGCCGGTGGAACCGGCGCCGCGACCGGGGACGCGAAGTGAGCGCGCCGCTGCGCGCGGGCCTGGTCGGGCTCGGCGTGATGGGACGCAACCACGCACGGGTCCTGTCCGGGCTCGACGGCGTCGACCTCGTCGGGGTCGTCGACCCGGCGGGGCAGCCGGGCAGCGCGCCGCACGGCGTCCGGCTGCTGGAGACGCTTCCGGACCTGCTGGCGCTCGGCATCGACTACGCGGTGGTGGCGTGCCCGACGGCGCTGCACGAGGAGGTCGGGCTGGCGCTGGCCGAGGCCGGGGTCGGCGCGCTGATCGAGAAGCCCCTGGCGGACTCGGTGGAGGCGGCCGAGCGGCTGGTGACGGCGTTCGAGTCGCGCGGGCTGGTCGCCGGCGTCGGCCACATCGAACGCTACAACCCGGCGCTGCAGAGCATGCGAACCCGGCTGGAGGCGGGTGAGCTGGGCGAGGTGTTCCAGGTCGTCACCCGCCGGCAGGGGCCGTTCCCGCACCGGATCTCGGACGTCGGCGTCGTCAAGGACCTCGCCACGCACGACATCGACCTGACCGCGTGGGTCACCGGCCAGCACTACGTGTCGGTCTGCGCGCACACGGTGGCGCGCAGCGGACGCCCGCACGAGGACATGGTCGCGGCCGTCGGGCGGCTGTCCGACGGCTCCATGGTCAACCACCTGGTGAACTGGCTGAGCCCGCTCAAGGAGCGCACCACCGTCGTCACCGGGCTGCGCGGCTGCTTCGTCGCCGACACGCTCACGGCGGACCTCACGTTCTACGCCAACGGCGAGGTGAGCACCGAATGGGAGGTACTGCGGACGTTCCGCGGCGTCTCCGAGGGCGACATGATCCGGTACGCGATCCCGAAGCGGGAACCGCTGCTGGTCGAGCACGAGCGGTTCCGGGACGCGTTCCTCGCGGGCGGCGGCGACATCGTGACGCTGCGGCAGGGCCTGCGGACGGTCGAGGTGTCCGCCGCCGTCCTGGAGTCGGCGAGGCTCGGGGAGAGCGTCACGCTCAAGGCCCCGGAGGCTCTCGGTGCCGTCTGAGACCCCGGAGACCGCCGGGCCGACCGGCACGCGGGAACCCGACGTCAGCGTCGTCGTCGCCGTCTACAACACGATGCCGTACCTCACCACCTGCCTGGACTCGCTGGTGGGGCAGAGCATCGGCCGCGACCGCATGGAGGTCGTCGCGGTCGACGACGGCTCCACCGACGGCGGCGGAGCCGAACTCGACCGGTTCGCCGAGGAGTACCCGGACGTCGTCACGGTGCTGCGGCAGCCGAACTCGGGCGGCCCCGCCGCCCCCAGCAACCGGGCCCTGGACGTGGCGTCCGGCCGCTACGTCTACTTCGTCGGCGCCGACGACCACCTCGGCCCCGAGGCGCTGGAGCGGATGGTGGCGGCGGCCGACGAGTGGGGCTCGGACGTCCTCGTCGGCAAGATGGAGGGCGTCAACGGGCGGGAGATACGGCAGGATCTGTTCACCGAGAACCGCCCCGACGTCGACCTGTACGACTCCCCGCTTCCCTGGCTGCTGTCCAATTGCAAGCTCTTCCGCCGCGACCTGGTGGAACGGCACAAGCTGCGCTTTCCCGAGCACATGCGGATCGGCAGCGACCAGCCCTTCACCATCGAGGCGTGCGTACGCGCCGGGAAGATCTCGGTGCTGGCCGACTACACCTGCTACTACGCGATGCTCCGCGAGGACGACGGCAACATCACGCAGGGCACCGTGGACGTCTACACCCGGCTGGAGTGCGCCGAGCGGCTCTTCGATTTCGTCGCCGGGCTGATCGAGCCGGGACCGCGACGGGACAGGATCACCCACCGGCACGCCAAGTGGGAACTGACGAAGCCGCTCCGTGAGGGCCTGCTCCAGCTCGACGACGACGCGCGGCGCGACGTGTGCGCACGCGTCGGCGCCCTCGTCGAGCGGCACGTATCCGACGAGGTCCTGGCGCTGCTGCCGATCCGGCGCCGTGTCCGGCTGCGCCTTGCGCAGCACGGCGAGGTCGACCGGCTGTGCGACGCCATCCAGGCGGACGCGGACGGGAAGCGGTTCCCCATCGCGCTCAAGGAGGGGCGCGCGTACTACGCCTACCAGGGGTTCGAGGATCCGGACGCGAACCTGCCGGGCGAGCTGTACGAGATCACGAAGGGGCTGCGCAGGCGGTTGCTGGACGAGGTCCGGGCGGTCGGCGCGCGACACGCGGGGGGAGACCTGGAGGTCACCGTCCGGACGCCCTTCACCGGTCCCGGCGCCGAGGACCCGGCGACCGTCCGCCTCACCCTCGCCGGGCGCGGTACCGAGCAGCGCGTGGAGCTGAACGCCGTCGACCGGGCCGCGGGCGAGGAGGGGCTGACGTTCACGGTCCGGATTCCCCTGGCGCTGCTCGTCGGGCCCGCCAGGACGAGGCACACCCTGCGGCTGGCCGTTGACGCGTCCGGGCGGACACACGACATCCCCGTGCCGGCCGACCTTTCCGGCCCGCGCGGCGAACTGGTCTGGCATCGCGCCAGGCCCCACCGGTTGTCGGTGACCCAGGCCGACAAACCCGGCACGGTGATCGAGACGCGACCGGTGCGTCCGGCCCGGGCCGTGGCCCGCAGGGTCCGGCGCGCGACGTCCCTTGGAGGTAAGTAGCACATGCGGATCTGCGTGGTCGCGCTCGGGAAGATCGGTCTTCCGCTGGCGGTCCAGTTCGCCCGCAAGGGCCACCGCGTGATCGGCGCCGACGTGGACGAACGCGTCGTCGCCGACGTCAACGCCGCCCGCGAGCCGTTCCCCGGCGAGGCCGACCTCGGCCTCCACCTCGGCGAGGCGGTCCGGGCGGGGCTGCTGACGGCCACGACCGACACGGCGGCGGCCGTCGCCGAGTCCGACGCCGTCATCGTGGTCGTCCCGCTGTTCGTGGACGGAGAAGGCACACCCGACTTCGGCTGGATGGACGCCGCCACCCGGTCGATCGCGGCGGGACTGCGCCCCGGAACGCTGATCAGCTACGAAACGACACTCCCGGTCGGCACCACCCGCGACCGCTGGGCCCCGATGCTGGCGGAGGGCTCCGGCCTGACCGCCGGCACCGGCTTCCACCTGGTGTTCAGCCCCGAACGGGTGCTGACCGGCCGGGTGTTCGCCGACCTGCGCCGCTACCCCAAACTCGTCGGCGGCATCGACGACGCGTCCGCCGCGCGCGGCGTGGAGTTCTACCAGCAGGTCCTCGACTTCGACGACCGGCCCGACCTGGACCGACCCAACGGCGTCTGGGACCTCGGCTCGGCAGAGGCGGCCGAACTGGCCAAGCTCGCCGAGACCACCTACCGCGACGTCAACATCGGCCTGGCCAACCAGTTCGCCCGCTACGCCGACACCGTCGGAGTGGACGTCACCAAGGTGATCGAGGCGTGCAACACCCAGCCCTACAGCCACATCCACCGGCCCGGCATCGCCGTCGGCGGACACTGCATCCCCGTCTATCCGCGGATGTACCTGTGGAACGACCCGGACGCGACCGTCGTCCGCGCCGCCCGCGACGCCAACACCGCGATGCCCGACTACGCCGTCGGCCTCCTCACCGGCGCCTACGGCGACCTCACGGGCGCACCCGTGCTCGTCCTCGGCGCGGCATACCGGGGCGGCGTCAAGGAGACCGCCTTCTCCGGCGTCTTCCCCACCGTCCAAGCGCTGCGCGCACGCGGAGCCGTCCCCTACGTCTCCGACCCGATGTACACGCCGCAGGAACTGGAAGCCCTCGGCCTGCCCCCGCACCGCGGCGAACCGGTGACCGCCGCGATCGTCCAGGCCGACCACGCCGCCTACCGCGACCTGGCACCCGACGACCTGCCCGGCGTCAAGGCCCTCGTCGACGGCCGCCGCATCACCGACCCGGCCCGCTGGACCGGCGTGGAACACGTCGTCATCGGCGGCTCCGCCGACCGGGCCCACGGGACGGATCGGTGAGCGAACCGGCCGACCGCCAGGTCGCGGTCGTCACCCCCTGGTATCCGTCCGCGGACCGAGCCTTCGCGGGGGTCTTCGTCCAGGCGATGGTCGAAGCCACGGCGCCGGCGTGCGACGCGGTCACCATTTATCACACCGACGCGTGGCGGATGCCGGATCCGACCGTCCTCGCCGCGGCGTCCGACGCACATCGTGTGCTGCTGCCACGCGCGTTCCGCCCGGAGCCGGCCGTCGCCGGGGCCGAACTGTGGCGTGTCCCGGTCCCCGATCCCGTCCCCACGGGGGGCAGCTTCGCCGAGCGGGCCCGCCACCATGCGAACTGGCTCCGCGAGGCGCTCGGCGGGAAGCCGATACCGGCGGCGGTCGTGCACGCGCACGTCGGCCTGCGCGGCGGCTGGACGGCACTGGAGAACGCCCGGCCCGACGCGCGCGTGTTCGTCACCGAGCACGCCTCGTATCTCACGACGCTGCTGGAACAACCCGAATCACGGGAGATGTACGAGCAGGTTCTCGATCGATGCACCGGTTTCTTCGCGGTCGGCGAGACGGTACGGAACCCGCTGGCCGAAACGTTTCCGGAGCACGCGGGCAAGATCGAGCTGGTCCCGAACCCGGTGTCCTTCGATCTGCCCCGGCCGCGTCCCGTCACCGGGTTGCGCCGCTGGCTCTACGTGGGCAACCTCACCGAGCACAAGGGTGTCGACCTCCTGCTGGAGGCGTTCGCCGAGTGCCTGGCAGATGACCCGGCGCTGACACTGACACTGGTGGGCACGGGCAAGCTCGCTCCCCGGCTGAAACGCCGTGCCACCGAACTCGGAATCGACGGCGCCGTGAGCATGACCGGGGCGCTCTCACCTGACGAAACCCTGCGCCGGATGAAGGACCACGACCTGCTCGTCCACCCGTCCCGGGGTGAGACGTTCGGCGTTTCGATCGTCGAAGCCGTGGCCGCCGGGCTGCCGGTCCTGGTCACCCGCTGCGGCGGCCCGGAGATCACCCTGGCCGGTGTCGAGGCCGCCGCCGGAGAGCTGATCGACGTGGACGACGACCCGGAGACGATCGCCGCCGGATACCGCCGGCTGAGGAAACGCTTCCCGGACGGTCTCGACCTCGGGAAGGCCCGCGCGGTCCTGGCCGAACGCTACGGGTACCGCACGGTCGCCGAAGCGCACCACCGGCGCTGGTTTCCAGAGGCCGCCGTGGCCACCGACGGGAGGCGGACGTGAACGTCGTGTTCCTGGCCCTCGGGGCGACCCGCCGCACAGCGGTGGTCGCCGAGTCGGGGCGTGTGGTCGCCGGGGGCGGCACCGCGACCGTCCTGCTCGACCGGCCGTCCAGCTGGGAGAAGGACCCGCTTCCGGACGGTGTCGTGGTCGTCGAGCTGCCGGTGCTGGAGCAGAGCTACCGTCCGGCCGCGGTCTCGCTCCTGCTTTTCCGCATACCGAGACTGCTTTTCCGCGTGTGTGCGCGAGGGCCGCTGCGCGAATGGGGTGAACGGCTCGACCGCGCGTTCCGGCGGCGCGTCGCGCGTCCCGTCGACCGGGGGCTGGCGCGGATCTACCGGCGCGACCCCGCCGTGGTCCGCACCCGGGCCGTGCGCCGGGCCGTGCTGGCCGGTGGATCCCCGGACCTGGTCGTGGTCGCGGACCCGCAATCCCTCACACCCGCCGCCGAACTGGTGGCCAAGGGCCCGGGACGCCGTCTCGACGTGGCCTTCTACGCCCCGGCGAAACCCGACCAGGTAGCGCGAGGCGCCCTGCCGTACCGGCCCCGTCAGGCCCGCTGATCTTCGCGAAACCGATGCTCCGGGAGGAGCGATGGAGGAGAACCCAATGGAGATCGAAGACGGATCCGGCCCCTCGGCGTCACGGGGCCGGATCGTCATGATCGTCGACAACGGGGTCACGGCGGACTCCCGGGTGCAGAAGGCGGCGCACTCGGCCGCCGCGGCGGGCTGGGAGGTGCACCTCATCGGCCGCGCCCCCGGGAAGAAGTCGCGTTCCTGGATGCTCGGTGACGCACACGTGCGCCTCATACCCGTCCCGATGACGCTGGGCGACCCCCGGCGCGTGGTCCGCGCCCAGCTCCGGCGTCCGCTCGCGTACTCCGACGAGCACATCGCCGAGTACCGCCGCAGGCTCGTCCAGTCCCGGAGGGCCGATCTCGCCGCCGGACGCCTCGCCCTCACGTCAGGCGCGTCCTCGCCGCGCGCCCTCTGGCTGATGGCCCGGCGGGTGGCCGCCAAGCTCCAGGACCGCTGGGTCGCGCTGCGCGAACGCCAGACCGAGTCCCTGGCCAAAGCCCGGCGGGATCTGCACTCGCCGCTCGAAAGGCTCGCCATCCGCTTCTGGCAGAAGCTCCTCGGCGACCGATGCTGGCGGGTACTCGACCGCACCCTGTGGGACTGGGAGATCGCCTACGGCAAGGTGATCGACAAGCTGCGGCCCGACATCATCCACGCCAACGACTTCCGCATGCTCGGTGTCGGCGCCCGCGCCGCCCGCCGGGCCCGCGCCGCGGGCAGAGACGTCAAGCTGGTGTGGGACGCGCACGAGTTCCTGCCCGGCATCAGCCCGTGGCGCGCCGGGCCGCGCTGGCTGCCCGCGATGTGCGCACACGAGCGGGAGTACTCCGGGGTGGCCGACGAGGTCCTGACCGTGTCGGAGGCGCTCGGCGACCTGCTGGTCGAACGGCACGGGCTGGGGAAGCGGCCCACGATCGTCCTCAACGCCCCGGTCACCGAGCCGGTCGCGGACGGGGCCGAGCCCACGCCGGACGAGGCCGGGCCTGTGCCCAGCCTCCGCGAACTGTGCGGCGTCGGCCCGGAGACCCCGCTCGCCGTGTACAGCGGCGCCGCCGCGGTGCAACGCGGGCTGGACGTGATGGTCGAGACGCTGCCGAAGCTGCCGGACCTGCACGTCGCGCTCGTGGTGTCCAAGCCGAACTCGGACTATGTCCAGGGACTGCTCGCCCGCGCCGCCGAACTCGGCGTCGCCGACCGCGTGACCGCGCTGGGCTACGTGCCGTTCGACCAGGTCGTGGAATTCCTGTCGGCGGCCGACTTCGGGGTCATCCCGATCCACCACTGGCCCAACCACGAGATCGCGCTGATCACCAAGTTCTTCGAGTACTCCCACGCCAGGCTGCCGATCATCGTCAGCGATGTGAAGGCGATGGGCGAGATGGTCCAGGCCACCGGGCAGGGGGAGGTCTTCCGCGCCGACGACGCCGCCGACTACCTCCGGGCCGCCGAGGCTGTGCTCGCCGACCCGGACCGGTACCGCGGCGTGTACGACAGCCGTCCCGAACTGCTCCGCGAATGGACCTGGGAGGCGCAGGCCGAGGTCCTGGACGGGGTTTACGCCCGACTGCTGCCCTCGGACTCGACGAGGACCACCGCGTCCCCGGCGGGCCTCTCGGCGTAGACCTCGCCCGTTCGCGGGCACTCCCAGCCGCCGTCCGGACGCTGGGTGAGGCGTGCCCCCGCCCGGCCGACCCAGCCGATCCGGCGGGCGGGGACGCCGGCGACCAGCGCGAAGTCGGGGACGTCGCGGGTCACGACGGCGCCCGCGGCGACCATCGCCCAGCGGCCGATCCGCACCGGCGCGACGCACACGCTGCGGGCGCCGAGGGACGCGCCCTCGCGGACGTGCACGCCGACGGCCTCCCAGTCGCCGCCGCGCTTCAGCGTCCCGTCCGGGTCCACCGAGCGGGGCTCCCGGTCGTTGGTGAGAACGACGGCGGGACCGACGAACACGCCGTCCTCCAGCACGGCGGGCTCGTAGACGAGCGCGTGGTTCTGCAGCTTGACGTTGTCGCCGATCCGCACGCCCGCGCCGACGTAGGCGCCGCGGCCCACGATGCAGCCCGCGCCCAGCTTGGCGTCCTCACGTACCTGAGCGAGATCCCAGACCGTGGTGCCCTCACCGAGTTCGGCGCTCGGGTCGACCTGGGCGCTCGGCGTGATCCGGTGACTCATTCTCTGCCCTTCTTCACATGCTGCTCGGTTTCCGGCGCCGCGCCGGAGCGGGCGCCCAGGCTTCGTCTCACCCGCCGCAGCCGTGCCGACAGCGGAACCGTGACGTGCACGGTGAGCGGCTTCTTGTCGAGCCGGACGTACATGCGGCGCGGCGGCAGAATGGACGCGGTCACCGGTCCGAGAACACCGCTTCCGTCCGGGAGGCGGATCTGCGTCGGCTCGCCCAGCCCCTCGATCTCGAACGACGCCCTCCAGCGACCGGGCCGGGCACCGGTGAGCGCGACATCGGCGCGATGGTGCGTCCGCCGGTCCGGATCGGTCACGAGCGGAGCCCGGAGCACGGTGCCGGCGTCTCCGCCGCCTCCGGGGGGTCCGAGGGGTCCGAGAAGCACGCTCATGCTCGGCGCGGGACCGGGCCCCAGGACGGGCGGCGGTTCGCCCAGAACGCGCAGCCGGCGGCCGGGCCCCCAGCGGACCTCGACGTTCCGCAGGTCGGTGGGAGCCAGGGCGCCGCCCACCTCGACGGTGAACGGCCCGCGTCCCCGCGGCGGCAGCGGCCGGACGAGGCGCCACCGCCCTTCGGCCTCGACGAGCACGGCGTGCGGGACGGCCATGCCCCGCGGCTTGGTCAGCGGCGCGGTGAGGATGTGCCCTTCGAGGACCGCCTCCATGCTCATCGTCCAGCGGCCGTCCGCCCAGGAGGCCGGCACCGGCGGGACCGTCGCGGTGAAGGTCGTCGCGCGCCCGTCGTCGTCCGGGCCGCCGGGGCCCGTCGCGCATTGGAACCGCCGGCGGGCACCTTCGCCGTTCTCCAGCACCAGATGGACGGTGGGCCGCCCCTCGTCCACGCCGCGCACCACGACCGTCCCGCTGACCACCAGTCCGGACCGATCCCACGCGGCCCCGGTGAGGGCGGGCTGGAGAACCGGAGATGTCTCGAAGCACGTGTCGGGGATGCCCGTGGCCTCGTCCCGGAAGAACGGATACCGGGCGAAGGCGCGCGCGTCCTCCAGAAGGACGCGGGGACGTTGCCCGCTCCGGTGGAACCGCAGGAGCTCCTCCAGTTCCGCGTCGAGATCGTGCTGCAGACAGTGGGCGAGCACCCGGCGCAGGGGGTTGTAGCGGGCCAGCAGTCCGGGGGTGAGCCAGGTGTCCAGCAGCTCCCGGCACCCGGCGAGGGTGACCTTGCGTTCGTCGTCGGAGGAATCCAGGAACAGCAGTTCGAGCCGCCCGAACACCTCCAGCTGCAGGTACCGGTGGTGCAGCCGCTCGCGGATCTCGCCGGGTTCGGTGTGCTCGGCGACCAGCGCCATCGCCTGGGCGGCGATCGCGTGGACGTCGGCGGTCGGGGCGCCGCCGACCTGGGTGCTGCTCGTCCCGTCCGCCCTGGCGTCCCAGTAGTAGCAGTCGTAGTCGGCGAGGACCGACACGCCGCCGGCGTTCAGGTAGGCGCCCGCGGTGAAGAGCTGGTCCTCGTGGGACAGCAGGCCCTCGGTGAAGCGCAGCCCGGCGCGCTCGATCAGGGAACGGCGGAACAGCTGGAGCGCCGCCATCGACATCCGGGGGAACAGGTCGCAGTCCGGGTCGAGCACATGGGTGCGTTCGATGGTGCGGTCGAAGACCTTGGGCACCTTGCGCCCGCCCGTCCCGACCTGCTTTCCGAGCACGATGTCGGTGCCGTTGCGCTCGGCCATCTCCGTCATCCGCGCCAGCGCCTCCGGGCCCAGCCGGTCGTCGGCGTCGAGGAAGAACACGAACCGCCCGGACGCCCGGTCGAGGCCCCGGTTGCGCGGCGCGCCCGCGCCCCCGGAGTTGGGCTGGTGGATGACCACCAGCCGGTCGTGGGCGCGGGCCAGCTCGTCCAGCAGTTCCGCGCTGCCGTCGGTCGAGCCGTCGTCGACGGCGATGATCTCGACCTGGTCGGCGGGCAGCGTCTGGGCGAACGCCGACTCCAGCGTCCGCCCGACCGTCTCGCGGCAGTTGTAGACCGGCACGATCACGCTGACCAGGTGTTCCGTCACGGTCCCCCCAACCGTCGCCGAGCCCTGATGTCGTGACCCAGGTCCGAAGGACACTCTAAGCGGGTTCGGCGGCGGCGGTGACCGCCGACCCCGCCTGGCCGTACATGGTCGCGCGGGGCCCGGCCTCGGCGAGCGCGTCGACGGCGGCGGCGAACCGCGTCATCGCGTCCGGCTGCTCGGGGCCCAGAAGGTAGTCCCTGAGATCGCGCCGCTCGCCGGCCAGCGGATCCCGGCCGGGCGTCGCCGCGACGGCGAGGATGTCGGGCAGTTCGGCGCAGGACGGGCCCAGCAGGTACGAGGCCGACGCCGACGGGAACTCGGCGCGGAAGACGGCCTCGTCCTTGCCCTCCGGGTTCGTGACCACGTACGGCTTGAGACTCGGCATGTAGTCGGAGATCACGCTGGAGATGTCGGTGATGAGCACGTCCGACTGGTTGAAGCACTCGTGCAGCGAGGCCTCCGCGCCGGTGACGACGCGGTGCGAGCCGCCGCCCTCGTTGGCCCGTTCGATCATCTTGATGATCCGCTGGTGCGCCGCCCCCGCGGACGCCAGCCGCGTCCCCGTGTACGGGTGCGGCCGGTAGATGACCTGGAGCCGCGATCCCCGTTCCAGGAGCGTGCCGATGATCTTCTCGCCCATCGGAAGCAGCGAGCTGTAGCTGTGGTCGCCGTCCCAGCCCTCCCAGGTCGGGGCGTACAGGAGGGTCGGCACCTGGTTGCCGGACGGCCCGGTGGCGACGCCTGCGAGCTGGGGCCGTCCCACCTCGACGATGGCCTCGTCGCGCACCCCCGCATCGGAGTTGCGGTAGCGGTCACGGCCGGCCGGACCGGCCACCCACACCTCGTCGAAGACTTTGCTCACCGGGTTGGAACTCGAATCCTTGTCGCTGTCCCCGTGGCCGATGAACACGTGCTTGATGTCCGGCTCGCGGAGCATGTGGAGGTTCTTGCCGGTGTTGCCGGTGTAGAGCGCCACCCGCACGCTCGACCAGTCGAAGTTCATGACGTCGTCGGCCCGCGTGATGCAGACGACCGGCAGCGGCGTGGCGGCGAGCGCGGCCAGGGCCTCCGGCGAGCGGACCAGGACCATCGCCTTGCGGTTCAGCCGCTCCAGCGCCTCCAGCCACATGTTGCCCTGGTACACGTTCACGGCCGTTCCGGTGAAGTACAGGATGACCTCGGGCTTGTAGGCGCGCACCCGCTTCCGCACATTGCGGCCCACCCTGTCGGCGTCCTGCAGAGCGCGCATCCGGCGCAACAGCCCGGTCTGCGCGGTCTGCGCGGCCAGCAGGGCCGCCCCCGTGACCAGCAGCCCGGTGATGAGCAGCGCGGGAAGGTCGACCAGCAACCCTGCGGTGCCGAGCAGGACGGGGAGGACGTCGGCCCGGCCTTCGAGGAGATCGACCAGCCGCGTCTGCCAGGCGGGCCCGGCCTTGGGGAACTCCGGTTCCCCCTTCCCCAGGTTCCGGGTGACGAAGGGGATCTTGCTGACCCGGCGGAGCGCGACCGACCCCGCCAGGACGGCGGTGCGCAGCCAGTCGAGGACGACGAACCCGACGGCGGCGGTGACGATCAGCGCGTCTCCGGTGTCACCGGCCCGGACGAGCAGCAGCACGAGCGCGGCCTGCCGGACGAGCATCCGCGCGCCCACGCCCATCTGGCCCCAGCGCAGCAGCCGCGCCGCGTCCGGTGTCAGCCGCTCGACGGCCGGCTCGGCGAGGTAGCAGGCGATCACCGCGCCGAGGAACCAGCCGGGGGATCCCGCCACGGCCGCCACCAGCAGCAGCACGAGCGTGATGGGCAGTAGCAGCACCGGTGAGAAGCGCGCGAGCTTCCGGAACCGGGAGACAAGTCGCCGCACGGGCGAACCTCCATCTGTTCAGCGCGGCCCTTGAGGGGCGTTGGGGGTAGGGCACCGGGGCACCCGCGGGCCGACGGGTGCGCAGGGGGATCAGCCGGATGTGCCGCCGGCGAGGGGGTCTTCGCGGCGCACGTCGATGACCTGCCCGGTGAGGTCGGAGAGCAGCACGCTCAGCGACGTCCGGGCCACCTGGTCGGCGCTGAGCAGGGTGTGCGGGGGTTCCTGCCCGAACGCCGCCGTCCGCATCGGGGTGCTCGTGCGCTCCGGGTTGATGCAGTTGATCCGGACCCCGTCGCCCGACCACTCGTCTGCGAGCGCCTGGGTCAGGTTGACCGTCGCCGCCTTCGCGGACGAGTACAGGCTGTAGTCGGCGCGGCCGCGGGTGTAGGAGCTGGACGTGTACAGCAGCAACTGGCCGCGGCTCTTCGCGAGGTAAGGGAACGCCGCGCGGGCGATGTGGATCGGCGCGAGGTAGTTGATCCGCAGCGCCTCCTCGATCGCCTCGGGGTCGATCGCGTCGAGCCGGCCGATCCGCAGGATGCCCGCGGTGTTGACGACGTGGTCGACGCGTCCGGTCGCCGAGTACGCCTGCGCCAGCGCGGCGGCGACGTCGTCGGGCCGCTCCACGTGCGTGCGGGTGGCTCCGCGGCTGTATCCGAAGACGCGGGCGCCGAAGCCCTGGGCGAGTTCGGCGACGGTGGCGCCGATGCCCTGGCTGGCGCCGAACACGACCACCGTCTTCCCGGCGAGCGCCTCGGCGAACTGGTCCTCGGTGAGGGTCGGCGTGTCCGTCGGGGCGAGCTGGAACAGCTTGTCCGCGATGAACATGTCGACCGGCTCGGTGACCTTCATGTTGTGCTCGTCACCGGGGACGACGTAGATCGGCGTGCCGGGCAGGTAGCGCAGCACCACCGAGCAGTCGTCGGTCGCCTCGAAGTTCTCGTCCTGCCACGCGTTCTCGTAGGCGGCGCGGATGACGGAGAGCCTGAACCCCTGCGGGGTCTGCCCGCGGCGCAGGCTCCCCCGGGGCGGAACGTCGACGATCACGTCCCCGTCGACCTGGATGATGGTGTCGGCGGACGGGATGGCGACGTCCACGGCACGGTGCTCGCGGAGGGCGGCCACGCAGTCGCGGATGATGCGCTGGGACAGCAGCGGCCGGACCGCGTCATGGAACAGCACGCTGGTCGTGTCGGCCGGGTGGTCGGCGAGCGCGTCCAGGGCCAGTTGCGTTGTCGCGTTACGGGAAGTCCCGCCGGGAAGGACCGCGGTGACCTTCTTGCAGCCGGCCTTCTCCACGCACTGCGCCGCGTCCTGCAGGAAGCCGGGGTTCATCAGAATGATGATCTCGTCGATGTCCGGGGCATCCTCGAAGACGCTCAGCGTGTGTTCGAGGATCGTCTTTCCGGCGATCTTGAGGAGCTGCTTGGGCGTGCTGAGCCCCATCCGCTGTCCGCTGCCACCCGCCAGAATGACGGCGACGGTGCGCTGTTCGCCCTGCTGTGCCATTGCCAACGCGTCCATCCTTTTCTCGATTGCAGCCCGAACGGCCACCTAGAGGGAAGGTGAGCAGTCACCGGTCGGATCTCCCAGCGGGGCGACACGGGGGCACTTAGGGCATCGGATCCAAACCGGGAGAATACTGCCGCTTTACTCTACCGCCTCCATCAGTTCACGTAGCGGTCTTACGATCTTCGGCCGCTTTCCGGTGTCCCCGCGTCGCGGGGAGCCGCCTGCCGGGCCGTCCCCGTCCGGGTGAACAGCGGTGCGAGGTTCGGTTCGACGGCCCAGCGGGTCACGAGGCGGACCGGGTGTGTGCTCAGCAGTGTGACGACCACGAAGCACACGACCACCACCGACAGCACGCCGGGGATGTGGTCGAACCAGCCGGATTCATGCCAGTTCTGGAATGTGAAGAGCCGGGTGAGGAACCCGTGCAGCAGATACCCGAACAGGGTCGCCATGCCGAGGTCGCTGTACCAGGTGCGGCGGGACGGAACGACGGCCAGGAACGCGGCGACGAGCACGAAGCCCGCGGCGAGCAGCGCCAACCGCATCATCGTGCCGGTGAGTTCGTCGACGCCCATGTCGCTGTTGGAATGGGTCCAGCGAACCCAGCGCACGTTCATCCGGTCGTAGGTGAGGTAGGCGATCGCGAACCCGGCGGCGAGGGTCACGGCGCCCAGGACGCGGACCGGGGGCCGACGGACGATCTCCAGCAGTTCGGGCCGGAGCGTGAGCCCGAGCACGTAGAACGGGACCAGCCCCAGAATCCGGTACAGGTCCAGACTGCTGCCGATGTCGGTCATGAACACGAGGAGGCTGATGAGCAGTGCCGTCGCCACCGGATACCGCAGCCGTCTCCACACCGGGGTGAGCAGCCGCCAGACGAACAACGCCAGCAGGAACCACGTCACGTAGTAGGGGTTGAGCAGGTCGACCTTGAACTCTCGGCCACCGACCTGCCAGGCGAACAGGCTGTAGGCGGCCTGGAATATGAGGTACGGGGCGAGCGTGGAGCCGACGAGCTTGACCGCCTTGTCGTCGGTGAGCGTGAACCTCTTCGAGAGATAGCCGCTGACCACGACGAACACCGGCATGTGGAACATGTAGAAGAAGTTGTAGAGCGCCGCCGCGAGCGGGACGTCCCTGAGGCTCGCCACGCCGTGCCCGGCGGCGACCAGCAGGATCGCCAGATACTTGGCGTTGTCCAGGTGGGGGTCGCGCCGCCGTGGGGCCGCGCCGCCCGGCGCCTGCCGTGTCTCGGTCTCGGGCGCACGCTCCGCAGAGCGTTCCACGATCGTTTCGCCGGCGACGGACGCCTCAGGTGTCTGTGTCATGGGCAATCTGATTCTGGGAGGGGCCCAAGGAGCATACCGGCCCAGAAACCCCAGATTCCCCCGTGTCGGCCACCCGGTGCGACGCCCGGCCGGATCGGCCGGCCGGGCGTTCGCTTGCGGATGGGTCAGGTCTCGGCGGCCGGGTCAGGGCAGATCGAGGCGGTCGGCCAGGGCGTCGAAGTGGGCGTCGCCGTCACCGAACGCCAGGGACGCCGCCATGGCGTGCTGCGAGAACAGGTGCAGATCGTGCTCCCGGGTGAAGCCGATGGCGCCGTGCACCTGGTGGCCGAGCGCGCACACGCGTTCGTACGCCTCGCTCACCCACGCCTTCGCCATCGACACCTCCTGCGCGGCGTCCCGGTTCACCGACAGCAGCCAGATGGCCTCGTAGGCAATGAACCGGGAACCGAGCACATCGATGGACATGTCGGCGCAGTGGTGCTGGACGGCCTGGAAGGACCCGACCGGGCGGCCGAACTGCTCCCGTTCCGTCGCGTACCCCACCGTCATGTCCAGGACGCGTTGTGCCGCACCCACCATCTCGGCGCAGGTGGCGGCCGCGCCGAACAGTGAGATCGCGTCGGCGGCGTCCGCGGTCATGGCGGATTCGGCCGGCACGCGGACATCCGACAGTTCGACATGGCAGGGGCGGTCCGCGCCGACCGTGCCCAGCGGCTGGAGCATCACGCCGGAGGACGAGGCGTCCACCCAGAACGCGCCGGCCGGGCGGGCCCCGGCTTCGCCGTCCGGCCGCGCCACCACGAGGATGTGCTCGGCCGAAGCGGCGTACGGGACGAACGTGGCGGTGCCGTTCAGGACGAAGCCGCCGCCGTCACGTGCGGCCGCCGGCCCGTCCCCGGGACGGTCCCAGGGCAGGGGCGCGGCGGTCACGATCCGGCCGTCCGCGATGGCGCCCAGCCACCGCTCCTTCTGCTCGGACGTGCCGAACCGGGCGACCGGCATGCCGCAGCACGCCACCGACGCCAGCAGCGGGCTCGGGACCTGCGCGTGGCCGAGCTGCTCGAACAGCAGGCAGACGTCGAGGAACTCGCCGCCGACGCCGCCGTGCTCCTCCGGGAAGGCGAGGCCCGTCCAGCCGAGTTCGACCATCTCCTTCCAGAGCGCGGCGGAGTAGCCGGCCGGGTCGCCGTCCATCGCCCGCGCCCCGGCCGTCGCGGCCCGTGACTCCAGGAGCTCGCGGGCGGTGCCGGCGATCAGCTCCTGGTCCTCGGTGAGGCTCAGGTCCATGGCGGCGGGATCTTGTCGGAGCGGACCCACACGCCCGGCCGTTCCTCCCAGAACAGCTGGACGAGGACGCCACCGGTGTGCTTCGGATGGATGAACGTGTCCCGCCACGCGGCGCCGTCGGTGCTGCCCTCGTTGTCGTCGAACGTCGGCGTGCCGTGGTGCTCGCACGCCGCCATCGCCGCGTCCCAGTCGGCGACCTCGAACGTCACGTGGTGCGCGGCGGGGCCGCTGCGGTTCAGGAACTTCTCGATGAACGAGTCCTCGCCGCGCGAGGTGATGACCTCCCAGCAGATCGTCGACCCGGGGATGTTCAGCACCAGGTCGGCCATGTCGGGATGCTCGTCGTCCGGCGTCCGCCACACCTGCACGAACCCGGCGAGGTCGTGGTACCAGCGGGCCAGTTCGTCGCGGTCGTGGAACGCCTGGCAGACGTGGTCGAGTCCCACGATGCCGAGGGACGGGCCATCGAGCGCAGCTCGTCCGTTGAATGGCGGTGGGTGGGGGCTGGAGGACGGTCCGTCCGGCTCAGTGACCTCCGTGGTGGAGTGCGCCGAGTCGCCGCACATGTCGAGGCCGCCGGGGCCGCGCAGGCGGAACAGGACGCCGGGGCCGTGCTCGGGCGGGGTCAGCGACGCCTCCAGCCATCGCCCCCGGACCCCGTCGGTCGGCTTGATGCCGCGTACTTCGAGTTCCGCGCGGACGGCCTCGAGGTCGGGTACCTCGGCGCCGACGTGGTGCAGGCCGGGACGCCCGTTGTGGTCGTCCAGCCAGGTCTGCAGTGCGGAGCCGTCGCCGGCGGGCGCCACCACCTCCCACGCCTGCCCCCCGCTGCCGGGGATCTCCAGCCGGGCGCCGCGTACGCCCTCGCCCGGGTTGTCCCAGCTCCGGACCCGCCGGAACCCGAACAGGCCCTCCAGCAGCCCGACCTGCGCGTCGAGGTCGGCCGCCACCTGCGCGACATGATCGATGCGGTAGATCTGCACGGGCTCTCCTAGCTCGGGTGGGGCTCGATCCAGTCGTAGCCGTAGGTGACCAGTTCCTTGACGAGCCGCAGGTTGTAGCGGTTCATCGCCGCGATCCGCTCGGCCAGCTCACCGACCCGCTTGTCGAACTCGTCCGCCGGGTACACGTCGTTGACCAGGCCGAGCTGCAGGGCCCGGTCGGCGCCGATGCGCGCGCCGGTGAACAGCAGCTCCTTCGCGCGGGCCTTGCCGATCCGCTCCGGCAGCCGCTTCACGCCTCCCCAGCCGGGCGCCGACCCGCCGAACTCGGGCTGGTCGGGGTCGCCGTCCTCGGTCATCTTCGGGCGGTACGGCGGACGCGCCGACAGGGTGATCTCGACGAGGCCCATCTTGGCGTTGTCGGAGGCGACGATGAAGTCCGCGGCGAGCGCCAGCTCCAGGCCGCCGCCGACGGCGTAGCCGTGCACGGCCGCGATCACCGGGACCGACGTCCGCTCCATCATCGCGAACGTCTTCTCCCCGAGCCGGCCCTGCTCGATCCGTTCACGCGGGGTCAGCTTCTCCGACCAGGCGAGGTCCATCCCGGCGCAGAACGCGCGCTCGCCCGCGCCGCGCAGCACGACCACGCAGACGTCCTCGTCGTCGTCGACGCGGGTGAAGATGTCGCGCAGTTCCGCCATCGTCGTCGGCGTCAGCGCGTTGAGCTTGTCCGGCCGGTTCAGGGTCAGCCAGGCGACTCTCTCCTCGATCCGCAGATCGACGGTCTCGTAGGCGTTCTCGTCGGGCATATGCGTTCGCTCCTCCTCGTTGGTCGGGCTGCGGGGCAGGGTGCTCAGCCGCGGGGCAGATGCAGGCCCCGGGTGGCGATGACGTTGCGCTGGATCTCGGTGGTGCCGCCGAGGAAGGTGGACGCCACCGAGTCCCTGCGCATGTGGGTGAACGCGGCGCCGAGGGGAGCCCCGTCACGCTCCCAGAGGGCGGCGGACCGTCCGAACGCCCGCGCGCCGGTCCGGGCGAGCCGCTGGTGCAGCTCGGCGCCGAAGAGCTGGTTGATGGACGCCTCAAAGTCGGGTTCCTCGCCCGCCGCCTGCCGCGACACCGTGTAGCGGGCCAGGTTGTACAGGACGCGGATCTCGGTCTGCCGGCGGGCGATCTCCTGGCGCAGCGCGGGGCTGGAGCGTCCGAACCGCGCGCCCTCCGGCGACCGCAGGTAGGCGACCAGCTCGGCGAGCGCCTGCTCGTACTTGATCGTCGCGCCGATCCCGGCCCGTTCGAAACCGAGCGCGGACATCGCGACGTACCAGCCGCGGTTCTCCTCGCCGACCCGGTCCGCCACCGGGACCCGGGCGCCCTCGAAGAAGATCTCGCAGAACGGCGCCGCGCCGCGCAGATCGGTGATGGGACGGATCGTCACACCCGGCGCATCCGCCTTGACCAGCAGGAACGTGATGCCCCGGTGCGGGCGCCCGGCATCGGGATCGGTGCGCACCAGGACGAACAGCCAGTCGGCGTACTGGCCGAGGGACGTCCACACCTTCTGGCCGTCGACCACGTACTCGTCACCGTCGCGGACGGCCCGCGCGCGCAGGGACGCCAGGTCGGAACCGGAGCCCGGTTCGGAGAATCCCTGCGCCCATGTCGCCTCGCCCTTCGCGATCGCGGGCAGATGCCTGGCCTTCTGCTCCTCCGTGCCGTGCACCAGCAGCGTCGGGCCGAGGAGGAACGCGCCGATGCCGTTCACGGTCGGCACCCGCGCCCGCATCATCTCCTCGTGCAGGATGAACTCCTCCAGCGGCGACAGCCCGGCGCCGCCGTACTCCCGCGGCCAGTGCGGCGTGATCCAGCCCCGCTCCGCCAGCGCGGCCGCCCATGCCCGCGCGCCCTCGCGGCGGGCCGGATCGTCGGCGACCCGGTCGACGGGCCAGTTGTAGCCCGCCACGTCCTCCGGCTCAAGGCTCTGCTCCTCGCCGCCCGCCGGGCGGTACGACGCGGGGAACCTCTCCTTGACAAAGGCCCGCGCCTCCTCGCGGAACGCGGCCTGCTCCGGTGTGTCGTCCCAGTTCACCGGCCGCCCGCCTCCCGGTCCCACGTCGTCTCGGTGATCCCGCTCTCGCCCTGCGCCCGCAGCTTGAACTTGGCGACCTTGTCGGTCGGCGTGCGCGGCAGCGCCTCCACGAACTCGACGTAGCGCGGCACCATCGACCGCGGCAGCCGCTCCTCGCAGTAGGCGATCAGCTCGGCCGGGTCCATGCCGGTGTCCGGCTGCACCACGATCGACACCTTGATGTCCTCGTCCTCCAGCTCCGAGGGCACGCCGATGGCGGCGCACTCCAGCACCGCCGGATGCTGGTTGATCTCGGTCTCCAGGTCGAAGGCCGAGATGTTCTCACCGCGCCGGCGGATGGCGTCCTTCATCCGGTCGAGGAAGAAGAAGTACCCGTCGTCATCGCGCCATACCCGGTCTCCGGTGTGGAACCACATGTTCCGGAAGCAATGGGTCGTCGCCTCCCAGTTCCCGTAGTAACCGGTCGTCAGCACGAACGGCTGCCTCGGCCGCAGCACCAGTTCACCCGGCTCCCCCGGGCCCACCTCCCGGTCGTACTCGTCCACCACCGCGACCTGGAACCGCTCCTCGTGCGCCTGCCCGCACGAGCCCGTCCGCCACTCCCCGTACGGGCTGCCGGTCGCGATGCCCGCCTCGGTGCTCGTGTACGTCTCCACCGACCGGACCCCGAAACGCTCCCGCATCGGCTCGTCCAGGTTCGACTTGCCCATGTAGAACGTCTCTAGCCGGTGGTCGCGGTCCCGCGACGTCGGCGGACGGTTCAGCAGGATCGGGATCATCGAGAACACGCTCATGCACACCTGCGCGTCGAAGCGGCGCACGTCGTCCCAGAACCTGGAGGCGCTGAACCGCTCGACGATCGCGATCGACCCGCCGCCCAGCAGCGCCGACAGCATCCCGTCCCACAGCGCCGCCGCGTGGAACAGCGGCAGCGGGCAGTAGATCGTCTTGCCCCACCGGTCGAGAAAGTCCAGCGAGTCGTAGGCGCAGGTCAGTGCCAGCGCGTGCGGGACCATCGCGCCCTTGGACGGCCCGGTCGTCCCCGACGTGTACATGATCGCCTGCATGTCGGCGAACCCGACCGGCACCTCGACGGGCCCGTCCCCGTCGTCCGGCAGGGCGGAAAGGTCCCGCGCGGGCTTCCCGAGCCTGTCGAGCAGCACGCCGTTCGCCGCCGCGTCGCGCACGACGACCCCGCCGAGCTTCGGCAGCCGGTCCGCGACGTCGACGAGCCGTTCCGCGTACGGGCCGTCGATGACCAGCCAGCCCGAATCCGAGCTGTCCAGCACGTGCCGCAGCAGCTCGCCCCGGTAGGCGATGTTGATCGGCACGGCGACCGCGCCCAGCCGCGCCAGCGCGAAGACCAGATGGACGAAGTCGGCGCAGTTGGGCAGCATCACGCCCACATGGTCGCCGCGCCCGATTCCGGCGCCCGACAGCGCGCGGGCCAGCCGGTCGGCGGTCGCGTCGACCTCGCCGTAGGTGATCTCGCCGTCCCGGAACTTGAGAAACGTCTGCCTTCGGTGAACCTGCGCCTGCGACCGGAGAACGTCTCCGAGGACGAAGCTCTCCAGCGTCTCCTTGCGCATCCGGACCTCCGCTGTCGCTGTGTGCGTCGTCGTAGGTGGCGTGCGTCGTCGGTGGGTGGCGGTGTTCGGGTGGAATGGAATCGGCCAGGAGTGATCCGCAACCGGACATTGCCTAAATTAGGGGAACACGAAACGCTATAACCGGCAAGACTGACCAAAAGGGAACAACACTGTTCTAGTGGTGATCTACTGGGACGGAAGCGACAAGTGTGACCAAGGCCACACTTCCCTCATTCCCCGATTTCGGTCGCCCACCCCACCATCCCGGTGACGCCCGTAACCCGTCCCCGCCCCGCTCCGGTCGCGGGCTTGAGCGGCATCCTCGATCGTGACCGGCCTGGGCGCCGGAGCGGGGTTCCACCGGGGACGGGCTCAGTTCCCCACGCCGAGGCCGGACATGAACGCGGGCGGGTAACGGTCGCCGCGGGCCGCGCCCGGCGGCACCGCCTCCTCGATCTCGGCCAGGTCGTCCGCGGTGAGGTCCACCTCCATCGCGGGCAGCGCCTCGGCCAGCCGCTCGCGGGTGCGGGCGCCGACCAGCGGCACGATGTCCTCGCCCTGTGCGGCCACCCAGGCGATGGCCAGCTGGGCGACGGTGACCCCCTTCGCCGCGGCGATCCGGCGCAGCGCGTCCACGAGGGCGAGGTTGTGCTCCACGTTCCCGGCCGAGAACCGCGGGCTGAAACCGCGGCCGTCGCCCGGGCCGGCGGTGCGGCCGGGGGCCCAGTGCCCGGAGATGAGGCCGCGGCTGAGGACGCCGTAGGCGGTCAGGCCGATGCCGAGCTCCCGCAGCGTCGGCAGGACCTCCGCCTCCACCGCCCGGGAGATCAGCGAGTACTCGATCTGCAGGTCGGCGATCGAGTGCACGGCGTGCGCCCGGCGGATCGTCGCGGCGTCGACCTCCGAGAGCCCGATGTGCCGCACGTGCCCGGCGTCCACCATCTCCTTGATCGCGCCGACCGTCTCCTCGATCGGTACCGCCGGGTCCAGCCGGGCGAGACGGTAGATGTCGACGTGGTCGGTGCCCAGCCGGGTCAGCGAGTAGGCCAGGAAGTTCTTCACCGCCTCGGGACGGCCGTCGATCCCGCTGAACTCGTGGCCCGGACCCCGCAGCATGCCGAACTTGACGCTCAGCCGGTAGCCGTCACGGTCCCGGCCGCGCAGCGCCTCGGCGAGCAGCGACTCGTTGTGGCCCATGCCGTAGAAGTCGCCGGTGTCGAACAGCGTGACGCCGGCCTCCAGCGCGGCGTGCACGGTGGCGATGCTCTCCGTGCGGTCGGCCGCGCCATAAGCGCCCGACATGCCCATCGCGCCCAGGCCCAGCGCGGAAACGGCCGGGCCGGTCTTGCCCAGCGTTCGTGTCTGCATCGTGCTTCTCCTTCGTCGTCGCTCTGTCACCCACCTTGCGTACGCGCGGCGGCGCACGGGAGAGGAGCGTTCATCGTGGGAGAGCCGCTCCCTGGATGGGCTCGTCCGCCGCGAGGCACCATGGAGCCATGCGCCGTGACGAACTCGCCGATTTCCTGCGCCGCCGCCGCGAGGCGATCCGCCCGGCCGAGGTGGGGCTCGCCGAAGGACCCCGCCGCCGCACCGCCGGCCTGCGCCGGGAGGAGGTGGCGATGCTCGCCGGCATGTCGGTGGACTACGTCGTACGCCTTGAGCAGGGCCGCAGCAGTCAGCCCTCGACCCAGCTGCTCGGCGCGCTGGCCCGGGCGCTGCGCCTGTCCGACGACGAACGCGCCCACCTGTTCCACCTGGCCGGCCACCGGCCCCCGCCCGCCGACGGGGCGGCCCGCCTGGCCCGCGCCGGCCTGGTGCGCATGCTCGACCTGCTCGGCGGCACCCCGGCCATGGTGGTGTCCGACCTGGGAGAGGTCCTCGCCCAGAACCGGGCGTCCGTCCTGCTGTCGGGCGATCACACGGGCTTCTCCGGCGACCGGCGCTACGTCGTGTACCGCTGGTTCACCGAGCCCGCCGCACGCGCCGCACAGCCGCCCGAGGAGCAGGAGCATCAGGGCCGTCAGCTCGTCGCCGACCTGCGCGCGACCGCCGGACGCCGGACCGGCGACCCCGTGGTCGCCGGGCTCGTCGAGCGGCTGCGGGCCGCGAGCGCCGACTTCCGGCGGCTCTGGGCCGAGCACGAGGTGGCGGTCCGGCGCGCCGACCGCAAGACCGTGCGGCACTCCCGCGTGGGCCTGCTGACGATGGATTGCGAAACCCTCGTCACCCCGGACCAGGGTCAGCAGCTGGTGGTGCTCACCCCGGCGGACGACGAGGCCCGCGAACGGCTGGAGCTGCTGCGGGTGCTCGGCATCGAGGAGTTCCCCGCGGGGGCGACGGGCACGCCCGCACGGTGAACCGGCCGTACGCGCGGCCGTACCGGTGCGGCCGTCACCGCGGCGGCGGCTGCCAGGGACGGGACGAGAACGCGCGCCGGTAAGCGGTCGGGGGGACGCCGACGGTGCGGGTGAAGTGGTGGCGCAGGTTGGCCGGGCTGCCGAGACCGCAGCATTGGGCCACCTGTTCCACGGGCAGGGACGTGGTCTCCAGCAGCTCGCGGGCGTAGTCGATGCGCATGCCGCGCACCCAGGCCATGGGCGTCGTCCCGGTGACGGAGTGGAAGCGCCGGATGAGGGTGCGGGTGGTGACGTTGGCCTGGCGGGCCAGGATGGTGACGGTCAGTGGTTCGTGCAGGCGTTCGCGAACCCAGTCGAGGAGGGGGCCCAGCTCTTCCGCGTTCTGGACGGCCGCGCCCGCGTCTATGTACTGGGCTTGGCCGCCCGGACGGTGTGCGGGCATGACGAGGCGTTTGGCGAGGGCTCCGGCGACGGCGGCGCCGTGGTCGGTGCGGACGATGTGGAGGCACAGGTCGAGCCCGGCGGCGGCGCACACGCGGAAGTCGTACCAGGACGTGGTGAGCCCGGGCCGGTGGTAGCCGAACACCTCGCACGGGATGGCCAGCTCGAAGATCGGCACGCCTTCGGTGACGGCCACGGCCACGGCCAGGGTGTGCATGTCATTAATTTAGCGGTAATGGTCGTTTCTGCCACTTGGAGCGGTTCCGCCGGGGCACAAGGGTGAAGGCATGGACGATTTCCCTGTCGGACGTGCTTCCTTCGATCCGCCGCAGCAGGTGGCGGAACGGCTGTGGCGGCACGTCGCCGGCGTGCTCCGGGACGAGCGCGAGCTGATCGCCGGGCGGGACGTGAGCGCGCCGGTGGACGTCCGGCGCCTCCGGGCCGCCGTCGGCGCGTACGACTTCGACCGCCCGGCCGATCCCGAGGCGGTGATCGACGAGGTCGCCGAGCTGCTGCGGGCCGCGACCGTCCACACGACGCATCCCCGCTACTTCGGCCTGTTCAACCCCACGCCGGCCCTGATGGGAGTCGTCGGCGACGCCCTGGCCGCCGCGTTCAACCCGCAGCTCGCCGCGTGGTCGCACGCGCCCGCGGCGGCGGAGATCGAAGCCCATCTGCTGCGGTTCCTCGGCGGACGGCTGGGCTACCCGCCCGAGACGGTGGCGGGGTCGTTCACCAGCGGCGGCGCGGAGGCGAACATGACCGCCGTGCTGCTGGCCCTCACGAGAACCTGGCCGCGGTACGGCGCCGAGGGGTTGCGGGCGCTGAACGGGCGTCCCGTCATGTACGCGTCCGCGGAGAGCCACCTCGCCTGGTTGAAGATCGCGCACGCCACCGGCATCGGACGGGACGCCGTGCGCCTCGTCCCCACCGGGCCCGGCCTGGGACTGGACGTGCGCCGCCTGGCCCGCCGGGTGGCGGCCGACCGGGCGAACGGCGACCTGCCGTTCCTCGTCGTCGCGACGGCCGGGACCACCGCCGCCGGGGTCATCGACCCGCTGCACGAGCTGGCCGACCTCTGCGGCGACCTCGGCATGCGGCTCCACGCGGACGCCGCCTACGGGGGTGCGGCGGCGCTCTCCGACCGGCTGCGGCCCGCGCTGGCCGGCATCGAGCGCGCCGACTCGATCACCCTGGACGCGCACAAGTGGCTGAGCGTCCCGATGGGCGCGGGCGCCCTCCTGTCCACCGACGCCGAGGGGCTCGCGGAGACCTTCCGGGTCACCACGTCCTACATGCCGGCCGATGTCCCCGACACCGTCGACCCGTACACGTCCGGGCAGCAGTGTCCCGTCCGGCTGGACGGACGCGCCGCCCTCCGCGCCTGCGTCATCAGCCACCGCACCACGTCCGCTGACGTGGACGAACTCGTCCGGGCGGTGAACGACGCCCGGAAGGCCGCGGCGTGAGACGCGCACGCCCGGCCCGCCGGATGTGCGCAGGTCGAGAATGAATTGCTCTGCCGGGTAACTGAACAGCGTTTCTTTGGGGAAAGCAGAGCAACATGAAGACGATCGAGCCCGAGCCAGGCGGGCGGGACGACGGGCCCGGCTTCCCCATTTCCCCCGAGAAGGGGAATCGCACCCGCACCGACTGGATCGTCTACGGCGTCACAGCGGTGCTGTCGCTGGCCTTCGTGCTCTGGGGCGCGGCCTGGACCGACAGCCTCAGTTCGACGGCGCAGTCGACGCTGAACTGGCTCCTCGCGAACGTGGGCTGGCTGTTCGTCCTCGCCGCGACCGGGTTCGTGATCTTCTCGCTGTGGCTGGCGTTCAGCCGGTACGGCAAGATCCCCCTCGGCCGGGAGGACGAGGAACCGGAGTTCCGCACCGTCTCCTGGGTCGCGATGATGTTCAGCGCGGGCATGGGGATCGGGCTGATGTTCTTCGGCGCGGCCGAACCGCTGATGCACTACGTCGAGCCGCCCCCGGGAACCGACCCGGCGCAGAGCGAGCCGGCGATCGAGACGGCCATGGCCACCACCATGTTCCACTGGACCCTGCATCCGTGGTCGATCTACGCGGTGCTGGGCCTGGCGATCGGGTACGGGCATTACCGGCGGGGCCGCAGCCAGCTGATCAGCGCGGCCTTCACGCCGCTGCTCGGGCGCCGCCACGCCAGCGGCCCGGTCAGCAAGCTCATCGACATCCTCGCCCTGTTCGCCACCCTGTTCGGCTCCGCCGCCTCCCTCGGCATCGGCGCCCTGCAGATCCGCACCGGGATGCAGGAGGCCGGCTGGATCGAGACCCTCGGCACCACCGTCCTCATCCTGATCATCATCGTCCTGACGATCTGCTTCGTCGTGTCGGCCGTGTCCGGCATCGCCCGCGGCATCCAGTACCTGTCCAACATCAACATGGTCCTGGCCGCCGTTCTGGCGATCTTCGTGTTCGTGGTCGGCCCGACGGTGTTCATCCTCGAACTGCTGCCCACCTCGATCGGCGTGTACATCCAGGACTTCGGCGAGATGGCCTCCCGCTCGGGCGCCACGGGCGGCGAGGCGATGGACACGTATCTCGGCAACTGGACGATCTTCTACTGGGCGTGGTGGATCTCCTGGACGCCGTTCGTCGGCATGTTCCTGGCCCGGATCAGCCGCGGCCGCACCATCCGCCAGTTCGTGGCCGGCGTGATCCTCGTGCCGAGCGTGGTCAGCCTCATCTGGTTCGCCATCTTCGGCGGGGCGGCCATCAGCGAGCAGCGCGGCGGCAGCAACCCGTACGGGAACGGCTCAGAGGAGCAGATCACGTTCAACGTGCTCGGCCAGCTGCCGTGGGAGGCGATCACCGCGATCATCGTGATGATCCTCGTCGCGATCTTCTTCGTGTCCGGCGCGGACGCGGCCTCGGTCGTCATGGGCACCCTGTCGCAGCGCGGCTCGACCACCCCGTCCCGCTGGATCGTCATCTTCTGGGGCGCCATGACCGGAGGCGTCGCCGCGGTCATGCTCGCGATCGGCGGCGACAAGGCCTTGAACGGCATCCAGAACGTCACTTTCATCGGCGCGCTGCCGTTCGCGCTCGTGCTGATCCTGCTCTGCGTCTCCCTGACCAAGGACGTCCGGAGCGACCCGATGATGCAGCGTCAGAACAAGGGCGCCGAAGTCCTCGAGGACGCCGTCATGACGGGCACCCGGGAGCACCGCGGCGAGTTCGAGCTGGTGATCGAACCCTCCTCCAACGACGAACCCGCCACCGGCAAACCCCCCACCCACCCCTGACCCCGGTCAGACCCGCCGCTGAACGAGCTCGTCCAGCTGCCGCACCAACGCGGCCAGAAGCCCGAGCAGCCGTTCGTCGGACGCCACGACCTCCGCGTCGAGACCGGACCGCACAGACCCGGAGGCAGGCGGCATCCACACCCACCCCCGGTCGTGGGTCTCCTTGACCTTGACGGGAACGCACATGAACGAAGACGGCTCGATCACCCCGACGCTGTGCACGACGACCTCTTCGAAAAGGCGATGGGAGACGATGAGCGCGAAGTCGCCCGAGACTTCGGCGAGCTTGTACTTCAGTGGCGCGGCGTCGAGCAGCCGGAAGAGGTGGTTGAGCGCCACACCGGTGGCACCGTGGTCGTCGAACTGGATGTACCCGGCGTTGACGGCGACCCGGAGCCGGATCTGCGCCTCCCGGTTGGCCAGCCTGTTGTGGCGCCGGACGCCGCCGAGCAACTGGATTGCCAGCGGTCCCAGGAGGTCGTCGATCCCGGCCTCGGGCCCCGCGATGACGAACAGGCCGTCCCCGCGGTCCTCGGAGTAGCAGGCGTCCCAGCTCAGCCCGACCGCCTGGCAGGACTCCCGCACGATCCGGTGGATCGACGAGCGGAGGTGCCGCTGGACGGCCGGATCGTGGCGCGACCCGAAGGACGCGATGTCGACGGCGAACATGCCGCAATGCAGTGTCCGCGAAATGTGAGCCACCTGCCTAGCTACGGGGCGGCCCCTCCGCCCCAGGTGGACGCGTGAGCGCTACCCCACGATGGAGATCTGCCCCGTGGCCATGGGTCGTTCGGGGACCTCTCCGATGTCGTAGGACGGCCGGTTGCGATCCGCCGCATACGTGGTGACCGTCAGGCGGATCGGCGTGGAGTCGTTGGTGTAGGCGATGCGGTAGACGACGACGACGGGGATCCCCGGCCCGATCCGGAAGAACGTCCTCTCCTCCGGCGTCGGCATCCGGGCGACGATCTCGTCGCGGTATCCGGTCTGCACGTACCCCAGCTCCGCGAGCGCCCGGATCGTCCCCCGGGGGATCTTCTTCCTGCTCTCAAGCTCGGTACCGCGCACGAGGTCCATCGAGTAGTACGAGCTCTGCAGCGAGTACGGGATGTCGTCGATGAACCGCCTGGAGCCACGCACGACGACCTGGGTGTCCTCGTCGATCTCCAGCCATCCGGCGACCTCCCGGCCGGGATACTCGATCCTCATCTCGAAGTCGCGAATGCTCGGTTTGCGCCCCGCCGCCCGGACGCCGGAGCTGTAGGAGTCCAGCGGCGAGTCCGTCCCGTCCCCGCCCTCCTCCCGGGAAAGGATCACGAAGAACGGGATCGGCCCCTTCGGGACGAACATTCCACGGCCCGGCTGGATTTGGATCAATCCCTCGTGGACGAGATTGGTCACGGCGATCCTGATCGTGTTTCTGGAAGCGCCGAAAAGGCGCTCCAGTTCGGGCTCGGTGGGCAGTCGATCACCGGGTGCCAGGTCCCCCGACCTGATCCTCTCGCGGAGTTTGTCGGCGATCTCCATATGCAGCGCGACGCCCATGGGAATGCCTTCCAGCCGAGTCGATCCCATTGTCACCGCCAACGCCCGCGATGACGCTTCCCGCCGAGGACATAGGTACCTCACCTACGGGTCGACCCTTCCCTCGTCCGCGATGCTCGTGGTGCGGATGGGCCTTGAGTGGCCAGTGGGCACCAGAGAAACCGACAAGGCAGGATCTAACGCCCACTCGGTGAGGAAAGTCCCCGCGACCGCCGGGCCGGTACCGGCATTCGCGAGACAGGGGCGCCGGCAACTGGTTAGCTCTCCCTCATTCACGTGCAAGGGTTCCGCGATCCCCGGCGCTCTTTCTTCAACTTCCCGTGGTCATCTTGCATGATCTGCTGACCGGCGCCCGAATGGGTAGGGACCGAGCACGGCGGGCGCCTCTTTGAGGGGAACGGATGACCTTTGCCAACCAGGCCGACATCCAGCACGAGGCGATCGCAGAACTGGGCGATCAGGAGCTGCTCATCAGCGGCGGCAGGCTCGCCCACTTCTCGTCCGCCTCACTGGACGAGCCGCGTCGCGGGCTGACCGAAGCCGTCATCGTCGTGCACGGTGCGCTGCGGAACGCCGGCGACTACTTCCGGTCGATCAAACCGTCCAGGCACCGGCTGGTCGTCGCGCCGCAGTTCCTCACCGAGGACGACGTGCGCGGCCGCGGGGAGCGGGCCGGCTACCTGCACTGGGGCACCGAGGATTGGAAGGGCGGCCTCGGCGAGATCAGCTCGTTCACGGTCATGGACGAACTCCTGGACAGGCTGGGTCAATTCCAAGATCTTCACAGGGTGACCATCGTCGGCAACTCGGCGGGCGGCCAGTTCGTCAACCGTTACGCGGCCGTGGGGCGCGGGCCCGACGATCTCCAGGTCTCCGTCCGGTTCGTCGTCGCCAATCCGTCGACCTATCTGTATTTCGACAAGAGCCGCCCGAAGGACGAATCCTTCATTCCTCACGACGATCTCGAAGTCGATCAGTGGCGGTACGGATTCGGCGGCGGCGTCCCCGACTATGTCGGCGAGGAGAAGTCGGGCCAGGCCCATTTCGATCGTTACATCGAGAGGGACGTCGTCTATCTGCTCGGTGCGGAGGACGCCGATCCCGGCGCGGTCCTCCTGGAGGTCCACCCCGCCGCCGAAGCGCAGGGGCGCACGAGAAGAGAGCGTGGCGAGAACTACCACAGATACCTGAGCGACAAAGCGCGGCGCCCCGTTCACAAGCTGGTGCACGTTCCCGGGGTGGGGCATGATGCCGCGGCGATGTTCGCCTCACCGCAGGGCAGGAAGCACCTCTTCGAACGGCGTCGCCGTGCGACCTGACCCCGGTCAGACGATGGGGCGGTTCTTCTTGAGGCGGCGGCGGAAGTCGTGGAGGTAGTAGTTGAAGGGGAATTCGCGGGCCGCGCGGGGCAGGACGCCGTTGGTGCGCGCCAGGACGCGGGTGAGGCGGTCGAAGCGGCGCTGGTCGCGGGGCGTCCAGGTGTAGCCGAGTTCGTCGCGGAACCGCTGGGGCAGGAAGCCCAGGGTCAGGAAGCGGTTCGTCCGGGCGAACGGCAGGCGCAGCGGGGCGGGCACGAAGCGGAGTTCGGTCAGGTCGCGCAGGTAGCCCCGGGTGAGGTCGTCCATCTCGATCTTGCTGAGGCCGTCCTGCCAGTACGCCTCGAAGGCGGCCCGGTCCGCCGGCCACATCTCCTGCTTGACCTGGAGGGTGGTGCCGAGGCGGGCGCCGGCCCGGTACAGTTCCGCGACCTCCTCGGGGGACGGTTCGCCGTAGAGGGTGCGGTGGATGATCTCGACGCCCTGGTAGAGGCAGGCGGCGACCCAGAGCTGCAGTTCGGGGTCGAAGGCGTTGTACGGGACGGGTTCCTTCGCGAAGACCTGCCGGTGGGCGCGGTTGACCTCCAGTCGCATCGCCTTACGCTCGTCTTCGGTGCCGAGCAGCGCGACGGCGAGGTAGGTGAGGGTCGTGCGGGTCCGCTTGACCGGGTGCTTGTCGACGCGGCCGCTGTCGACCTTGCTGTTGGCCACGCCGTGCCCGACGGGGAGGCGGGCGAGCTGCATGACGACGTTCGCGGCGGCGGCGGCGAGCGCGAGGCCGCTCATGGACTCCTGGAGGACGTCCGCGGACGTGTCCTCTGCGGTCGCGGTCATACCGGCCTCACTCCCTGATACATAGAGGCGATTTTCGTCTCACTGTGCCACCGTAAGTGAGTACTTGCAAGGGCGCCCGGAAGTGGGCGCCCTCACACGGGTCAGATGTAGGGGTCCTCCTTGGCCAGGACGCGGGCCGCGAACGTCTTCAGCGCCTCCAGTGCCTGGAGGTAGGGCATCGGGCCGTAGGAGACGCGGGCGACGCCCGTGGCGGCCAGGTCGGTGAGGGACGAGCCGGGGAAGTTGTTCGCGTTGACGGGCCCCGGCAGCCCCTTGACCAGGGACGGGACGGCGTCCATGGGCGCCATGATCGGGTAGACGCAGTCGGCGCCGGCCTCCAGGTACAGGCGGCCGCGGGCGATCGCGGCGTCGAGCGGATCCGGGGCCTGTGCGATGAACGTGTCGACCCGGGCGTTGATCACCAGGGCGTCGCCGGCGGCGTCCCGGACGGCGGCGAGGTACCCGGCCTGCGTCTCGGGCTCGGCGAGTTCCCCGGCGTAGGTGTCCTCCAGGTTGCAGCCGGCCGCACCGATGGCCAGGAGGCGTTCGACCAGCTCGGCGGGCTGCAGCCCATAGCCGGCCTCGGCGTCCACGGTCACGGGGACGGCGGCGGCGCGGACGATGCGTCCGGCGGCGGCGAACATCTCCTCGGCCGGCGCGCCCTCGTGGTCGGGATAGCCGAGCATGGCGGAGACGGCGGCGCTCGCGGTGGCGAGGGCCGGGAATCCCGCCTCCTCGACGGTGGTGGCGCTCGCGGCGTCCCAGACGTTCGGCAGAAGGAGCGGGTCCCCGGGACGGTGCAGTTCGCGGAGACGCCTGGCGTGTTCGGTCATCTGGACTTCCTTCCCCTTTTCGACACTGGACCGGCCGGACTACCGGAGTGTGACACCCGGGCCCGATGTTGCGCGGCGCACGGCGGCCTGGGTTAGCGTCGAGGTGATCAACGCCCCGCGATGAGGGAGTCCGCATGCTGCCGTGGTCCGCCGAGTTCGCCGGACGCCTGGAAGAGCACGTCGTCGGCAGTGAGCTGCTGCGCGGCAACCCGCTGAAGGATCCGCACGAGCGTCCCGTCCTGGTGTACGTACCGCCGGGCTACGACGACGAGCCGAGGCGCCGCTACCCCAGCGTGTACGTCATCACCGGATTCACCGGGCATGTCGGGATCTGGCGTAACCGGATGCCCTACCGGCAGCCGTTCCCCGAGACGGCCGACGCGGTGTTCGCGTCCGGGGAGGCGCCGCCCGCGGTCGTGGTGTTCGTGGACGCGTGGACGGCGCACGGCGGCAGCCAGTACGTCGACTCGCCCGGCACGGGCCGCTACCACTCCTACATCTGCGACGAGGTCGTCCCGTGGGTGGACGGGCACTACCGGACACTGGACGCGCCGGAGCACCGGGCGGTCAGCGGCAAGTCCAGCGGCGGCTACGGCGCGATGATCACGCCGATGCTGCGCCCCGACCTGTTCGGCGCGCTCGCGACGCACGCGGGCGACGCCCTGTTCGAGTACTGCTACCTGACCGAGTTCCCCAAATGCGTCCGGCATCTGCGCAAGTACGACGGCGATATCTGGCGGTGGTGGGCCGACTTCAACGGGCGCACGTCGTTCACCAAGCCCGAGGACATGGAACTGCTCAACATCCTCGGCATGGCCCTGTGCTATTCCGCGCGCGACGACGGCACGCCCGAGCTGCCGTTCGACCCGGTGAACGGCGTGATCCGCCAGGACGTCTGGGAGCGCTGGCTCGCCTGGGACCCGGTGCGGATGGTTCCGGGCCACGCCGAGGCGATGCGTTCGCAGCGGGCGATCTGGATCGACGGCGGGACGCGCGACGAGTGGTATCTGGACGTGGGCGCGCAGGCGTTCCACCGGGCCCTGCTGGACGCGGGCGTCGCCGAGGACGTGATCCACTTCGAGCTGTTCGACGCCGGGCACGGCGGCATCGACTACCGCTACCCGCTCGCCCTCTCCTGGCTCTGCCACAAGATCGCTCCCTGACGCGGCGGCGCGGGGCCGGGGCGGCCGCCGAACGCTCACCCGGCATCGAACGTTCCCCGGCGGACGGGCCGGGCCGGCTCGACCGGCCCGGCCCGTCCGCGCTGCGTAAACCCTGTTTTCCGAACTTCCATTAACAGCTCCGCGGGAATTGAAAATCCAGTCTTAAATGGATTCATTGACACTTTTCACACCAGGGAGTGCACTTCGGGGCAGCTCATCCGGATGAGTCCCCCCATCCCAACCCCGCCGGACGGGCGGCGGGCCCGCGGAACGCTCCCACAAGGACGTCCACGTGCCCCGCCCTGCCCGGCACGTGGAAGGAGCACCCCCCGTGAGACACCAGACCGCGTTCGGGGCGGCGGTACTGTCCGCCGGCCTCGCCGTGGCGATGTCCGTTCCCGCCACAGGTGCGACGATCCGCACCGCCCCAGCGGCCCCGGCGAAGCCGGACCCCCGCACCGTCGCCGCCGCCTCGGCGGACCGCCTGGTCGCGGCGAAGCCCGCAGAGTTCAAGAAGGCCCCCGAAGAGAAGATCGTCCGGCGCGGCGTCACGTCCGGCCTCAACGGCCTCCAGCACGTCTCCTACGATCGCACCTACGACGGCCTGCCCGTGTACGGCGGCGACTTCGTCGTCACCACCAACGCGAGCGGCGGAGTGCTGAGCACGTCCGTCGGGCAGACCCGGAAGCTCGACGTCTCGACCACGGCGGAGGTCTCGGCGGCGCAGGCCGCGAAGACCTCCCGCGCCCGCGTGTCCAAGGTCGAGAGCGCGTCCACGCCCGTCCTGAAGGTCATGGCCGAAGGCTCGGGACGCCTCGTCTACGAGACCGTCGTCAGCGGCGTCCAGAAGAAGGCTCCGACGAAGCTGCACGTGTTCGTCGACGCCAAGACCGGCAAGGTCGTCCGGACCTGGGACGAGGTCATGGACGCGGCCGACGACGTGAGCTACTACCACGGCACCGTCGACATCAGCACCGCGGCGACGTCGATGAGCGACCCGCAGCGTTCCGGCGTCCGGTGCGGCGGCCAGAACGGATCCACCTACACCGGCAGCGACAGCGCCTGGGGCAACGGAAGCGGCACCAGCCTGGAGACCGCCTGCGTCGACGCCATGCATGCACTCCAGAAGGAGTGGGACATGCTGGACGAGTGGCTCGGCCGCAACGGCATCGACGGCAGCGGCGGCGGCTTCCCCATGCGCGTCGGCCTGAACCAGGCCAACGCGTACTGGAACGGCAGCTACACCAACTACGGCCGCAACTCGTCCGGTACCCGGCAGGCCACGGGCGCCGACGTCGTCGCGCACGAGAACGGCCACGCCGTCTTCAGCACCACCCCCGGCGGCGCCGGCGGCGGCAACGGCAACGAGAAGGGCGGCATGAACGAGTCGGCCGGCGACATCTTCGGCGCGCTGACCGAGTTCTACATGAACGAGCCGTCCAACCTGGACCCGCCGGACTACCTGGTGGGCGAGGAGGTCGACCTGGTCGGCTCGGGCCCGATCCGCAACATGTACAACCCGGGCGCGCTCGGCGACCCGAACTGCTACTCGTCCTCGATCCCGAGCACCGAGGTGCACGCGGCCGCGGGCCCGCAGAACCACTGGTTCTACCTGCTCGCCGAGGGCTCCAACCCCAGCGACGGGCCGAGCAGCCCCACATGCAACGGCTCGACCGTCACCGGCATCGGCGTCCAGAAGGCCGGCCAGATCTTCATGGGCGGCCTGAACCGCAAGGTGTCGAACTGGAGCCACGCCAGGGCGCGCGTCGAGACGGTCAACGCGGCACTGCAGCTGTTCCCCGGGTCCGCCACCGAGTGCAACGCGGTGAAGGCGGCCTGGAGCGCGGTCAACGTCCCGGCGCAGAGCGGCGAGGCGGGCTGCGGCACCCAGCAGAACGACTTCTCCATCTCGCTGAGCCCCGGCACCGGCCGGACCCAGGCGGGCGGGACGGCGACCGCGACGGTCGGCACGCAGACCACGGGCGGCAGCGCCCAGCAGGTCTCGCTGTCGGCGACGAGCAGCCCGTCCGGCCCGACCGCGACGTTCTCGCCGAGCACCGTGACGACGGGCCAGTCGTCCACGATGACGGTGAACGTCCCGTCCGGAACCGCTGACGGCACGTACCGGCTGACCGTCCTCGCCGAGGGCGCCTCCGTCGAGCGGACCGCCACGTTCACGCTGACCGTCGGCGACGGCCAGCAGGGCACGGTCTTCTCGGACGACTTCGAGTCCGGCCAGGGCTGGACGACCGACCCTGACGGCACCGACACCGCGTCCGCGGGGGCCTGGGAGCGCGGCACCCCGCAGCCGACCAGCTGGTCGGGGACGAACCTGCAGATCGGCGCGGCCGGCGGCAGCGCCGACCTGGTCACCGGCGCGGCGGCCGGGACGGGCGCGGGCAGCTACGACCTCGACGGCGGCGTCACCAGCGTCCGGTCGCCGGCGATCAGCCTGCCCAGCGGCACCCTGTCGCTGAGCTTCTCCTGGTACCTCGCCCACCTGGACAACAGCTCGACGGCCGACTACCTGCGGGTCCGCGTCGTCGGGCCGAACGGGTCGAGCACCGTGCTGAACCAGGCCGGCGCCGCCGCGAACAACGGCGGGGCGTGGCGGACGGCGACGTACGACCTGTCCGCCTACGCCGGCCAGAGCGTCCGCATCGTGGTCGACGCGGCCGACGCCGGCACCGCCAGCCTCGTCGAGGCCGGCATCGACAACATCCTGATCACCAGTTCCTGACCGCCCCCCGTCCGCGGCCCGTGACGGGGCCCGCTCCCCCGTCACGGGCCGCTCTCCCACTGGAGGAACACATGAGATCGCGCAAGATCGCGACCTTGGGCACGGCGGCCCTGCTGGTGGCCGCCCTCCTGCCCGGCGCCACCGCGTCGGCGGCGCCCTCCGCGGCCGTGGCCGCCCCCGACATCCCGCTCGCGAACGTCAAGGCCCACCTGTCGCAGCTCCAGAACATCGCTGACAGCAACGGCGGAAACCGCGCCCACGGCCGTCCCGGCTACCGCGCCTCCCTCGACTACGTGAAGGGCAGGCTGGACGCGGCCGGATACCAGACCAGCATCCAGTCGTTCAGCTACAGCGGCGCCACCGGCTACAACCTGATCGCCGACTGGCCGGGCGGCGACACCAACGACACCCTGATGGTCGGCGGGCACCTCGACGGCGTCACCGCGGGGCCCGGGATCAACGACAACGGCTCCGGTTCCGCCGCGATCCTGGAGACGGCGCTCGCCGTCGCCCGGGAGGACTACCAGCCCGACCGGCACCTGCGGTTCGCCTGGTGGGGCGCCGAGGAACTCGGCCTCGTCGGGTCGACGTACTACGTCAACAACCTGTCGTCCGGCGAACGGTCGGACATCGGCGGCTACCTCAACTTCGACATGATCGGCTCCCCCAACCCCGGCTACTTCGCCTACGACGGCGACGGGTCCAGCGGAAGCGGCGGCCCCGCCGGCTCCGCCGAGATCGAACAGGTGCTGCGGAGCCACTTCGCCACCATCAACGTGCCCGTCCAGGACACCGCGTTCGACGGACGCTCCGACTACGGCCCGTTCATCCGGGTCGGCATCCCCGCCGGCGGGCTGTTCACCGGCGCCGAAGGACGCAAGACGTCCGCGCAGGCGCAGATGTGGGGCGGCCAGGCCGGCGTCGCGTTCGACCGCTGCTACCACGCGTACTGCGACACCACGTCCAACATCAACGACACCGCGCTGGACCGCAACTCCGACGCCATCGCCCACGCCGTCTGGACGCTGGGCGGCGACGGCGGGACGCAGGAGCCGCCCGGTGACACCGTCTACTCCGACGACCTCGAATCCGGCACCTCCTGGACGGCCGACCCGGGCGGCACCGACTCGGCCACCGCGGGCACGTGGGAGCGCGGTACCCCGCAGCCGACGAGCTGGTCGGGCACCAGCCTCCAGCTGTCCGCGGCCGGCGGCAGCGGCGCGCTGACGACGGGCGCCGCGGCCGGGTCCGGCGCCGGGTCCTACGACCTGGACGGCGGCACCAGCAGCATCCGGTCGGCGGAGATCCCGCTGCCGGCCGGGACGCGGACCCTGTCGTTCGCCTGGTACCTCGCCCACCTGGACAACAGTTCCTCGTCCGACTTCCTGCGGGTGTCGGTCGTGGGGCCGAACGGGTCGACGACCGTCCTGAACCAGGCGGGCGCGGCGACGAACCGGTCGGGCAACTGGCAGACGCACAGCGCCGACGTCTCCGCCTACGCCGGGCAGACCGTCCGCATCCTCGTGGAGGCCGCCGACGCGGGCACCGGAAGCCTCGTGGAGGCCGGGCTGGACAACATAACGATCACCAAGTAGGGGGGCGTCCGCGCTGCTCAGGAGCCGGTTTCAGAGTTTTCCACGGCCCTGTTCAGCGGCATTGAAAATCCAGTGGCGGCTTGATCCGTTGACCCGGCCGGTCGTCACGGTGCATTTTTGGACAGCCCCCCGCCCCCCAGGGCTGACCGCAGGCGGTCGCACGGGACGAATCTCGGCCCGGATCGTGCACACCGCCGCACCACCGGGGACCCCGCCCCCCGCCCGGCCCCCCGGCGCTCGCAGCGCCGGGGGGCCGTGAACGTCCGGCCGTGAAACGTCCGGGGCCCGAGGCACAATGGGGGCATGTGCCGCAGCATCAAGACGCTCCGTCCGCCGTACTCCGCCGACGTGACCGACGAGGACGTCCGGGCGGCAGCGCTCCAGTACGTCCGCAAGATCTCGGGGTTCCGCGCCCCCGCGTCCCACAACGCGGAGGCGTTCGACCGGGCCGTCGAAGAGATCGCCCGCAGCACCGCCGCCCTCCTGGACTCCCTGGAGGTCCGGGGCAGCCGCGCGAGCTAGACGTACCCGGCCGCTATTCGGCGGCGACCAGTTCGGCGATCTGGACGGTGTTGAGGGCCGCGCCCTTGCGGAGGTTGTCGCCCGCGCAGAACAGGGCGAGGCCGTTGTCGACGGTCTCGTCGCGGCGGATGCGGCCCACGTACGTCGGGTCCTGGCCGGCGGCCTGCAGCGGCGTCGGGACGTCCGACAGGACGACGCCGGGGGCGCCCGCCAGCAGCTCACCGGCCCGCTCCGGGCTGATCGGACGGTCGAACCGGGCGTTGACCTGCAGGGAGTGCCCGGTGAAGACGGGTACGCGGACGCAGGTGCCCGACACCTTCAGCTCCGGGATCTCCAGGATCTTGCGGCTCTCGTTGCGGAGCTTCTGCTCCTCGTCGGTCTCCGCCAGGCCGTCCTCGACGATCGACCCGGCCATCGGCAGGACGTTGAACGCGATCGGCCGCACGTACACGCCCGGCTCCGGGAACTCCACGGCGGAGCCGGAGTTGGTGAGCCGGTCGGCGTTCTGGACGACCTTGGACGCCTGGTCGTGCAGCTCGGCGACGCCCGCGAGGCCGCTGCCGGACACGGCCTGGTACGTCGACACGACGAGCGCGGACAGCCCCGCCTCGTCGTGCAGGGGCCGCAGCACCGGCATCGCGGCCATCGTGGTGCAGTTCGGGTTGGCGATGATCCCCTTGGGGCGGTTCGCCACGGCGTGCGGGTTGACCTCGGCGACCACGAGCGGGACGTCGGGGTCCAGCCGCCAGCCCGAAGAGTTGTCGATCACGACGGCGCCGGCGGCGGCGACCTTCGGCGCGAGCGCCTTCGAGGTGGTCTTGCCCGCGGAGAACAGCACGACGTCCAGGCCGGAGTAGTCGGCGGCCGCCGCGTCCTCGACGGTGACCTCGGCGCCGTTCCACGGCAGCTTGCGTCCCGCCGACCGGGCCGAGGCGAACAGCCGCAGCTCGTCGACGGGGAATCCGCGTTCGGCCAGGATTTCGAGCATCTTGGCCCCGACCTGTCCGGTGGCCCCGACGATGCCGACTCTCATGCCGCTCCCTCTGGTAGATCCGACCTGGGCGGGTGAGTCTGCCCAGGTCCGTGGCAGGACGTCCAGTCAATAACCCTACGTGGAGGGTTCAAGCCCTCCTTAACGGAACGCGTCCAGGCCGGTGACGGCCTTCCCGAGCGTGAGCAGATGCACTTCCTGCGTCCCCTCGTAGGTGAGGACGCTCTCCAGGTTGTTCATGTGCCTGATCACCGGGTATTCGAGCGTGATCCCGTTGGCGCCGAGGACGGTGCGGGCCTGCCTGGCGACGTCCAGCGCGGCGCGGACGTTCGCGAGCTTGCCGAACGAGACCTGCTGCGGCGTGACGGTCCCCTCGTCCTTGCGGCGCCCGATGTGCAGGGCGACGAGGCCGGCCTGCCCGAGCGCGACCTCCATCCAGGCGAGTTTCTCCTGCGTGAGCTGGAACGACCCGATGGGTTTGCCGAACTGCTCACGGGTCTTGGCGTACTCGACGGCCGTCTCGTAGCAGGACCGTCCGGCGCCGATCGCGCCCCACAGAATGCCGTAGCGCGCCTCGGACAGGCAGCCGAGCGGCCCCTTCAAACCCCGCACCCCTGGGAGCATCGCGTCCGCGGGGACCCTCACGTCGTCCAGGACCAGCTCGGACGTGACCGACGCGCGCAGCGACATCTTCTGGTGGATGTCGCCCGTCGTGAACCCGGGCGTGCCCTTCGGGACGAGGAATCCGCGGATGCCGTCGTCGGCCTGCGCCCACACGACCGCGATGTCGGCGGCGGACCCGTTGGTGATCCACATCTTGGCGCCGTTCAGGATCCAGTCGGAGCCGTCCCGGCGGGCGCGGGTCAGCATGGTGCCGGGGTCGGAGCCGCGGTCGGGCTCGGTCAGGCCGAAGCAGCCGACCGCCTCCCCCGCCGCCATCCTCGGCAGCCACTCGCCCTTCTGCTCCTCCGACCCGTACTTGTGGATCGCCGCCATCGCCAGGGACCCCTGGACGGAGACGAAGCTGCGCAGCCCCGAGTCGGCGGCCTCCAGTTCGCGGCACGCCACCCCGTACGCGACTGCGCTCATCCCGGCGCAGCCGTGGCCCTTCAGGTGCATGCCGAGCAGCCCGAGCCTGCCCAGCTCGGGGGCCAGCTCCCGGACGGGGAACGTGCCGTCCTCGAACCAGCCGGCCACCCGGGGCGCGACCCGTTCCGCCACGAAGGCGCGCACGGTGTCGCGGACCATCCGTTCCTCGTCGGTGAGCTGGTCGTCGACGCGCAGCACGTCCATGTCGGCCTCCTCCTGCGGGGCGGTTCCGCCCATGAGGGTACGTCGGGGACGGCACTGGGACCGGGCAGGGGTTCACTCAGGGATCGATCAGGGCGAATCCGGATGTAAGAGTCGCCCGCCGATGGGCATGATCGAGGCATGGACATGGAGAAGAACACCACCGGAACCCCGGAAAGCACCGACAAGAAGCTGCGACGCACGCGCGACGGCCGGATCCTCGCCGGCGTCTGCTCGGGCGCCGCGCAGTACCTCGGCGTCGACGCCAACATCATCAGGCTCGGACTCGCCGTCTTCACCCTGTTCGGCGGCGCCGGGATCGCGCTGTACGCCATCGCCTGGGTGATCATCCCCGAGGAGGGCGCGCCGAAGTCGCTCGCCGAGGACTGGTTCAAGAAGGCGAGCGACTCCCCGACCATCCAGGACGCCGTCCAGAAGTCCAAGGACGCGGTCAACAAGAACAAGAACCGCACGAACGCCTAGGACGCGGCCCGAGCGGTGGAGGCCGGGCGCCCTCGATCGCGGGCGCCTAGGAGGCGGACGCCGAGCGGCTGACGCCGCCGTGCAGGTCGTCGCCGCCCGCGTGGGACGCGGCGACGACGACGGGCTCGGCGCGCTCCCGGACGCCGCCGATGACACCGCCGCGGAGCCGGTTCCACACGAGCGTGAGCATCGCCGCGGCCGACAGGCCGACCACGCCCGCGAGCGCCACCACCGTCTCCGGCCCGAGGACCTGCGCCATGGCGCCGCCGACGAGGATGCCTGCGCCCTGCCCGGCGAGGATGCCGGACTGGGCGAGACCGAACGCCTGCCCGCGTCCCGCCGCCGGCACCGCGGTCACGAACGCCGCGTTGGCGGCGAGCTGGTAGGCGCTGCCGACGCCCGACAGCGCCCACAGCACGACGACGCCCCACAGCGGCGGGTGCAGGCCCGCCCCGATCAGCGGCAGGCACGCGAGCATCGACATCCACCCCATCGCGCGCAGCCGGTTCGTGGGGCGGACGAACCGGCTGAACAGCAGCGCGCCCACGACCATCCCCGTCGGCATCGCCGACAGCAGCAGGCCCACCGTGACCGCGCCGCCGCCGAACGTCGCCGCATACGGCGCGGCGAGCCCCTCCGGGATCACGTAGAACGCGCACAGCCACGCGAACAGCACCAGCGACCTCAGCACCGGGTCGCCGAACACGAGCCGCGCACCGTCCCGCGTGCCGCGCCACAGGCCGAGCGAGTCGCCCCCGCGCCGCCGCTTGGGCGCCGCCCTCCGCCGCAGCCCGCCGATCAGGATGACGGCCGAGGCGCCGAACGTCAGCGCGTCCAGGGCGAGCGCCTCATGCGTCCCGACGACGGCGACGACCGCGCCGCCCGCCAGGAACCCGAGCATCTGCGTGCCCTGGTGGGTGATGTTGTTGATCGCCGTCCCCGCCACGAACCGGTCGCCCTCCAGCACGTCCGGGAGGGTCGCGGCGCGGGCCGCGGAGAACGGGGTGCCGAACAGGACCGTCAAGAACACCAGGACCGACAGCGCGGCGACCGGCATCGGCACCAGCGCCATGAACGTCACGAGCCCCGCCCGCACCACATCGCAGACGACCATGACGGTGCGGCGGGGGAACAGGTCGGCCAGCCCGGAGAGCACAGGCCCGCCCACGATCGGCGGAATGTACGTCAGCGCGTACACCAGCGCGGTCAGCAGCGCCGACCTGGTGTGGTCGTACACGAGGACGGCCAGGGCGACCTGTGCCAGCTGGTCTCCGATGAACGACAGCGCCTGCGCCAGCCACAGGGCACGGAACTCACCGACCGCGAACACCTCGCGGTAGGTCGCCTGCTGCTCCGGGGGACGACGATGCCGCCCGGTCTGCCTTCCCGCCACGCACGCTCCAGTTCAGCCCGCCCGGTGTTGGGCGACCCTTCCATTAACTCACGCTGCGTGGCAGTTGTGTGACCTACAGTGCGCAATTCACCGGCTCAGTATCCGAGTTCGTGTAGCCTCCGGTCATCGATCCCGAAATGGTGAGCGATCTCATGCACCACGGTGATCCGAACCTCTTCCACCACGTCGTCCGGGGTGTCACAAATTTCGAGAATCTCATTGCGGTAGATCGAAATGTGATCGGGAAGGACGGCGCCGTACCAGTCGCCGCGCTCAGTGAGGGGTACGCCTTGGTACAGGCCGAGAAGTCCGCGTTCAGGCGCATCGTCCTCGACGACGATGACGACGTTGCGCATGCGGGCGGTCAACTCGGGTGGAATCGTGTCGAGGGCCTCGCCCACCAGGTCCTCGAACGCGTCACGCGACAACTCGATCACACTGGCCATTCTGCTCGACAGAAGGGGAACACGTGCCCAAGGTTCGCGCCGCGCTGGCCGGCACCCTCGCGATCCTGCGTCTCAGCGTCTCCCGCTTCCTGAGAATCCCCCGCCACCTCCTCGACCGCTCCGCCCCCGCCAGAGCCCGCGCCGCGGCGGCCGGCGCCCGCGTCCGGGCATTCTGGTCCCCGGTCACCCGCCGCGTCCGCCCGGTCGTCACCGGCCGCGCGTCCCGGCTCCTCCTCGTCGTGGTCGTCGGCCTGGGCGCCGGTTACGTCGGCCTCCTCCTCGGCGGACGCACCGTGACCCCCGTCGGGCCCACCGACGTCCAGCTCAGCCTCCACCCGTCCCTGCACGGCGGGACGAACCTGGAACTGCCGCCGCTCGGCTCCCTCCAGCTCGACACCCACTGGGGCCCGGTGTCACTGGAGGCGAGCCTCAAGGACGTGCGCCCCGAGCAGGCCCAGAAGCTGATCGAGAACGACACCGAGATCGACCGCCTCGCCGACCGGATCGCCGACCAGATCCGCGACGGCGTCGTCGACCTCCTCGTCCGCGCCGCCCTCATCGCCCTCGCCACCGGCTTCATCGCCGGCCTGGCCCTCTTCCGGTCCTGGCGGCACGCCATCCTCGGCATGACGTCCACCGCGCTGGGCCTCGTCGCCGTCACCATCTTGACCTGGGCGACGTTCAACCCCCAGTCCATCGCCGAACCCCGCTACACCGGCCTGCTCGCCAACGCCCCCCAGATCGTCGGCGACGCCCGCAGCATCGTCCAGCGCTTCTCCGAGTACCGCGCCCAGCTCGCCCGCCTCGTCGGCAACGTCTCCGAGCTGTACGCGACCACCTCGACCCTCCCGACCTACGAGCCGGACCCGTCCACCATCCGCGTCCTGCACGTCTCCGACATCCACCTCAACCCCGCCGCCTGGAACGTGATCAAGTCCGTCACCACCCAGTTCAAGGTCGACATCATCGTCGACACCGGCGACCTCATGGACCACGGCAGCGAAGCCGAGGACAAGTTCGCCGACGAGATCTCCAACCTGAAGGTCCCCTACGTCTACGTCCGCGGCAACCACGACTCGGTGGGCACCGAGGAGGCCGTCGCCGACCAGGAGAACGCCGTCGTCCTGAACGGCAAGACCCAGGAGGTCGAGGGCCTGCGCATCTACGGCGTCGGCGACCCCCGCTTCACCCCCGACAAGAGCACCCGCGACGACTTCACCGGCGCCGACGCGATCCGCGCCGAGGGCCTCCGCCTCGCGAACGGGCTCCGCGCCGCCGGCACCACCCCCGACCTCGTCGTCACCCACGACCCCACCGAGGGCGAGGCCTTCACCGGCCTGACCCCCCTCATCCTCGGCGGCCACGCCCACGCCCGCTCCACCAAGCTCCTGCCCACAGGCACCCGCCTGTTCGTCCAGGGGTCCACCGGCGGCGCCGGCCTCCGCGGCCTCGAACACGAGGAGCCGACCCCCATCGAACTGTCCGTCCTGTACTTCAGCCGCGCCACCCACCGCCTCCAGGGCTGGGACGACCTGCGCCTCGGCGGCCTCGGCCTCACCTCCGCCCACATCGAACGCCACCTGGAACCCGCCCCCGACCGCCCCATCAGCCCGCAGCCGCCCGCCTCGTCCCCGCCCCCGTCCCCGTCCTCCCCGTTCCCGTCGGAGTTCCCGTCCGACTGGCCGTCCCGCAGCCCGACCCCCACCAGCAGCGAATCCCCCACCCGCTCCCCCGATCCCGAGTAACCGTTTGCACGCCGCCCCGTCCCGTCCTCTACACTTGGCCGAGTCGCGTGGCAGCCAACCTCGCCACATCCGGGCCCCCTTCGTCTAGCGGCCTAGGACGCCGCCCTTTCAAGGCGGTAGCGCCGGTTCGAATCCGGTAGGGGGTACGCCACAGATAGGTGCGGGTCGCCGTCGCTGGTGGCCGGTACGGGTGCGGTCGCGGAATCTAGCGCGGCCTGGACGGCTTGCTGCTGGATCGGGATCACCGGCCCAGCGATCGTCACCTGGCAGTGGACGCGGTTGGTCGTCCGGTTGCAGCGGAGCTCCAGGTTGAATGCCTTGAATAGGGCTTGCTGGAGGCTTTCCGGGATCGCTTCGAAGTTGATGGGCCCCTCGGGGAGCAGGTCCAGGAGTTCGGGCCGTGCCTCCGGAGGACGTGTGCGTTCCAGCTCGGCCAGCTCTGATCGTTTGGCAGTGAGTTCACCGTTGAGCTCTGCGGAACGTGCCCGGATGTCACGCATCAGGGCTTCCTCTGGGTCGTCGCTCAGTTCGAGATTGCGGACAAGACGAAGGCGACGCCTGTCGAGGTCCTCGATGGTGCGGCGGGTGGCCTCGAGACGCTCCTGATGCTCTCGCACGGCTCGTTCTTCCGCGGAGGACAGCACCGTGCCGACGTAGGCGCGGCGGTTGGGGCCGAAGATGTGGTTGGTGAAGAAGTCTCCGATTCCGGTGATGAGCTGGTCTTCCCGGATCCAGTAGCTCTTTGGATGCCCTGCGGGCACGTAGCCCCTGGCTGGCTCACAGACGTAGTAGACCGTGCCTCGCAGAAACTTGCCTCGTGCTCGTCGGCTGCACTCGTTGCAGACCACGTGTGAGCGCAGACGGTAAGAGCGCTTGGTGAACGGATGCGCGGTGTTGGTGTCGCTCGTACTCCTGGAACGCTCCCGCCTTTCGGACACCTGCTGGGCCGCGACGAAATCCTCCTTGGTGACGAGCGGCTCGTGGGTCGGAGCGGCCGACCAGACCCACGTCTGCGGTGGGTTGATCCGCCCACCGGCGGTCTTGGTAGCGCGTCGGTTCCACACCATGTAGCCCGTGTACTTCGGGTTCTTGATGATCTCTCTGACGGATGAGGCGGTCCAGCGCCCTACCGCGCGGGTGAGGCTGACCGGGGTGGGAGGTGGAAATCGGTCGAGGTCCAAGTTGAGGCGGCTAGCGAGTGCCTTGTAGCCCAGGCGTTCGCCGATCCGGAGCGCGAAGATGTGCGTGACCACCGGGCCGCAGACCGGATCTGGTGTGAGCTTGTGCTTCGAGGCTCCTTCGGCGCGCCGTGCGGCTACAGGGTGCGGAATCTTCAGGCCGACGTAGCCGTAGGGCGGTTTGCCGACGTTGAAGCCCTGCTCGGTATGGACCTCGAAGCCGCCCCACGACTTCTCCAGCAACTCCAGGACGTACCACTCCGCCACGCCCTGCTTCACCCGGCGGGTCAGCACTTGGGTGGCGCGTCTGCTGCCGTCCAGGGTGATCGGTTCGTCGGAGGCCAGGAGTGGAACGCCGACTTCTTCGAGTTGGTTCTCGATCTGCGTGCCGATGTAGGTGCGCCGTGCGATGCGCTCGATCGATTCGCAGATCACGGCGTCGAAGCGCCGATCGGGCAGCGACGCCTCGGCTAGGAGATCTTGGATGCCACCCTCACGGGGAACGGAGATGGCGAACCGTTCATGTCCGCGACCTCGTCCACGCGCAGCCAGGTCTTTGCGGCCGGATTCGATGTCGTAGAAGTGCACGACGATGGCAGCCTGGCTCGGCAGAGCCACCCGGCAACTGTTGAGCTGCCGGGGGATCGACAACGTCGGGTCTTGCTGATCCTCAGTGGAGGTCCGCCCGAGGAACGCGAGGCGGAGTGGCCCCGGCGGCCGGTGGCGTCCCCCTGGACCGGTCAGTCTCCCTCTGCTGCCGGCTCCTCTGCCGCTGCCGATACCTAGGGATTCGAGCGGGATCGGTGCTGGGTTCGCGCCCACCGAAGTACCTCCTTGATCGCACGTGCCTGCGCGTCCTGTAGCCGTTCGCCTGCTGCACCGTCGATGGTGACGACGGTCCAGACGAACTCCGGCGGGTCCCCGGCCGCGCCGGGGACGAGCTCATGCATCTCGTCCGGCGCGGCCGGGACCTGTCGTTCGTCCTTCCGAGTCACCGACTGCCCTTCAGCCAGGACGCGTCGGGGACTTCCTGGCGCTGCCGCGTCCTGCGCTTACGCCGGGGCGAACGGCGCACCTGACATGGACGCTCGCCTTGTCCACGCAGGTCAAGGCTGACCTTGGGACGGCCATATGTTGGTGGGACGGTGACGGGCGGAGCGATGTGCTGCGGACGGCCGGTGGGTGTCGTCAAATGCCAGGCATCCCCGCATCTGTACGCGCAAAGCGTGTATCCGGGGTGGCGATCCGGGCAGCGTGGCGGGCGTGCCGGCGGCTTGCGAAGCAGGCACGCCCGCATCGGCCGCATACGCCGCGTTGGAGCCAGGCCAGCATTTCCAGAACTCGGTCCTGGTTCCGGGGCTTGGAGCCCGTGCTCATGAGCGACCTCCAAGCATCGCGGCAGGCAGGAAAAGCAGGAGATCTTCGTGGGCGGTGGCGCAGGCGGGGATGCCTCGTTCGCGGGCGCGGCGGGTTTCGAGCATCTGGAAGAAGGAGGCCCTGTTGACCAGGCCGCCGTCGCGGAGCCCGGCGAGTAGGGCGACGTGACGGCCAACAAGGACCAGACCGTGCTGGTGGGCGGTGTCGATGACCTGGCCGGGCAGGTCGATCAACTCGCCTTTGACGCGGATGGGGCGGATGGTCACGGCGATCACCCCACCCGGCTGGAGCAGGGTGGCGCTGGCGGCCAGGATGCGGCCGAAGCCGTCCATGAGGCCGGGTAGGGGCTGGTGGGCGAGGTTGCCACGGTCGGTGGAGTAGCGGTGGTTGCGTTTGACGATCTTTCCGCCGCCGTTGTCGCGTCCGGAGCGGATGTGCCCGTGGGTGTGGGATCCGTAGGGTGGTGAGGTGAGCACCAGCGCCGCTTTCCCGTGCAGGGCCTGGTAGATGGTGGCGATGTTGCGGGCATCGCCGCAGGCCAGCTGAGGCGTGCCGGTGGCTCCCTGATTGTGGGCGTGCAGCAGGTTGCCCAGGGTGAGGTGGACGAAGTCGGGCTCGTACTCCACCCCGGCGGCGTCACGGCCGAGGTGAATGGCCTCGACCAAGGTGGTGCCGATTCCGCACAGCGGGTCGATGACCAGGTCGCCGGCGCGGGTGAACGCTTTGATGACGGTGGCGGCGATTGCGGGCAGCATCTTGCCGGGATGCCGCATCGACTCGGGCGTGTATCGTCCCTGGCGCTGTAGCCGGGACGGCTGCTGCCCGGTCGCCAGAACCGATGCCAGAGCCGATGTGGTGGAGGTGTCCTGGTTCATCGGGCGCCTCCGCCTCGTTGGTCCTGCGGCTTGCTGAACAAGATCACATCGGCATGGAGGCTGACGGGCGGCAGCGCACGGGATCGGGTGTCGCGGAGTTCGGCGAGGTCAGCCGGGCCGGCCTGGACGACCAGGGCATCCCCGTCGACCGGCACTCGCAGTGCGATGACGTGCTGGGCGTAGCGGAACCCCAGGCTCTGGGCTTGGCGGATGATGCGGGGTGCGGGGTCGATGAGGCGTCCGGCGTGGTGGCGGGCGGTGGTGGTGATCGCCAGGACGCCACCGGGCCGCAGCACCTTCCACGCTGACGCCAGGAACAGCCCGAGTTGCTGGCTGGTGAGCATCCACAGGTCCGCCCGGCACGCGGGGCAGCCGCGTTCCCCGACTCGTCTGGGGTGGTGGCCGCCGGTCTCGTAAGGCGGTGGTGCGGCGGTGACCAGTGCAACGTCGCCGAGGTGGTCGGCCAGACCGCGGGCCATCTGGTCGGGACGGGCAGGCCGCATCTCCACCCGCGTCAGCTGCTCTTCGGGCAGGGTGGCGCGCAGGCGGGCGCCGATGTGCTGGGCGAGTGGGAAGTGCGGGACCAGCGCGATACCGCGGCGGTCCAGGTCGGCGGCGGCGACCAGGGTGGCTTCGCTGGTGGTGAATCCTTCGGCGACGATGTCGCCTTCGCGGGTGCAGGTGTCGATCAGATGCCGGGCCAGTTCCCTGCCGATCGGCTGCCGGTGCCGCAGGCAGACCTGCCTCGCCGGAGCGGCAGCTTGAAAACGGTCTCTGGCTCCGGCGCCGGTTCCGGAGGCACTGACGGCGCTGTCGGTGTCGGTGCTGGTGTCGGAGCACAGCCAGACGGTCAGCGGCACCATCCGGCGGGTCGCGGTCGGGCCGGCGCCAGGGCCGGTGGGTGTGTGGTTGGAGTTGGACGGTGTGTGGTTCATGTGCTGGGTGACCCGAGACGGCCACCCGATCCCCGTGCACCGATGAAGCACCGCCACCCGGCCCGATCTTCACCCCAGGCTCGTTTCATGTTTTGGTCAAGCCCGCCTGCCCGACTCGTTACCTGACGGCTCCACGCGCAGGCCACTACGGATGCACGCGATACGCGGTCTGGTGGGCGCTGAGCGTCCGTCTGAGGTCGGAAACCAGTGGGTGGCGCGGTTCAAGTTCCGGTAATGGCTACCGGGTGGCGGGTGAATTCGGGGCGGTGTCGCGGTGCTTCAGGGGTGCCTGTCGAGATCACCGGTGAACGGTGCGGTCAGGGCGGACGGCTAGAACCCGGTCCCCGCCGCATCCATCCCGTCACCTCGTGCCCTTCCAAGGAGGACATCCACAGCCCCGGCTGTGCCGTCGCCGGTGGTCTCGCCTGGCAGCCCGTACTCGTCCTGAATGTTTCGGAGACGCTGCCATGCACACTCGCAACCGCCCACGCCAAGGCGCCCGCCGCGCACGGCGTCCGGAGAACAACCAGCCCGCCACCAACTCGGTGGCCACCGCGACCCGAGCGAAACCACGGCGCCCCAGCCGGGCCCGGCTGGTCACCGCGTCCCTGCTGTGGACGGCCGGATGCGTGGCCACGGCGCTGCTGGTGCCCGGCGTCGCCGAGGCCAGCACGAGCCTGGCCGCTGCGGCGTCGTTGAAGGAGGTGATCACCAACCTGCGGAACGTGATCGTGGGTCTGCTGGTTGGGTTGGCGACGTTGTTCGCCACGATCGGCGGGGTCCGCTACATCCTGGCCGGCGGCGACCCGGGTGAGGTGGAGGCGGCCAAGAAGACGCTGCGGTACGCAGCGATCGGCTATTCGGTCGCAGTTCTGGCGCCGGTGCTGGTCAAGCTGCTGCAGAGCATCGTGGGCGAGCCCTCGTGACACGCGCGACCGTCCTGCGCCGGCCACCACCCCAGTCGGCTGGCTTCGGGTCGCCCCCAGCCACTGCGACCAGGGTCGCCGTACTCGTGGCGGTGGTAGCCGGGGCTTGGCTGTGGATGGTGGCACAGCCAGTGAGGGCTGCAGCCGATCCGCCGCCGAGTCCGTCTCCTGGAGCGCCTGTTCAGACTCCACCGGGTTCGCCGCCGACCTCTCCCGCACCGCCCTTGCCAACGCCGACGTCGCCACCGTCTCCGTCTCCGTCTCCGGGGCCATCGCCTACACCGGCGGACCCTGGCGGGCAGGGCACGGGCGGTGAGGGAGAAGAGGAGGGGTGTGGGTTCGCGGATGTGAGTTGTAAGGCCAAGGAGGCGGTGAACGGCTGGTTCGCCGATCTGGTGTCGTCTGCGGCCAAGCCGATCTTCGGTGTGTTGCATGACACGGTGCTGGGCACTCCGGAGGTGGATTCGCCGGAGATGGCGCGGGCGCGTGATCTCTGGGGTGTGTCGCAGGCGATCGCCAACACCTGCTACGTGCTGCTCATCACGGCCGGTGGGGTGTGGCTGATGGCCGGGCACAGCCTGCCCGGCGCCGAACTCACCCCCGGGCAGTTGGCCGTCCGGATCGTGGGGGCGTTCCTGGCCTCCAATCTCAGCCTGATCCTCATCGGGTACGGGATCGGTTTCGCCAACGGGCTCGCCGGCGCGTTCCTAGAGGCCGGGGCCGAGCCGATCGATCCGAGTGTGGTCGCCGATGTGGTGGCCGGGTTCGTGGCCGCGAGCCTGGTGCCGGGGCAGCCGTTCACCGCGATGGTCGGGCTGGGTGTGGTGGTGCTGGCGCTGGGCGTGGCGTTCATCTACGTGATCCGGCTGGCGCTGACGATTGTGCTGATCGCGGCGGCTCCGCTGGCGCTGATGTTCCACGCCCTGCCCATGACCGATGGGCTGGCGCGGCTGTGGTGGCGCGGGATCAGCGGGATCCTGGCGATCCAGGTGTGCCAGTCGCTGGTGCTGGCGACGGCGTTCCGGTTGATGTTCACCGAGACCGACGACACCCGCGACCACCTGATGGGCATGCCATCGCACAACGATGTCACCGATCTGCTGCTGGCGGCCTGCCTGCTGTGGGTGATGTTGCGGATCCCGTCCTGGGTCGCACGCACCATCTGGCGTCCCGCACAGCCGCGGGCGCTGGGCGGCCTGCTCAAGAGCCTGATCCTCTATCGGGGCCTGGGCGCCCTGCTCGGCAACCGGCGCCGCGTCGCCGCACCCGCGCGACTTAGGAACCCGCCTCCACCTCCGCCCGCGCCGCCGGTACCGCCGGTGCCGCCGAGGCGGCCGGAGTTGCCCGGGCCGCCGCGTCCGCCGCTGGCGCTTCCCGCAGGGCCACCGCCTGCGGAACCGCCATCACCTGGTGCCTCTGGCGGTCCCGGGACCGGCCCTCATTCAGGAGGTGGACGTCCGATGCAACTCACGCTCCCGATCCCGTCCGTACCCGCTGGGCCGGGAAGGAGGCGGCCGGTGCAGTTGGCGTTGCCGATCCCCGCGACCCGCGTCCCGCGTCCCGCCGCACCAGCCACTCCTGCCGGGCGCCCGCGGGTGCGGTCGCGGCAGCTGATGTTTCCCGGGATGCCGCGGCGGCCGGTGCCGCAACGGCAGCTGACCTTGTGGACCGACCCACCCAAAACCAGGAGGCGCACGTGAACAGCCGCCCGCATGAGCAGCCGATGAGTGTGAAGATCCCAGCCGACGTCGACCAGCCCGACAAGATCCTCTACGGGCTCACCGCCCGGCAGTTGGCCATCCTGGGCGGCACCGCCGCCGTCGTGTTGTGGGTGCTGCTCACCTTCCAGGCCGTGGTGCCGTTCCCGGTCCTGGTCGCGGTGGTGATACCGGTCGCGGCGGGCGGGATCGTGCTGGCGGTTGCCCGCCGGGACGGGATGAGCCTGGACCGTTACCTTGTCACCGCCCTCACCCACCTGCGCACACCGAGAACCCGAGTCACCACGCAGGGGCCGGTGCAGGCGCCGCCGTCGTGGTGCCGGATGCGTGGGCGGCTGCCCGCACCGCTGCGGCTCCCGGTCCGCGCCGTCCGCCAGGACGGCGCCATGGAACTGGCCGGCGGTGGTGTGGCCGGAATCGTGCGGGCCGGGACGGTGGCGTTCGGGCTGCGCACGCCGGGTGAGCAGGCGAGCCTGGTCGCCGGGTTCGGGCGGTGGCTCAACTCCCTGGACACCCCCGTGCAGATCCTGGTCCAAGCCCGCCCGGTCGACCTGACGGGCCTGGCCGACCACATCACCGCACAAGCACAAGCACCCGCCCTGCCCGATCCGGCGCTGGAGCAGGCGGCAGGCGAACATGCCGCATTCCTGTACGAGATCGGCTCCGCCCACGGTCTACTCGTCCGGCACGTCCTCATCGTGTTCACCAACACCCCAACGAGCTCCGCCTCATCACCTTGGGGCAAGGGTAGGCGTCAGCGGATCGGCCGGGACGCGGGGGCCGAGGTGGTGTTGCGGCGGGCCGCCGAGGCCGTGCAGTCGCTGGCCACGCTAGGGGTGGCGGCCGAGGTGCTGGACAGCGGGTCCTGCGTCGCGGCGCTGGCCGAGTCGTTGTCCCCAGGTGAGCCCCGGCCTGTGGATAACGCTGCGCCGGATGAGCTGATCACCGCTGGGCGGAAGTCGTGATGGGCCGCCTCGCCGAGCATCTTCGAGCAGTCCGCTCCTCGGGCCAAGACGAAGAGACCGATGGCGATTTGTCGGGCATGTTCGGGCCGTCGGCAGTCCGGGTGAACCCACGCTCGCTGGAACTGCCGGGCGGGATGTGCGCCTCGTTCGCGGTCACCGGGTACCCGCGCGAGGTCGGCGCGGGCTGGCTGGAACCGCTGCTGACCTACCCCGGCCGTCTCGACGTCTCCCTGCACGTGGAGCCGGTGCCGCCGCTGGTCGCGGCGCAGCGGCTGCGCCGCCAACTCGCCCGGCTGGAATCGGCGTCCCGCGCCAACGCCCAGCACGGCAGGCTGGCCGACTTCGCCGCCGAGGCCGCCGCCGACGACGCAGCCGAACTCGCCGCCTCGCTCGCCCGCGGGCACGGCCGGCTGTTCCGCGTCGGGCTCTACCTGACCGTCCACACCGTCGATGATGTGGAGTTGGAGGCGGAGGTGCAGCGGGTGCGGGCGCTGGCGGCGTCGCTGCTGCTGGACGTCCAGCCCACCACCTTCCGCTCTCTGCAAGGCTGGACCACCACCCTGCCGGTCGCCCACGACAGCGTGAAGGCACGGCGGGTGTTCGACACCGCCGCCCTCGCCGCGGCGTTCCCGTTCACCTCGCCCGACCTGCAACCCCAGCTCGGTGACACCCCGGTTCTTTACGGGCTCAACGCCTACTCCTCGGGGGTGGTGGTGTGGGACCGCTTCGCCCAGGACAACTACAACTCGGTCACCATCGCCCGCTCGGGGGCCGGCAAGTCCTACTTCACCAAACTCGAAACCCTCCGCCTGCTATACCAAGGCGTCCATGTCGCCGTCATCGACCCCGAAGACGAATACCGGCGCCTGGCCGGTGCGGTCGGCGGCACCCACATCGCACTCGGCGCGCCCGGCGTGTGCTTCAACCCCTTCGACCTGCCCGAAGGGCAGGGTGAGGACACCCTGATCCGGCGGGCGCTGTTCGTCCATACGCTGATCGGGGCGATGCTCGGCGAACCGCTGACCCCGGCGGCGCGGGCGGTACTGGACCGGGCCGTGCTGGCCGCCTACAAGGCGTGCGGGATCACCTCTGATCCGCGGACCTGGAAACGCCGGGCCCCGCTGCTGGCCGACCTTGCCACCGAACTCGACCGTGCTGGACAGGACGGCGCCGCCGAGGCTGCTGACCTATCGGCGCGGCTGGCGCCGTATGTGAACGGTTCCTACCGGGGCCTGTTCGCCGGGCCGACCACCACCCGCCCGGACGGGCACCTGGTGGTGTTCTCGCTGCGGGACCTGCCCGAGGAGACCCGCACCGTCGGGATGCTCCTCGCGCTGGACGCGATCTGGCGGCAAGTCGCCGACCCGTCCGACCGGTGCCGCCGGCTGGTCGTGGTGGATGAGGCGTGGACGTTGATGCGGGAGGACGAAGGCGCCCGGTTCCTGTATCGGCTTGCCAAATCCGCCCGCAAACACTGGGCCGGGCTCGCGGTCGTCACCCAGGACGCCGCTGATCTCCTCGGTTCCGATCTCGGGCAGGCGGTCATCGCCAACTCCGCCACCCAGATCCTGCTCCGCCAAGCACCCCAGGCCATCGACCAGATCGGGGCCGCATTCGACCTCACGGACGGCGAGAAGGCGTTCCTGCTCACCGCCGACCGCGGCCAAGGGCTGCTGTGCGGGTCCGCGACCGGGTCGGACCGGGCCGCGTTCACCGCCATCGCCAGCGGCCACGAACACCGCCTCACCACCACCGACCCCGCCGAACTCGCCGCACTCCACGACCACGACAACCATGCGACCGCTGCCGCGACGGAGGACGACCCGCGATGAACCACTGGACCACGGCACTCGACAACGCCGATGGCCTGTACGACCTCATTACGGAAATATCGCGCTCTCCGCAGCGGCTCGTTGAGCTGGTCACCCACTACGGGTCCGCCGCCACGGCGGGTGTCCTGGGTGGTGCGGCCGTGTGGGCGGCGGCCCGGTGGGGAGTGTGGCGGTGGCGGAACGCTCGGCTCGTGCCCGGCGCGCGGGTCATCGAGATCGCGGTGCCGCCCAAGGTCGAAGCCGGCAGCGCCGCCGCCTGGTGGGCACGCTTGATCGGCCTCACCCTGCCCGCCTGGAAACGCGCCATCTACGGGCAGCCCCACCTGGCGTTCGAATACCTCGCCGACCACAACGGCGTCCGCTTCCAGATCTGGGTCCCTGGAACGGTCCCGCCCGGGCTGGTGGAGAAAACGGTCCGCTCAGCCTGGCCCGGCGCCACCCTCAGTACCCGCCCGGCCGGACCGCCGCTCCCTCTCGCCCCCGACCAGCCGCACGCTGCGGGAGGGCGGCTCGTGCCGGGCCGTTCCGAGCACTACCCGCTCGCGCACGACCACGACACCGACCCGCTACGCGGACTACTCGGGGCCGCATCCGGCCTCGCCGACGGCGAACACCTGGCCGTGCAAATCCTTGCCCGTCCGGCGACCGGGCGGCGCCTGCGCCGCGCGTACCGGGCCGCGTCCGCGCTGCGTGGAGCCCGCTCCACCGCACCCCAAAGCCACATGTTCGACCTGCTCACGCCCGGCATGTCCGCACACCCCAGCCCTATCGAACTCACCCGCCAGCACCCCGAACACGCCGAACAGATCCGCGCCATCCTCAGCAAAGCCGCCAGCCCGCGCTTTGAGGTCCAGATCCGCTACGGCGTCTCCACCCGCCACCCCGACCAAGCCGCCGCCGGGTGGCTACGCGCGCACGCGCACGAGACCGCCTCCACGTTCGCGCTGTTCACCTCCGGCCACCAGCACCTACGCCGACGGCGCCTACCAAACCCGGCTACCCGGTTGGAGTCCCGCCGCCTGTACCGCGGCTTCCTGCTGTCGGTGCCGGAGTTGGCGGCGCTCGCGCACCTGCCGTATGACCTGGCCGCGCCCGGCGTCACCCGCGCCGGGGCCCGCCCGATCGCCCCGTCCCCGGCCGTCCCGGTCTCCGGTCCCGGTGTCCGGGTGCTCGGGGATTCCGAGGCGGGGGCGCCGCGGCCGGTCGGGCTGACGGTCGCCGGCGCACGCCAGCACTTGCACGTGCTCGGGCAGACCGGGGTCGGCAAGTCGACCTTCCTGGCCAACCTGATCTTGTCCGACGCCGAGGCGGGGCGTGGCGCGCTGGTCATCGACCCCAAGGGCGACCTTGTCGCCGATGTGCTGGACCGGCTTCCCGAGCGGGCGGTTGGGAAGACGGTGGTGTTCGATCCCGCCGACCGTGGCCGCCCGCCCTGCCTCAACGTGCTGGCCGGGGGCGATCCGGCGTTCGCCGCCGAGTCGATCGTCACCACCTTCCGCCGCTGCTTCTCTTCCTCCTGGGGACCCCGCCTGGACGACCTGCTCCGCTCGGCGTGCCTGACATTGACGCGGGTCAACGGGGCCCGCGCGACCCTGGCCGATATCCCCCGGCTGCTGGTCGACACCGCCTACCGCACCCGGGTTACCAGCCGCCTCACCGACGAGCTCCTGCAAGGGTTCTGGGCGTCCTACGACGAACTCACCCCAGCGGCCCGCGCGTCGGTGATCAGCCCGGTGATGAACAAACTCCGTGCCGTACTCTTGCGGCCGTTCGTCCGCGACACCCTGTCCGGCGGCGCCTCCACCCTCGACCTGGGCGGCATGCTCGGCAGCGGCGGACTCATCCTGGCCCGCCTCCCCAAAGGCGTGCTCGGCGAGGACGCCGTCCGCCTGTTCGGGTCGCTGCTTCTGGCCCACACCTGGCAGGCCATCACCCCACGCGCCACCCAGCACGAGGGCGACCGGCGGGACGCGTCCGCCTACATCGACGAGGCGCACAACTTCCTCAACCTGCCCGGCTCCATCTCCGACATCCTCGCCGAGGCCCGCGCCTACCGGTTCAGCCTCACCCTGGCCCACCAGCACCTATCCCAACTCCCAAGGGACCTGCGCGACGCGGTGTCCGCCGACGCCCGCAACAAGATCTACTTCGCGGCCTCACCCGAAGACGCCACCGACCTCGCCCGCCACACTGCACCCTTGCTCGCCCCACACGACCTGTCCCACCTTGGCGCCTACCAAGCCGCCGCCCGCCTGATGGACGGCAACGCCCCGACCCCGCCGTTTACCTTCCGCACCCGCCCTCTCCCCGACGCGATCTCCGGCCGCGCCGCAGCCGTCCGGCGCGCCTCGCGTGAGCAGTTCGTGGCCGGGCGGGGCAAACGCCTCATCCCCGCCGTCGGGCTCCGCACCCTCGACACCGAACACCCGGCACCCGCCGAGCCCGGTGCGGGGCCCGAACCAGCCGGACAAGCCGCACCGGCCGAGGGAGAGGATGCGCGATGACGCGATACAAGAGCGCGACCCGTCTGCGCGGGGTGCAGGTGCGGCCGCCGCGGATGACGCCGGAGTTGGTGGCGGAGGTCGCTTACCGGCTCACCGCCCGCGACCGGACACTGCTCGCTCTGGTCTGGGAACACCGAGTCCTGACCACCGGTCAGCTCACCGCTCTGTTGTTCCCCAGCCCCGAACGAGCCCGGCAACGCCTCAACCGGCTCCACCGCCTGCACACCCTGCTGCGGTTCCGGCCCTGGACCCCGGTCGGCTCCCGGCCCTGGCACTGGGTCCTCGGCCCAGCCGGAGCGCACGTCCTAGCCGTCGAGCACGGACAGACGGTGAGCGCATTCGGGTACCGGCAGGACACCGCCACCAGCATCGCCGTCTCGCCCCGCCTCGGCCACCAGATCGGCGTCAACGACTTCTTCGTCCACCTGCACGCCCACGCCCGCCACCACGACGGCACCATCCTGGACCAGTGGTGGTCCGAACACCGCTGCGCCGCCCACTGGGGCGACCTGGCCCGCCCGGACGCGTTCGGCCGCTGGACCCAAGCCCGCCCCGACGGCACACCACGGACGGTGGACTTCTTCCTCGAACACGACACCGGCACCGAAACCCTCGCCCGCGTAACTCGCAAACTCGGCGGCTACGCCGACCTCGCCGAAGCCACCGGCACCACCACACCCGTCCTCATCTGGCTCCCCAGCCCGAACCGGGAAACCAACCTCCGTGCCCTGCTCGGCACCCCCGAGATCCCGGTCGCCACCGCCGTCCACACCCCCGCCACCTCGCCGGACGGTCCCGCCGGGCGAGTGTGGCAGCCCGCCGGAACCACCAGCCGACGGTTCCGCCTCGCCGACCTCGCCACCTTTTGGGGAACAGTCCCACGGCACGAATCGGAGACCGGCTGATGCCACTGGTGATCGGGGCAGCCGCCGCACTGCTCGGTCTGGTCGCCGTGCTCATCGTCGCCCTCGGCGCGGTCATCCCAGGATTCGGAACTGGGAGCGGTGCATGCCAGCCCGCTGCTGGCGAGTCCACCGCCGACATCCCGCCCACATACCTGAACCTCTACCTCAAAGCCGGCAGGGACTACGGGATCGGCTGGCACATTTTGGCGGCCGTCGGGAAAGCCGAGTCTGATCACGGGCGCGGCACCGGCCCCGGCGTCTCCTCGGGCGGCAACTCTGCCGGGGCCGCCGGGCCCATGCAGTTCCTGCCCGGCACCTGGGCCGCGTTCGGTGTCGACGGTGACCGGGACGGCCGCAGGGACGTCTATGACCCGGCTGACGCAATACCCGCCGCCGCCCGCTACCTCAAGCACGGCGGCGCTCCCCGGCGAGTCCGGGCCGCGCTGTTCCAGTACAACCACTCGCGCGCCTACGTGGACAAGGTGTTGAAGCAAGCCCGCGCCTACGCCCAAGGCAGGGCTGGCGAGCCCGAGGTAGCGGCGGGGGCAGGATGCGCAAGCGGCTTCCCGGCGTTGCCTCCCAGCCAGGCCGCCGCGAGAGCGATCGCGTACGCCCGCGCTCAACTCGGCAAACCGTACGTGTGGGGCGCCACCGGCCCGCGCGCCTTCGACTGTTCCGGACTCACCTACGCCGCCTACCGCGCCGCCGGGATCAGCATCCCGCGCGTATCCGGCGCCCAATGGCGGCACGGCCCCCACGTCCCCAACGGCCGTGAGCAGCCAGGTGACCTGGTGTTCTTCAACTCCGGGCCCGGCACCTCCACCAACAACCCAGGGCACGTCGGCCTGGTCATCGGCGGCGGGAAGATGGTCGCCGCGCCGCACACCGGCACGGTGGTGCAGGTCCAGTCCTACCGCCGCTCCACCCTGCTTGGATTCACCCGCCCGACCGCACACCAGCGAGCAGAGACAACGGCGAGAGAAGCGGGCCGGTGACCGATCGCCTTATCAAAGCAACCACGGCGCTGGCGGTGGCGGCGGTCGCCGCCGTCGCCGCGCTCATCTCCTACGCGCACATGCTCGACCTTGTCCGCACCCACGGCGAAACCGGCGCGACGGCGCGGCTGGTCCCCTTCACCGTGGACGGGCTCATCTGGGCGGCGTCGATGGTGATCCTGGACGCCAGCCGCCGCCACCGCCCCATACCGGCACTGGCCGGGTGGAGCCTGGCTGCGGGTATCTGCGCCACCGTAGGCGCCAACCTGGCACACGGCGCCGCACACGGCCCCGTCGGTGCGCTGGTCAGCGCCTGGCCCGCCCTGGCCCTGGTCGGCTCGTTCGAGCTGCTGATGACCCTCACCCGCAGCGCGGTGCCGCGCCCGGCAAGCGGGCCGGAGCTGCCGCGCACCGTACTGGAGCAGCCCGGGACCGAACGCACCACAGTGGAGCAGGGGCCAGAGCAGGCCATCCTCGCCGAGTATCGTGCCAGCCTCCAGGGGCCTGGCCGGCCTCTTTCTCAGCGCCATCTGGCCGAGAAGTACGGCGTCGACCGCCGCAAGGTCAAGCAGATCATCGTCGGTAGCGAGGAGCCGAACTCGCCCTGAGTGCGTGTTTGAGAAGGATCTTGTTATTGGTATGTGAGGGGGCGTGGGCCTTGGCGGACGGCGGGTTGGCCGCCACGGGCCAGGCGGCGGGTCATGAGGCCGATGGCGGCCCAGCGAATCATGGCCTCGCTGGTGGAGGTGTGGCGTTCGTAGTCGCGGGCGAGCCGGCGGTGCCCGGTGAGCCAGGCCAGGGTTCGTTCTACCACCCACCTGCGGGGCAGCACGGCGAACCCCTTCTGGTCTGCGGGTTTGCGGACGACGCTCACCGTGGTGCGCAGGGTGTCGGCGGCCCAGCCCAGCAGCCGCCCGGCAAACCCGGCGTCGGCGAACACTCACCGGCAGGTGGGCGAGGTGAGATACAGGCCCAGCAGTGCACCCTTGGCGCCGTCGCGGTCCTGGACACTGGCCGCGCACACGGTCACCGTGATG